>JAGYKV010000018.1:214038-392920 GCA_018401415.1 Candidatus Nanopelagicales bacterium | reverse complement strand
TAGGCGGCGCGACAGACACATACATCCAACCAACCAAGGGGTCGAAGAGTCTTACCTCGAAAGAGTCCGGGTGCAAAGTCGCGCCACCTCCGGTGAGCGTGACATCACTCAATTCCACGATGTAGCGCCTCCGCGGTGTCCCACGTCCAGTCAAGGATGTTCTGCATGGGCACTCCCGGCTCTACGTTGAAGTCCTGAGTTTTCACCATGTCAGATTTTTCGCACTCGCTGATTCCCCTGTTGCTTCCACATTTGAGTGAGTAGATGGATATCGAGCCGCTAAATGCCCAATCACCAGGGTCAACGCGAATATGTACGACGTTGGACGCGTGGGCAGGAGCCGCGAACCAGACAGGGACAGTCAGAGCCGCGATCGTGGCGGCGATCAGTGTGCGCTTCATGGGACTAGTCCATCCACGCCTTCTGAAGGGTGTTGGCCCACTCAGATTGGACGTACTCGACATTGTTACCCAGAAGCTTGTCATTGAATTCTTCCTCCGTCCATTGATCGGCCTCCTCGGCCTCGGCGTCCTCCGCAACAGGGCCGAAGCGGAGGGTGTTGAGGCCATTTCCAAAGTTGTTCTCTAGGTTGGCCCATGCCTCTGTTTGACCGATCCCTGTCTCTTCTATGACGCTGCCAAAGCGTGCGGGGGCGAGGTCGAACCCCTGCACGCCTGCCTCCCCTCCGGCAATGACTTCCCCGGCTTCCACCGCGGGCACGGCGGTTCCGAAGAGACCCAACGCCGCCCCCAGAAACTCCGTAATGAGGACGGAAGCCACCAGGAATGCCGCCCCCGCCTCCGCGACGAGCGCCCACGTAGGCTGGCTCCAAAAGCCTGCCTCCCTCTTGGTGAACAGCATGTAGTGGCATGTCGTCGGTTCGGAGGCACCTTCCTTCAGGTACGTCATTCGCACGTTGTAGCCGGCACCGCCGGTCTGCCCGAAGTCTGGCTCCGTGATCTCCACATGCGCCACGGTGCCTTCCTGCTGCGCGCCCAAGTTGTCGCCAGAGCAGGTCGGTTTGAGCGTGAATCGCTCATCTGCCGAGGGTGATGCGTAGACGTCGCCGCCTTTGGTCAGCCGGAAGAGCCCCGCAACGTTGGGAATGCTCTGGTCCCCCACGAAGGCACATGCGGCCGGCAGACTCATCTTGTCCGTCCAGGCGACTTGGCCACCGCCCATGGCGAGGCACTGCACCTGCAGGTCTTCTGAATTGACGACGGCTGTGATGGCGATGGCGGAACCCATGTGCCCCCCGGTTGCCTGAACCGAGTCGGACACCGAATCTCCACCGGAATCGCGCAAGTCCACACTGCGAGTCTTCGGTGCTGCGCTCTGGGCCGTGCCCTTGCTGCTGGGGTCGATGACGCGCGCACGTAGCGTATGCAGCCCGCGACGGTGGATGGTCACGTCCGTCGCGAACTGACCCGACGGGCCTACGTTGACCGTGGTGACCTTGGTCCACCGCTTGCCGTGGTCGTGCCATGTTCCCCCGTCGATGGCACGTTCAATGACCACTCGTGTCTTCTCTTGCCGCTTCGACTCGTGCACGGTCCCCTTCACACGGATGTCCTCCCCGACATCCGTGGACGAGTCACCCACGATCCGTAACGTCACGCAGTCCGCCTTCTTGGTCGAGGTGTCACCGATCCGCTCGCATGCCTCGCTCTTCGCCTTGGCCGGTTGCGGCGGAGCACCCACGGCGGCGGGTGCGTGCCCCAAGGAGCCAGCCAGGACTCCAGCGATCACTGTCACTACCAACGCGGGTAACGGGCGTGCCATGCGTCGTGATTTCATCAGGTGCCTCCAGGCGCTCTCTCGTGAGTCTTGCTCGGGTCGTATGCGGCGGGCTAGTGCCGCGATAGTCGCGGCGATCAGTGTTCGTTTCATGAGATACCTCCGATAGTGAGCGTCCCGCCTTCTGGGACAGTGATAGATGATGCGGCGTGCTGATGAATAGTTACGTGAACACTCTTTTTGTGGTCGGGGTTACCCGCGTAGGTGACCAATGTCGGGTACGCGTCCGGGTCACCACCGAGGCGGGCGATCTCTTTCAGGAGATGGTCACGGATATGGTCCGCCCGTGTGAGGGCAACATCTCTGTCCGGCCCGTAGCCGTGAATGTTGATAAGGGAACCAGGGGCGTCCACGAACCGTTTCGCCATCGCAGTCACACGGTTCGGTTGCAGGGTCACATAGTTGGTGATCTTCGAGCGTGACTGAGCGGTGTTGACGTTAGCGGTCGCGGTCACGGTGTTCGATTGCGTGTCCGACGCGAACACTGACGGGAACAGTTTCAGTTCCCACCCGTCATCTAGCTCGCCCAACATGTACGTGATTTCCACGCCCGTCGTTTCGTAGGGGATTGCGCGACTGAGTTTAGGGCAATTCCATGCGCCCTCACATGCGACCTCTCTCTCAAGGCGCACCCCTGTGTAGGTGGCGTTTCCGCCAGCGAACGTGTTCTTTCCCATTTCTATCCACAACTCGCAGTTATCGGAGACGCCGATTTCGAAATCAAGAATGCCATTGAGTCCTGAATTGGGATTCACGGTGAAGGATTGAGAATTGATTGGTTTCTTGCAGGCGTTGAGGATGATGGTTCCGCTCCACGTCCAATCCCTAGGGTCCACCCGAACGTGCACGGTACTTGAGGCGTGAGCAGGCGCCGCGAACCCAACAGGAATGGTCAGTGCCGCGATAGTCGCGGCGATCAGTGTTCGTTTCACGAGTTACCTCCGATAGTGAGCGTCCCACCTTCAGGGACAGTGACGGATGATGCGGCGTGCTGGTGAATAGTTACGTGAACACTCTTTTTATGGTCGGGGTCGCCCGCGTAAATAACCATTACGGGGTATTCGTCAGGGTCACCACCGAGACGGGTGATCTCCGCCAGGAGATGGTCACGAACATGTTCAGCCCGTGCGAGAGAGGTTTCACGGTCGAGCCCGTAGCCGTGAATGTTGATAAGGGAACCAGGGGCGTCAACGAACCGTTTCGCCATCGCAGTCACACGGTTCGGTTGCATGGTCACATAGTTGGTGTTCTTCGAGCGTGTGCCCGCGGCGTTCACGTCGGTAGCGGCGGTCACGTTACCGAGCAAGTAAGTATCCAAGCCGTTTTTGGTGTATCTCGGGTTTACAGAAAAGTTGTAGACACTTTCATTATTTTTGACGAACGACAGGAAATTAGCGATATCGAAGCTATTATCAGATGCGTCTACGTACACCCACGAACACTCCGCGTCTCCTGCTAAATCAACTAAAGTCACATCGCCTACGATGTGAGAGCTGATTCCACCGTCACAGTTAATGGTCTGCCCATTCGCAGTGAGTGTGAACTCAAAAGTTCCATCCCCCCAATTACCTAAGACACAGGGCCGGTACTCACCGCTCTGCTCACCTGCAGGAAACACTAAAGGTGCGTCAGGGGAACCAACAGTGCTTTCCCCGTTACCCCTCCCGCAGTTGACCTTCAAATACACAGACAGGGGATAGGTTCCTTTAGTGTTGTCCACAGAGGCCGCAATTTCGTTAGACGCCTGAGCTGGGGTCGCGAACCCAACAGGGATAGCTAGTGCAGCGATGGTCGCGGCGATCAGTGTTCGTTTCATGAGTTACCTCCGATAGTGACGAATGGTTGGGTTACAGAGCTACGACGGCGGTGACGATGTCTTTCACGGTCTTCACAACCACGGTTCCTTCGTCGACAGCGGTCACGATCGGGTTGATGACCGTTTCCACATCCTTAATAACGTCACCGACGAGAGTTGTGCCGTCCGTGATCAGGGTCGCGATGGAAGTCGCGGCGTCGTCGAGAGCGACCGTGACCGCGTGGATCTCTACCTCGGCGGCGTTCAGCTCGGCAGTGAAGTCGTTGACCGCGACAACGACCTGATTGAGCCAGTCCAGGAACCCTCGGGTCATCACGACACCATCCTCGGCGGCGAGACGAGCCATCTTTGCCAACACTGCATCCGCAACCGTCGAACCATGATCACTCGAACCGACACGATCACGCACGAGAATGTGGTGGTCAGGGTTGTCGAGGAAATAACGAGCGATCTCGGTGATCTCGGCCGCATCCACGATAGAAACATCCTCATTCATATCGATGTCCCATGTCGCCTGCACCTGGCCAGGGGTGGATGAGGCCACGAGATGCGCCGCCACTGTTTCCTGTTGCTCGTTAGTCAGAGTTGAGTTCTTCGACGCGAGGTGAGTGTTGGCCCACGCATGCGCTTTCGTGTGCTTCGAGCCCGCGTGCTGGTGAATGGTGACGTGCACGCCCTTCTTGTGGGCGGGGTCACCGGCGTACGTCACGAACACCGGGTGGTTGCCAGCATCACCGCCCAGGCGAGTGATCTCCGCCTGAAGATGCTCACGGACATGCTTCGCCTTCGCCAGCGCCAGCTCACGGTCCGGCCCGTACGCGTGAATATTGATGACGTCGCCAGGAGCGGCGGCGAACCGCTTCGCCATCGCGGTGACCCGCTTCGGGTTACCGGTGGTGAAACTATCGGTGGCCCTCGCACGGGGGGTGCCCAACTGCATGCCCGTTCCCGTGTCCGTAGTGAGGTCGGGGGTGCCGACGTTCACGTCGGCAGAGTTCGTCACCCTTCCTGATGGCGGGGCGGGGGCGGGAAGCCCAGCGGAGGTGAGTTGGAAGTTGAACACGCCAGCTTCGTTGCGCGCGAAGTTCACGAATTTCGGCAGCCAGCCAACAAAGGAATACGGATTCCGTGAACCCCTGCAGCGGTCATCGAACCCCGGACCGAAGTCGACCGACGGTGCCACAGGGTGCGGAGCAGATAATACTCCGTAAGTGACCACGTCACCGGTGCAGGTGATGTCGCTTCCGGCTGCGTGCATCTCATCTGTGCCGATGGTGAAGCTGAACGTGGCGGTGTCATTGGGATACTCACACGAAGGCGTCTCTCCCCGCGAGTCGCCGCGGGCGAGCGTGACCGGGCCGATCGAGGTCGTGCCGTCATCGCAGTCCACGGAGCCTTCGAAATACACCGGCACAGGGGAAGCGGTGTTGTCGGCCGACATCGCCAGGTCTGCGCTCCGAGTCAGCGTCAGGACATCGAGAACGTCGGCACGAGCCGGGGTGGCGACCACAACCGGGACCGCCAGTGTCGCGATCGTGGCGGCGATCAGTGCGCGCTTCATTCTGTGCCTTCGTTGCCTGAACCGGTGTCGATGTCTCCGAGGGTGACCGATTCATCTCCGGTCAGGGTGCCGTCGATCGTGATCGAGGTGTCCTTATCGATGCTAGTGTCCGAGGCTTCGGAGCCACAGCCGCTGAGAGCAAACGAAGTGGCTGCCAGCACCGCAGCAGCAGTAATGAGAGGGCCTTCCATGACGTACCTCCAATGATGATTGCGGCGCCGGTATCGACACCCCCATGCGGGATCGGCCATCCAGATGACCGACACTCTTTACATTATTTCCGAAAAATCGATGGATTCCAACTAGCCGAATCGATGGCCAACTCATTGTTATCGGTTACTACTGCACATCGGCAGCCACTGGCCTACGGCGATACGTAATTCCTCAAGATCCGCACTAAAGTTGCGCGAAGTCAGACATGAAGGGAGGCCCTGGCGTGCGAGTTCTGTTCGTTGAGGATGACCCTTTACCCGGTCGATCATCAGTGATGGCTTGACGGAGGCAGGGTTCACAATGCTGACCGCCCAAACCGTGTCTGATGCCCTGGAAGCCGTTTCGAGCTTCGACCCTCATGTCGTGGTAACAGACCTGGACCTAGGTCCTGTCGGTACCCCGTCCGGAGCCGACCTCCTTGCACGCGTTGCTGAACAGCGCCCCTGGGTGGGGGCGATCGTGCTCAGCATCCACCGTGATGTTCGCCTTGCCCTCGGCGATGATCACGGCCTGCCAGCGGGGTTCGCCATATCGTCAAGTCCGATGTTCAATCCATTGAAGAACTCGTTGATGCGATCCGTAACTGCTTAGAGTCCGAGCCCATCTCCCGTGAAGGACAGAATCGACCGAAGCCGAGTACCGCATCGTCAGCAAGTCCCAGGCCGCCGTCCTGCGCCTCATGGCGGAGGGACTATCGAACGAGGGCAATAGCGCGACACCGAGGTATCTCTCTGCGGTCAGCCGAGAGCCTCATCCGAAGAACGTTTCAGTCACTCGGACTCGCTGATCAACCCGATATTAGTCCCGCGTCGTGGCCGTCCGGATGTGGCAAGCCGGTTTGATCGGGACGAAGGACACTGGGAGATGAGAATTCCGCGATCTGTCGGCCTCGCGAACGCTGCACACTCTCCGGCATCGCCGGTAAAGGCCGATTCCGCCACCCATGTCTCCGGGCCTTTCGGAGACTTCGCTGTATCCGTGCCATTGTGGCTATTAATCGCACCGGTAGGTCTGGCCGGCAGCATCTCCCTTGCTCTCGATGGAGGAGTGCCGGGTGCTTGGAGTGCAGTTGCCGTCGGGCTCGTCGCGGAACTCGCGGTTGGTCTGGCGTACTTGTTGCTCCACGGGGTAACCGAGCGCGCGCAGGGTGGTCGCCGCAAAGCATGGGTCCTGGTCACATGGACGGCGGCAAGCGTCCTCCGCGCCCTGGTGACCTTCCTTCTCATTCGGCACTTCACCACAGATCTATCACGTCAAACGCAGTTTGACCTAGGAGTTATCAGCCTCGTGATCGCTGGCATTCCTCTTCAGGCACTCGGCCTCGTACCTCCTGACGAGTCTGACCGAACATCGCAACGAGCGAAGAACATTGGCCGACAGTATCCAGCGCTATGAACAGTTGTCCGGTAGGAGCCGCGCGTATTTGGCTGAGTACCGAGCGCGCTTGGAGATGACCCTGTACCAGAGCGTGGCACCACAGATTCGCTCTGCTGCTGTCCGAGCTCTCCATCGTGAAGCCGGACGGAGGGCGAGATGACTTGGAGCGCATTGCCAAAAGGATCGACAAAGACCTGCGAAATGAAGTTCGTAACCTTAGCCATGCCATAGCAGCGGACACGACGACCACTCGTCTAGATTCACAACCGCAGGCAATGTCGTGGCGCTCCCTGGCTATCGGCATTTTGAAAGACCCGATTCCAGTATGGCTCACCATCGGCCTTGCGTTCTGCCTTCGCTTGCCCGTGGAATTGAGTCCCGGAGGCCCGGGGCACTGTTCCGCTTTCTCACCACCTTGTTGTTTTTGTTCACCTTCCTTCATCTGACCAATGGTGTTCGGTCGCGGCTCACGTCCAACGGAAACGTCCTTCCCAGCGTTGCTCTGGGCGGCGCGACCTACCTGCTGCTACTCCTGGGCACCGCTGCCGTCATTGCAGGCACCGCAGAAATTTGGCCCGTTGGACAAATGACCGAGTGGCTTTCTGGGTCCGTTCCCGCCACATCCCTGGTGCCGTGTGGGTGGCACTGGGTACCCTGGTCGCAACCGCTTTGGTAGTTGCCAATAAGCAGCAACGAGCCGATGCGATACGGCTCGCTGGGATCAATCGCGATATCAGCCTCGAGTTCTCTGCCTTGGAAGCCGAGGCGCAATCAGTCAGGAACCAGTTGGCCCAAGTCCTTCACGGACCCATCCAAGGCCGACTTGCGATCGCTTCGATGCTCCTTCGGAACTCTGATTCCACTAATACTCCTACTTCCATCGGCGCACACCCGCAGATGATTCGGCATTAAGGAACTACTTGAGTCCATTGGAGAAGGACATCGTCCTGCAACAAGCTTCGCACTCGTCCGTCGACCCTTGGCAGAGCGCTGAGGAGTTTCAACATTTATGGCGGGGGCTACTCGAGGCGGAATTGACCCTCTCGCCGGAAGCAGCGACCATTTTGGCCGGCTCTCCCCCGCTCAACACTCGCGTCTTCGAAATCATCGGTGAGACAGCTTTGAATGCGAGTCGTCACGGTCAGGCTCATCGCCTCACGGTTGCGGTTCAACGTGAGGAATCAACTCGTGACAGTCTCCTTATCGAGGCTCTGAATGACGGCACTCCACCGCCCCCCGGGGTTTCCTCCGGCCTCGGCTCAGCGCGGATTCGACAAATGGGCGGCCAGTGGTCTCTCAGTGTGACCGACAATGGCTGGGTCAAGACACACATCATTATTCCCATACCTCGGAACCTCTGACACGCCCTCGATCAACGCCGCGAGACCTCTGCACGAGGGCTGCTGGCGTCACCCCAGCCCAATGAATTGCGCGCACGGACGCTCACATACAAGGGACCTTTCACTTTGCCGACTCCGATCGTGCATGTCGTCTCGGAAGTGGTGAGGCACTGGCCAACCCATCCGCCGTCATTGTCGTTGTTCCATAAAGTGGCTGTGTAGCCCATGAGCTCCACGGCACCGCTCGTCGGGACTGCATCCCAGCTCACCTTCACGCTGCGCTTGTTGAGTGAAGCTGCGACGTTCGCGGGGGCTGCCGGTCGGTTGGCGACCATCGTCGTGTCGACGGGATCTGATGGCGCTCCCTCGCCCACGGTGTTCACCGCCACCACCTCGACCCACGTGTGCTCCGCTTCCTTAAAGCCCACAAGTGTGCAAGTTGTCTCGGGGGCATCGACAGTGCACTCATCGATGACCCTGAGCTGCATCGTTGGCGTTTCCGGTGTCGCACCCGAGGTCGTAGTTGTCGTAGTCGTGGTGATCGACGTCGTTGGCTTCTCTGCGTAGGCACGAACTAGGTAGTCACGGATTTCATATCCCCCATCGGACCACGGCGAGCGCCACGAAACCTTGATCGCCCCATCCCGTTCCTCCAACTGCACTCCCAAGGGAGCAGACGGGGTCGATGGTTCCGGCTCGCGATCCTGACGAACGGAAAATGCACCCCTACCCGCCTTGGACACGGCGGCAACCGCAAACCAGTACGGCTCGAAATTGTCCAGGCCCGTGAGTGCGCACGAAGTCAAGGAAGCATCAGCGTCGGCTTCGACGCTGCACTCGGCAAGCTTCCTGCCGCCGTTTTCCTTGCTCCACGCCTGAACGACGTAGGACGAGATCAGTTTCCACCATCCGATGCAGGAAGCATCCACACCGCCGTAACCGAGTCGTCGCCTGGAAGCAGTTTCACATCGCGCGGAGACATCGGCTTGCGTGGCTCTAGCACCAGCTGGAACGGCAAGGACGATGCGAAAGTGCCGGAGACGGTTGTAGCGCGAACGCTGACCGTATAGGTAGTTCCGATCACTAGACCCGTGACGGTGCAGCCGATTCGGCGCTGCGATCCAGCCGCTGCAGCATCATTGCGAACGCTTGCCGCATAGACAGGACAGGCTCCAACTTCCGTCTGGCCGGTCGCATCCCGAACCGTTGCGGTGTACGAGGCAATCGGTGTACGGCCATCATAGTTCGGCGGCTGCCAGGTGATGCGCATCTTCCGGCCCTGCGGCGAGACCGAGACGGCCTGCGGAGCATCCGGTGGATCGACAAGGAGTACCTGCACGCGCGGCGCAGATGGCCGGCTGAACCCTGCCCCCGTCTCGGCGATCACGTCAACGTAGACCGGAGCATCCTCCAGACCCTCGATCGAACAGCGATCCCCAGAGGTAGTGCAGGAGCCCATCACCTTGCCCCCCGTCAGTGCGGAGTGGGCCGTTGCCCGATAGAACGAGATCGGCAGGCCACCGTCCGACAGTGGGACCTGCCAGGCAACGCGAACCTCGGGCCCGACCTGGACTGCAGAAACCGATCGAGGGACCTCCGGCGGAGCAGCCGGGATAACTGCGATGCGGGGCGCTGATGGTGACCCATCCAGCAGAGGATTGGATGCCAGCACGTCGATGTAGTAGGTGGTGCCATTAGGAAGTGGGCCGATGTCACACTCGCGTGGTTTGGCAACCTTCGGAGTGCATGTGACGAATGGATTGCCGCCCGTGGGTGCGAGGTAGGCCCGCACTTCGTACCTAATCTCCCGAGCCCCACCAAACGACAGGGGTGCACTCCAAGTGACGTGGGCGAAACCATTCCCACGAACGACCTTCACACTGCGCGGTGACGTAGGAGATGCCACCGCTGAAACCCTGATGCGCGCTGACGGAGTTCCTTCCATGAGCGAGGTCACCGCGGCAACATCGATGAAATAGGTGGTGGAGTCGTCGAGCCCACCGATATCGCACGTCAAGCCAGTAGCTACGCATGACCCAGCGACCGGAGCCGAGGACGCCAACGAGGTGTACGCGCGCGCAACGTAACTCGTGACCTTAAGTCCACCATCGTGGCTTGGGGCTTCCCACTCAACGAGAACAGACTGCGGGCCGCGCGCCGCTGCAACACGAAGGGGCGCCGATGCCGGTCCGCCCACAACCTCGGCCGTCCTAGCCGTGGGGGTACTCGTGCCATCAGCGTTGGTCGCGTAACCGGTGAGGTAGTAAGTGGTGCCATTCGTCAGGCCGGTCATGGTGCACGTCAGGTTCGAGAGCGAAGCCGGGGAGCATGAATCCACCAGGGTTCCTCCACTGGCGGCATCGTAGATCTCCATCGTGTAGCCCGTAATCGGGCTGCCACCATCGCTGGCCGGAGCCAACCAGCTGATGAGCAGCGATCCGCTGGCCGGGATCACACTGATGTCCTGCGGCTGCGAGGGGACGGCAGCAATTGCTGCAGGAGCCACGCTCAAGGCGAGCGCCCCGATGACTACCCCAACTGCCGCACTGAGACCACATCGAGAGGAACGGAGCTTGAGTGGCATTCGACGGACACCTTCGATAGACGCAGGGCTTTTAGTATCCCTAAAACGGGCAGGGAGATCCCAACGCTGCCGGAGCCGACCGAGCGGAATGCTCGGCTTTTACGCGCTTTCGGATGCGGTGTGCAGTGTTTCGGGTTCGTGTGGTGACGGAATTCCCAGGGTCGAGTGCTATCGGCCGATGGCCACACCGAAATTTGGCCAATTGAATGGGGTACCTTCGATTTAAAGGAATTGAAAGAAATCGTAGATAGTTTCCAGGAAAAACTAACGCTATTGTTCGTGGATAACCTGCGCTCCCACCAAGTCCGTGAGTGTGTTGTTTCGGCTGATCCTTGACGTTTGGGTTCCGCTTTCAGGGTTAAGTGGCTTTGCCTGGGTGGGGAACCAAATGGGAAACAGCTTTAACTAACTTGTCAGAAATATGACCAGCCAAAGGATCGGGCTGCCCCTCGTAAGCGTCAAAGCCGTGATTTGCTTAGAAGCGGATGAAGGGATCAGACATGCGTATGCACCGCGCTGCAACGATTGCATTGGCCGGCGGTGGTCTGCTACTTACGCTCACGGCATGCGGCAATGCAACTTCAGGGACCAGCGACGTCACCTTCGCAGACTTGGTTGCATTGAGTTATAGCTCATCAGATATTCAGGAGAACGGGTCTCAGCGAGCCCTGGCCACAGAAACCCCCATCACCCTCACCTTCACGGAAGACGGCATCTCGGTGAATGCAGGCTGCAACACGCTGTTCGGCAGCGCTGCCATCGAAGACGGTCGGCTCACCGCATCTTCACCCTTGGCCAGCAGCATGATGATGTGCGAAGAACCACTCATGTTGCAAGATGAGTGGCTTATCGCGTTTCTCAACGCCTCACCACAAATCACCACATCTGAAGACACCCTCACATTGACTACAGATAACAGTTCGATTGAGTTCACCGTCGTGGAGACCATTGGGCTATATGACACACCTATATATGGCCCCGAAGAGCTGCCAAATGTTCAAGCGCTGTGTGACACCCTCGTTGCCGCTGGTGCGACAACTGATCAAGTGCGCGCAGCAGCAGAGGATCAAGGCTACGTCTTTCGCATCATCAAAGAAGACGGTGAATCCTTCCCGGCAACCATGGATTTAAACCCGGGGCGCCTCAACGTCGAGATTGAAGGTGGCGTCATCACCGCCTGCAGCCCCGGTTAATACCAGCGTCACACCGTGATGGGGCCTTTGCCTGCTCCCCATCGAATTTTGACAAGGCTTACTCCACGGCTAGGATTCAACGAGTCAATGTCCTCCAACTGGGTGGTTCTGAAACCAGTTGAGAACACCTCAATCCCTGGAGGATTCATGGCAACAACCTCGCCTACAACAGCCGGGGTTCAGCCAGACTCCATTGGAACGGCACTCACATCCATTAATCAGCATGTGAACTCAGACGATGATCCAATAACTCAACTTGGTGAGGAAGCCTTTGCAGTAACCAGTTACAGCTCTGCGTTTACAGCAGTCACTCTGATTTCAGCCGCGTCTACTGATTCAGACAAATAAAAGGACCACAAAGTGTGTACAAATTTCAAGTATCCGACCGCCACAGATGGCACGGTGTGCGTTGGTCGCACCATGGAATTCCCGAACGTACTTCCATGGGACCTAGCCGTGCTCGCTGCCAATGCGTCACATCAGAGCCAAATAGTTCCCAATGGGAAAAAGTGGCAGAGCACCTACGGTGTCGTTGGTTTCTCAGGATTCAGCAATCCACAATGGTTCGCAGACGGCATGAACTCTGCGGGCCTTTCGGCGCATGCCCTTTACATGCCCGACCATTGCACCTACTACGCACCCAAGAACGATGGCTCAGATATCGGCATTCTCGATGTCATTGGATTCTGTCTTAGGAACGTGTTCTACAACCGCGGAGGCCAAGGCTGCGTTGGCAACATGCAATGTGGTGAACGTGGTTCCACAGGGAATTCCCATTGCACTGCCACTGCACATTATTGTGCATGACAAAGACTCGTGTGTGGTCGCCGAATTCCACCCAGACGGCATGCGAATTGTTGACAATCCTGTCCAGGTTGCTACCAACTCGCCCTACCTTGACTGGCACCTAACCAACGTTTCTGAACTACCTGAGTTTCTCGCCAGAGAATCCCGCACCCATTGAAGTGGGGGCACAACATTCGCCCCGTTTGCTCAGGGACAGGGTTTTCGTGGACTCCCTGCCGATGGCACCTCTCCGAGTCGATTCATTCGCGCACTCACCATGGTTCGCTTTGCAACCACACCCGCAGACCAACAGGCGGCGGAATTGGGAACAATTCGAGTTCTGCATGGTTTCGACATTGTTGCGGGAACAGTTGACGAAAAACCCGATGGTGCCGAACCCGAGTTGACCATGTGGTCAACAGTGTGCGATTTGACCGCCAATAGATACTTGGTGAATACGTACAGCGATCCCCAGTGGTTCGTCATTGAACTGGCTACAACTGATTTCAGCAACTCGCGCAATGTTCCACTGCCTACTGGCGGCGGTCCTCAAGCACTCACCATCTGATTCGCCCGGCTGACTCAACTCACAGCAAAAGGATTGACATGACTGCAAATCTAATTCTCAAGGCATCCAGTGTTATCACCATGAATCCATCGAATCCACGGGCAGAAGCAATCGCCATCGATGACACAACTGGCAAGATCGTGGCCGTTGGTTCGGTGGCCGAGTGTCAAACTGCTGCGCCAGGTGTAGCGATTACCGATCTCGGAACAACCGTGCTCATGCCGGGCTTTATTGAAGCACACAGCCACCCGATGCTTGCCGGAATGGTGACGCAGTCACCTTCGTATTGGATTGCGCCTTATGTCGGTTACCCGCACTTCAGCGACGTCCAAGCCCTGTGGACCAAGGTCAATGCCGAATTACCACCTGATCAACCGGTTATTTTCAATGGCCTGGATCGCATGCTGCAGCAGGCACCATTGCAAACAAACGTGGACCTCGACAAGTTTTTCCCCACCCGGCGAGCAGTGGTACTCGACAACTCCGGCCATGCGGCCTATTTCAACTCGGCTGTCATTGCGTTTAATCAATGGGCCGACGGTAAGCCGCCAGCGGATCCGGTCGGGGCTCGTTACGGCCGTAATGCTGATGGCACATCGAACGGGGTTGCTTTTGAAACCGCAGCGACGTTGGCGGCGATCATGCCGACATTGCAGGATGCAGTACCACTGCCATTGGAGTCGGGAGCCCGATGGTTGCAATACATGGCCGGGTTTGGCATAACAGCGACATCTGAAATGACCTACGCCACCAAAGTGTTGAAAGGGTACGAAGCACTGACAACACGACCGAACTCTCCGGTGCGCATCTCGCTGTATCACATGGCAATCGATTCGGATGCCGGCGTGCAGGTCGTCTCACCTGATCCATCCATGCTGCGCAAGCAGGGGATCAAGTTGTGGGCTGACGGTTCACCGTGGGTGGGAACAATTGCATCTTCGTTCCCCTACTTGGACACACCCGCCGTGCAGGCAGCAGAAATTCCCCTCGGGCCCAGCGGCACCTCCATGATGAATTACACCCGGGTGGAGTTGGATGCCCTTCTCGCCAAGTTCGCCCCCCTGGGATGGCAGATGGCTTTCCACGTGAACGGCGATGTTGGTCTTGACGTTGTTCTAGACGCATACGAAGAAGCACTCACCAACAACAACTTGATGGGCACCGATCACCGTTGGCGGATTGAACACTGCGGTGGCTGCCGCGGCGACCAGTTCCAGCGAGCCGTTGACATGGGCGTCACCATTTCACTCGGACCATTCCAGTTCATTTATTGGGGCGACCTGCTCGACGGCACCATGTTCCCGCCAGAGATCGGGTCACAGTGGATGCGCTGGGGCGACGCGGTAAATGCGGGAGCACACCTGTCTTTCCACAACGACGGCCCGGTCAGTCCACCAAATCCCCTCCTCAACATTCAGACGGCCATCACTCGCGCCACGGATTCAGGTCAAGTGCACGGGCCCAATCAGATCATCAGTCTGGAAGATGCTCTTAAGGCGGAAACCACCGGTGCGGCATACATGCTTCACCAAGAGAACGAAATCGGCTCGCTCGCCGTTGGCCTGTATGCAGACCTCGTTGAGTTATCCATGGATCCGTACATGGCCGAACCAATGACTCTTGCCACCGAAGTCAAAGTGCAGGGAACCTGGCTGTCAGGAAAAAAGGTTGACCTGGATTCCTTCATGACTCAGATCCAGGAAGTCGAGGCGGCCGCGACTCACCCGGTTGATCACCACACTGTCGTGAGTTCACACACCTGCTGAACCTTGGTGAAGTTCTCCTCCGCCACTGCGCCACCATGCGTTAGCGTGCGCTAATGGAAAAGCGCGAAGTACCGAGTTGGACACCCACGGGACATGGTCGGCATGAATCATCGCGCCGCACCTCGCGCGCTGCCTCCCGAGTTCTCACGGTGCTGGTCGCAGGAGTTCTGAGCATTACCCCTGTGAGCATCATGTCTGCGAGTGTTGCATCGGCTGCGCCGGTGGGTGACTTCACCACGTTCCCCATTGGACCGGCAGGCTACGGCGGGAACGCCATCGCGGCAGGTCCCGACGGCAACATGTGGTTCACCGACAACGCCAACAACTCCATTGGGCGGATCACCCCCGCCGGTGCGACCACGTTCTTCCCCGTACCGACCACCCCAGATCCGCAAAACGGTTTCGGCCTGTTCGAAATCACGGCCGGACCGGATGGCAACATGTGGTTCACCGCCTTCTATACGAACATGGTCGGCAAGATCAACATGTCGGGTGTCATCACCACCTACGCCCTTCCAACCGCGAACTCCCATCCTCTTGGCATCACGGCAGGGCCGGACGGGAACATGTGGGTGGCGCTGGACTTCGCGAATGGGATCACGCGAATCACCCCCTCAGGAGCCATTACCCAATTCCCGATCCCCGCACCTGGCAGCACCGGACCCACAACGATCACGGTATCCAATGACTGCAATATGTGCGGCTACCTCATGACCGCTGGGCCGGACAATAGTGTGTGGTTCACTATCCCTGCCGTGAGCCGAATCGGTCGGATCACCATGGACGGAGTCGTCACCACGTTCCCCGTGGACACCGCGATTCCAGCTGCGAATGCACCACAACAAATCCGGCTCAGCGACATCACCACCGGTTCAGACGGAAACCTGTGGTTCACCGAGCCAGCCGACAACCAGGTGGGTCGCATGACCACCGCGGGCGCGGTCACCGAGTTCACCTCGCCCGTGAGCAATTCCGGGCCCACCCAAATCACGATCGGCTCCGGCAGCGATCTCTGGATCACTCTGGGTGGTACGAACGCACTTGCCAAGGTCACCTCGGCTGGTGTGATTACCCCGGTGACTCTTCCGACCGCCAACGCGATACCCATGGATTTAGCAGTTGGCCCTGATGGCAACCTCTGGTCACCGAGTCTGGTCACCCAAGCATCCTCCGCTTATGCCCTGCAGATCGATTCCATCGGAACGGGTTCGGGCCCCATCTTGCAAACGAGGGTCAAAGGAACGGCCAAGATCGGCTCGCGTCTGTCATGCGCAGTGAATAACACCTCCGGCTGGACAACGGAAACAATTCGTTACCAGTGGCTGCGCAACGGCAAGGCCATCCCTGGTGCCAACGGCAAGGCCTTTACCCCCCGAGTTAAAGATGTTCGCACCAGAATCTCCTGCCGCGCATCGGTCACCTTCACCCCCGTGCTCAACACGCTTGGCGCGACTTCAACGCCGGTGCAAGTGCGCCGCTAGACAAAAGGATCGGCACCCTAAAACCGTAGATGCAGGCATCACCATGGCCGCCATCAACCAATCCGAGCGGGTTCGCACTTGCCATGACATGCTGATTCAGGAATACACAAAATGAGAAGCTCGCGCAAATAAGACTAGTTGACAACCAGTTTTATTACTTCTACGGTGTGGCTATGTCTGTGGGCACATCTAAATCCGTTGGTACATCCGTTGGTGCCTTTGAAGCCAAAACTCACCTCTCGGAGTTACTGAACCGGGTCGAGAAGGGTGAAGAAGTCACGATCACAAAACATGGACGACCGGTTGCACGATTAGTGCCCGCTACTGAAACTGAACCGCACATGAACTGGTCTGATTTCTGGGAACGCGTGAACTCGCGTCTTGT
Organism: Candidatus Nanopelagicales bacterium; assembly: GCA_018401415.1. Taxonomy (GTDB): domain Bacteria; phylum Actinomycetota; class Actinomycetes; order S36-B12; family S36-B12; genus UBA4592. The sequence goes on along the minus strand of JAGYKV010000018.1, from coordinate 376,053 downwards.
GACACTGACCCCCGAATCATCTATAAAGGCCGATATTGAGTCCGGGCGTTCGTGAACTCGTTTGTACTCGACGCTTCATTGGCACTCGAATGGTTCACCGTCAAGGCCCCGCCCGCGGCCCTGGCAAAACGCTCACTTTTTGAGACCCACGTTGCAATCGTTCCGCCACTCTGGCGTTTCGAAGTTATTAACGCCCTCACCACCTGGCAGCGACGAGGGGACCTCACGGGTAACCAAACCGGGGGCATCCTGCAGGACATCTTGAAGCTACCAATTGCCGTTGTTGATCCCGGTGACCCCGAAATGATCGTGGTCACCGCACTCGCCCACAACCTTTCGGCGTACGACGCTACTTACCTCCGCTTAGCAATTCTCACCGGTTCCCCAATCGCAACTCTCGATAAAGCCCTCATAACGGCGGCATCGGAATCCGGAGTGGCAGTCGCCTAGAAGTCGACTGAAAATCCACAAAGGTTCACTAGTCTTGTACGGTGAGCACACCCCAGCAGACTAATAACCTCTCCACCGGTTCGGACAAGCCACCGAAGAGCGCCTTTGTTCTTCTCGCACTGGTAACCGGGGCGATTGTTTCTAATATTTCACTGTCGATTGCAAATGTTGCGTTGCCATCTATTGGGCGCGATCTCAATGCATCACAGAGCGATCTCACTTCAATCGCCAATGCATTCGCATTAGCGCTAGCATCCACCGTTTTGTATTTCGGTGCACTTGCTGATCGTTACGGGCGCAAGCTGATGTTTGTTCTCGGTGCGATTCTCACCGTACCCACCGCCTTCATTTCCGCCTTCGCACCCAATGTTGAAATTCTGGTACTTGGTCGGTTCACATCCGGTCTTGCCGCGGCCCTGCTGTTTCCCACAACCCTGTCGCTGATCTCGAGTTTGTATAAGAACCACGCCAAGGTGACCGCGATTGCATTGTGGTCGGGAATTGGTGGTGGCGTTGCCGCAATTGGACCCGTCATTGGAGGCTGGCTGCTCGAGTCCTTCTGGTGGGGATCGGTATTCCTGATCAATGTTCCGATCGTTATTTTCGCTCTGATCATTGGGCTCATTGTTCTTCCCTGGAAAGCTGGGGAACAGGTGAAACCCATTGACCACCTGGGCGGCCTGCTCTCCTTTATCGGTGTGCTGCTTTTGGTGATTACCATTGAGCAGGTGGCGGATGGCCTGGAGTGGAGTCTGCTGTGGACATTCTCGATCTCTGCTGTTTTCCTCGCCCTGTTCTTTTGGAGACAGACGCGCGCACCCAGCCCGCTGATTTACCTGCCGCTGTTGAAGGCTCGCACCATGTGGGTGGCATTCCTTGCCGGCAGTATCACGTTCGGTTCATTGATTGGCGCCATGTTCATTGGTCAGCAGTACACCCAAAATGTTTTGGGCTACACAACTTTCATTGCGGCACTCGTGGTAATCCCCATGGCGCTGGGCACCATGATTTTCGGACAGGTTGCCGGCAAGTTGGTGATCTCGAAGGGTAGTCGGTTAACTTTCACCTTCGGACTCTCCGCCGTAGCGATTGCTTTCGTCATCATGCTGATCACCTGGACTGAATCCGCCAGCATCGGGTGGGTGATCGCCGCTTACTCCCTGGTGGGAATCGGGGTGGGACTCTCGGTCACACCGGCATCTCGTGCCCTCATGGGGTCGGTGCCTCCGGCGAGATCCGGCATGGGTTCAGCCTTCCTTGACCTCACGCGAGACCTTGGCGGAGCAATTATTCAAGCGACCATGGGCACATTCCTCGCTGCGGCATATGCAATTTCCGTACGAGCCCAACTCGCGGCATTGCCCGAGAGTGAATCATCGAAAGTCACCTCCACGGTGGCACAAGAACTTTCATCCTCGTACTTCTCCGCTGCCCAGGTGGCCGAGAAATACAGTGGTTCGACCTCCGAAGCGATTCTCGCTGGCGCAACCCAGGCCTTCACCGATGGAAAAAGCCTTGCCATTGGCGTGGCATTGGTTTTGACCCTCATTGGATTGGCCGTCGTGATTTTCGTGTTCCCCAATAAAGATAAAGAGAACGCTTACTACCAGAAAATGCAGGCGGAGACGGACTAGTCCGATTCCGAATAGGTTCCTGGCTTTGTGTTTTCAATTACCGTGGCCCACGTGGCTTCAGCGCCCGTGTGACCAACAAGGAAGGTGAAATAGGCAATTCCGATTGCAGCAACAATAACAACTCCACCGTAAACCTTGAGCCACACCGGACGGTTGCGGTTTAGCGGAATGCCACGGGCAAATAACCAAAAGATAACCAGAAGAATAAGAAATCCGAGAGCAGCGATCGGAAAGGTTTCACCGTAGGTCACGTGAGGTTCGGGAAAACCTATTCGGGAAGAAAGAATTTCGCCCGACGAACGCGCTACAAATGAAGCCACAGTTCCAATAGCCGCACCCAAGACAGTAGCAACACCGAAAAGTCGCATGGCTCGCGGACGAAGTGCAATAAGGATCGCCCCGATAGCCGCGAGGGGAATCAGCACGACGGCGACATGCACGACAAGTACGTGCACTGGTAGACCGTCGATCGTGTCAAACATATTTACATCGTAGTCTTAGGAAGCAAGTCCCTTTGGTCGCAGATACCGCTGGGCCAGGCCACCAAAAAAATCAAGTGCGAGTGCAATAAGGGCGACCAGCACCGCGCCAACAAAAATAGCTGTCGGTCTGCCATTTTTCAACCCTGCCGCAATTGTTTCACCAAGGCCCCCACCGCCGATGAGATAGGCCAAAGTGGCCATGCCCACATTTATCACCGTGGCGGTGCGAATACCCGCCATAATAACTGGGACAGCCAATGGAAGTTCAATCTTGCGCAGGCGTTGCAAACTGGTCAGGCCCATTCCTTTGCCCGACTCAATAACCGTCTGATCCACTTGCTCCAAACCGACAATCGTGTTGCGCAGTACCGGCAACAACGTGAATGTGGCCAAAGCCAAAATTACCGTGACGGTGCCCTGCCCAAATGCGACGAAGAACAGCACAATGAGACCGTATGCGGGAATAGCCTGACCCAATCCAAGGACGGCTACAAAGTTGTTCTTCAGTCGCGGCGCACCCTCGCGCGTGACCAAAATTCCGAGTGGGATGGCTATCACAATAACTAACACCGTGGACCACAGCGCTAAGTAAATTTGTTGCTGAAATTGACTCCACAACCGACTCGGCTCCAAAATGCTGGTCGTGGTTCGATCAAAGTCCGAGTAGACCCATACAACTACAAGCATGATAGCTAGAAGGATGAAAAATATTGGCGTGACGATCAAATCCAATTGGAGGGTTCGGGCATTCCGCTTGAGAGGTAAGTTGGCGGATGCAATCGCGGTACTCATGAGGTGGAGCCATTCGGCTGGGGAATGAGCATGGAAGCGAGGCTTTCGATACTGCACGTGCCAAGATACTTGCCTCTACCATTGACAACTGCCGACATGCCAGCCGCCGACTGCAGCATGCCACTCAAGGCGTCCTGCAACGTATCCTCCGGCTGAATTTGGACCGTGATGCTGGAGCCAGCTCGGTCAAGGGACTCTGATCGATTCAGCGCACGTTCGTCCACCCAGGCAATCGGATGATCCGAATCGTCGAGTAGTACCGCATAAGGGAAATGAGACTCGTGCAGAGCAATCAGAGCATCAGACCTGTTTGTCCCGCGTCTGATGACAACAGGTTGTGATAATTCAATATCGCGAACACGTCGCAGGGTCAGAGTCTTGAGAATCGCACCGGATCCTAAAAAGTTCTCTACAAATGAATCCGCCGGATCCGTCAAAATAATTTCGGGTTTGTCCAGTTGTGCGATCTCCGATCGATCCCGAAGAATTGCAATGCGGTCGCCCATCTTCACAGCCTCGTCAATATCATGCGTCACGAAAACAATGGTCTTCTTCAAATCCTCCTGTAATCGAAGAAACTCATTCTGCAGGCGATCGCGAGTGATCGGGTCAATTGCACCAAAGGGCTCATCCATCAAGAGGACATCTGGGTCGGCTCCCAAAGCCCTAGCAACCCCCACACGTTGGGCTTGCCCACCCGACAACTCTTTGGGATAACGGTTTCGATAGATCGCGGGATCCATTGAAACAAGTTCCAGGAGTTCGTCTACTCGATCATTTATTTTCTTTTTCGGCCACTTCAATAGTTTGGGCACGGTGGCAATGTTTTCCGCAATGGTTCGGTGCGGAAAGAGACCAACCTGTTGAATGACGTATCCCATGTGGCGCCGCAGCTCATTCGGATCGCCCTTGGTGACATCTTTACCCTCGTAAATTATCCGACCAGAGGTTGGCTCGATCATGCGATTAATTAACCGAAGTGTGGTGCTCTTGCCGCAGCCCGATGGGCCAACGAGAACAAGTATTTCGCCTGTCGCAACTTCGAGCGTGAGGTCCTTGACGGCGGGCTCCACAACACCGGGGTAGGTCTTTGTCACGCGCTCCAAAACAATGCAGGGCTCGGTGAGTGAATCGGGCATATTGGCCTCCATGTTGTTCATGAGCGAACACCGCTCGGGGTAGTGACGCGACCAACGCCTCGAAGTGTCAGGTCAATGACGAATGCGAGTGCAACAGACAAAATGACACCGGTCCAGATTGCTTCAAGAGAATTTGGCAACGGTAAGCGTGCAAGGCCACTTTTAATGAAGTCACCCAAGCCGCCACCGGCAACGAGGGTGGCAATAGCTGAGATACCTACTGTCAGAAGGGCCGAGACTCGAATACCCGCCAGCATGACCGGCCACGCTAGGGGTAATTGCACCTTGGCGAGTACCTGCAAAGGGGTGAGTCCCATACCTCTGGCTGATTCCAGAACACTGGCATCCACGGAGTCGAGCCCCGCAACCGTGTTGCGCATGATCGGCAAGAGTGCGTAAAGAAAGAGCGCTATGAAGGAAGGCGTGAATCCCAACCCGACAATGGGAATAAAAATTGTGAACAGCGCAAGACTCGGAATTGTGAGGAAAACACTGGCAATGGACAGTGACAATTCCTTCGCGAAAGGATGATTGCGCGTTGAAACACCCAAAAGAATCGCAAAGAAGCTGGCAGCAACAGTGACCAACACAACGTACGTCAGTGTTTGGAAAAGTGTTTCAGCAACAAGGTCGCCTCGAGTCGACAAATAGTCGAACCAACTAAGAACGCCATTCATGGTGAATACCTCGCAGAGTCATTCAGAAACCGGACAGGTGGGTAATGGGCGCAGACACATCCTGAGGCCTGCGCCCATTACGTCTAACCGGCGATGATTCCGTTTTGAATCAGATAATCCTTGGCAACCGCAGACGCCTCTTCACCATCTGCCGAGACCCTCTTGTTCAGCTCAGCCATGGCATCGTTATCCAAAGGTTGAAGAATCGCTGCAACAATCGCATCGAACTGCTCCGGTGCTTGGTCGTAGGTCTCTGCACGCATGGTCGCCGAGACGTTATACACAATGTTGATACCTGGATCAGCAACCAGTGCGAGGTTCAATGCGGGGATCCGGCCGTCGGTGGTGTACACCTCTCCGAAGGTGCACACGTTGTTTGCAGTCTCCGTGTAAATCACACCGGTGTCCAGAATGCTCACCTGTGCATCCGGCATTTCAATGCCCGTGGCCTCTTCGGTCAGAATCAAACCATCTGGACGGTCCGGGTACTCGGATTCCATGCACACAAGGGCATCGGGGTTATCACGCACATACTCCATGAAAGTCTGAGTTGTGAACGGTCCACCATTTGCCTCAGTTACCTCAGGGCTGGAAACAAATCCATACGTGTTATTGAATGGTGAACGACCTATCCAGACAATCCCGTTTTTTTCTAAATCCATCTCCTTAACATTTGCAGTTAACTCAACGGAATCGAAACTGGGATCCTCCTGCTCCAAGTGAACAGCCCACCCGGTCCCGTTGTATTCCGGATAGACATCAATTTCGCCGGATGTCAGGGCTGTACGCGCAACACTGGTTCCGCCAAGTCCCACTTGATTCCCCGCGTCCGCACCGGCAGCAGCAAAAGCTTGGACGAGCATCTCGCCAAGGACCAACGCCTCATCAAAATCCTTAGACCCGACCGTGACCGAAATGCCACTGAGACTGTTTTGAGCAGCTACAGAATCACCTTGGTCTGCACCGGCGGAATCAGTATCACTCGAACATGCAGTGAGGACCAGTGCCGAAGCTGCGCCTAACGCCGCAAATTTAATAGCAAATTTCTTCATTGTGTTACTCCCACTCATAGGTTGACAGCGATCTGTTCATTTCAGATCATCACTTCTAAAATCAACCTATGGGCAATTCACCCGCTGTGACACGTTCACGACATTGTTGAGACCGCATTAGTGCGCAAACTGAGTTAAATGTCACAAATATCAGAAAGGTACTCAAAAATTATCGAGCTTTGAACAAGAAATTACTGATGTCTGCGTTCGAGGGCTGTTTCACGCGCATCAAGTTCTCGCAGCATGGGTCGAGCGATTGCATCGGGGAGGCCATCTTCGTCTCGCATCCGAATGAGTTCCTCTTGCTCGGCATGCACCATGGAGGCGGCAACTTTAAGCATTCTATTCATGTTCGCTTCTTCGGAGTATTCCTCTTGTGATCCTTGAATGAAGTCGGAACGGTTAAGTCGACGAACCAATCCGCTGCGCAGGGATTCAACCGCCTCCGCGCTGAGTGGGTCACCTGCGACGGCCATTTCTTCGGTGGCTGCATCGAGTCGTGCTAATGCGGCACGCGCTAGGGCGCCATCGACCCGGGCAATCTCAAGTGTGTCATCGTCTTTGGGAATTTTTAATATGCGAGCGACCGGACCAAGTGTCTCGGCCAAAACCAAAGTCACAACAATCACGAGGAATGTTGTCGCCAGCACCAGGTCTCGAAACGGAAAGTCGGTGCCGGCCAGGGTGAGTGCCGGCAGCGAAAATGCGGCCAACCCTGAAATCGGACCGCGTGCACCGGCCCACGCCAAAATTGCGGCCTCCCGACCGAATGTGGGACGTTGAGCGATCTCTGCTTTTGCAGCACGAGTGACGAACACCATGGCAAGAACAAAGAGCCCACGGGCAATGATCAAGGCCACAACCGTGGCACCCACGAGCCACAACAATGTGCCGATATCTCCTGGATTCAACCGACGCAGAACATCGGGAATTTCAAGCCCAATCAGGAAGAACGCGAGTGCCTGAAGGATAAAAGTGATGTGCTTCCACACCACGGCACTTTGAACACGACCAGAGGCACCCGGATCGGAGTTTTGCTGGTGCGCAACAAAGAGGGCCGCAACGACAATTGCCAGGATGCCGGAACCCTCAAGTCTCTCGGTGGCCAGGTAAATGACGAATGGCGCCACAATAATTACCGCATTCGCTGGAACCAAGTCCTTGCTGTAACGCAGCACAAGGGTCATGAGGTAACCGCTGATCAAACCAATTGCAATCCCAGCACCTACCGCGAGGGTGAAATCGATAGCGACGTCGGCCATGGTGATGGATCCGGCAATTGCGGCTGCAACCGCTACTTTCAGCGCGGTCAACCCGGTGCCGTCATTGACCAGACTTTCGCCTTCAAGAATGGAAACCAGCCTGCGGGGCAGAGACGCGCGCCGTGCCACCGCACTCACTGACACGGCATCGGTTGGCGCGAGAATCGCACCCAGTGCCATGGCGATCGCAACCGGTAACGCGGCAACGGCGACACCGACAAATCCCACCGCCAATGTGGTGACCACGACCAAACCCACGGCGAGGACGAGTACGGGCTTGGCCACCTTGCGCAAATCCAGATAGGAGGACCCAAGTGCCTCACCGAAGACCAGCGGCACCAAAATCGCGATCAGAACCAACTCTGGTTCCGGTAAGTCGCTGGGTCCAAATGGCGCGATACTCAGCAGAATTCCGGCACCAATAAGTGGCAGGGCCATGGAGATCCCCAAGGAACGCAGAATCGTTGCCAGGATGACCGCGACCACACCCACTAATGCGAGGGTTGCAAAGGTGGCGTCCATGTGCAGACCTTAACCGAATCCATCGGTGATTCCACTTGCTTGTCGTCGCCGTTTACTGCACGCTCGACCCATGGTCGAAGCCCCAAGTTCCCACGATTCCGTTAAGCCAAAAGTTCGCTCCGGATCGCGACGAGCTCGAATAGCAACGTGGATTGCCGTAGGTATCGCAATTGCGTGGCTATTGGTGGGTAGTTGGGCGGGGCCATTGGCCGGGAGCCTGAGCCAGGTTCAGGAAAATGACAATGCCGCTTTCCTGCCGGCATCGGCTGAATCCACTCTCGTGGCGGATGAACAGGCCGGGTTCGCCGACAGCGATGCCCTGCCGATCCTGGCGGTTATTTCCAAACCCGATGGTGGAGTCTTCACCGCAGCGGATCAAGGCGTGGTGGGCGAGTTCATTCAGGGAATCCCATTCCTCACCCTCTCTGATGGCACCGAAGTCAGCACCTATCTCGATCCCCCACCACTGTTCCCCATTCCATCCGAAGATGGCGAAGCACTCCTGATCAGTATCAATGTCAACAGCGATCTGGGCGCTCAGCAATTGGAATCCGGTGAACTCGCTTTCGCGGAAATCGCCAATACGATTCGCGACTACGCCACCAACTTCAGCAGCGTGCAAATCAATATCACCGGGCCCGGTGGCTTTCTCGCAGATCTGATTGAAGTTTTCGGTGCAATCGATGGTGCACTGTTAATCGCCACCGCACTGGTGGTCGCCATCATCTTGATTTTGGTATATCGCAGTCCGGTGCTGTGGCTGATCCCCCTGGTCTCTGCGGCTTTCGCGCTCGCGGTCGCCAGTGGAATCGTGTATATCCTCGCCGACTCAGATGTTCTTGTTCTCAATGGACAAAGTCAGGGATTCTCACCGTGCTCGTTTTTGGTGCCGGAACTGACTACTCATTGCTGTATGTCAGTCGGTATCGAGAAGAGCTCCACAAATGCGAGTTTCACACCGACGCCGTGTGGGCAGCTTTTAAGGGCGTGCGCGCCCCATTATTGCTTCGGCGGCAACCACATCTATTGGCCTGATGTGTTTGCTCCTGAGTGAGTTGAACTCCAATAAGTCAACGGGGCCCGTCTCTGCGGTCGGCGTTGTTGTGGCCATGGTAATCATGTTGACCCTGCTTCCCGCACTGTTGATTGTGCCCAGCTTCACCCTCCCCGTTCTGGCATTCCTTGTGCCCACCGTTATTGGATTCGCACTGAGTTTTGTCGTGGACATTCCGCTGCTCCCGTTCGTGTTGACTGGGGCTGGTTTTGCCGCGATCACAATTGTTTTATGGATCGTTTTTGGATTGATGCGAGTTTTCGCCGCCTCCGGTGGCCCGTTCAGTCGTGACCGGTTCCCTTCAGGTCGCTGGGCTTTTGGCCCAAGGTGCCCGTGGTGGGCACCCCCGATAACAAAGAGTCCGGGCTGTGGGCGCGACTCTCAGGGTTGGTGGGTCGTAAACCCAGAGTCACCTGGGTGACCACCGCCATCATCCTGTTGATCTTTGCCGGCTTCAGCACCACGTTGAACTCAGACGGTGTCGCGACTTCGGAGTCTTTCACCAACCCCACCGAAGTTGATTCGGTTATTGGCCAAGACGTTTTGATTCAACACTTCCCCGCCGGCCTTGGCAGTGAAACGATTGTGACCGCGGCGCAGGATTCCAGCGATGTGGTCCTTTCAACGATCGCGGCAACACCGGGCGTTGCCGACGCTCAACCACTCGTTGACCAGATATCAGGTGAAGTGAGAGTCACCGACTCTCGGGTGCTCTTCCGAGTGACCCTCGCCTACCCATCCGATTCCACCGACGCTGAAACGGTTATCGGTGACCTGCGAACGCAATTCGCCGAAATCCCTCAGGCCGAGGCGCTCGTGGGCGGACCAACCGCCGTTGCATTCGACATCAACGAGGCGAATCTGCGAGATCGCAATGTGATCATTCCGACGGTGCTCATTGTGATTCTGATCATTTTGATCATTCTCTTGCGAGCATTTAATGCGCCACTCATTCTGATCGGCACCGTGCTCCTGTCCTATTTCGCAACCCTGGGAGCCTGCGCGCTGGCATTCAATTACCTATTTAGTTTCCCCGGCGCCGATCCGAGCTTCCCGCTCTTTGCATTCGTGTTCCTTGTCGCTCTCGGGGTTGATTACAACATTTTCCTGATGACCCGAGTACGTGAAGAAACACTTACTTTGGGGACGCGTCCGGGAATTCTCAAAGGCCTCACGGCAACCGGCGGTGTCATTACAAGCGCGGGAATTGTGCTCGCCGCAACATTCCTCGTCCTCGGTGTGCTGCCACTGGTCGCACTTCGTCAAGTGGGATTCGCGGTGGCACTCGGTGTGCTCATCGATGCCTTCATTGTGCGCACCACACTTGTGCCCGCGTTGGCGTACGACATCGGTCCGAAAATCTGGTGGCCTAGCAAACTCGCCAAAGAAAATGAGAAAGAAAAAGACAAGGAAAAGAGCCCGTTTAAATCACATCGCCATTTGATTCGGGTAATCCTTCAACAAAGATCTGTTTGACTCGTTCCGGTAAATCAAAAAGTGGGGGCTCAGGAATTGCCCGCTCCAATGGTTCCTGTGCATCTATGAATGACTGATTCACCAATGGCTGTGTCACTGTGAATGCCACCGGATCCTGTTGAGCAGATTGCATGTACGCCTGCCACGCGTAGTTGTGCAGGAGGTACGCCTCGCGCGCTTCCACAATAGCGGTGTGCCACGGCAAAATGTTCAGCCTCGCAATTTCGCGGCCAGCAGCACCAATTGCCAGCTCGCCATCCACTGCAATGGTCGCCAACTCCGCCACCGCAGCAATCGTTGCCGCATCAAGTTCCTCACCGTTAGCCGGCACTTCACCATCGAGTTGATCGAAAACGACATCGACCCGAACTAGGACGTCTGACATGGCGGCTTCGGACTCCTCAATGGCGGCCACGAGGCGATCCATCTCGATATTGCTCGCCCACCAGTTCGTGCCCACCACGCCGCCCACAACCAGGGTGAGCATGAAAGCAACCGCCCCGGCGACATAGGGGATCCAGTTACGTGGCTTCATTCCGACATTGTCCCCCACGCTTGCCATGTCTGCTGCCGCGGCTATCAGTGTTTTGAATCAGTGTTTTGAATCAGGATTCCAAATAAGTATTAAGAAATGGTGGCAAGGTCGCGCCACCGTAGGTCAGGGACGCTCGCGAATCCTTGGTCTGCACTGATCAGTTGAGCATTATGTGCGAGTGCCACCGCGGCAAGCACACTGTCAAATGCTCCCAATTGCGGTATTTCCTCCCACAATTTCAGACCAGCAGCAAGGTGTCGCGATGTAACCGGGAGTAATGGTCCAAGCAGTGAGGCATATGCGGTGGCGATCGTGACCGCATCCGCACGATCTCGGCGCTTTGCTCGCACATGGGCGAACTCCTGGATCACCTCGGGCGTTGTCTGCGCCCGAATCTCTCCACGTTGAAGTTGGCGCACCACCTCTCGAGCCGGCGCTGTGAGGGGGTGATCATCCCCAACGGCATAAACAAGAACAGTCGTGTCCAGAAGAATCAGACGAGAATTTATTGGGTCGAGAGAATCAATGTCGGCGAGGGTCGTGCTCACTCAAATCGCCCTGCATGCGCGTTAGCGATTTCTTCTCGCAGGGAAGCAGGCTCGGGCACCCGCATGGGTTCCGCACCCAATATTGATTCCGCTGCTTGCTGGCGCGCAACATCGGGTTCGGTCCACGCGAGGTGAATCGCCTGGCGAATGAGCGCTCCCACCGAACAACCCTGGGATCTGGCCCGGTGGGCTAATCGCTGATACTGCTCCTCTTCTAGCAGGAGTTGTAAGCGGTGCGTCAAAGCCATACACATACATTACCATGTGTATGTATTGACAATCTCAACCGCACGGCTGCTCGCCGCTAGTCAAATCCACTAGATTTGGCCGGTGGCTTTCCCCCTGACAGTTGATTCCGAGTGGCGCTCGCGTTACAGCGCTGCCGTGGGGCGAATCAGTCGTCAACTTGCCACCATCAGGCCCGGTCAGCCGGTGCGACTGGCTAAAAAACCAGCAACCTGTTTAGGGTCGCTCCCAGACCCAGACGCCCGGTCTGGACGTCAGTCAATTCAGTCATGTTTTGAAGTTGACCCGATCAATCGAGTTGCCGAAGTTGGTGGCATGACCACCTATGAAGACTTGGTGGCCGCCACCCTCCCGTATGGCCTGATGCCCATGTGTGTTCCACAATTGCGCACCATTACTTTGGGTGGCGCTGTCACCGGCCTGGGAATTGAGAGCGCCAGTTTCCGCAATGGCACACCCCATGAATCAGTGGTGGCCATGGACATTCTTACCGGCACGGGTGAAGTCCTTACCGTGACGAACAAATCAGATGATCCACACCGTGATTTGTTTTATGCCTTTCCGAATTCCTATGGTTCACTCGGCTACGCCCTCAAACTCACCATTGAGTTGGAACCCACCAAGCCATTTGTTCACGTTCAACATGTTCGGTACGCCAGCGCGAGTGCATTGACCCAATCCATGCAGGAGATTGTTGCGTCAGGTGAATTCCAAGGCTCCCGTGTTGATTTTCTTGACGGCACCGTCTTCTCCGCTTCTGAGCAGTACCTGACAATCGGCACCATGGTGGGCGAGTTACCTGCCGGTCGTGCCACCAGCGACTACACCGGCATGGCGATCTACTACCGCTCCATCCAGACCCTGACTAACGATTACCTGACCATCGGTGACTACCTCTGGCGGTGGGACACCGACTGGTTCTGGTGCTCACGCGCATTCGGGGCGCAGTTACCGGCCGTCCGCACCCTCTGGCCCAAAAGCAAACTCCGCAGCGACGTGTACTGGAAGTTCATTGCCGCGAACCGCAAGTTCAAGTTCGCCGAGAAACTTGCTGCAATTCAGAGAAAACCGCAACGAGAGTCCGTTGTGCAAGACATCGAGATTCCCGTTGAGCGGCTCCCAGAATTCCTTGACTTTTCCACGCGGAAATAGGTATTGAACCGATATGGTTATGCCCGCTCAAGCAACGTGATCCAAATGCTCGTTGGCCTCTTTACGAATTTGACCCGGAGCAGCTCTATGTCAATGTCGGATTCTGGTCCACGGTGCCTTTGGTTCACGGTGAAAAACCTGAAGACGGCGTCAAGAATCGTCGGATCGGAAAAATGGTCACCGATCTTGATGGGCGCAAGTCCCTGTATTCGACCGCGTTTTATTCCCGCGACGAATTCTGGGAAATTTACGGTGGCAATGAATACACATTAATGAAAGAGAAATACGACCCAGATTCTCGACTTCTGGGTCTGTACGAAAAGGTGGTTGAAGAACAGTGAAAATCGCTGATGCATTCGCAATGGTCGTTGGCCCCGAGCGCAATGTCTCATTCAAGGCATACGACGGCTCCACATTTGGCCCGCAAGACAACGACATTGTCATGGAGTTGGTCTCCCCCCGAGGAGTGGAATACCTTGCTGGAGCACCCAGCCAATTAGGTCTGGCCCGCGCCTACGTTAACGGTGACCTTGAAATTCACGGTGACGCCTACACCGCACTTTCCCGGCTCTACCCCATGGATACATCACACATCACCACCCGCGATAAGTTGGCACTTGTCAAAAAATTTGCACCCGCAGCACTCAAGAGGCCCACGCCCCCACCACAGGAACGCAAACTTTACGGTGGTCGTCACTCCAAGAAGCGCGATGCCGAAGCAATCCACCACCACTATGACGTGTCCAACACTTTCTACCGCTGGGTCTTGGGTCCGTCCATGGCCTACACCTGCGCGGTGTTTCCAAATTCTGAGGCTTCGCTCGAAACCGCGCAGGAAGCGAAATTTGATTTGGTGGCGCGCAAACTGGGTCTTGCCCCCGGCATGACGCTCCTTGACGTCGGTTGTGGTTGGGGAGGCATGGTTTTGCACGCGGTGCAAAATTACGGGGTCACGGCAATAGGTGTCACCCTGTCGCGGCAGCAAGCCGAGTGGGGTCAAAAAGCCATTGCGGATGCTGGTCTTTCCGACCGAGCTGAGATCCGGTTCAGTGATTACCGCGATGTTGAAGAAGACAGGTTTTGATGCCATTTCATCTATTGGCCTCACCGAACACATTGGTCGCGCCAATTACCCCTCCTACTTCAGCTTTCTCTACGAAAAACTCAAGCCTGAGGGACGCCTGCTCAACCACACCATCACCCGGCCTGAGGATGCCCAACCCACGCACTACCGCACATCTTTTATCAATAGATACGTGTTCCCCGACGGTGAACTCTCCGGCCCCGGTTTGATCATGTCGGCATTCAACGATGCCGGGTTTGAAATCCGTCACGAAGAAAACCTTCGGGAGCATTACGCCCTCACCCTCAAACACTGGTGCGAAAACCTGGAGAACCACTGGGATGAAGCGGTCGCTGAGGCAGGTCTGGGCACCGCCCGCGTATGGCGCCTCTATATGGCGGCATCGCGCATGGGTTTTGATATCAACACGATTCAGTTGCACCAGATGCTTGGTGTGAAGTTGGGACCACGTGGCAAGTCCGGCATGCCGCTGCGCCCGAACTACCAGTAACTAGCCCGCAGCGTTCACAAATATGTGAACAGCAATTTGTTCGGGCACTTCGGTGTACTCACCAGCACTGCCAATGAACACCCCGGTTCCAACCTTGTATGCCTTAACCCGCGCTCCGGGCAGAGCACCGACCCGACGCAATCGGGCCATGACTTCTTCATCAAGTTGAATTGTTTCAGCTAACCGACGAATGGTGACCCCAGCAGGGTCAGCTCCAACAATCTCCGTGATGGTGACCAGATCCTCAGCAATAGGTGCATCGCCTTGAATAGACGAATCAATTTCGGCAAGCCCTGGAATCGGATTACCAAATGGCGAAACGGTGGGGTGATCAAGAATCTCCATCAGCCGCCGTTCCACCGAGTCACTCATCACGTGTTCCCAGCGACAGGCCTCGGCGTGAACTTCCTCCCACGGCATTTTCAGCATTTCCACCAGCATGCATTCAGCCAAACGATGCTTGCGCATTACCCGGGTTGCCTGGTGGCGCCCCTCAACCGTGAGTTCGAGGTGACGCTCCTTGTCCAGACTCAACAGGCCATCGCGCTCCATGCGAGCAACCGTTTGAGAGACCGTGGGACCACTTTGACCAAGGCGCTCAGCAATGCGAGCGCGCATGGGTGGAATGCCTTCTTCTTCGAGTTCGAAGATCGTGCGCAGATACATCTCGGTGGTGTCAATGAGGTCGCTCACATGGGTAATCTACCTCGAATGTGGTAATCCCCACCCAAGAGCGAAATCACTGAGTAAAAACTCGACTCTGAACCTAGAGTGTCACCGTGACCAGCATCATGTGGTTCCGACGGGACCTGCGCATTAAAGACAACCCCGCCCTTATCCAGGCTGGTTCAGAGGTTCTTCCTGTCTTTGTATTTGATCCGGTGTTGTGGGATTCAGCAGGTGATTCCCGGCGGGCGTACCTGGTGAACAGCCTGGCTGCGTTGAATGAATCCCTCGGTGGTGCGTTAGTGATTCGCACCGGTAACCCGGTAGATGTGATTCCGGCGTTGGTTGCCGAGGTGAATGCAGATGCGGTGCACATTGCCGCGGACTTTGGCCCTTATGGTCAACAACGTGACCTAGACGTTGAGGCTGCACTCGCAACACTGTCGGTTCCGCTGGTTCGCACCGGATCGCCGTACGCGGTTGCACCGGGTCGCGTACTCAAAAGCGATGGCACACCATTTCGTGTTTTCACACCGTTCTACCGGAACTGGGCTGAACACGGGTGGCGAGCACCTGCTCGCGGTTCACTGCCCACATTTGTGTCAGCTCCCAGTGAAGAACTTCCGGTTGTTGAATCTCCGGTTGACCTTCCGCCTGCCGGTGAGCAAGCGGCATGGAAACGTTGGAAGCAGTTCAAGAAGTCAGCACTTGCCAACTACTCAGAGGATCGCAATCGACCAGATCTTGATGGCACGAGCATGTTGTCCCACAGTTTGAAGTATGGTGAGATTCATCCGCGTTCTTTGCTTGCAGAGTTAGCACCCGAGGATCTTGTCTACATCAAGGAGATTTGTTGGCGTGAGTTTTACGCTGATATTTTGTTCAACAATCCGCAGACGGTGAGTAGGTCACTCGATGCGCGCTATGACTCGATCATGCCGTGGGCAACGGGGCCTGAAGCCGAAAAACTTTTTGAGGCGTGGTGCGAGGGTCGCACCGGTTACCCGATTGTCGATGCCGGCATGCGGCAGTTGGTGACCACCGGGTGGATGCACAACCGAGTGCGCATGATCACGGCGAGTTTTTTGATCAAGGATTTACATATTCCATGGCAACGGGGGCAAAGTTTTTTATGCAGCATTTGGTGGACGGTGACATTGCCAGCAATACTCACGGGTGGCAATGGACCGCCGGGTGCGGAACAGATGCCTCACCTTTTTATCGAGTCTTCAACCCGATTACCCAGGGAATGAAGTTTGACCCGGATGGCAACTACGTGCGCCACTATGTTCCTGAGTTGGCCCACCTCGTGGGGGTAGCGTGCACGAGCCGTGGGACACCATCGGCGGATACGACCACGGTTACCCCGAACGGGTTGTCGATCACAAGACCGAACGCGAGGTCGCCCTAGCCGACTTCGCTTCCATCAAAGGTCGCTCATAGGGTTGCCCCATGCGCATTGTGGCGGTCCTCTCCATGAAGGGTGGGGTGGGTAAAACCACCGTCACCTTGGGATTGGCCAGCGCAGCCTGGAAGCGCGACGAGCGGGTTTTGGTGATCGACCTGGATCCCCAGGGCAATGCCACCATGGGTCTGGGCGTGGAAAACCCGCCATTCACCATGAACGATGTTCTCGCCGACCCCCAGCCGGGAATTGCCAGCCAGGCAGTGGTGGATTCTGCGTGGGGTAATCGGGTGCAGGTATTGGCCGCGGACCACACCCTGGAGCACCGCAACACCATGGAGGGCCCGCTGTCCTCCCAACGCCTGCGCATTGCATTGGGCAATCTCCCCCGCCAATTTGATCTGGTGCTGATTGACTGCCCGCCGTCACTCGGTGAAATGACCCGCAATGCTTTGCACACTGCCACCGATGCACTCGTGGTCACCGAACCGGCGTACTTTGCCCTGTCCGGTGCCCAGAAAGCGGTTGAAGCTGTCGATGTTGTTCGGTTGGCATCCAACCCCGTTCTCAACCCGGCACGCATTCTTCTCAACCGGGTTCGTCCCAACGTTGCCGAACAACGCAACCGAATGAAAGAACTGCGGGATGCTTTCGGTCCGGTCGTACTCGAGGTTGAGGTGCCTGAACGTAATGCGATCAACCAGGCCGAAGCTGCCGGCATGCCGATTCACGCGTGGGATTCACCCGCGGGCGTTGAACTTTCACGAGTTTTTGATCAATTATTGGATTCCGTTGCACCGAGAAAAAGGTTATGGGGTTAGGCATGTCCAACCAACAATCATTTGATCCCACTCCGCGACCTGCGTTGCGCAAAGCGAGTGACACGAGTTTAAATCCGGTTGCACCGGCAGAACCCAAAGCGTTCGATCAGAGCAACCGCGATCTGGGCTTCAGTGGCAACACGGGAGACTCCGTCCGGCCCAAAAAGAAGGCGAAACTGATTGCGGTCACGGTCAGTCTTCCAAAGTCACTGCGCAAGCAGTTGAAGAAGGAAGCGAAGTCTCGCGGGTTGAGTTTTGAAGAAATTGTGGCCGAGCGACTCGGGGTCGAGGACTCACGGCGATAGCCGCGTCACACTCCAATTCGCGGGCTTGGTCAAGTCCGAGTTTGTGCCCGTGAGACGGAACACCAATCGGTCGTGCAATCGAGACGGTCGACCCTGCCAAAACTCAATACTCGAGGCGCGCACCAACCACCCGCCCCAGAACTCCGGAACCGGAATGATCTCTGTGGTCGCGAATTTTTCGTTTACCTGGTCAAACTTTGTGTCGAGTTCCTCGCGACTTTGTAGTTCACTGGATTGCTCACTGGCCCAGGCACCGATTTGTGAATCACGGGGCCGAGACCAGAAGTACTCCTCCACCGCAGTGCGTGGGATCAACTCCGCACTCCCGGTGACCAGCACCTGTCGGTGAAGCTCGTACCAGGGAAAAAGAAGGGACACGTACGGGTTGCCGGAAATCTGGGTGCTCTTGGTGGATGTCAGGTTGGTGAAGAACGTGAATCCCGCGGGCGAAATCTCTTTGAGCAGAACCGTGCGCGAAGTTGGTTGCCCAGCCGGGTCCACCGTGCTGACCACCATGGCATTGGGTTCCAGGATCGTGCCACCGGCAAACTCGGCAAACCAGCGGGTGAATTGGTCAAATGGGTTGGCGGCCAGCATGTCCTCGGTGAGCACCCCCTGTTCATAGGAAATCCGGAGATCCTGAACACGAATATCGCCGTTTGTTACTGATCCGTCACTATTAGAGGTGGCTTCCACGCCCCAATTCCACCATGATGGGCAGTCACTCGCTCAATAGAGCAGCATCAAGGAGGCGTACCGTGGCTGAATTCGTCCCAGGACTTGAGGGCGTTGTTGCGTTTGAGACCGGAATTGCGGAACCCGATCGTGACGGCGGGGTTCTCCGGTACCGCGGAGTCAACATTGAAGACCTGGTCGGCAAGGTGTCTTATGGCAATGTGTGGGGTCTGTTGGTGGACAACCGCTTCAACCCCGGTCTGCCGCCCGCTGAACAGTTTCCGCTGCCCGTGCACTCGGGCGATGTTCGCGTCGATGTTCAGTCCGCGATTGCCATGCTTGCACCGGCCTGGGGCTTGCAACCTCTATTAGATATTGACGATTCCACCGCCCGAGAGAATCTGGCGCGCGTGTCCGTCATGGCACTGTCTTTCATTGCGCAGTCCGCTCGCGGTTTGGGTGTCCCCATGGTCCCGCAGGAACGCATTGATTCGGCGCGCACAATCGTGGAACGGTTCATGACCCGCTGGCGGGGTGAACCCGACCCCAAGCACACCGAAGCAATCGACTGTTACTTCGTGGCCGCAGCAGAACACGGCATGACCGCATCTACTTTCACCGCTCGAGTGATTGCATCCACCGGAGCCGATGTTGCCGCCGCCATATCCGGTGCCATTGGCGCCATGAGTGGACCCCTGCACGGCGGTGCCCCCGCCCGGGTGCTCAACATGCTCAATGCCATCCGTGACAGCGGCGATGCCGAAGGCTACGTCAAAGCCCAACTCGATGCGGGCAAAAGACTGATGGGCTTCGGACACCGGGTGTACCGGGTCGAGGATCCGCGGGCGCGAGTTCTCCGTGAGACCGCAAAAAGGATGGGCGTCCCCCGCTACGAAGAAGCACTTGCCGTGGAAAATGCAGCGCTTGAAGAACTTCGGAGCAGGCGACCTGACCGACCTCTGGAAACCAATATCGACTTTTGGGCTGCCGTGATGCTGGACTACGCCGAAGTTCCGGTGGAGTACTTCACCGCCATGACCACCTGCGCGCGCTTGGCCGGGTGGTCAGCCCATATCCTTGAGCAGAAGAAAGTCGGTCGATTGGTTCGGCCCACCGCGCGTTATATCGGTTCTGGGCCAAGAACACCGCAGCAAGTCCCCGGTTGGGACGACGGAACAGTTGAACCCTCGGGGTATCCGACCGTGTAAGCCCACATAAAGGAGAGATATCCGTGTCCGACATCCGCATTCCGTCTGATCTACTTCCAGTCGACGGGCGGTTCGGAAGCGGACCCTCCAAAGTGCGCAAGGAACAAACCGATGCACTCGCGGCTGTGTGGCAGAGCTACCTGGGTACTTCGCACCGTCAGGCCACCGTGCGCAATCAGGTACAGCGATTGCGCGAAGGACTGACTCAGCTATTTGACCTTCCTGAAGGCCATGAAGTGGTGCTGGGCAACGGTGGCTCCACCGTATTCTGGGATGTTGCGTCCTTCGGCTTGATCCGCGACCGCGCGCAGTTCTTATCCTTTGGTGAGTTTGGAGCCAAGTTCGCATCGGGTGCAAAGAGTGCACCGCACCTTGGTGAGCCCACGGTGCATGTTGCTGACCCCGGTTCAGCTCCAGTCTTTGCGGCCGAAGCCGGAATTGATGCCTACTGCTCACCGCACAATGAAACATCCACGGGTGTGGCCATCACGCCACAACGTGTGAGTGGTGCCGACTCCGATTCACTCATGATTATCGATGCCACATCTGCTGCAGGTGGTCTCGCCGTTGACCCACTCCAATTCGACACATATTACTTTGCACCGCAGAAGAGTTTCGGTTCCGATGGCGGGTTGTGGTTTGCGATCATGTCGCCGGCGGCCATTGCTCGCGCACAGGAAATAAAGGAATCGGGTCGGTGGATTCCCGATTCCCTCGATCTGGTGACCGCCATTGATAACTCGCGCTTGCAGCAGACCTACAACACACCTGCATTGGCCACCATATTTCTCATGGCCGAGCAGGTCGATTGGTTTAACGCCAATGGTGGGCTCGCCTGGACAACAGCGCGCACCGCAGAGTCATCTGGCATTTTGTACGGCTGGGCAGACAACAGTGAATTACTCACGCCCTTCGTCACCGATCCAGCACTGCGCTCCAACGTTGTTGTCACCATTGACGTTGACGATTCCATTGACGCCACGGCTATCACGAAAGCACTGCGAGCCAACGGCATTGTGGACACGGAGCCGTATCGAAAACTGGGTCGCAATCAATTGCGTATTGCGGTCTTCCCTTCGGTCGATCCGCAGGATGTCACAGCACTCACCAACTGCGTTGATCATGTTATTGCTCAACTGACGTGAGCAAAATGATTCCTGCGCGTCCCAATCGCGATAGCTCCACCTGGGCAGGCTACTTATCCCTCACCACCTATGCCTGGTTTATTTATGGTTTTAGTGCCACCCAGGCTTTAATTCGCGATGAACAGGGAACGACCCGAACGGTTGCGTCTCTGCACGCGGTTATTTTCTCCATTGGTGGGATTATTGCCGGGCTGCTGGCCGCCAAGTTCATTTTGACTTTGGGTCGCGGTCGATTCATTGTCGTGGTACTTATCGGCACCATGGTTGGTGTGCTGGTGTACACCGCACCGGGTGGCTTTCCGGTCACCATGACCGGGGCATTCCTTGCTTCCTTCTTTGGCACTTCCGTGGTTATTGGTGCAAGTGCTTTTCTATTTGACCATCAAAAGGCCGCCGGCCCGGCCGCCATCACGGAAGCGAATGCGCTCGCGGCCCTCGGCGGAGTACTTGCTCCCTTGGCAATTGGCTTGGGATCAATTATTTTCCTCGGCTGGCGCAGCGGAGTGTGGGTGATGTTCGCCGGAGTGGTGGTGAGTTTGCTGCTCATGCGCCGCAACCCCACCGCTTTCCGCGTTCCACAGGATGAAGCCATTCGTGAAGCCGCCCACCAACCATTCCCCAAAGTTTTTTGGTGGGCTCTGACCACGCTATTCCTACTACTCACCACGGAATTCACGTTAACCCTATGGAGTGCCGATCTCCTACGGGATCGGGGCGGCTTCGAAGCGGGCGCCGCAGCCGCTTCTGTCGCCGCAGTCACCGGTGGCATTCTCATTGGTCGCATTCTGGGTTCCAGATTCGCGGAATACTTCCCGGTGGATCGGATCCTGACGTTCGCCGTGCTCACTGCTCTGATCGGCTGGTCCATTGTGTGGTTCACCGCGATCGGGGCCGTCATGTTGTTAGGACTACTGATCAGCGGAATCGGAGTTTCCGTGTTTTGGCCGATTGGGGTCAGCAGGGTCGTCCTTGCTTCGGGTGGTCAAAGTGACCGCGCTTCAGCGCTGTCTGCGGTAGCCGGGGGGACCGCGGGCGGTGTCGGTCCGTTTCTTCTAGGTTCACTGGCTGATTCGGTGGGAGTTCACTCCGCATTCTTGATATTGCCCGTTGTTCTTGCTTTCGGTCTCCTGCTGATGCTGATCAAGCCCGTGAGCAGGGCGATTCCACCCACAATGCCACCTACAATGCCAATCGCGAGCGGGACGTAATTTATGGTCACTTCCTCCGGTGGCACTGGTTCTTCAGCAACCTGGGGAAAGTCAATCTGAATCAATCGGGTGTCTCTCTCACTGGCAATGACAAGGGAGTCACCCGTTGCGGTGAATGCAATCGCTTCGCCTTGGATCTGTGCCGGTAGTGGAAATTTCTCCGTTACTTCGCCCGGTGGCGATCCCGAATACAGGTGAGCATCGAAGTAGTCCCGAAGAACAAACCCCGTGCCATTTGGATTCATGGAGCCGTCGGTCACCAGCCCACCCACTCCGCCCACTCGCTCGGCAATATTGATTCGCGACTTCGAGAGGCGTGCGGGAAGTTTGTAGATCCCTCCTGATGCGAGTTGTTTGGTAACAATCCACAGTTGCGGCGAATTCGGATCCGCCAAAATCGTTTCAGCATTATGTGGTCGATCTTCGTAGGTGAATCGAAATTCGGCTGCGCGCACCGACTTCACTCCAAGGGTGAGTGGTTCACGCACCCGATACACCGCGACGCTTTCCCACGAATCGAGATTGTCACCGATATCGCCCACCCACAACACCGCTCGGCCTTGGCGATCAACGCCCCGTGCGATTCCTTCAAAGTCGCGCGCATCCACATTGCGAAGGGTGAGTTCACCCACAACATCACATGTGTTGAGACTCAATGCATAGAGTCTCGCTGAGTCGCCTGAATCGTTGTGCACCCACATCACATCGGGGTGCAACGCCGACGCTGTCATGCCCGAAATTTCTGTCAAGCGGGGATCGGAAATATCACACAACACTCGACTTTCAGCTGCCGAAGCACTGCCGACTCCTGTGCCAAGGATTAAAGATGACGCAAATATGGTCAGTAGCAGGCTGACCAATCGAAAGTGGTTTATAGCGACCAAATCGCGGCAACGAAAACACTCGAGACCATGGCTATGAGCACCACAATCGTGACGGCTCGGCGAAATCCTGGAGTCATGACCTCACTCTAAACGGTACTGATTACTCTGTTCACGTGACCAACGATGAAACCGCGATACTGCCGGTGCGCATCGGTACGGGGATCGCAATTGTGGTCACCATTGTGTTGGCATTCACGCAGCCGCTTCTCCCCGTCGATCTATCCGGTATCTGGTGGTTCGGGGTCGGGCTGATTGCCAGCCTCAGTGGGATATTCGGCCTGGTGTTTTTGCATTGGCGTGCTGGTCGACTCCAACGCAAGCTCAGCGGTTTCTAAGTCTGTGATTAGAGTTCAGTCAATATTGCAAGAATGCAATATCGCGAATTATTCGATATTTGTGGAGCCGGCACGCTCGACCGGCGTGAACCCCGGATCGGTCACACCCGAGTGAGCGCCACAACCAAAACTCAGTGACACGATTCGGCCATCGGCGGGTGAGAGAGCATTGGAGCACACGGCAAATGCCTGACCCAGCGGACCGGCGAGGGCAACATGGAAACCGCAGGTACTGCAAGGGCCCGGTGCGTGGCGCGCCATGGTCGACTCCGGACCAAACTCACCTTCGAACCATCTATCCGCAGCTTGTTCCCGACCCGTGACGGAGAGGACACGGGCTCGGCCCAGGCCCAATTCCCATCCGCTCATGACTCCGCGGTATTCCTCTACATAATCAAAATCTTCATCGATCTCACTTGCAAGGAATTCAGCGAAGCCCGCTGTGAGTCGGGGGTCATCTGCTGGAGCGGGAAGGACATCGCCCGGGGAAAGATCACCCGGTTGAATGCGCTCACTCCACGGCACCCAAGCCGGTGCGGTCAACGCTTCTGGACCAGGGAGCAATACGACATCGGTGATGGTGACGGTCGGTGTTTTGCCGGACAGGGTGCTCGCCATGGTGACCGCCCACTGCCAACCCACATAGGCAGGATTGGTGCAGGTGAACAAATGGGTGGCAAGTCGATCCGCTTCCATGATTACCGCGAGGTGATCGCCAATGAAAGCGGAATTCCCCGCCTCAATAATGGCCGCCTCTTTGGCCTGGTCAATGGCTGCTGCCAAAGCCGGGTCAAGATCAACGGAATCGGTAAGGGCAGCCTCGGCGAGGGGGGCAAGATTCGAGCTCACCCCCCGATTGTGTCCCACCCGGTCACAACCGCTGCACGGCGGGTAATCTCACGCACATGCGTACCGGATTCCTCAGCGGGGGAAAATTTGCACTGGCCACCATTACCCTGGCTGCTGTCAGCCTGATGCTCACCGGCTGCACAAAGCCCGCACCAGGGGCATCTGTTTTCTCCGGTACGGTCACCAAGCACCGCGAAGCAACCTGTTGGGCATTTGATGCACCCGCACTCGCCACCGGTGAATGCGCCCAAGATCTGATTGCTCAGGCCGCCACCGGCGATGCCGTGTCGGTGATTCCCGTGGTCCCCGGCGACACGGTGGGGATCAGCGTTGAACCGATCGTTGCCGAAACCGGCTGGTTCCCGGTTGTGGGAAATCAACGACTGACATCCACTCCGATTACCAGCACCTACTACCGCTTCACTTTCCCTGAGCTACAAGAAGTACCAGCCGAAGGACTCCTCCTACAGATTGTTGCCGGCACCGATGCGAACACCCGAGGTATTTGGGTTTTCAAACTTGAACCTGCTTAATCACCACGGAAGGACCTGAATAACCATGTTTGCTGTTTATGCACACGCAATCAATCCCCAGGATCCACTCTCCGCGCTGACCGTCGGGGATATTGACCAACCGCCGACTCCGGAAGACTGGGTCAACGTCAACGTGAAAGCAGCGAGTTTGAACCACCACGATCTGTGGTCTCTCAAAGGTCAAGCCCTCAAGGCTGACCGTGTCCCCATGATTTTGGGAAGTGACGCATCCGGTGTCACCGACGACGGTCGCGAAGTCGTGGTGCACGCGGTCATTGGTACCGAACAAAAAATTGGTGACCGGATACTCGATGAAACATTGGATACCCGCCGCACCCTGCTCAGTGAGTTATACCCGGGAACTCTCGCTGAAATTGTTCGCGTTCCCGCCAAAAACCTGCTGACCAAACCCGCAAGTATCTCCTTTGAACAAGCGGCCTGTCTACCCACCGCCTATCTGACCGCGTATCGGATGTTGGCCCACCGGTCTAATACGCAACCCGGAGATACGGTGCTGATTCAAGGTGCCGGCGGCGGTGTCGCAACGGCGGCAATTTTATTAGGCAAAGCACTTGGTCTGCAGGTGTGGGTAACGTCCCGTGATCAGTCAAAGGCACAAGCGGCACTGGCACTCGGAGCCGACCAAGCATTTGAATCCAATGCGAAGTTGCCAGACAAAGTCGACGCTGTCATTGAAACAGTGGGCGAAGCAACCTGGTCTCACTCACTTCGATCACTGCGACCTGGCGGAACGATTGCGGTCTCCGGTGCAACCAGCGGAGCCATGCCACCTGCAGATCTCAACCGCGTGTTCTTCCTTCAACTGACCATCAACGGTTCCACCATGGGATCCATTACCGACTTCGCCGAAATGCTCGAACTCCTCGATCGAACGGGTATCGCACCCGTTATCGACTCGGTTCGTCCCATGCACGATTCCCGCAGCGCATTCGCAGACATGCTCGAAGGAAATGTCAACGGGAAACTTGTATTAGTAAATGATCTCTAACTCAAATATCGAGGTCGTCGGCAACGGCACGAAGTAATGAGGCCGTCTTTTGTGCGGTGGCATCCGGTGGATACTTACCGCGACGCAATTGATTGCTGACCCCGTCCAGGAGCTTGATCAGATCCTCGAGAATGACCGCCATGTCGTCGGCCTTTTTGCGATTACCCTTCACCACCGAAGGCGGTGCGCTGAGAACATGAACCGACAGCGCCTGCTTACCGCGGCGGCCATCGACAATTCCGAACTCGATTTTCATTCCCGGCTTGAGGGCGGTGACGCCGGCGGGGAGAGTGGAGACATGTACGAAGACGTCTTCGCCATCTTCGCTGGTGACGAATCCGAAGCCTTTATCGGCATCATAAAATTTGACGGTACCTGTAGGCACGATCGCCTCACTTTCTCCCTGAGCCCCACGCGACCCCAGATTGAAGCCCCCGCGGACGCTCTAGGTTAGCGCAGACCCGTGATCGCCCATGAACACGGGGATCTGGCATCTGGCACACACCGACCCGTGGGCATTGCCCTAGGCTAGGCGGATGCCCGAAAGCGCCACGGACCTGCAGATCAACCGGGTCGAGCGTCGCCGTAACAATTCGGATCGAGTGATTCGCGCGGGTGCGGCAATTACCGTCCTCGGGATTATTTTCAGTCTGATCGCATTACTGCCACTGATCACCGATATCGAACTCCCCAGTACCTGGTGGTTCCTCTCCATGGTCACCGGTATCGGTTTGGCAACCGTTCTCGTGGGGTTGACCATGTCAGCTCGATCGAGGCGCAGGTGAGTACTTCTACTACGCCCAGGCCGCGGAGCCTGGCCGATGATCTGCGCGCGCGCTCTGAAGCCGAACTCACCGATCTCCTTGTGGGTCGTCCGGATCTGGCCCACCCCACGCCCGCGGACATCACCGGATTGGCTCGCCGGGCTACAGCGACTCCTTCGGTTTCCCGTGCACTGGATCAACTATCAGCGCCCCAATTACACATTCTGTATACATTGCGTTCGGCCGCCATGAGTGTGGACGAACTCGCCACAGCGGTCGACCCAGCGGTGTCAGGCAATACCGAGGACCTGGTGGCAACATTGCGCACCCTCGGGTTGGTGTGGGGGCACAACGACTCGGTCAGCGCTGTGACGAGTGTGCGAGAAAGTGTGACCGAGCCGTATAAAGATGCTCTCGAATTACCAGCCATTACGGCGGCAGTAAGTGAAAGCGGTTCACCGATCCAAGATATCCAGTCGCAATCCGGATTGATCGCTCATACTTTCCTCTCACTCATGCATGATGCACTCTATATTTTCCGAATCACTCCGCTAATCGCATTGCGCACCGGAGGTGTGTCAACTCGTGAAGTCGATCGACTCGCAGAGTTTCTCAGCATTCCCGAATCCGAAACCTGTTTGCTCCTTGAAGTCGCTCATGCTGCCGGACTGATTGCACTCACCACATCTTTACAGTGGGAGTTGACCACCAAATATGAATCGTGGCGCGCAAAGTCACGTGAACAGCAGTGGGTCGTGTTGGCACAGGCGTGGCTGGACCTTCCCCTGATCGGTTCCGAAACCAAGAAGCCACTCGCCACCACCCAGAGTTCTCCGGCAATTGGTGTCATGCGCTGGCAAACCCTCCGCACGGTCGCTTGGTGGAACGACAATAATGCGGTTCCCTCCACAAAAGAATGGAAGACATTTCTTAAGGCATTGGAGTACTTCTATCCGCGACGTCGCGGTGCAATGCGCAATGAAGTCGCCAAAGTGACTCTTGCCGAGGGGGAACTTATGGGAATCACCCACGGTGGGGTGTTGTCCGAAGCCGGCGCCCAGGTCACCCTGGATCATGCCTCCGGCGCAGCAAAAGCATTGGTATTGCCCAAGGAAATCGATCACTTCCTGATTCAAGGTGACCTCACCGTCATTGCACCCGGACCCCTCCCCCTTGAGGTGGGCGAGCAACTGCATGCCATTGCCGACATTGAAAGTCGTGGAGCGGCCAGTGTGTATCGATTCACCGCCGAGACAATTCGCCGGGGATATGAATCCGGTTGGGAGCAGAAGGACTTTGAACACTTTTTCACCACCTGGGCCAAAGGAGCCATCCCTCAGCCATTGACCTATTTGGTACAGGAAGCAGCGAGCACCGAAGCTGTGGTCACCGACGACACCACGAGGGCGAGTATTCCGCCACGCTTGGGGCGCCATTCGCGTCGCGTAACAGAGGGACAGGCTCAACGCATTGCTGCTGCTCTGCTCCGCGGGGAAACAGCTGAAGCTGCCGTGATGGAACCTGAGGAGATTTTTTCACTGAATACTTCGGCGCTCATTGCTTTGTTGAAGAGCGCCCAGGAACATCACACCGGTGTGTGGATCGGTTACGCCGAAGCGGATGGCAGCACAAGTACCCAAATTGTGGAACCAATTCGGATGGGCGATGGCACCCTCACCGCTTTCGATCACGGGACCGCGAACGTTCGTACATTTGGCATTTCACGTGTGACCGGGATTGCACCTGCGAGTATGCAAGAACCCACTCCGGAGATTACGCCGTAATAACTCCGGTACTCATGGCGGCCAAGTTTTCGACAATGGGCTCCACACCGATTCCGGGTCCGGTGGGTACTTCGAGTTGCCCGTTGTTCAAGACAAATGGTGGGGTGACATCTTCTGCGTAATACCGACTAGATGCACTCGTGTCACCAATCACCGTGAATCCGGGAAGACCTGCTAACGCAAGGTTGGCGGCACGGCCCACTCCCGTTTCCAACATGCCACCGCACCACACGGGTATCGCCCGTTCCACGCACAGGTTATGTATTTCCCTGGCGGTGAGGTATCCGCCCACGCGGCCGGGCTTGATGTTGATGATCGTGGTGGCGCCGAATTCAATGGCGCCCTCGGCCGAGGCCACCGACAGTATTGATTCATCGAGGCAAATAGGAGTGCTCACAACCTTGGATATCTGCACATGTCCCAGGAGATCATCTTCGGGCAGCGGCTGTTCAATCAAAACGAGATCGAAGGCATCAAGTTGGGCAAGGTGCGGTCCATCGGTTCGACCATATGCTTGATTGGCATCGACCTGCAGGGGAATTGATGGCCAGGTCTCGCGCACCAGGCGCACCGGCTCAATATCCCACCCGGGTTCAATTTTGAGTTTTATTCGCCGGTATCCCTGATCCACATACAGACCTACTTCCTCGATCAAGGAATCTAAAGAGGTGGGAATTCCCACACTGACCCCACAATCAATGCGCTCGCGCACCGCGCCAAGGTACCGGCCCAAAGATTGATTTCGTTCCTTGAGCCACAGATCCAATAGCGCGGTGGATAGTGCTGCTTTTGCCATGGGGTGTCCCTGTTGGGATTCCATGGCCGCACGCACCGCGTCTGGTTCGGGAGTTGTGCCCAGGATCGGACGGAGATCAGGAATGAGGAACTGCTGCATTACATCGATGGCGCCGCTGGTGTACTCAGAGCTGTAGCCGGGCCACGACATGGTGACGCATTCACCCCAGCCGGATATTCCACTGTCTGAAATCGCTTCCACCAGAACTACATCACGCACGCTCTGAGTGCCGAAACTTGTCCGGAATGGTCGTACGAGTGGAATTTCCAGACTATGAATCCGAAAACTAATGGCCACTTTCTATCCTTTCGTCGCGTAAATCCTCAAGAACGTAATCACCACTTGGTGTAACCCCCACAATCTCTCGCCCTAAGGCAAATTCGCGCATGAGTTCGGTGCGCATCCGCTGTCGCCACCTTTTGGCTTCCGCGGGATCGCTCGCACGCAAGGAAACAATGTCGTGAGGTGTTGCGACCACAACTTGAGTCGAGGAAAGATGCTCAATTGGGTGGAGTTCACCTCGAGCAGCCGCACGCGCTCGATCACTTGTTAACTCCCACCAGGCGAATACCCGGTCGGATTCATCTCCCACATTAATTGAATCGGTCATGGCACCATAAAAATTTGGTTCATAGCCTCGAACGGTCACTCCCAGGTTCACCAGGTTCAAACGCGCGTTGCGGGCAACGAGGGGATCAAATGTCCACACCACCGTGTCAATTCCATGCTCAAGCGCCCAGAGTCGTTGGTGGTGTTTGATCGCCGTACCGATTCTGCGATTGCGGTACTCCTCCACTACCCCAGCCATGTGCGAATGAATATGCATGTGCGGGCCATCTTCGGTGTCATGGACACCCAAGACACCTAGAGCGGCCGCGACGGGAATTTCCCTGCCGACGTCGACTAAAAATGCGGCGGAACAGTAACCCCCCGCATGAGTTATTGCCCGCAAAAGATTAGGTGGCACCTGAGTACCACCACCCAGGGGTGGCCACACGGCGTCAAAGAGCACCCGCGCCACTTCATTTTCTTCGGCGTTCACCAATGCGCGCACCACCACACCCGAGCGCTCCTCGGCCAGAGCTAAGGCCGTCGCTGCTTCATGGATAATTTCCGGAGCAATATGCTGAAGCACTAGGTAACCGTACCCATTGAATCGAACTGAAGGTTAAGGAAGCGGAGTTCGCATGCCGAATGAATTCGATCAACAAGCCATGCTGTCCACCCTGCAGCGCTTGGTGGAGTGCGAATCCCCTACATCTGATGCGGACTCAGCCGAAGAAATCACCCGGTTGGCTCAACGACTCAGCAAAGACTGGCTCAACGGTGAATCGCGAATTGAGACACCCGATGGTCGACCGGTGTGGCGCTGGGGACCCGCGCAACCACACGTCCTATTGCTCGGTCACTTGGACACGGTGTGGCCGCTCGGCACGCTCGCGACCATTCCATTTGCGGTCAACGGTGATCGAATCACCGGACCGGGTGTATTCGACATGAAAGCTGGCGTTGTTCAAGGCTGGGCGGCACTTCACGCACTCAACCTTGATTCGGATTCCCATGTAGGCATGTTGCTCACCACCGATGAAGAAACCGGGTCACAATGCTCACGCGGGATAATTGCCGAGTCAATTGCGAATGCGCGTGCGGTGATCGTGTTGGAACCGTCCCAAAATGGTGCACTCAAAACCCGGCGCAAAGGGACTTCGAACTACCTGATGAAGTTCCACGGAATGGCATCCCATGCCGGCCTGGACCCCGAGCGCGGAGTCAACTCACTTATTGCGGCCGCCGAGTTCATCACCTTCACAACCGGACTTGGGAACACGGCCGAAGGAACCTCGGTCACCCCCACCATTGCGCACGCCGGTACCACCACCAATACCGTGCCACATCTTGCTGAAGTTGCCGTCGATGTTCGCGCCTGGAATCGCACCGAACAGGAACGAGTGGACGCGGCAATTCGGGCGTTCACGGCCACGATTCCGGTACGCATTGAGATCATTGGGGGCATTGATCGACCGGCCATGGAATCGGCCATGAGCGCTGATCTATTTACTCTCGCGCAAAAGTGCCAGCGAGAATTGGGATTACCCGAATTGGCGGAGTGTGCTGTTGGCGGTGCCAGCGATGGCAACCTCACCGCGGCCGCAGGGGTTCCCACGATCGATGGCATGGGGGCGGTGGGCGATGGCGCCCACGCGGATTTCGAATGGGCATCCGCTAGCGGCATGGTGCACCGGGCTGGGTTACTCTTGGATGTTCTTCGCGCACTGAAACCGTGAGGAATTCATTCGCGACAGAAAGTAGCCCATGACCGACGGTCCCCTGATTGTTCAAAGCGATAAAACCATGCTCCTCGAAGTCGACCATCCCGATTCCACCGCCTGCCGCAAGGCCATTGCTCCCTTCGCTGAGTTGGAGCGTGCCCCCGAACACATTCATACCTACCGCCTGACTCCATTGGGATTGTGGAATGCGCGGGCGGCCGGACACGATGCCGAGAGCGTCATTGACACCCTGATTCGCTATTCCCGCTATCCGGTGTCAAATGCATTGCTCATTGACGTTGCCGAAACCATGTCACGCTACGGGCGCTTACAAATTAATAGTGACCCCGCAAATGGTCTGGTTCTCCAAGCACTCGATGTCGCCGTATTGGAAGAAGTCCTCAAAAGCAAAAAGGTGGCACCTCTTCTGGGTAAAAGAATTGATGAAAATACGGTGGCCGTGCACGCCAGCGAGCGCGGACATTTGAAGCAGGCCCTGGTGAAGTTGGGGTGGCCTGCGGAAGATGTTGCAGGTTATGTGGACGGTGAGCGCCACAGCATTACTCTGACCGACACGTGGAAGGAGCGCCCGTATCAAACCGAAGCTGCAGATGGTTTTTGGTACGGCGGTTCAGGTGTTGTCGTTCTCCCCTGCGGTGCCGGCAAAACACTTGTGGGTGCGCTCGCCATGTACCGAGCACAAGCAACGACACTCATTCTCGTGACCAATACGGTGAGTGCACGTCAGTGGCGCGATGAACTTCTTCGCCGCACCGAACTCACCCCCGATGAAATCGGTGAGTACTCCGGTTCTAAGAAGGAGATCAGGCCGATAACCATTGCGACCTACCAGGTCATGACCACCAAACGCCAGGGCATTTACCCTCACCTTGAGGTTTTTGATTCACGGGACTGGGGATTGATTATTTACGATGAAGTCCACCTGCTCCCCGCCCCGATTTTTAGGTTTACCGCAGATATACAATCGCGGCGGCGCCTTGGTTTGACGGCAACCCTTGTTCGCGAGGACGGTCGTGAGTCAGATGTTTTCTCGCTGATTGGCCCGAAGCGATACGACGCTCCGTGGAAAGAAATTGAAAGTCAGGGTTATATTGCCCCTGCTGATTGTGTCGAAGTGAGAGTGACGCTGCCCGAACCGGATCGCATGGCGTACGCCGTTGCAGAGCAGGAAGATAAATATCGGATGGCCGCAAGTGCCGCGGAAAAGATCACCATCGTGGAGGAAATTACTAAGTATCATGAAAACGATCAGGTACTCGTCATTGGTCAGTACCTTGATCAACTGGCGGAACTCGGTGAGCACCTTGGAGCACCCGTCATAACGGGCGAAACAAATATCAAGGAACGCGAGCGGTTATTCCAAGCGTTCCGCACCGGCGAGATCTCACTCCTCGTGGTGAGCAAGGTGGCCAATTTCTCGGTGGATCTGCCCGAAGCAACCGTGGCAATCCAGGTCAGCGGGTCATTTGGTTCCCGCCAAGAAGAAGCCCAACGGCTCGGGCGCATTCTGCGTCCCAAGTCAGATGGCCGAACGGCTCACTTCTATTCGGTGGTGACCCGCGACACGGTGGATGCTGATTTTGCTCAACACCGGCAACGCTTTCTTGCCGAACAGGGATACTCCTATCGAATAGTCGATGCTGAATCTATTCACGCCGGCGACTTCACCAGTAACTAAATCATGGCTGCGCAACGCATGACCTTCAGCGAACGGATCCGTCACGCCGTGAGCGGCCGTCTTCATGGAGCAGACCTTGAAGTCTGGCGCGAGGGGATCACCATGTCCCTGTACATCAGTCTTTCGCTGCTCGCGGTTATCAGTGCATTCCCCACCCAAAACGGGAATTCCGATTTCTCGTTTGCTTGGGCAATCGCACTCACATCCGTGGGCCTTATCATGGCTCACCAGGTTGCTTACCGAATGTCCAGCCGCCTGCTCACCGCCAACAGTAAGTTGCACGATGAAGCTGGTCGGGTTCTCTTTGCGCAATTAGTTGGCGGCGCCGTTGTCACAGCTATCGCGCTGATACCAGCGCTGATTCTCAGAAACTCAGCTTTTTTTGTTTCCCTCGGCGCACTGTTTTTGTACATAATGATTGTGGGTTATTTGATTGCACGATCCAGACCGACCAGCCGATTACGTTCCATGGGGTACATCGCGACAATCGCCCTCGCTGTTGCGGCAATCATTTTTGTGAAAAGCCTGATTAATCACTGAGCAGGTTGTTTAACCCTGGCTGGCTATTGCCAACTTGGCGTCAATGTCCACCTGCATGTCATCGACGGTGCCCACTCCCGGCAAAGGGATGTGCACCTTGCCAAATGATGCAGAACCAATGAGTTCCACCTCAGGGTGCGGTGCTGAATTCACCGCCGAGATCGTCAGGGTGATACTCAAATCCAAAGTTCCCGCTGTCGCGCTGCCGCTGACCCGGTAACCGCTGCCGTCATGGGGACCTTCAGCGTTGTACACAAGATCCTTTGCGTTGTAGCCGCTGAAAAAAGCTTTGGCTGCCGCCTCGGTGAGAAAGTTACCCGTTTTGATCTTGTCCAAAGCCAACACCAAGTTGATTGTGGCAAGTGAACTGACAATATGCAGAGTCCCCGAGCGCACCGGGGCTTTCACATCGAGGTTCATCAGGCCACTATTACCACTTTTCAACCGAACTTCCGCACCATCGATTGCCAGAAAGTTCCACGATCCCGTTAACTCCATGCCCTGAAGTGTAGGTCATCCGATCCCACTAACGTGTCAACACGGCAAACAGCATTCAACACCATTGCCCGACTAAATCACATCTCACTGTTCCGACAATCATTCCGACGCTAAAGAGAGAGCCACCATGAAAATCAAAGTCATTGCTTCAATCGTAGGCTTATTGGCGTTCGTTTCTTTTGGCCTTGCCAGCCCAGCAAATGCGATTCAACCAGTAGCCAAGAAAGCCACTTACACACTTGTGCTTTTGCAGGCGCAGCCACAGATTAAAACCTGGGATCTGGAGGATTCAATTCCGGGTGCCATCGAGTCCATCTTTGGAGCAAAACTGACAACGACCAAAGGGAAAAATGCGGGGTACCTCACCGGATCCATCGTGACCGACGACATTCTTGATATAGGAAATCCTGGTGAATATCGGCACCGTAACCTCACCTTCACCCTCCCTGGCGGTCAAATCCTGGCCAAGGGGAATAGTTTTTATCCTCTGGCTCAAGCTCAACTCGACTTTAATGAAAGTGCTGTCATCGCGGTTATTGGGGGCACCGGGGAATATATCGGCGCTCGTGGTGAAGTGAAGACAACTCGAAAAACAAATGGCACCTACCGCCACGAGTTCACGCTGCTCAAATAATCTACCGCAATAAATATAAAAAGGAGTGTGGGCGGCCATTGGCCGCCCACACTCATTGAATTTCCCGGACTTAGAAGTCCATGATCATTTCCGGACTAGAAGTCCAGATCATTCCCGGACTTAGAAGTCCATGATCATTTCCGGACTTAAAAGTCCATGATCATTTCCGGACTAGAAGTCCATGATCATTCTCGGACTTAAAAGTCCATGCCCCCCATGTCGCCCCCACCTGGCATTGCAGGAGCTGACTTCTCAGGCTTCTCTGCGACAACCGCTTCGGTGGTGAGGAACAGGGCTGCAATCGATGCGGCGTTCTGCAGTGCCGAACGGGTGACCTTGGCAGGATCGATGATTCCAGCCTTGATCATGTCCACGTATTCGCCGGTTGCAGCGTCCAGACCCTGACCTGCGGGGAGTTCGCGGACCTTCTCCACAACAACTCCACCTTCGAGGCCTGCGTTCTCTGCAATCTGCTTCAACGGCGCACTCACGGCGACGCGAACAATGTTCGCACCAACCGCTTGTTCGTCGGTGAGGCCAAGCGCATCGATCTTTGGTCCGGCAGCCTTCATTGCCTGAATGAGAGCAACGCCACCGCCAGGCACAATGCCTTCCTCAACAGCAGCCTTCGCGTTGCGGACTGCGTCTTCGATGCGGTGCTTGCGCTCCTTGAGTTCAACTTCGGTGGCTGCGCCAACCTTGATCACTGCAACGCCGCCGGCAAGTTTTGCCAACCGCTCTTGCAACTTCTCACGGTCATAGTCGCTGTCACTCTTGTCGATCTCGGCACGAATTTGGTTGACGCGACCTTGGATTTGGTCAGCGTCGCCCGCACCCTCAACAATCGTGGTTTCGTCTTTGGTCACAACAACCTTGCGAGCACGGCCCAGGAGATCCAGCGTGGTGGTGTCGAGCTTGAGCCCGACTTCCTCGCTAATAACCTGGCCACCGGTCAGGATTGCAATGTCTTGCAA
The DNA here is from genome assembly GCA_018401415.1 of Candidatus Nanopelagicales bacterium. Taxonomy (GTDB): domain Bacteria; phylum Actinomycetota; class Actinomycetes; order S36-B12; family S36-B12; genus UBA4592. Next base: position 340,456 of record JAGYKV010000018.1, on the reverse strand, counting down.
CATGGCCTTGCGGCGATCGCCGAAGCCTGGTGCCTTGACCGAAACGCTCTTGAAGGTTCCACGGATCTTGTTCACCACGAGGGTGGCAAGGGCTTCGCCTTCAACGTCTTCAGCAATGATCATAAGTGGCTTGCCACTTTGCATGACCTTCTCCAGAATCGGGAGAACATCTTTGACCGAAGAAATCTTCGAGTTCGCAATCAGAATGTAGGGATCATCAAGGACTGTTTCCATGCGCTCGGTGTCGGTGACGAAGTAAGGGGAGATATAACCCTTGTCAAAGCGCATACCCTCGGTGAGCTCGAGTTCGAGACCGAATGTCTGGCTTTCCTCAACGGTGATGACACCTTCTTTGCCAACCTTGTCCATGGCTTCAGCGATGAGATCGCCAACCTCCATGTCCCCGCCTGCAGAGATCGCAGCCGTAGATGCAATCTGCTCTTTTGTCTCTACATCTTTCGCCATGGAGAGCAGTTCGTCTGTGACAATCTGCACAGCGCGCTCAATGCCCTTCTTCAGGCCCATGGGGTTTGCGCCGGCCGCAACATTGCGCAGACCTTCGCGCACGAGCGCTTGAGCCAACACTGTTGCGGTCGTGGTGCCGTCGCCTGCGACATCGTCTGTCTTCTTGGCAACTTCCTTGACCAGCTCGGCGCCGATCTTCTCGAATGGGTCTTCAAGGTCAATTTCTTTTGCAATGGACACACCGTCGTTGGTGATGGTGGGTGCGCCCCACTTCTTCTCCAACACTACGTTGCGACCTTTTGGTCCAAGAGTTACTTTGACGGCGTCAGCGAGGACGTTCATGCCGCGCTCAAGTGAGCGACGTGCTTCTTCGTCGAATGCAATCATTTTTGACATGAGTTATGGGTTCCTTCCGGAAACTGCAGGAATCTGGTTCTGTGAGTTAGCACTCTCATGGTGAGAGTGCTATCGGAAAAGTTAGCACTCTCGGGGGTAGAGTGCAAATCCGTAGGGGAAATACCCGCACCCAAGCCCCAATCCGCGAGGAAATTAGGGGATCACGGGGGCGGCCGGCTCTGCGGGCTCTGCGGGCACTGCAGCGGCCGCCTGAGCCGCAATCACCTGGGCGCGGGCTGCCGCAAACGACCTGGCCGCCGGAACTGCATCGCCCCCGCGGGTGGAATCCCGCCAAGCCCCGCCTAGTGCCAGACCGGTGGTTCCCCACTCGGGCACATTCGGGAAGGGCACGGCACCTATTGCGGAAGACCCGAAGGCAAGTAAAACCCGGTCGGGCGAGGCGGCCGCGGCGGCCGTATTCGCCGGCAAACCTACGTACGGTGACTTGGAATAAAAAGCCGTCTGCGCTTTTTCGGTGGTGTTGAGGTTTGTCACCAGGTCACGCGAAGCCGGGAGAACCTTGTGTTGACTGGCAAAAGATGTCACCGCGAAACCCATTGATTTCATGAACGGCGATGTTTTGAAACCTTTAACAATTGAAGGCACCATGGAAATCCGGTAACGGAAGTTCACTGTTCGGAGGTTGGCAATGTCGTCTGGGCCGGTAATCCAAAACGGTGAACGCCCTTCCAGGAACGCCGCACGAGCTTCATCAGCGGTCAGTGCTGAATTAAGAAGTCCACTCTTATTCCATTCATCTATCTGATTCTGGTTCTTGCGAAACTTCTTGTTATTTATTCCTACACTCTTGGTGTTGATGCTCCCAAAACTGTTGGTGCCGTAGGCGAATCCGCCCAAGCCGGCGAACAGCGGATACGTGGAGTAGGCATCGCCATCCAGACCCTGTGGGAGGGCAAAGGGAACTTGTGCGACTCCATCTGCCACCGTTTTGAGTGCAAGTGCACTGAGTTTCTTAAAAGTTGTGGGCGCGGTGGGAATCATGGTGGCGTTTGTCACGAGCGCGACATTCTGGCGCTGCATGGGCACACCGAAAATTGATTCTCCGTATTTGAAACCGTTAATCGCAATCGAGGACAGTGCCCGAGAAGTTGTAGAGCTGAGTTCCAGGGGCGTGATCAGAGCGGCACCGGCCAGATCCCCCACCTGGTCGTTCTCGATCAAGATTATGTCGGGAGCCTTTTCTGGATTGATATTTTGTAGGTCGGTGACAATCGTGGACATGTCTTTGACCCGCACTTTTATTGAACGATTTTGATACCCCTTGGCAAATAGCTCCAGGGCCGCCTCTTTGTAGGGAGCATCCACCCACACCAGAATTGCTCGGGGCGCGGCTTGAGCCGGAGCAGCCACAAACAGGCCGGCAATTAATGCGGTAATCAGTCCTAATGCGATTGCCCAACGCGAGTTTTTATGCTCGGTCACCCTGACACCTGCCTCCCCAGCGGTTCACTTACATTTTCCACACACTTCACCATTTATGTGCACTGCCACTTAGCACTGCCACTTAGCACTGCCATTAAGCACTGTACGTGAATTCATCATCTGAGCAAAATAGTAAGCCGGAAAACCGGAATTTATTATGAACTAGCGCGGTTAGCGGTTCGTGCCTGTTGCCGACTTGAGCGCAGACGGCGCAGCCGCTTGACCAGCATCGGGTCATATTCCATGGCTTCAGGGGTATCGATCAAGTTGTTGATGAGTTGGTAGTAGCGGGTTGCGGACATGTCAAAGAGTTCGCGGATCGCTTCTTCCTTGGCCCCGGAGTACTTCCACCATTGACGCTCAAACTCAAGGATCCCACGATCACGGTCGGATAAACCCGAATTGTCGGTTCCAGCGTTCACGGCGTGATACATGTTCTCGACCTCCAGCGACCCAGCTCGTTCCGGATGGGATTCGAGCGCTTTAGAGACGCTATCGTAATCGTTGAATGACATCCGTGTCATTCACCCCCGGAATCGCGTCGATCTCGTCGGGCCCGGTATCTGAGCAGGAACCACGAGAAGAAGTATCCCAAGCCATTGGTCGCCCAGTGGAAGCCCATGGGGGCAATAACGCTTCCGGACACAATGCGCATGCCCACGAAGAGGATTCCCGCGAGAGTGGTCGTCACCACGCTTGCGAGCACGGCGAGAATCGCTCCCCTGCGCCCCGATCCGACCATTTGCCCCAGGGCCGGATTGTTCACGTGGGTGCCAATACTCGGCAAGATGTGCCACAGGCCAAAGATCACCGAGGAGATGACCAGGGCCGGGATCACTCCGAACCTTCGGGCGAGCATCGAAAAAAGCACGGCCCGGAAAGCGATTTCTTCGAGCAAGACGGTGCCGAAGGGCACTTCAACGAATGCCTGGAAAGCGAGTCGACCCCCAGACATGGCACCAATTCGTTGATCGGCGAATGCCTCGCGACTTTTTCGGAAGATCGAACTGATGAAGTAGACCAGGGTGATCAGGGCAATCGATGCCACCGCCCAAATCAATCCAGGCAGCAAATAGGCAAATCCCAAGCCCATGTCGGTGAAGTCGTTGCCATCCAGCAGGCCAATGGCGAGAAGAATCACCGATCCGGCGAAGGCCCACATCAGGTAATGGGTTTGGGGGGCAACCCGGTTATTCACAATATTGATCAACACGAGCGCGATTAAGACGACGACTAATGGCCACCATGGCAATCCGGATACCTGTTCGGGGTAGATCAGGCCTGGAAAGATCAGATCCACTGCCACCCGCCTTCGCCATTAGTGTGAAAAGCCCCGCTAGGAGTGTACGACTTACACGCATCATGACGAAAACGAATAGCAATCACGACAGAGCCCGACCGGCTCACAGTGATGACACCTTTGTCGGAACCGATACCGATACCAGATCACTGATTTTTCAGAGTTCTACAAGGATCCGATCGGCCGACTTACCTTCAACCAACTCATGCGCGCGCGCAATCTCCGAGAGAGGGAGAACGCGAGTGGGGGGTTTAGTAAGAGCGCCTGCCGCCAGGGCTTTTTCGGTGAGTTCAACTGCCTGAGTGAACTTGCCAGGATTCACCGTGAATAGCAGCATGAATTCAATGGTGACCCCCGCCGTCATGAGCGCTCGCCGTGGGAGAACTGGATCAGGGCCATCGGCAGCATAAGAAACAATCTTGATTCCGGGTCGGGCAATGGCAATATCGTTTTCAAGATTAGCGGCGAGATTCACCTCTATAACTCGATTGATTTCTATGTCACTGAGTTCAGTAGTGACATCGTCTACCAAGTAGTTGCTCACAACATCTGCACCGGCGGCTAGCGCTACCGCCGCTTTGCTGTCACTACTGACCGTTGTGTAAACGCGAGCACCACCCCACTTGGCCAACTCAATTGCGCAGCGACCTACGGCACCTGCTCCTCCGGTAACCAAAACGTTTTGACCGTGGATGGGTCCGTCGGAGAATAAGCAATATGCCGCGGTGACCGCTGGCACGCCTAATGTCGCTCCCAACTCCAAAGTGGCGGAGTCCGGGAGTTGCCGAGCCAATGCGGAATCCACAATGCAGTACTCGGCCGCGGTTCCGTATCTACTTCCTTTTGCCGCCAGCATCAGCCACACGCGTTCACCAATGCGAGTCGGATCAACACCATCACCGACTGCGTCAATCACACCGGATCCATCGTGATGCGGGATCTGGAATTCATTGATCACCGAAGCCACCGCACCGGCACGACTCTTGACGTCTGTCGGGTTGATTCCGGAAAAAGCAATCTTCACTCTCACCTGCCCGGCACCAGGGTGTGGGGTTTCAACATCACCGAGAATGAACACCTCGGAGGCAGGTCCGTGCTTTTCGTATCTCGCAGTTTTCATGGGTGAAAATTACTCCGTTTTCGAAGAGGATGCAGCTTCAATGCGCAATAGCATGTGGGCGGAGGGCGTCACGGTGCCCGTTGCATAAGTGCTGAGGCGTGATGCAGATGTGCCTACTCTGGTGGCAAACTCCGCTGCTGTTAACCCTGAGCCAGCTATCGCCTCTCGCACGCGACGGGCAACTTCTTCTTTCTCTCGCGATTCCAGGTTCTTGCGAGATATCTCAACTGCGAGTGAGAACAGCGTCGGAACACCTCCACTTTCGGAATAAGAAAGGTACTTTTCAATGCTCCGTGCGACATTCCCCCACGGCTCCGCACTGACATTCTCGAAAATTGGTTTCCAATCTTGGACGAACCCCCTCTCAATCGCAGTGACCAGTGCTTCATAAGGCCAAGTCGCTACCGGATCAGAGGGTGATGCATCGACATTCCTGAAAGTTAAAGTCATGAGATAACACCAGCCAGACGCAAAGCAAGCTGCTGACATTGATGGACCACCGACTGCCACTCATGCCATTGCGGCTGCAGTTCCTTGTAGCGAGGCAGTTCGTCGATGACGGCCGAATCACGGGGTAACGGCAAGGCCAATCTCTCAACAAGTGCTGTGAGCACGGAACCTTTCTCCTCGGAGCGATCGGAGTAATAGTCATCTACTTCACGCAATGCTTGGGTAGCCATGTCAAGACCCATGAGGTCTGATAGCGCGGCTACATCTAGGTAATCGCGCACATAGTTTCGTTGCACAACGAGGTACGACTTGACCCGCAACATTTCCTCAGCGGTGGGTATCACAACTGATGTGTCTTGATCAATCTCGAAGCGAATCACTTCGAGGGGGCGGATCCGGCGCATCTGACGCAGTCCCGCTTCCACCCCGTTTAAGGAGCCCAGGATTGTCAATGGAGGTTGCGAGGCCCTGACAGAAGTTGCCCAACCGTCGGAAGCTTCTACCGCTTCAAGGATGTCCGCGTACCTCTTCTCCAGATCCGCGACCACATGATCATGATCGAAATCATGATCGAAGGACTCGCGGTGACCTGCATACAGCGCAGCGGCGGTGCCACCGACCAGTACGGCATCTGGAACCAACTCCTGCAGTCGGCCGGCTGACGCAAGCACCGTGGCCAAGACCTCACTCGCACCGCCACGAGGAGATATATCCATGAGGAGATATTATCATATATGATAATATTTGAGTGGAAAGCCTCTTTCCGCAGTGCAAATAACTGTCCAAGGGTCCGCTAGAAGTCGCGCACAATACGCTCAATTGTGGGGTGCTAGGGGTTCAGTGTCTCTACCTCCCCGTGCATGAACACCTAGGAGATAAATACGTGCTTTTCGTATCTCGCAGTGAACATAAAGATTCCTCAATCCTCATTTAGGAAATCACGAGCAGCAGCAAATTCCGAATCGAAAAGCACTCTCCACTCGAGGACTGAAATGCTCAATGCGTTCCATGTGACTTCGCGATCGATTTCATCGTATTGATGAATTACCCAATTTCGATTCGCCACGGCATCTGCCCACGCTACGGAATTCGGTGGCTCAATTCCTTTCTGAGTCATGCGCCGCGCAATCTCACCAATCCCTGCAAGTGCATGAGCTTATTAGCGAGCCTCGATCCATCACAAAAGTACTGCTTCGCGACGAATATCAGAGTCCAACTCGGCCTTGAGCGCACCATAGGTAATGACGTCGACTTCTCGGCCTAAGACTTCACCTAGGAGATCACGAAATTCCACGAGCTCTCGGATCTGGGCCCCGCGCGGTGGTTGAACCAAGAAATCCACATCAGATTCTTTATGAGCCGTTCCGCGAGCAACTGATCCAAATACGGCAATATCTCTGAAGCCCAGTGCGTGAGCAACTTCCTTCACAATGGGAGAGGCAACGTTCATTGCTTCCTGGGAGTTGAGTTCTTCAATGCGGTGCGAACTCTTTAGTAATTGACTGACAGCGGGTTGACTAATACCCATGGAGTCAGCCACTGATTGCTGGGTATTGCCCAGTGCGATCAGAGCCCTGATGGCAACCGCCCTGCGCAATCGAGACACAGACTCTGACTCTTTAGCAGCTTCAGCGCAACTCAATAGGCTCATAAGTCCACCTCATACATGAAGTGCATGGCCATCGATCCGACCACCGCCGATCGAAGGGTGCACCCATGAATGGGTATGCTCACCTTTGCGTTATTTCGCCTCTGTAGCTCAGTGGTAGAGCAACCGCCTTGTAAGCGGTAGGTCGTCAGTTCAATCCTGACCGGAGGCTCCAGCGAACGTCCACGCTAGGCCGAGGCGAGCTTCAGGCGAGTGACCCGGCGAAGGTCCACCTGCTTTCGCGCCTGCCAAAGATCGTGCGCATCCTGCATGGCCAGCCAGCTCTCCGGGGAACGCCCAAGTGACTTGGAAAGACGAAGCGCCATCTCGGGTGTCACTCGGCTAATGCCGGAAAGGATCCGACTTAAGGTCGAGGCGGCGACGTCTAGTTTCTGGGCCAGTTCCCTGCCGCTAACCCCGAATGGTTCGAGATAGACCTCCGAGATGAACTCACCGGGATGGGGCGGGTTATGCATGGGCTTAAGTTCAGTCATCAGTGGTAGTCCTCATAATCCAAGACATACGCATTTCCGTCACGAAATTCGAATGTCAATCTCCAATTCCCGTTGACGGTGATTGACCACCGCCCAACGTTTCCACCCTTAAGGGGGTGGAGCCGGTAACCCGGATGCTTTTCCTGATTCAAACAAAGTGCGCAAGCCTTTGTGCTTAAAAGACTTGATCACGATCCGAGTGTACCACATTGCGCAACACGCAATTCAATAGTGGTTGAGTGGACCTACCGCCTTGTAAGCGGCAGGTTTTCAGTTCAATCCTGACCGGAGGCTCGCCCACTTCTATGTACGATTACCCAAGATCGAAACGACGGTTCGCTCGGCCGCTTCCAATGCGCCTTCAATATGACCTGCGTAAGTGCGTGCGGTTTCAGTAGATGACCAGTGCAATCGGCCTTCGATGGCCGGCTTTTGGAACACCGGGTGGCCGAACATTGCGTAATCGGGAAGTCCGCCGGTGCTTGGTGGTGTTGTCCACCGCTCCTTGCTCCAATCGTGAACAAGTAGCTGTGTGGAATTTGCTGCTTGTGGGCCGAACATGCGAATAAGTTGTTCGCGAATATCCGTCTTAATGTCAGGATGCATGGATGCAGCGCGGGCGAACCCAAACAGGGCGGCAGGTTCACCATTTGGCCCGGACATGTCGTGCAGTTCGCCAAGCGGTCCGCGCCTGCTGATAGCAGCGCCTGCTAAACCTTCTTTGCGCCAAAAAGGTTCTTCAAAGTGAGCGACAACCTTGACCGAATCACCCATCCACACCGGGGTGCGGGCAGCAACGTCAATGAGTTCGGTGGGGAGTTCACGCGGCAGTGCTATTGCCTGAACCGCTAACGCTGGTGGTAGCGCAATGACCACGTGGCTCGCTTGCCACAGTTGATCAGGAGTTGCAATGCGTAAATCAGCGGTGATCTCATGCACCGGCTGCTGAAGGTGAATCGTCTCGGGAGGTAACTCTGCAGCAAGAGCAGTAGCTAATGCAGAGGTTCCACCAACAACACGATACGAAGGAACATCAATGGGGTTACCTGGATACCGCTGCACACCTGCGAGTTCATCAATGAGTGCATCACCAGTTCGACACTGCTCAAATGTCTCCACTCCAAGCCGTTGGGCCAGTGTCAGAACTCGTTGCTCTCCCGGCCAAAACCACGAGGCACCTAGGTCGAGGGGTGATCCAAGAAGTCGCCCACCTACGCGATCACGAGCTTCCAACACGGTGACGGAGAGGCCTGAACGGATCAATTCGTCCGCGACTGCCAGACCGCTGATGCCTGCACCAATGACTACTACATCGACGTCGCGCAATTCAATCGAGTTCACGGAGTTTCGTATCCACCCATTGCAGAAGTGTGGCACGGACAGCTACCCAGGCCCATCTGTAATCACTTGCTAGGCGACTCACTCATCGCTCTAGCGCACGTCGGTTATGGGCGCTCGGGATTGCAGACCTTGAACGCTTCAAATTAATCGATCCGGAGAGTGAAACTTACGCGGTAGTGCTGAACCAAGTGCGAGGCGAAGCTACGACACTCAGACTACAGAGACAGAAGCAGATGGGGGCTCTCAAGAATCATAGCCATTGAGGCAGCGCCTCGATCAAAGGTCACGAAGGTCGCCCCCGCTCCGGATGCAAGGAAGATCAAGTGAAGGTCGCTCACCTGAGCACTCGTCAGAGAAATCTGCTCGAAGGTCTGCAGATGCTTGGTGAATCGGACGCTGTCACCCAAAAATGTATGTCCTGATCGGGAGCACAACAACTCCAGTAAATGAGCCGCCTCTGCGGGAGTTCGCGCCTCAGGCGTTACTCGCTGATTACTCGAGACACGAATGAACCCCGACTCGGTGACCGGACAGGTTGCCCAACCTTGTTCATGGAATTCGAAGAACCACTGACGCGCAGCTCGATGATGGACGTGATTAGGCCACACCAGCGCGATCAAAACATTGACATCCAGAAGGTGAGTCATTCCGAAAGGGCTTCACGAACAATGTCGGGCGTCATGGGAGGAGTATCCGGTGATACGACAAAACTCGGCAAACCGTCATCCACAACCCGATACCTCAAACCGCGCCTGGCCAATTCCGACACCGCTGCTCCCAGTGAAAGGCCGGTTTCAGCACTGAGGGTGCGGGCCACCGCCAACACCCGATCGTCAATATCAAGTGTGGTACGCATGGACATACCATAACATCAAAACATCACAGCATCAAAACATCACGGTGGGTGAAACCTCATGATGCTGACGGTTGCGCTGGGTTCACCGGCGCAATCGGTGGCGGGACATCGCAGGAACGCCCGGCAGGACGGCCGGCGAAACGATCGGCAATCCAATCCACCGCTGCCGGGCCGGAAACGTGGGCGGCATCTTCGTGGTTGACATCGCCCATCCACAGCATGCTGATGGTTGATCCGGCATCGCACCACTTTTGTTGAATGATGGAATTCGGCCAGGGGAGGACTATTTCGTCGGCTGTCCCCTGCGCAATGAATACCGGCATGTCCACCGGCATGGGTGGGGGCGTCTGCGCCAACATGGAATCGCGCCACTGCACATTCGTCAGTGGATCGAATGCGAAAATCTGCTGACCAAACTTCTCACGGGCCAATGCTTCAAGACCTGATTCCTTAATGCACTCGGCGGCCAATCGCTGGCTGGCATCACGCCCAGCTGTGGTAAGGACAGCGTCCACCGGTAAATCTGAATAGTAGGTGGGCCAAGACTCAATGAGATCCGAGCCAATGACCCAGCCGACGGCGGTATCCCACTGCGCCGAAGCAATATCCGACAAGTTCAACGCAGGTGCCGCGGCGGCAACACCCATGAGTTCCAGTTCCGGTGCGAATTCCGGTCCCAAGTGCCCCGTCCAAATAGATGCGTGCCCACCCTGGGAATGTCCGAACGTGGCATAACGATTACTCGCCTCAGCCTCGGGAATATTGCGTGCCGCCCGAACAGCATTCACAACATCACGCACCTCAGACTGGGCGATCAGATATTGATTGGGCCCAGGTGTCCCCAGCCCTACATAGTCGGTTGCCACGACAACCCATCCCTGCTTGAGCATGGGGCCAATAAATGTCGTCATGTCCCCTATCGGATTGGTGGATCTCGATGGCACGCAAGCATCGCCCATTCCGAGGGTTCCGTGCTCCCATGCGACAACGGGTCGACCTTCCGTGGGGGCGGGGAGGGTGGGAATGAAGATCATGCCGCCGGAAACGGCACGGGTTCCGTCAGGTCGTTCGGAGACATAGAGAATTCGCTCCGCCGTGCCACCGTCCACGGTAATGCCCAGAGGCTCGGTTCGAATAACCGTGCCCAGTTCGTCTGGAATTGGATTCGGTGGTGTGTAGAACGGGTCGAGGCTGATCTGCCGCTCGCGTCCGCTCTCCCAGCTTGAACCGACAAGTGCAATGCCATACAAGACACCTGCTGAGATCGCTCCAAGAACAATAAATCCAATGACTCTGCCGATTCGCATTTGCTCAATCTAGTCCACCAAAATGGCACCGATGCCATCAATGTTGATTCGGCCACCCGTTTAACCTAGTTATGCTGCATATGTGGCAACGGACCGAGTTTTTGGTGATCTTCTCCCCGGCGATAGTTTCGGTGGTGCGCTGAAAATTCGACCCTCCGGGATCGGTTCATATAAACACATTGCCCGAGTCGCCATCGCGGCAACCATTGCGTGGTTGATTGCAACCAATCTGTCCCAGAGCACCCTAGGGATCTTTGCTCCCATCACCACTCTGCTTGTGGTTCAAACATCACCGTGGTCAACATTGGGAATCTCCGCACAACGCGTTCTGGGCACTGGCGTTGGAGTTCTGGGCGCATCGATTTGGGTGAACCTGCTCGGGCTTTCATGGTGGACATTCGGTCTTGGACTGGTGATCTCACTTGTCATTGCGCGACTCTTGCCATTTTCATTTGGCGGTCAGATCCAAATTCCTATTGCGGTGATATTCGTGCTGTCCATTGGGCCGAACTCCATGGAACAGGATCTGTGGCGGGTACTTGACGTCGGCATCGGTGGCGTCGTGGGCATTGCGGCGGTGTTGGCGTGGCCGCCAAAACCACCGCTTGGACTATTCCTGGAAACCATGGCGAAGTATCGGGACGATATCTTCGATGTACTGAGGGCTATTGGCGAAGAATCGGGGACGGATGTCCACGGAAGGGTTCACGACTACATTCCCAAAGCGCGACAATTGCGCGAAGGTTCCCTCCAAGCACGTGAACAACTGACGCAGGTATCCGAAGGGACCCACGCAAATCTGCGCGCTGGAAATATCCGATCCCAACTCCCGCAACTCGCACTATCACTGCGACGCCTGCTGGGATTCGCGATTCAGGTGCGCGGACTTGCGGGCGCAACAGATGCGCTCTACGACCGACGTTTGCCCGCCGCCCTCACACCCGATCAATTAAATGAACTGATCCGTGAACTTCTCGTACAGGCCGAAAGCGTAATGGGACCAAAGGGCGCACCAATCGTGCTCGCTGGAGATGCTGGTGCAGTAGATTCCACGGAGTTCGCGACCACAATCCGGGGCATGGCCACAAATGTTGTCGCCGAGTTTGGCGATGTTTCCTCTGTGTTGGAATCCACCGCGATACTGGGCCGATTTGATTACTTGAGAGCCCAAGTCCAATCCTATGGAACTGGTGATCATATTTTCGATGAAGAGATCTGAGAGCAGCAATATCGATACGGAGTCAGCCACGCCCTGACGGGCACTAGTCTTGCCGCATGACACATGAACGCGATGAACAACAGGAAAAGTCCCACGAAGGCATGTCCCAAGATGAAGCCCGGCACGAAGAAGACATTAAGCACCACCCATTTGGCAAGGAAGCTGAAGAAGACGAGTAGTGCGTCTTTCTGTTAGCGCGCCATGCGATTAGTGGGAATAGCGGCGGAGCCCGAGCTGACTTTCCTCCCATGGGACGTGCCGCTGGAGGAGTGGCCTGAAGATTTAGTGGTTGCTCTCCCCCGTGGGATCTCGCGACACATTGTTCGATTTGTGCGCATTAATGGCGTTGTTTATGCAATTAAAGAAGCTGAACTTGAGTTAGTCGAGCGTGAGTATCACCTGCTGCACGAATTACAGCGGCGCGATGTTCCCAGCGTAGAACCGGTTGGGACGGTCAGTGAAAGGCTCGATGTTTCGGGCGAAGTGCTCCCTGCTGCGCTGATCACCAAGCATTTGCCGTTCTCCCTTCCCTACCGTGCACTCTTCTCCTCGAGTTTGCGTGCTGAAACTACCGATCGGTTGCTGGATGCTCTGGCACTATTAATGGTGCAATTGCACCTCATTGGGTTTTCTTGGAATGACGTTTCGCTGTCCAATACTTTGTTTCTTCGGGACGCTGGATCTTTCGCGGCGTATTTGGTCGATGCCGAAACCGGTGAGTTACATCCCACACTGTCAGACGGCCAACGGGAATATGACTTGGAGACCGCGGCAATCAATGTTGCCGGCGAACTCATGGACTTGGCTGCCGGTAATCGCCTGCAAGAGGGTATTGACCCGATTGTGACCGGCGTGAGCCTGCGCACTCGGTACGACGCCTTATGGAATGCAATCACCAAGCCCATTGAGTTCACTCGTGCCAACCGATTGGGATTGGAAAAGCAGATGCGCAGACTCAATGAACTCGGATTCGATGTCGCTGAGCTGCAGGTGGACACCGATGGGGACCAAGAAGTTATTCGAGTCTCGCCCAAGGTGGTGGATGCAGGTCACCACTCCCGCCGATTGATTCGACTCACCGGGCTCGACGTTGGGGAAAATCAAGCCCGCAGGCTCCTCAATGACCTGGACTCCTACCGGGTCAAACTCGGACACGGGCGCGAAGATGAAGAACTTGTTGCACACAGGTGGGTCAGTGATCGATTTGAACTGGTCATGCAATCAGTGCCGCCACACATGCGAGGGCGCTTAGAGCCAGCCGAGATCTTCCACGAGGTACTCGAACACCGGTGGTTCATGTCAGAGGCCGCCGGGCACAGTGTGCCATTCGCCCAAGTGGTGGAGGATTACGTTGCGACAGTCCTTCCGAATAAGCCAGAGGAAAAAGCTGTTTTGGGGGCACGCAGCGGAACCCCTAGTGATTCAACCGCGGAATTGCGTATCATTTTGCCAGCCGACCTCACAGAAAATCAGGCGTAATTATGACACTTGAACAGGACCTCATTTCGCTTCTTGTGATTGTCGCGATTGCTGCTGCCGTTCCGATCATCTTGGGATTCATCCGGATTCGCGTCGCTGAGGTAGTGCTCCTTCTTATTGGCGGCATCATTTTCGGACCCGAGGTTCTCGGGTGGATCAAAATTGATGCTGCCATTGACCTGCTCGCCGAAATCGGCCTGGGAATGCTGTTCTTCCTTGCCGGCATGGAACTGGAAAGGCGAGCCGTTCAAGGACGGAGCGGCAAACTCGCCGCCATCGGCTGGCTGGTCTCACTCGCACTGGCCTTGGTCGCGTCACTGACTTTCGATGCAATGGGTTTATTTGACGATGGCCTCGCGGTGGCCATCGCACTCGTGTCGACAGCGCTGGGCACCCTCCTTCCGATCATGAGAGATAGCGGGTTGTTGTCCACGAAATTCGGCACCTACTTCATGGGCGCTGGCGCATGGGGTGAACTCGGTCCGATCATTGCCATCTCGGTGCTGCTGGGTAGTCAGTCCTCATTCCTTGCATTAATCACCTTGGCAGTTTTTGGACTCATAGCTGTGGCTCTTGCCGTGATACCCGATCGCTTCAAGAATGAGCGAATTGCTCGCATCATTGAGTTTGGGCACTCCAGTAGTTCTCAAACCGCGGTGCGATTAACCGTCCTCCTCATGATTGCCCTACTCAGTTTGGCAGATGTGCTCGGCTTCGATGTTGTTCTGGGAGCATTCATCGCTGGAATAATTGTGCGCCGGTTCATCACACCTACGAATGAACACTTGGTGCAAGGCAAAGTGGAATCAATCGCCTTTGGTTTGATGGTGCCGCTGTTCTTCATTGTTTCGGGAGCACAACTCGATATCTTGGCAATTATTTCAAACCCCTTCATGATGTTGGGCTTCTTCGTGCTCATCATTCTGGTGCGAGCAGTACCACAGATGTTCGTGTATCGATGGGCACTGCCCGACGTACGCGAACGGACTCGGTTGTCGCTGTACATAGCGACCGCCCTACCGATAATTGTTGCCGTAACAACATTGCAGGTTAACGCCGGACTCATGGGAACAGATGAAGCAGCCGCACTTGTCGGTGCAGGCGCGCTCACGGTTCTGGTATTCCCCTTGCTCGCTCAGCGACTGGGAAAGAAATCCACAACCATTCAGGATTAGGAACGGGCGCGGTACATATCTTGCAACACAATCGATGCCGCAACAGATGCGTTGAGGGATTCATTACCGCCATTCATGGGAATGTTGACCAACCAGTCACAACTTTCCTTGACCAAGCGGGACAGGCCGGCACCTTCGGCACCAATCACGATCACGACTTTGCCCTGCAGAACATCTTTATCAAGTGTGTGCAGAGGTGTTTTACCGTCTGCCGCCAGACCAATCACCGTGAAGCCCGACTTCTGCAGGGTAATAAGTGAACGATTGAGATTGGTGACCTGCGCAACGCGAATGCGAGATAGCGCCCCTGCAGAGGCCTTCCATGCTGTCGCAGTAACTCCCACACTGCGGCGTTCAGGCAACACAATTCCTTCAGCGCCGAATGCTGCAGCCGAACGCGCAATGGCACCGAGATTACGAGGGTCGGTCAGGCCATCGCAGGCAATAATGCAACTCGCTGATTCGATTTCTTTGAGGTCTGCGTACCGGTATTCAGGAACAGTGAGCACCAACCCTTGGTGAACACCACCGTCGGTCATGCGGTCGAGTTCACTGCGCGGAACTTCCATTAAAGGGATGTTCAGAGCAATAGCGATCTTCAGTGCCTCGCGCCAGCGATCATCCGCGTCTGCTTTTGATTGCACGTACAGTGCATTCGCCGGCACTTTGGCGCGCAGGGCCTCCACAACCGAGTTGCGACCCATGAGTTGTCCGGCGGCACGGGACTTGGTGCGTTCCGCACGCCTTGCACCACTGCCCGCAGGAAGTTTCGCAGTGCGCTTTTCGGCCGACCTCTTGCTCCGCGCTTTCGGATGATGTGGGCGGTCCTCGGCTTTGGGTGTGGGTCCG
Organism: Candidatus Nanopelagicales bacterium; assembly: GCA_018401415.1. Taxonomy (GTDB): domain Bacteria; phylum Actinomycetota; class Actinomycetes; order S36-B12; family S36-B12; genus UBA4592. The sequence goes on along the minus strand of JAGYKV010000018.1, from coordinate 324,914 downwards.
CGACCACCGAGTTTGGCGCGACGCTGGCCCCCGGAACCCACCTGGGGTCCCTTTTTGGAACCGGTACTGCGCATTGCGCCTTTGCGTTGAGAGTTACCAGCCATGAGTGATCCGCCTTAACTAGTGAGGGGTGTCGTTATTGGGGCGGACCGACCAGCGGACACCGTCCTTGGTGTCTTCCAGAGCAATGCCAATGCGTTCCAGATCTGCGCGAATAGCATCTGCCGCAGCGTAATCCTTGCGCTCGCGAGCATCTTTGCGTTGATTAATGGCAACCTGCACCAATTCACCGATGATCCCTTGGTTATTTCCGGCTTCGGCCGTCCAGAGCGGGTCGAGTGGATTCATACCGAGGACATCGAGCATGGAAACAACCGAGATCACCTTGTTTTTGACGGCGGTGAGATCACCATTGGTTAATTCAGTGTTGCCTTCTCGCACAACTTCGTGGATCACTGCGATGGCATTAGGAACACCGAAGTCATTATTCATTTCCTCAACGAATTTTGGGTTCAATGTGGTCAGATCTGCATGGACTACTTCAAGGTCAAGTGCTTCCATGGCGCGGTCAATGAATCCGGAGATTCGAGTGAAACCCTGACCAGCTTCCTGAACCGCGGAATCGGAATACTCGAGCATGGAGCGATAATGCGAACCAGCGAGGTAGTAGCGCAAATGCAATGCGGGAATGCGCTTAAGTACTTCACTGACGAGTAACGAATTTCCCAGAGACTTACTCATTTTCTCGCCCGCGGTGGTCACCCATGCGTTATGCATCCAGTACTGGGCGAAGCCGTCACCCGCTGCCTTTGACTGGGCAATTTCATTTTCGTGGTGCGGGAAAATCAGATCGATACCGCCACCGTGAATATCAAATGTCTTACCGAGGTATTTCCGTGCCATGGCCGAGCACTCAATATGCCAACCCGGGCGACCCGGACCCCACGGCGTGTTCCACAGCGGCTCACCGGGCTTGGCACCCTTCCACATGGCGAAATCACGTGGGTCACGCTTCTTGGTGGCCGCAGCATCTTCGGCAGCAAGCATGTCATCTACTTTTTGACCACTGAGAGATCCGTAGGTGGGATCGGAGCGAATATCGAAATAGACGTCTCCATCTTGGGCGTAACCGTGATTTCTATCAATGATCTCCTGCATGAGTTCGATCATCTCGGGAATGTGACCGGTGGCTCGGGGCTCATGTGTCGGCGGCAGACACCCGAGTGCGTTATACGCGTCGGTGAACGCTCGCTCATTACGTGAAGCAACAACCCAATAGTCCACATCTTCATGGCCAGCATTGTGAATTATTTTGTCGTCGATGTCGGTGATATTGCGAATAAACGTCACTGTATAGCCGCTTGCGGTCAACCAGCGTCGAACAACATCGAAAGCAATGCCGCTGCGAATGTGACCAACATGCGGGGGCGCTTGCACCGTCGCACCACAGAGGTAAATCCCCACCTTGCCGGGCTCCAGAGGCGTGAAATCCCGCAGAGTGCGAGTAGCCGTGTCGTGGATTTTCAAAGTCACCAGGGAACTCTATCTAGTCGTGAAATGAACACTGGCGATTGCAATCGCGGCAATACCCTCACCGCGACCGGTGAGCCCCAAACCGTCGGTGGTGGTACCGGAGACTCGCACCGGAGCACCAATCGCTGCGGTCAGGAGATCCTGAGCCTCTTGGCGTCGCGACCCGACTTTGGGCGAATTACCAATTACCTGCACGGATGCATTACCGATCTCGAAACCGGCTTCGCGAACCAGCCGCGCGGTGTGACCAAGCATGGAAACCCCCGAGGCATCGGCCCACTGCGGATCACTCATGCCAAAAACTTCGCCGAGATCACCCAGACCCGCGGCCGAGAGCAGGGCATCGCAGAGAGCGTGCGAAGCAACATCGGCATCGCTATGTCCAGCAAGTCCAGTTTCACCCGGCCATAACAACCCTGCCAACCACAGGGGTCTGCGCGGATCAATGGCGTGAACGTCGGTGCCGATACCTACCATTGGGTGCTGTTCAGCTGAGGGAGCCACTTGATCTCCGTTTCGCAATAATCGCTTCAGCGATCGTGATGTCAAATGGTCGAGTGATTTTCAATGCTTCAGCGTGGCCGGCAATCACATGCACCGGAATACCTTTGGCTTCCACCAACCCGGCATCGTCGGTCAGAGCATTGTCCGGATCTGCATCTGCGTGCACCTGTTGCAAAACCACGCGATCAAAACCCTGCGGGGTTTGTACCGAACGTAGAACTTCACGATCAACCGTGCGAACCACCGTGTCATGTGAGTCAACTTCTTTGATGGTGTCGGTGACCAACAGACAGGGAATCACACAGGGGTGACCTTCGCGAACACTCGCAACAACGGCAGTGACCATCTCGACCGGAACAAGTGGCCGCGCGGCATCGTGAACCAATACGACATCGACGTCGTCGGGAAGTGTGATTAAGGCGCGAGCAACTGATTCCTGTCGGGTTGAACCACCCGAGACGACACTCACTTCGGCATTAAATGAGGAGCGTCCCACCAAACCTGATACATGCTCTACCTCAGACTCAGGTGCAGCAATGACGACCAGATCAACTGCCGGACTCGCCGCTAGTGCATGCACTGCGTGCACGAGCATGGGAATACCCGCCAACTCACGGAGTGCCTTGGGCGTGCCGGGACCGAGTCGTTCACCACGACCGGCAGCAGGCACTAACACAGCGGTGCGGGTCAATTCCCCAACTTTCAGTCAGTAACAAAAAACCTCACAGAGACACCGGCTTGACTAGGAAGCGAGAACCTCGTCCAGCATTTCTTCAGCCTTGATCTCGTCGGTCTTCTCAGCGAGAGCAAGTTCACTCACCAGAATTTGGCGGGCTTTAGCCAGCATTCGCTTCTCACCCGCAGACAGCCCACGATCCTGCTCCCGACGCCACAAATCCCGCACAACTTCAGCGACCTTGATTACATCTCCTGAGGAAAGTTTCTCCAAATTGGCCTTGTAACGGCGCGACCAGTTGGTGGGTTCCTCGGTGTAGGGCTGGCGCAGTACGCCGAATACCCGGTCCAGGCCAGCAGCATCGACAACATCGCGCACACCGACCAGATCTACGTTCTCGGATGGGACTCGAACGGTGAGATCACCTTGAGCCACCCGCAATACCAGGTACTCCCGATCCTCGCCTTTGATTTTCCGCATTTCGACCGCTTCAATGAGTGCGGCCCCGTGATGGGGGTAGACAACTGTTTCGCCGACCTTGAACGCCATATGAATGGACCCCTTTCAGAGTCCCCAACTTTACCACGGGCACATTCACCGGCAGGAGGCAGTGATTTTTTGGCCGCCGACCCCGGTTTTCCCCACAGATCGCACGTACATGGGCCAACAGGTATTCTCCCCTTGTGACCCAGACCCACAGCCTGACGAATCGAACCCACCGGACCACCAGGATCACATTGATCCTCGCCGGTGTTGCCCTCCTAGTGCCAGGCCTGACCGGGTGCTTCAACGGAATCGACGCGTCCACGAATGTGCAAGCCACGACCGCGCCCGGCACCGGGGTTCAGGCCACAATCGGTACCCTGTCAATTGACAATGCCACTCTCGTCACCGGCGAGGGCCCAACCGGAACCCTGCTCATGCGGATTGCAAACTTTGGCCCCATTGGCGACAGACTCGTTCAAGCACAAATTAACGGCCAACCTGCTGAAATCGTGGGTACGACCGTGGAAATCCCAGCCAATGACTCAATTCCTTTTGGCTGGGAATCAGTGCATTACGTCAACACGATTGCACTCAATGTGGGGCCCAGCACCTACGTACCCGTGACACTGCAATTTGAAAAATCCGGAGCGGTTGACATGCAGGTCTTGACCGTCCCACCGACGGGTATCTACGAAGGTATTGCACCCGGGGGCTTGTAGACCTTTAACTCGTTCACACCATGAATCTTGCAACAAGCAAGGTCAGCAGTGGCGCAATAATGAGTGCGGGGAGTAAGTCACCCACTGCAACTGACTTAATCCGCAGAATCCGCAGACCCACGCCAATTAACAGCACACCACCTGTGGCGGTGATCGACGCTACCAGCGCTTCAGTCAGGAATGACCCAGCGAACATGGAAGTTACCGTGATGGCTCCCTGGTAGATGCCCACGGCGATTGCAGAGGCCATGACCCCCCAGCCCATGGTGGCTGCAAAAGCTATGGAAGCGAATCCATCCAGGGCCGACTTGAGCGCAAGTTGATCAATGCCTAAACCGAGGCCATCGCTTAAAGCGCCAAGGATTGCCAGTGGGCCAATACAGAAGATCAAACTGGCATCGACGAATCCCTCAATGAACCGCGCCCTGCCAGCGGTACTCCCACTTCTGGAGAATTTGCCTTGGATCCAGCCGCCAACGGACTCGAGCCGACTTTCAATTCGCAGCAATGACCCGATGATTCCACCGACAATAAGTGACCCCAAAACAATCAACAGAGTCGCAGCTCCACCCACAGATTCAATCCACGCTTGGTCTGTCAGCGCCATGATGTTGAAAGCTGCAATAACAAACACCAGCATGCCGAGGGAATCGGTGACCACCGCACGAGTTCGCTCAGGCAATCGATTGCCGAGGGCCAGACCGATCAGCGATCCGACCACGATCGCTGCGACGTTGATAACGGTGCCTAGGCCTACCACGGTGAATTCACGGGGCGGACAGTACCAACAAGGAGCCGGTGGGTTGTGGTGAAGATCAAATCTCGTACTTGTAGCCCAAGCCCCGCACGGTGAGAATATGTACCGGATTGGCTGGGTCCACTTCAATTTTCGCCCGCAAACGCTTTATATGGACGTCGAGGGTCTTGGTGTCACCGACATAGTCGGCACCCCAGACTCGATCAATCAACTGGTTGCGGGTGAGAACTCGACCTGAGTTACGCACCAGGAATTCCAGCAAATCGAATTCCTTCAGGGGCATGGTGACATTGGATCCACGCACGGACACCACATGTCGCTCCACATCGATGCGCACACCGCCTGCCTCAACGGTGGGAGGGAGGAGCTCCTCTTGTTCACCATGTCGACGGAGGACTGCTCGAATGCGTGCGAGTAATTCGCGAGAGGAAAATGGTTTGGTGACGTAATCATCTGCACCTAATTCCAGGCCCACGACTTTGTCTACTTCACCATCCTTGGCGGTAACCATGATGATCGGAACAGAGGATTTACCGCGAATTGTTCGGCACACTTCTGTTCCTGAGATTCCCGGCAACATGAGATCCAACAGAATCAAATCAGGGCCATGTTTATCAAATTCGGTGAGAGCCGCGTTTCCATCTGCGGCTACAAATACTTCATAGCCTTCCTTGCGGAGCATAAAAGACAATGCATCGGAGAAGGAGTCCTCGTCTTCGACAACAAGAACTCGCGTCACACTGATTTCCCTCGCACAACAGACAGGGTATCCACGGTGAATTCCTGCGGCCCACGGGATTCATCTAGCATCGGGTTGTAGCCGGGAATGCGCAAGGTAAATGTGGAGCCGGTCCCCACCTCAGACCACACCGTGCATTCACCTCCGTGGTTTTGGCATACGTGCTTCACAATCGCAAGACCAAGACCCGTGCCTCCCGTGCCACGCGAACGTGCGGGATCCACCCGGTAAAAGCGTTCAAATATCCGATCGAGATCGTGTGGGGGAATGCCAATTCCGGCATCTTTCACCGAAATCTCGACAATGCCGTCTACTTCACGAGCGGTAACGGATACGCGAGTGCCGGCGGCCGAGTAACTGACCGCATTGGTCAACAGGTTACGCAAAGCGGTGAGTAGTTGACCGCGATCACCCAAAATCGGGGCATCGATACTCTCACCGCGAATAATTTCGATTTCCAAACTAGTAGCGATCGTTCGTACTTCCTCGATTGCGCGATAGATGAGCTGATCGGTGTCCACAAGTTCAGCGCGATTCATGGGGTCATCACTTTGTAGGCGGGAAAGATCAATGACATCTTGAATCAGGCTTCCGATTCGCTTTGCCTCCGCTTGCATTTTCTCCGCAAAGTGCTGTACCTGTTCGGGATCGTCGGCGGAGCTCAAAACTGCTTCCGCGAGAATCGATAAGGCTCCTACCGGAGTCTTGAGTTCGTGGCTGACGTTGGCCACGAAATCGCGACGCACGGCATCGACACGACGTTCCTCCGCCAGGTCATCGATCAAAACCAAAATTGCTCCCGAACTCAATGGAGCAACGCGCACGCGAACTTCCAGTAACTCTCGCCCTAGCGGCGGACGGCGGACTCGAAGAGTTTGCTCCCGAGGGGAACCGTCTTCAGCGACCTTTCCCACAATCTCGACAATGTCTTGCACCGCTACCGAGCTGCGGTTCACAATTCCCAGAGTAAGGGCGCGCGAACTGGCCCGAAGGACGGTGCCGTCGGCGGCAACCACCAAGGATGCTGACGGAATTATGGACAGGATCCGGGCAATCTCTTCCGAGACGGCAGGGTAAATCGCCGAAGTCCGGGGGGCGTCACCTTCGGCTACAATTTTTTTGCGGGTCACCACGTTATAAAGGATAGAGCGCATCACCGGCCACGCTTCCCCACGTGCGGCGTGAACACGCCAGTGTTAGGACAACATTCGGCTAACTGCTCCTGCTGTTCATCCTCCGTTAGCCTCGCATTCACTCCGGCAGCCCAAGTAGCACCCATTGCACGGATATTTCCGCTGACCTTTGCCCAGATCGCTCCCTGGATTCCGAGCGAGAAGCGCGGAAGTTACCCCAAGGCGTAAAGTTCTCCTGACAACGGAAATGGAGTCACCATGCGACAGGCCTACCACGAACAACTCGAGACGATTAATTCCGACCTCGTTGAGGTGACTCGCCTCGTGGGGTCCGCCATGAACCGGGCCACCCAGGCCCTGCTGGACGCTGACCTACAACTCGCTGAGGCAGTCATTGATTTCGATGCCAAGGTGGACACACTGACAGCAAGCATTGAGGAACGGTGTTTTGAACTCGTGGCCCTGAAGACTCCCGTCGCCGCTGATCTGCGCAGCATTCTGGGCAGCATGAAAATTTCAAGTTCACTAGAACGCATGGGCGATCTGGCCGAGCACGTGGCCAAGCAAGCACGCATGCGCTACCCCAAAGTTGCAATCCCCCAAGAAGTTCGCGGAACATTCGCTGAAATGGGTGGACTCGCCGAAGCAATCGTGAACAAGACCGGCTCGGTGATTGCCACCAAGGACGTCAGCATGTGTGCAGACATTGCTCGCCACGACGAAGACATGGATCGATTCCACCGCGAGTTATTCACCATTGTGTTGTCGCCATCGTGGAAGTACGGCGTTGAAGAAGCGATCGATGTCACATTGCTCTCCCGCTTCTATGAGCGCTACGCCGATCATGCCGTCTCCGTGTCTAAGCGAGTGGTCACAATCGTGACAGGTGAGCCCTATGTCGCAGTTTCGTTAGTCAACTAGAAAGAGCCACCGTCCATGCTTCCTGATCGCATTGCCGTTCTTTCCATTCACACATCGCCACTGGATCAACCAGGTACCGGCGATGCCGGAGGCATGAATGTCTACGTTGTCGAAACGGCGAAACGACTCGCGCAATCCGGGGTGGAGGTGGACATTTTCACGCGAGCTACCTCCTCGGCACTACCGGCAAGTGTCGAGATGGCGCCGGGTGTCACCGTGCAACACATCACGGCAGGGCCCTATGAAGGCCTCATGAAAAATGATCTCCCCGGCCAACTCTGTGCGGTAACCGCTGGCGTGATGCGTGCTGAAGCGGCTCGGCCCGAGGGGTACTACGGACTCATTCACTCCCATTATTGGCTCTCCGGTCAAGTTGGATGGCTTGCATCTGAAAGATGGCGCGTTCCCTTGGTTCACACCATGCACACCATGGGAAGAGTTAAAAACCTCGACATGGCTCAAGGAGACAAACCCGAACCGGAAATGCGCATTATTGGCGAACAACAGGTTGTCGATGTTGCACAACGACTTGTTGCCAACACTGAAGTCGAGTCACAGCAATTGGTTGATCTGTACTCGGCAAACCCTGATCGAATTGATGTTGTAAACCCTGGCGTTGACCTCGCCATGTTTTCACCTGGGCCGAAATCACGTGCCCGCAGGGAACTCGGTGTGGCATTGGATTCAACCGTGTTGCTGTATGTGGGCCGGATTCAACCGCTGAAGGCCCCAGATATTCTGATTCGCGCCGCGGCGGAACTCGTTGCCATGCGACCTGAATTACGCAGTTCGCTCGTTGTTGCAGTCTGCGGTGGCGCGTCTGGGAGTGGTCTCGAGCACCCCGAATCCCTCGCGAATTTGGCTCAGGACCTGGGTATCAGCGATCTCGTGCGGTTCGAGCCGCCTGGTGCGCGGGAGACATTGGTGAACTGGTACCGGGCCGCCGACCTCACCGTGGTTCCTTCCTACTCCGAATCATTCGGCTTGGTGGCCATTGAGTCGCAGGCCTGCGGTACACCCGTTGTTGCTGCCGCCGTCGGTGGATTAACCACCGCTGTTGCTGACAACGTGAGCGGTCGGTTGATTCAGGGTCATAACCCCATTGCCTACGCCCACGTGCTCAACCAGTTGATTCTGAATCCGGTTTATCGCAAGGAATTATCAGCGGGTGCGCGCATGCACGCTGCAGCTTTTGGCTGGGAGAACACCACTGCGGGGTTACTCAAGTCTTACTCGATAGCAATGCAGTCTTATGCGGCTTCGCTTGAGAGAGTACGAAGTAGATCGCAATGACAACTGACACGCTGCAATCCCAATCAATCGCCGTGATTGAGGATTACTTGAGCCAAGCTGGATTGCAATTCGAACGGGCAGACAATGTTGTTGTTGTGACAATTCCTGGCGAGAAGAAACTCACCACCACCTGCTCACTGAGCGTGGGAATTAATGCCCTCACCATTAATGCTTTTGTTGCCCGCCATCCAGACGAAAACACCGAGGACGTTTATCACTGGATACTCGAACGCAACTTGCGAATGTATGGAGTTTCATTCGCAATCGATTCACACGGCGATATTTATCTGGCAGGGAAAGTTCCGCTCACCTCACTTGATTCGGCGGAAGTTGATCGACTGATCGGCTGTGTGGCTGAGTACTCCGACAACTCCTTTAACACAATTTTGGAACTTGGCTTCGCAACCGCTATCAAGAAGGAATACGAGTGGCGGGTATCACGGGGTGAATCCACCGCCAATCTCGCCGCATTCGCCCACATTCTGGAGGTACAGGACTAATCGGGCAAGATAAGCACATGACTGACAGCGCCTATACCTTGATCTTGCTTCGCCACGGCGAATCAGAGTGGAACGAGAAGAACCTGTTCACCGGCTGGGTCGATGTTGATCTGACGCAGAAGGGCCGTGAGGAAGCAACCCGCGGTGGCGAGCTTATGAAAACCGCCGGACTCAATCCGGATGTAGTTCTGACATCACTTCTACAGCGTGCCATTAAGACTTCACAACTCGCCCTCGACGCATGTGAGCGACTTTGGATTCCGGTCGTGCGGAACTGGCGACTCAATGAGCGTCACTACGGTGCATTGCAGGGTAAGGACAAAGCGCAAACGCTGGCCGAGTACGGCGAAGATCAATTCATGCTGTGGCGAAGGTCTTTCGACACTCCTCCTCCACCCATTGATCCGAATAGTGAATTCGCACAAAATTCCGATCCGCGCTACTCCGACCTGCCCCCAGAAGCCGTACCGACAACCGAGTGCCTTGCAGATGTTGTGGACCGACTGATTCCTTTTTGGGAAGACGTGATCGTGGCAGAGCATCTGCGCAAGCACGAGTGCGTGCTCGTTGTTGCCCACGGCAATTCACTGCGCGCATTGGTCAAGCACCTCGACGGAGTATCTGATGCAGATATTGCCGCACTGAATATTCCCACCGGCATCCCTTTGGTATACCGACTTGATGAAAACCTCCGGCCAATTGTCCCCGGTGGCGAATACCTTGACCCCGAGGCCGCGAAAGTAGCCGCGGCCGCTGTCGCGCTGCAGGGTAAGAAGTAGGTATCCGGTTAATGTCACTTCACGGCCGCACCCACCGTCTGGAACTCGACGACTCTGATATTCGCGATTGGGAAGCCGTTGTGCTGGAGACCGATCCCGAGTTGGGAATAGTTCTCGATCGCTCGGCTTTTTATCCCGGTGGTGGTGGCCAGCCACCCGACCACGGTGTTCTGCTGTGGAACGGTGTGCAAACCCGGATTGTGGACGTCCGCCGTAAAGATGATCTGTGGCTGGTACCCGCAGATGGTGATCCTATTCCGCCGGTGGGCACCAAAGTTCAGGGTGCGCTGGAGAATGACCGACGCTTTTCTTTGATGCGCACGCACTCGGGATTGCACTTACTCTCCGGAGTGGTTTTCCGCGACTTTGGTGCGTTGGTGACAGGTTCCAATATGGATCCGCTCACCGGCCGATTAGATTTCAATCTGGATGCAATCCCCGAGGGATTCAAGGAAGCCGTTGAGCAGGCGTGCAATATTGAAGTAGCCAATAATCGAGCAATATCCGCCTATGAACTTAATCGCGAAGAAGCATTTGCTATTCCCGACATTATTCGTACGGCGACAAATCTGTTGCCTCCCACCATTGAAATTGTGCGAATCGTGGACATTAATGGACTCGATGTCCAAGCTGATGGCGGAACCCATGTCGCGAGCACGAGTCAGATTGGTGCCATGAAAATCGTGAAGGTCGAGAACAAAGGTAAAGGATTCCGCCGAATCCGCATTGCACTAGAAAACTAGAACTTGCGTCCGGTGATCTCTATCATTTTGGGACGAATGTCCAGCAGATAAATCAGAGAAATGATTGTCCCCGCGATTCCAAAGATCGACATGGTCAAATTTGGTGCGAGGCCAGCGAGTAACGACACCGTCGTTAATGCCACCCAGAGCAACTTGGTTTGACGACCAATATAGGGGAAATAGTCAGCTGGGCGACGCAGGCAATCAATAAGGGCAAAGACTTTTACGCCTAATAAAATCGCCCACAAAATTAGAATGACCATTCCGTCTAGACCCATGTTGAAATGCTAACCGACACCCATAAATATTGCGAGCCCCGCCTATCGGCAGGGCTCGCAATTGAGCAGTTGTGTTCAGACCCGGGTGATTAAACGCCCACGGCTTCGCGCACGAGAGTAACCGTGTGGGCTGCACTATTGCGCACCTTGGTTGCAGTCTGGGTGGCCGTCAGCATGGTGTCTGAGGCGGCATTCCTGACAACTCCAGCTAGATCGTTCAGTGCGGTGAGATCTACCTTGGGAAGTTCTACTTTGGGTAAATCAAACTTTGGGATAGTGACACCAAAGAAGGTGGTATCCGGAGTGGTTTCCTGCGTTTCGTCCTGTCCAATGTTTTCCATGTGATTATTCCTGTTCTGTTGATTCTGTTGGGGCGGGGGACTCTTCTTTTTTCGCCGCCGCGTTCTCCGCCTGGAACGCTGCGTAAATCTGTAACAGGGTGGTGCGTTGTCGCTCAGATAGCGTGCTATCCGATGCAATGGCGGTTGTCACTGCTTCGTCGCCCTCGCGCTCGCTGAGGATTCCCGCTTGTACGTAGAGGGTTTCCGCTGAAATCCGTAAACCTTGGGCAATTCGCCCCAGGATTTCCGCACTGGGCTTGCGAAGTCCCCGCTCCACCTGACTGAGATAGGGATTGGACACTTCGGCCGCCTTGGCCAACTGCCGAATAGACATCTCTGCCTGATCGCGTTGTTCCCGGATAAAAGCACCCAATCCACTTACATCAATTCCAGCCATAACGCCATTATGCACCCAGTTGCTTGCAATTGCAAGCGGGAGTGCTTGCGCTAGTTAGCGTGGTCGATTTACCGAACTATCGTGCTCACAAGCGCGGCCACCACCGCAAAATTGACGGCCACCCCGATTCCTGGAATTACCCGGCTGAGGACTATTGACCTCCACCGATTCGCTCCGGGTCGAGTCCAACTGGATACATGCACAACCAGGTAATAGATCAGAATAAAGAAGGCCGAAACGGCGAGGTTGATCCCAATTGAGCCGATCAGGGTGATCACCACCAGCACAATCGCGATCATGAGATCTGCACGCCGGGGAACTGCCCTTTGGCCAACCAGTACTCCCCAATGTTTGGGCAGGTGCCCACCAATAGACATGGAATAGATCATTCGACCGAGGCCAGCCATCAGGGCAAAAAGTGCCGATCCCGCGGCGAGCGCAGCCGCGACAACAACCAAAAATCTTGGATACCCGGTAAAAGTCGCAATGGTTTCAAGTGGCGCCACGGTTGTGAGGGAATCCGGGTGCGCAAAAAGCACAAGTGCGATCACGAAGTACAACACCACCACGATTACAAAACTCACGGCAATGGCAATTGGAATAGCCCGACGGGCGTTTCTTACTTCAGATCCGAGTACCGCGATCCGCGCGTATCCCGCGAATGCGACAAATAAGATGCCTGCCGCTGCCAGAACATTCACTGAAGAGACCCCGCCGGTAGCTGACTCCAGAACGGAATCAGATGTTGAGTCGGTAACACCAGCAACAACACTGAGACTGATCAACACCAACAAAACCACGCTGATTAAAATGGTCATCGCGACAATCGAGTATCGAAGCCCACCGAGATTAATCAAGAGAACAACCATAATGCTGACAACTGCCGTGACTCTTTCATTGCCTGGACTGACATATGCGCCAATAGCGAGTGCGGCGGCAGATGCCGATGCTGCCTTTCCAATAAGAAAGACCCAGCCCGCCACCTGCCCGGCAACCGGGTGAATGCACTCTCGACCATAGAGATACCCGCCACCACTCTCGGGAAACATGCGAGCCATGCGGGCATTAGAAACTGCATTGAGCGTGGCAATAAAAGCGGCAATGCCCAAAGCCACTAATAAATACGATCCGGAAAGTTCAAAAGCGGGTTGCCAGGCAACAAAAACACCAGTGCCCACCATGGCCGAAACACCCACAACAATTGCCGCAAACAACGTGAGGGAGCGGATTGGCGCCTTGTTCGTTTCAGATACCTGCAGATCCGACATATTGATTTCTACTCCACAAGAGGGTGAACGGATCCTACGACTTTCCCGCCACCGAATACCGGCTGGTTGACGTAGTCATCGATTACGTTGGTCGGCACTCCCATGGAGACTAAGAGTCCCGCGATGGCCGCATTGCGCCCGCGGTCAGAGCCATCTTCCATTTTCACAGCAACAGCTCGGCCATCGTCAAATGCTGCTACGTACACACCCTCAGCTCCATCTTTTGCCAACAATCCGGGAATGCGCTGCATGAAGTGGGTGACATCGCGACGGGTCCCGCCCACATATTCCGGATAAGCCCGCATGGCATCTGCGATAGTGCGTGCCGGTTCACCTGGTTCAGCCACAACGGCGGTGTGGGCAATGCGAGCAAGACCTGGCAGGGTCAATGCCAACACGGGAGCCCCGCAACCATCTGTGCCCACCACCGTAACTCTTTCCTGGGACATGTTTTCCAGTTCATTTCTGATTGCAACTTGCAGGGGGTGGTCAACACTGAGGTAATCCTCGGTGTCCCAACCATTAATCACGCATGTATGCAACATGCCCGCGTGCTTGCCCGAACAATTCATGAGTATCGGTGAAGGGTCTTCGCCTCGCGAAATACACGCATCACGCTCCAGTTTGTCTAGTGGGAAGTCCGGTGGTGTGTGCAGTGACGCCGGAGAAAGATCTACCGATCCCAAAATTTCACGCACACCAGCAATGTGGAAATCCTCACCTGAATGTGACGCTGCCGTGAGCGCCAACAAATTTTGGGGCAAATCCAGTCCAAGCCGAGCCATGGCTGTTGCTTGCGCAATCTTATTTGAAGATCGGGGGAAAAAGACTTCCGAGGAACTCCCCCACGACCGAACAATCACACCACGTGAATCGAAGACGACCGCGTGTCCAAAGAACACGCCCTCGAGTAATCCGCTTCGGGTGTAACCCGACAGAGGAACCGCACTCATGCGAATTCTTTGTGATTGTTGGCCACCCTGGTTCACGGACATTTCCCGATCATGGCACGCTGCGCTCATGCGAGCGATAGTGCAGCGGGCAGTAGATGGCAACGTGTCTGTGAATTCACAGGTAATTGGTCAATTCACCGGTCCCGGATTAGTGATTCTGGTGGGGGTGACCCACACCGATACCGAACAAACAGCTGCGAAAATGGCAGATAAAGTTCATGGGCTTCGAATATTTGACCAAGAGTTTATTTCTCAGTTTGATCACATTTGTGTCCCACCAAACTCGCCGCGGGAGTTGAGTCTGGGTGAGCTGGGATTGCCCGTCCTTGTGATCAGCCAATTCACTTTGTTCGCCTCAACCAAAAAGGGTCGGCGACCCACCTGGGATGCCGCCGCACCAGGATCGGTGGCTGAACCACTTGTTCATGCTGTGACACAAAGATTCCGCGAATTGGGAACAGAGGTTGCCACCGGTCAATTCGGTGCAGATATGCAAGTTTCTCTGGTGAACTCCGGGCCCATGACCCTCATTGTTGAGGTCGAATAATTACTTGCCGGCGAGAACGACTTCCTGACTTGCGGTAATTATTGAGTCCTCGTGAGGAATGTGGAGTTCCTGATCAATGGGTACTGACCGTTTGATCACGGCGGTTGCAATGGGTCCTAGTTCGTAGTGGCGGGCCGGCGTTGCAATGAACCCAATAACTTTGCCTTCAGGGGTTTGAACGGGATCCCCGTGCCGCGGGAGTCCGTGTTCGCTGCCGTCAAGGTGCAGCAGAACGAGACGACGAGGTGGGTGGCCCATGTTGTGAACTCGTGCAACAGTTTCCTGGCCGCGATAACAGCCCTTGGCCAAGTGCACACCGGGACCTATCCAGCCAATTTCGTGTGGAAGGGTTTTGTGATCGGTCTCCCAACCCAATTGTGGAACAGCAGCGGCAGTCCGAACCGCATGTAAGGCCCAGGTGCCAGCGCGTTCGGGGAAGCCGGCAATCCGCTGACCAATTTCATTCTTCGGGATTATCACTTCACGGCCAACGAAATTATCAGGACGTTGCACCACATATTTAGCGGCCGTGCCTCCGCGATCAGATCCTGAATCGGTGGTACCCACTCCGGCAAATTCCGCTGGGGTTAACCAGGTGGGATAACTCTGATCAATTTCACGGATCGGTTCCCACACGACACCGAACTCGTCACTTCGATTGGCAACTTCAACGCGCATCATGAAGCGCATGGAGTCCAAATAGGAGGTGAGTGAATCGGCCATGCCGGGTGGAGTAATGATCCACGTGGAGTAAGCATCGTCGACAATATGCATTTCGTGTTCCACATGACCGTGTGGGCTCAAAATCAAGGCGGTCGTAGAGACGCCCGGTAACAGATGTTCCAGGTGTGCGGTCGTGAGGCTGTGTAACCAGGTCAATCGATCTGGGCCCGTCACCGTCATGACACCCCAATGCGAAAGGTCAACGGCCGCCTTACCGTTCAGTAGGGCACGTTGTTCACGGTGCGGATCCCCGTAATGCCAAGCCACTCCAAAGTCAGGATCGCCTTCGGGGGTGGGGATCGCTTTAAAAGCCACAGAGGTCATGTCACCACTGTGCTGGATGCACACGATTTACACAAGCCGGTGACCGCCATGTGGGTCATGGCGGGAGTGAATCCGTAGGTTTCCTCGAGATCCGCGGCAAACTCACCTCCAGCGGCGGCAGGAATGCTGATGACCACGGCGCAGCCGTCACAGACCAGATGAAGATGCGGTGATTGATCGGTCGAGTGATACACCGGTGACCCGTGGCCAATATGCGTGTGTGTGATCAACCCAACACCTTCAAGGACCTCCAGGGTGCGATACACGGTCGAGAGGTTCACCCCACTAGCGGTGCGCTGTACTTCCGTCAGAATTTCTTCAGGCGTACCGTGCTCCAGAGAATTCACGGACTCCAGAACGAGTTGACGTTGCGGTGTAATGCGAAACCCTTGTTCCCGCAGTCGTCCCGCCCAATCTTCGGTCATGACTACTCGAATGCCGGACGCAATGTCGCTGATAAGTGATTCTGCATGGGTTGCTCCATGGCGGACATGTCGAAGGTCCACACCAACTTGCCATCGAATAATCCATAAAGTCGTTCGCCGCGCGAATAGGGCTTGGCGCTTTCGGTACGTGAGACTATGTCGGTCTTCAACTGCGCCCGCGCGCTGGTAATGGTGGCATTCTCCAAACCCAGTACTTCGGTGGTTCCTACATAGATTTCCGAGTATCCGGTCGGGTGCGACAGCACCAGCTCAAGATTGTTTTTTGGTCGAGGTCTCCAGTATCCGGACTCCACCGCAAGTGGACGTACCCGCTCGCCTTCTGGATCGAGTAACCAGCTGCGGGAAACATAGGAAATAAATGGACGGCCATCGCAGGAGAAAACCGCTTCCTGGCCGAACCGGAAATCTTCAATCGTGGGATACGTGCCAAGTCCGACGCCGACCCAACTGCCCAGTAGCCAGGAAATCGGCATGATCTCGGGTGGCAGTTCTTGCTCAGCCACAGGATTCAGCCTTGACCCTTGAACAATTTGGCCACCACATAAAACGAGAAAAGGCCAGCGGCGGCAATCGCAATAATAAGGAGTGAGGTGTAGACGATTTCCAACATAGGCGCACTCTACCTCGCGGAATCAGCCTGTGCTGAAAGCCATTGACCGATCTCATTGAGGATCTCCTGGCTGATCGCAGTCTCAGCGTGACCGAAGCCAGACACGAATCGGAATTGGGTATTCGGGTTGCCCGATCGCTCCGCCGCACGCTGCAATGCGTGTGCATGTTCGAGGGGAAAATAACGGTCGACATCGCCATGCACCACCAGTAACGGCAGATCCTTGAAAGTCTCCACCGCCTGCTCCGGTGACATGGGGGGTGGCTCCGGCCAGGGTGTGCTGGTCACGTGCACACCTTTACCCCGCAACGCAAGTCGACCAGATTGTGTTTCAATTAACCTATGCACCACCCGCATGATTCGGGTTCCACGATAAAACCAGAAACCTGGTGCACTGACACTAACAACGGCGTGTGGCCGGTGCGCCGAATCAGCGAGCGCGGCTTGGCGGAGTACCACCGAACCACCCATGGAGAAGCCGACCGTGGCCACCGTGCGGTAACCGAAATCACGCGCATGTGCAATCGCCGAATCAATATCGAGAACTTCATCCATGCCCATGGTGCCCTCGCCACCGCTCTCACCGTGGCCCCGAAGATCGATAGCCAGAACGCCGCCGAACTCGCGCAAAGAGGCGACAACCTTCTGAACATGTTCAAGGTTTCGATTTCCCGTAAACCCGTGAGCCAAAACAATTCCCAGTGCTAACGGGTCCGGATCCTGCTTTGCCTTGGCATATGTGATGTGCGTTCCGGCGATCCGCACCTGATCCCGGGTAAATAGAGTGAACTCTGAACGCACCCACCTATTTTGGCGGTAGCGCATTCACCTGTCACTGCGGGGGCGAGTCATTTAAAAACTCGAACGGATCTCCCACAGTTCCGGGAAACTTCGCGGGTTGGACAGAGTCGAATTCAAGTAGCCTGCACCGGATGACCCACCCGTGCCAGTTTTCGTCCCAATGGTGCGCTCCACCATCATCACGTGGCGATAACGCCACTCCTTCAGACTCACCTCAATATCAACCAACTGTTCGCAAATACTCATGGCGGCATGATGAGTTTTATGCAGCTCTAAAAGCGCTGCTCGAACTTCCTCACGCGACTCATAGGGCTGGGAGAAATCACGTTCCAGTACGTCCGCTGGGATAGTGAAACCACACCAATTCACATACTCCAATACGCAGTCCCACAGGGATTCCTCCTGCATGCGCTGCTCCACCCGATCCCGATTCTTGGGCAATAGGTGTTGGGCAAAGTGTGGATCACGTCGCCCAAAAACCGCCTCCACTTCGCGGAATTGCGCCGATTGAAATCCACTCGCAGATTCAAGGCGATCCCTGAATGCACCAAACTGCAGCGGAGTCATTGTGATCAAGACATCTATTTGGCGAATACACACCGCTAAAATCTGCTTTATGCGATTAAGTTTGGCGCTTGCATCAAAACCATCGTGTGCTTTAAGTGACCGCTTTAGTGCATCGATCTCGTGCAGTATTTGCTTAAACCACAATTCATAAACTTGATGAATCACAATGAATAACATTTCATCGTGTTCTGGGCCTTCGGAAACTGGACGCTGTAACTCAAGGAGTTCATCTACAGCGAGATAGTGCATGTAATTCAGTGCTGATTCCTCTTGAGTCACGTGACGCGCCCTTCAATAACTTCGATCTCCATGTGTTTTCCTGATTGCACCAAATCACGTATCCGAGCGAATCCGGTGTAAATCTCCTCAAAAGTGTTGTAGAGGGGTGAGATAGCCACCCGGATTGTTTGTGGTTTGCGGAAATCTGGAATCACATTCGAGAACTCTCTGAGGGCACGGGCAATACGAGCCGCTTCCAGATGTGCCAATGAAAGATGCCCGCCACGCATTGAGGCCTCTCGTGGCGTTTCCAAAATGAAACCCAAGGGTGCCAGCCAGTCATCAAATAACTCAATCATGAGATCAGTTCCGCGCGCGCACTTGGCCTCAATCGCTGCCATACCCGCCTGTCCAATCATGTCGACCGAAGTACTCACGCAGGTCAGCCCAATAATGGAAGGACTGGCAATTTGGTAGCCGCGCATTCCCGGTGCCCGATCAAACTCAGGTCCCATGGTGAATTGGTCGCGCTGACCGAACCAACCGTCGATGGGGGTGGACAAGGATTCTTGAATTCGCGAGCTGATATACATCCACGCGGGTGCACCAGGACCGGAGTTGCAGTATTTATATGTACAGCCCACAGCCAACTGAACCCCCCACAAATCCAATTGCAGATCAAGTGCTCCAACTGCATGGGATGCATCCCACAAAATATGTGCGCCGTGGTCGTGAACAAGTTGGGTTAATGCGGGCACATCTTGGCGAGCACCCGAGCGGTAATTGATCACCTGCAAACTCACGAGAGCAACCGAGTCGTCAAGGTAACGGGCCAGAAGCTCCGGAGTTACCCGTTCAGCCGTAGCCACCGACGGATCTTCATTGGGAATCGTCACCAGTTGCAATCCAAGGTCTTGCGCAATCCCTTGAAGAACATAACGATCCGTGGGGAAATTTGCTTCGTCTACAACAATGGTGGTGCGACCGGGGCGGTCACGAATAGCGGCAATGGCAAGGCGGTACAGATTCA
The DNA here is from genome assembly GCA_018401415.1 of Candidatus Nanopelagicales bacterium. Lineage (GTDB taxonomy): Bacteria > Actinomycetota > Actinomycetes > S36-B12 > S36-B12 > UBA4592. The sequence continues at coordinate 305,627 of JAGYKV010000018.1, read as the reverse complement.
CCGAAGTTGTATCGGTGACCAGCACCTGACCGGGTGCGGCGCCAAGGGTTACTTCACCGAAGCGATCACCCACTCGCTGAGCCATGTCAACCCAGTTTTCCCATCCGGCAACGAGTTGAGTACCCCACTCATCAATGACCAGGTGAGATACCGCATCAATTGTCGCTTGAGGTAGGCGACCGAGTGAATTTCCATCGAGATAACAAAGATCCGGATCAGCGATGAAGAACCTGTCCCGGTAACCACCCAGCGGATCAGAGGCATCCATATTCCGAGCCGTCTCAAGATTCATAATTTGCCTTCATCACAAGCTGCGTCGCGGACGAGCCCAACACTACTCGCAATGCTTCATGTGCCACTTCGGTCATGTGCCACTTCGGTTTAGCCTTGGGTTTCTAATGCACCCAATGCAGCATTCACAATTGATCCCGGCTGAAGGTCATTGATCTCATAAAGATCCGAGACGGTTCCACTTTGACCGAATGCGTCGACACCGAGTGACACACCGGCAACGCCCAAGGCGGTACCCAACCACGCCATGGCGTGACTGGCACCATCTTGAATAGTGACGATTGGCGCGCGCTCGGGGAACGCGCCGCGCAAAGCACCCGGTGAACTCGGGGTTGTTGCGGTGCGCACCCCTGGCGAACCGTGCGCTGCCATGCGGTGTACCACCTATCGGGACTGGTGACATCGACAACATGAGCAGCAATGCCTTCGTCTGCCAACTCCATGGAGGCAGTAATCACCTCGGGCATGACGGCACCACAACTCACCAAATGCACAATCGGAACTCGGTGACCCTCAGCCTGAAATTTATTGAGTTCAGGATAGGAAGCAAATGCATCGATTAATCGATATCCGCCGGAAATAACTTGCCGACGCAAGACCGGTTCGCCTAAACGATCTCGAGCCGCGGTGAATGGTTCCTGATCAATGGGGCGAGTGGTCAACCTAAAATAGTAGGAGCCTTCGTCACTGGGAGTGGCCGTTGGATTGTGAGTGGGACCCGCAGCGATTCGACCAAGTGCGTCACACAGCATCCAATCGAGTGCACCTGCATACGTCGGTTCAATGTAGGTGACATTGGGGAGTTCCAACCCCACGCTCGGAGTAATGGTCGACTGATGGGCTCCTCCTTCGGGGGCCAAAGTCACTCCACTGGGTGTTCCCGCGACAACGAACCTGGCTCCCGAATACACCGAATAAATAAAGGCGTCGAGTCCGCGGAGAACAAATGGGTCGTAGACGGTGCCAATGGGCAGCAAGGGTTGGCGAGCCAAATCCCAGGACAAACCTAATTGCCCGAGAAGCAGGAACAGGTTCATTTCTGAAATACCCAGTTCAATGTGCTGTCCACTCGGACCTTCTGCCCATTTCATGACCGGATCCTCAGACCACATTCGCCGTTCCGTTGGGCTAAAGACTCCGACTCGATTAATGAAGCCCCCAAGATTGGTACTTGTGGCCACATCGGGTGCGGTGGTGACCAAGTATGGGCGGACTTCTTCATTACGCGACAGATCGACCAAAATGCGCCCAAAAGCCTCTTGGGAACTCATGGGTTTATTTGCGCGAATGCCCACTTCGTGTGGAACCGTGATCGGCAAATGGGGATCGCGTGGTGCGCGAACAAGTGCATCGCGCCTGGAATTACACAAAATTCCTGCTTTGCTCGCAGCGTCAAAACGATCCCACTCGGTCGCTTCGGTTAATCCCACTTCGGTTCGCAAAGTCGCAATCTGTTCGGCTGACAGCAGAGCCGAGTGGTTGCGTGGGTTTCCCGCCATGGGTAATCCCCACCCTTTAACGGTGTAGGCAAAAACAACACTCGGTCGGTCAGTCTCCTTCTCACATTCAACATATGCCTGAACCAGGGACTGTAAATCGTGGCCGCCCAGATCCTTGACCAACAGTGCCAACTCTTGGTCGCCCATGTGACGCGTAAACACTTCAACCTCGGGCGGAGCCCCCTCGAGGAATCGGGCACGAACTTCCGGAATGGGAAGACCAAAAAGCGACTGGTACTGCTCATTAGACATTTCATCGATCCACTCGCGAAGACAATCTCCACCCGGTTGCTCAAATGCTCGCTGCAAAAGGTGGCCGTACTTCAACTCAACAACATGCCAGCCGGCGGCCTCAAAATGACCACGCCATTGTGAAAGTCGGATACCCGGCACAACGCGATCCAATGATTGGCGATTGAAGTCAACGATCCACATGACATTGCCGAGACCCTCGGTGGCATGGTCGGCAATTGCTTCCCAGATATTTCCTTCATCGAGTTCGGCATCGCCAATCAAGGCGATGTATCGAGCAGGTGGGCGTTCACCAAAGTGAGCATCCACGTACCGGCGAGTTGCTGCGGCAAAAAGTGGGGCGGCTGCACCGAGACCAACTGAACCGGTGGAGAAGTCGACTTCATCTGGGTCTTTGGTTCGAGACGGATAAGACTGCAAACCACCCTTTGCCCGAAGTGTGGTCAGATAGGAACGATCGAGATTGCCCAATAAATACTGAATCGCATGAAACGCTGGCGAGGAGTGCGGCTTGATAGCCACTCGATCCTCTGCGTCGAGATAGTGAAAATACAGGGCGGTGAGAGCGCTGACCATGGATGCACTGGAAGCCTGGTGACCACCTACTTTGACTCCGTCACCTGTCTCACGTTCACGGTTTGCATGATCAATCATGCGCACGGCAAGCCAGAGGACTCGCTGCTGAATTTCATCAAGTGTCGTGAACTCTGATCTTGTCGCGTTATCCATGGTTTCCCCTTCGACTTAAATGTACTAAACCCTGTCGAGCGACATGCCTGGAACAGCGCAATTGAGCCGCGCGCCGAATGGACCCTCGCGGTGGCCGTCCCTTGCCGCTTGTCCCAGAAATTCCCCAGCGACTATCCTTGCCAGCCTAGGGAAGGGAGGGATGCCAATGCGGCTCATCCTCCTGACGCGTGCCATGCACTCCTCTGCCGAAGTACTGCCCTCACTTGTACTGCTCAATCACCAGGTAAAGGTGCTCAGTGCCGAACCCACTTCACTGCTTGCCGTTGATTCCGCCGATGTCCTCTTAGTCGATGGTCGACTTGATTTGCCGGCGGTCCGAAGTTTCACCCGTCTTCTGTGCGACACCGGGGCCGGAGCCCCCATCATCCTGATCACGACCGAGGCAAACCTGACCGCAGTTCAGGGAGACTGGGGACTCGACGACTTCATGCTCAACACAACATCTCCCGCCGAACTTGAGGCCCGACTGCGAGTTGCCGTTGCCCGACGCGCAGAAGCGCTAGGTATTCAGGCCGAAACAAATCCGGAACAACTCAACCTGGGTGACTTGCATATTGACGAAGTGAGCTACTCGGTGCGATTGCGTGGGCGCCCACTAGATCTCACGTTCAAAGAATTCGAGTTGCTCAAATATTTGGCTCACCACCCGGGTCGTGTTTTCACCCGGGCAATCCTGTTACAAGAGGTCTGGGGCTATGACTACTTTGGCGGCACACGCACCGTCGATGTTCACGTTCGTCGTCTTCGAGCCAAATTGGGATCTGAACACGAAGCAGTAATTGGAACCGTGCGCAATGTTGGTTATCGGTTTGTCACAGATGCGACCGAACCCCGAGACCTTTCTGAGCCCGCCACCTCACTCAAGACCCTTCAGTAAATAGGACGTGGAACGTGTCCACTCCTATTGAAATGGTTGTACGTAACCACCTCGATTCCTCTGAAATTTCTGCGGTGAGTTCACTCATCGAATCTGCATCGCGGGTTGACGGCTCATGGCCACTCAGTGAACATGCCTGGTTGCATCTTCAGCACGGTGGCGACCTACATGGACATCATGTTCTAGCAATTGATTCTTCCGGTGCCGTTACAGGTTACGCACATGTGGACATCACGGACATTGTGCAAGGTGCCAGCGCGGAATTGGTGGTGTCACCCGAACACCGGCACACCGGAATTGGTCGTGCTTTGGTGGAAAAAGCTATCGGCATTTCACCTGACGGCCGGCTGCGCTTGTGGTCACACGGTGAGACAAGTGGCGCCCGCGAACTCGCCCAAGCCATGGAATTCAACACTCAACGATCCTTATGGCAAATGCGCCGCTCGTTATTCGCCCCACTTCCCAGTATTGATCTACCAGACAATGTGCGCATTCGAACATTCGAAGTTGATCGCGACACAGATGCGTGGCTGGATGTCAATCGCCGGGCCTTTGTCGAACTACCCGATCAAGGTTCTTGGACTCGACAGGATCTTGAACTTCGGCTTCAGGAATCCTGGTTCAACCCCCAGGGGTTCTTCGTTGCTGAGCGAGTGAGTGATTCCGCGCTCGTCGGGTTCCATTGGACCAAGGTTCACGGTGGCAGCGCACACCCAGACGGATCCCACCAGCATCAGCCCATCGGCGAGATATATGTGCTCGCAGTGGACCCTGAAGCTCATATTTCCGGTCTCGGTCGGGCTTTGTCCCTCGAAGGGTTGACCTATCTGCGCAAGTTGGGTTTGACCCAGGCCATGCTCTATGTCGATGCGGACAACACCCGGGCCATTGCCCTGTACGAGGGGCTTGGATTCGTGCACTGGGACACAGATGTGCTGTACCGCCGGGGCTAATGCCCACCAACCTGGGGCTAATTTCCACTCAGTCAATCTCTTGTTTACTCACCGGGCACCAAGGCATGGGACGATACGTACATGAGTATTTCGGATTTCAATGCCGATGGCCCCCCGACCAGTGAAATGGCCGCCATTATTTTGCGCGATGATCTGACCTCGGATCTCCCCGCAGATCGATTCCTAGATCGAGAACTATCGTGGCTCGCCTTCAATAAGCGGGTTCTGGAGTTATCCGAGGATCCATATCTGCCACTATTGGACCGCACCAAGTTCCTGGCGATTTTTGCGAGCAACCTCGACGAGTTCTTCATGGTGCGCGTTGCCGGTCTCAAGCGCCGTATTGCTACCGGAATTGCCGTGCGTGCAGCGAGTGGACTCACCCCCCGTGAAGTTTTAGAGAATATTTGGGAACGCGCATATGCCCTGCAGCGGCAACAGGCTGACTTCTTTTTGAACATGATCCGCCCGGAACTCATGGCTGCCGGAATTGAAGTGCTTCGTTGGGAACAACTCACACCCTCTGAGAAGACAGACATGGATCTTTTCTTCGATGCTCAAATTTTTCCGGTACTCACCCCGTTGGCCGTTGACCCCTCGCACCCATTCCCCTATATCAGTGGGCTCTCACTCAACCTCGCCGTGGTTGTTCGTAATCCAACATCGGGAAATAAACTCTTCGCTCGTGTCAAAGTTCCACCGCTGCTTCCGAGGTTCCTTCAAGTTTCCCCGCAACGATACGTTCCGCTCGAAGATGTTATTGCCGCTCACTTAAATGAGTTATTTCCTGGAATGGAAATCTGCGAGCACCATGCATTCAGAGTCACGCGCAATGAAGATGTTGAAGTCGAGGAAGACGACGCAGAGAATCTACTCAAGGCCTTGGAACGCGAGTTGGTCCGCAGGCGTTTCGGTCCTCCCGTTCGCCTCGAGGTTGAAGAGAATATTGATCCCTATGTCCTGGAACTCTTGGTGAGCGAATTAGATATCACTGAACTTGAAGTGTTTCGTCTCCCTGGCCCACTAGATCTCACTGGCCTGTGGACCATTGTTGGGCTAGATCGCGATGACCTCAAACAACGCAAATTTGTTCCCAAAACATCGCGCGCACTCTCTGATGTCGAGAGTGCCACGGAACCTGACATCTTTAGCATTGTGCGGGAAAAAGATGTTCTCCTGCACCACCCCTATGACTCGTTCTCAACGAGTGTTCAACTCTTTCTTGAACAGGCAGCACACGACCCCGCTGTACTCGCCATCAAACAAACTCTGTACCGAACATCCGGTGATTCCCCCATTGTCGATGCTTTGATTCAGGCTGCGGAAGAAGGTAAGCAAGTTCTTGCCCTCGTGGAAATCAAGGCGCGATTTGACGAACAAAACAACATTGATTGGGCGCGCAAACTGGAGCAGGCTGGTGTCCACGTTGTTTACGGTTTGGTTGGTTTAAAAACTCACAGCAAATTATCCATGGTGGTTAGAAACGATGGAGATCAATTGCGTCGCTATTGCCATATTGGAACGGGTAACTATCACCCGAAAACGGCCCGACTCTATGAAGACTTTGGTCTGCTCACCTGCAACCCTGAAGTTGGTGAGGACGTCTCCAATCTCTTTAATGTTCTGTCCGGGTATTCATTGAACACCGATTACAATCGTCTTCTCGTTGCACCTCACTCCGTGCGCAATGGACTCATCGCTCGGATTGAACGCGAGATCGAGCACCACATCGAAGGAAGGCCCTCGGGAATCCGCATCAAGTGCAACTCGCTCGTAGACGAAGCAATCATTGATTCCCTGTATCGGGCATCCATGGCCGGCGTTCCGGTGGAAGTCTGGGTCCGCGGAATTTGTGCCTTGCGTCCCGGTGTTCCCGGGCTGAGCGACACCATCCGGGTGATCAGCATTCTGGGTCGATTCCTAGAGCACAGTCGGGTGTACGCCTTCACCAACGGGGGCAACCCATCGGTGTGGATCGGTTCCGCCGACCTCATGCATCGCAATCTTGACCGGCGGGTGGAAACTCTGGTGAGTTTGGCCGATCCTGAGCACATTGCGGAGGTTGAGGGGATTTTGGACCTCGGTTTCGCTCCGTCCACCGCGGCGTGGGATCTCAACTCCGATGGCACCTGGACTCGCCGACTTTTTGCAGAAGACGGCACCCGACTGACCGACATTCAGGAGCTTTTGATCGCGATTAAGAGCCGTCGTGGTTCGGCACTGGAGGCCATCGGTGAACTTGAGGTAATCGGGGATCGGGTTTGATCTCCGGCAGATAGGTTAGGAGCATGAGCGACACGGGAACGCGGACCCACCTTGAGGTGGAGTTCAAATTCCGAGTTCCCGAGGATTTTTCACTCGAGCCCCTGGTCAAGGCCAACTTTGACTGCGAGAGCGCCCCCATTCGGAACATGTCGGCCACCTACTTCGACACCACGGCTGCCACCCTCATGCGATGGGGGATCACCATGCGCCACCGAACAGGTGGGTCAGACGACGGCTGGCACTTGAAAATTCCAGTTTTTGACTCGGGAATCTCTGCGGGAGCCAGCGTGCGCAGCGAGCTTCATGTCGACGGGACGGCTGGTGATCCACCTGCCCAGTTCATTGCCATGATTGGAGCTCTCCTGCGTGATTCTGAAGTCGTTCCACTTGCGCGGGTCATTACGGCCCGCACCCCATTTTTTATTTCCGTATCCAATGAAAGGGTCGTTGAAGTTGTCAGTGACCACGTGCAGGTGTATCGCGGTGAAAATCTGGTCGACTCCTTTCATGAAGTCGAGGTGGAACTTCTTTCGGATTCCGGGCTTCGAGTGGCTAAGAAACTCAGAAATCTTCTCGAAGCAGCAGGAGCCACACCAAGTTCGGTCAGTAAAGCATCAGCGGGTTTCGGTGCCATTGCCAGCGCACAGCCCGATGTCCCGAAACTACCTCGCCCCAAAAAATCAGCATTGCCATACGACCTTGTTCGCTGGGCCCTCACCCAACAGGTTCGTGCCGTTATTCGAACGGAAGTTCAGTCGCACCTTGATCATTCACCAGAATTTTTGATCCGCGAACTTAACTTCACCTCACAGGCTCTCTCAGCCGTGAATAGGTACCTTGATCCCTCCGAAGTTGCCACCCTGCGTGAAGAGATCAATTGGCTTGTGACCGAACTTTCTTCACCAGAGCAAGTCCATCTTGATCATGCTCGCGCCATTGCCTCACTTGACACAATTTATGATCCACTTGATCGCCATGAGGCACTCGTCGCGATCGAGGCCTACTTTGATCGTCGAGGGATCTCCGCCCAATCCAGTGCAATAGCCGCGCAGCGCAGTGACCGGTACTTCTACTTTTTTAGTGACCTCATGGACTTTGCAACCGTACCGCCGGTCACCGACCTTGCCTATACCCCACGAAAAATCTGGAAAAATATTGACTCGGTGGATTTACCCACCGCCGCAAAGATTTTCCACCGCGTTTTCCCGAAAAAATCTCACAAGATTCTTGCCAATTCTTCAGCCCTTAATCCACCGGACAATCAATCTGAAATCCGGGAGACTATTCGTCGAATAGCCATGGATCCGCACACCACCGCAGCCGGGGCCTATGCACTGGGCACCGCCGTCGGCCACTTGTCTACCCGAGAGAGTATTGCGAACGGAGAATCCCGTGAGTAAACCGATCATGGCTGCCGGAGTTGTTGTCATCAATGACGACAAGGTGCTCATGGTGCATCGACCCCGTTATGACGATTGGTCATTTCCAAAAGGAAAAGTTGACGGCACTGAGATTTATCCAGTAACCGCAGTGCGTGAGTGCGATGAAGAAACTGGATTTAGGGTGGCACTTGGCCCCTACCTTGGCGTGGATAAATACGAAGTTCCTGAGGGAGACAAGCACGTTCACTATTGGAGTGCCCGAGTCCGGGAAGACGTTGGCTTTGCACCCGACGAAGAAGTGGACAAAATCCTGTGGGTGCCCGTCAAAAACGTGTCCGAGAAACTCACCTACCCAGAAGACATTGAATTCCTCGACCGAGCTCTAATGCTTCCCGATTCAAGTCCGCTGATTGTTCTCCGCCATGCCAAGGCCATGAAAAGGAGTGACTTCGTTGGTTCCCAGGACGAACTCCGCCCTTTGTCTGGCAAAGGTCGACGGCAGAGCAAAATTCTCATCGACGCACTCGACGCTTATGGAATCGAGAATCTTGTGTCATCGCCGTATGTCAGGTGTCGTGAGACCTTGCATCGCTATGCCAAATTCCTCGATACCAAAATTGAGGTGAGTGATCCATTGAGTGAGTCAGGGAATGAAGAAAACCCCGCCGCAACAGCGCAGGTCGTTCGAGAATTGCTGCTCAATCCGCAGCCCACCGTGCTGTGTTCGCACCGACCGGTCATGACCACGGTCATGTCGGCCATTGCGGCGCAATTTGGCTTTAATTCATCTGATCTGGAGACCTCGATCTGGGAAGCCAAACTCTCCCCCGCTGCATTCTTCGTGGTACATCGGCAATTTCACCCCGATGGCACCGTGACACTTGTCAATATTGAGCAACATGATGTCCTCGGCGAATAAAAGTAGTCTTTCCTCTAGGGATCGGGATAGTGACATGAAACGAGCCGCAATCACCACATGGATGGCTCTCGCGGTCGCGGTAGTAACCCTCGCGGGTTGCTCCACCACTCCGACGGCAAATCCGGAAGCTAGCCCTTCTCCCAATGAACTGGCTAATGCCATCGAGGCTACGGCTTCTCGAGGAACGGCAAAACTGTCAGCCGAGGTTGTCAGCGATTCGGAAACTTTGATCGGTGCCGGTTCCGTCTCTCTCACTTCGGGAACAGGACAGATCACGTGGACAAATCTTGCAACCGGTACAGAACTCACTGAACTTCAGACCAAAGACGGCCTGTATTCCCAGATCGATGGATCCTGGTTCCTTGCGCCTGTGGGAACCGTTACTCCAACATCTGGCGCCATTTCGCCACTTTCGGGATTGAGTGAACTTGATGCGACTTCCGGGAGCACCCTCAGTGGTCAACTACCACTCACCATTGATAGTGGATTGAATTTCTCTGAAGAGGAATTGGTCAGCATTCCGGCCGAGTGTCCAAGCGTGATCGCGGTACAGGTTTCTCTCAACGAATCCGGCTTGATCACCGAAATCACTAAGGAATTCGACTGTCCCGGATACCAACGGGTAAGTCTCATTCGTTTATCGGATTTCGGAACAGTTTTAAACCTCGCGGATCCTGTTGATCCGATCGAAGTCCCCGGAAACCAGTAGCACTAGCGAATCTCAATAAACGCGGGTGCGCGACTTTTCTGCGCGGCCGGTTGAACAATCAACGCACACAACCCTTCGGCTTTCATGCGTACGCCTCTGGCGGTCGCGGTGCACGTACCTCGAGATGACTTCACAACTTTGATTGAAGCATTTTTTGCTTGAGCACGCGAGAGTCCTGCCAGATTCGCCACTCGACCGGCACTCAAGGTTGTGCCGACCGAACTCACCGCGTTGACAGGTACCACTACAGCCGGAGGGGATAACGCACTAATGCCACCGGAGGTTTTAGACTGAACAACAAGAGTTACGGGTTTACCGAACTGCTTGAAAGTAGTTCTGCATTGAGGAACAGTGGATTTACACACTTCCTTCAAAGTTGAATCCGATTCCAGTGTTGACACCGTGTAGGAAACCGCTGAATTACCAACAGAAGTTGGTGGTGTCTGCCATTGAACAAGCACCTTACCTTTCGCACTGGCCATTGCAGTGACATCGAAGGGCGCCCCGGGGATCGCGGCAGGCTCCGGTACAAACTCCCTAATCCAGCTTAAGTAGGACGTAACTCTGGTATAGATACCGGGGAAATTGGGCAATGCGCATTCATTGCCCACGCTGGTCACCCCGGCAAGCACCGGCGATCCCGATTCGGAAATAACAAGTGGTCCACCACTATCACCCGCGCATGTATCAATCTGACCTGAAGGAGTTCCTGCGCAAATATCATCATTCGACGTGAAATCACTGCCATAGCCCCCACAGGTGTCCACACCTGGTCCAGTAAGAATCGAAATATTGGCTGAATTGAGTTGGTCACTCACGACCCCCGCGAAGGAGGTGGCCCCCCAACCGCTCACGGTGGCGGGAACCCCTTGGGCTGGCCACGTTCCCGGATCCACATTGGACGGCAGTGAAATCAATTGCACTTTGTCAGTCAAGGTAATAGGGGCACTCAATTGAAGCAGCGCTATATCTGCGGTGTAGATCGAGTTATTCCAATTCGGATGGATCACGATTCTTGAGACCGATGATCTATTCGCTTCTGAGCGTTGCGACAGTCGGTCAATACCCGCGTACACGAGTACGGATGCCGGCACCTTCTCGGTTACACAATGTGCGGCGGTGACAACCCATTCAGTGCTGATCAGAGATCCACCACATAAATTCCCACTCGCGGTAATGGCCACCTGCCATGGCACCTGTGAAATTTGGGTGGGAGTCCCGCCCACAATCCGCGGATTCACTGCGCTGGTGGGTGACTGAATTAGCGTCAGTGCCACCGCACACACAAGCACCGCCGCCATTGATCTCATTTTGTGATTATGCCTCTATGGTGAAACGAGTGCACCTTTGCCAATAACCACGATCCCGCCCGGACTTACCGTGTATTTCAGTCGATCGTGCTCGAGGTCCACACCGATCTGGGCATTCTTTGGAATAATTACATTCTTATCCAGGATTGCTCTGCGCACCACTGCGTTCTGGCCAATCCGAACACCTGGCATGAGAACGCTTCCCTCGACATAGGAGCCTGTCTCAATAATCACATTGGATGCCACCACCGATGTTCGCACATGCCCTCCGGAGACAATGCTGCCCGCGCCAACCATTGATTCATGGGCATTCCCACCTTCAACGAACTTTGCCGGCGGCAGTGGGGGAATATTAGAAAGAATTGGCCAACGTCTGTTGTACAAGTTGAATACCGGATGCACGGACACAAGATCCATGTGAGCGTCGTGATAACTATCGAGGGATCCCACATCACGCCAATAGCCGGAATCGCGAGCAGTTGCTCCGGGAACAATATTTGAATTAAAGTCATAGACAAATGCGCGACCTTGTTCCGTGAGCATGGGAATGATGTTGCCACCCATATCGTGAACCGAGGATGGATCCGCTGCGTCTACTCGCAGAGCCTCCAAAAGGACGTCGGTGGAGAAAACATAATTGCCCATTGACACAAATGATTCATCTGGGGATCCCGGGATAGCAGGTGGGTCAGCCGGCTTCTCAAAGAAATTTGATATCCGATGGCCATCGGAGGCGACTTCAATAACACCAAACTCGCTCGCGGATTCACGCGGGCGTCGTAGGCCGGCAACGGTTACGCCAGCGCCACTATCAATGTGCGCTTCAATCATTTGCATGGGATCCATGCGGTAGACGTGATCTGCGCCGAACACAACGACATAGTCGGGTTCTTCGTCGTACACCAAGTTCAAACTCTGGAAAATCGCATCGGCACTACCGGTAAACCACCGGGGTCCAAGCCGCTGTTGCGCAGGGACCGGGGTGACGTAGTCGCCGAGTAATGTGGGCATGCGCCAGGTTTGAGTGATGTGGCGGTCAAGGGAATGGGATTTGTACTGGGTGAGCACACATACCCGACGCAAACCAGCATTAATCAGATTCGATAAAACAAAATCAATCAGGCGATAGGAACCACCGAAGGGAACTGCGGGTTTCGCCCGATCAGCCGTGAGCGGCATGAGCCGTTTGCCTTCGCCGCCCGCGAGGACCATGGCCAGCACCCTGGGATCCCCTGACATGGCAACAGCCTAGTGCTCACTCCCGCAGGTGCACACCTCTCCGGAGCATCCCTTGGCTCTAGGCTGCTGCAGTGCGAGCTGCAATCCTGACCCGTGAATGGCCACCGGCTATCTATGGTGGTGCCGGCGTACACGTTCAATATCTGGTACCCGCACTTCGTCGGCACATTTCCGTCGATGTATTGGCTTTCGGCGAATCCTTTCCCGATGCCCTTGGTTTCACTACCCCCGAGTTCCTTGCGAATGCAAACCCCGCCCTTGCAACTCTGGGAACAAATCTCGCCATGGTGCAAAAGATCGCCACCCTCTCACCTGATGTTGTCCATTCGCACACGTGGTACGCCAACTTCGCCGGTCACACGACTGCCCAGCTCCTCGACATTCCCCACATTGTGACCGCACATTCCCTCGAACCTTTACGCCCATGGAAAGCTGAACAGCTCGGGGGCGGCTATCGAATTTCATCGGGCATTGAGAAAGTCGCTTATGAATCCGCGGCGGGAATCATTGCCGTGTCAGCGGGGATGAAAACCGACATACTCGTAAGTTATCCCAATGTTGATCCTGATCGAGTCCATGTCATTCACAACGGAATCGATACTGATCTGTACCGACCGGATCCAAGCTTCGCGGCATTAGACAGATATTCGATTGACCCAGCGAAGCCCTATGTCCTTTTCGTTGGACGCGTTACTCGCCAGAAAGGACTGCCGCACCTTTTGCAAGCTGCCCGAAAGTTTGACTCCGGAGTCAATGTTGTTCTGTGCGCAAGTTCGCCTGACACACCAGAGTTGGCTACCGAAGTTGACGGCCTCATTAATCAACTTCGTTCCGAGCGAGGTGAATCCTCAGTCACCTGGATCAAGGAGCAAGTTCCACTCGGTGAACTACTTCAACTTTTCACGCACGCATCGGTATTTGCTTGTCCCTCCATTTATGAACCCCAAGGGATTGTGAATCTGGAAGCCATGGCGTGCGAGACAGCGGTTGTGGCAAGCAACGTAGGTGGCATTCCGGAAGTCGTGATTGACTCAGAGACAGGTCTTTTGGTTCCTTATGACCAGCAGGAACCCCAAGCATTTGAGCACGCCTTTGCAGACGCCATTAACCGAGTGGTGGCAGATCCCGAACTTGCCCGATCATTTGGAGCTCACGGTCGTGCCCGTGCGGTGAGTTCCTTCGGTTGGGACGCAATCGCTCGACAAACCATTGGGGTGTACCAGTCGGTGGCACGTGAGTGACCTTGCTGAGCCCGTTCCGGGTGTCCGACTCGCAAAAAATCCACACCCGCTCACCGGTTATTTTCTGTATCTCATTGCATCTCTTCTCTTTGCCCTCAACGGAACAGTTTCTAAATCCATATTGCTGACCGGGATTGATCCTGAGCGACTCTCCCAACTCCGAGTCACCGCGGCTTTCCTCATTCTCTTAATTTTCGTTGCAATTACCCGACCCTCACGATTGAAACTGAGGAAAAAAGAAATTCCAATTCTACTTGCCTATGGAATTTTAGGTGTTGCAATGACCCAATACTTGTACTTCGTTTCCCTGGTGTACCTGCCGGTAGGTGTGGCGCTGCTCATTGAGTTCACCGCTCCCATTCTTGTTGCTCTGTGGATGCAATTCGCGTGGAAGGTACCCACCCGAAAAACGGTGTGGCTGGCATTGGGCATGGCCCTTGCTGGATTAGCACTTGTTGCTCAGGTGTGGATGGGCTTCGCACTCAATGCGACCGGCGTCATCGCGGCTGCGGGTGCGGCGGTGAGCCTGGCAATCTTCTACCTACTGGGTGACAAACAGGTGCGCTCATCGGATGCCCGCGATCCGGTTTCACTCACCATGTGGGGCTTTGGTGCAGCCACACTTTTCTGGGCGATTGTGCAGCCGTGGTGGTCCTTCCCGTGGGAGCGGCTCACCGGAGTCACAGACCCTCTGGGAAGTCTCGGGTGGGAGATTCCGATTTGGATTATGGCAACTTCCATGGTCGTTCTGGGAACCGTGTTTCCCTTTTGGTTGGTGGTTGAATCACTGCGCCACCTGCGGGCATCACAGGCCTCCACCGTGGGGCTCACCGAACCACTTTTTGCCACGATCATTGCCTGGATTGTGCTGAGTGAGTCGCTCACCTGGATTCAAATGGGTGGAGGCGCCCTGATATTGCTGGGAGTGTTCCTCGCCGAGAAATCTCGCGCCAATACGGTGGCCGCTAACCCATTGTGATGTGACGCACGAGTCTCATGTGACAATAATGAAATCCCGCGACCATAAAGGAGTCTCGCTCACCGTGCCTACTTTGCCAACTTTTCGAATCAGAGTTGGGCTTATTGGTTTCTTGGCAGCTCTGCTTCCCATTGGATTACTTTCTATTGGATTAGGTGTGCCCGCCGCACAGGCTGGTAACTGGGACGGCATTAGCACCTGGGAAACGGCCTATGTGACTCGAATCGTCGATGGAGACACATTGATTGTGGCCGATGTCCTGACAAGTGCGGAATCGAGAATTCGACTACTTGGCATCAATGCACCCGAGAAACCCAATGGATCAATACCGGGTCAGTGCGGTGGATTAGAGGCAACGCAAGCACTATCTGAGATCCTTCCCATCGGCACTCTGGTTCGCTTGCTGTCCTCCGACCCAAAATCCAAAGGCAAAGCGAATAGACCCCAAAGGGTGGTACTCACTCAAAATCCCATAACAAAAGAATTCGACCAAGACATCGCTTGGGGAATGGCCGAGCGGGGTTGGGGACTGTGGTTCACGGTTGCCAAAGAAGCTTCCATGAGTTTCATCTACCGGGATGTTATTGCTCGCGCACAAGCGGATAAAACCGGCATGTGGAACCCACAATTATGTGGCGAATTAGAACAGCCTGAGGCTTCGATTGATCTGAAAATCAGCCGGGGCACCTCCGCTGCGGACGAATGGGTCGTTGTGCGGAATTCAGGAGCAGCAGATGTTGATGTCTCGGGTTGGACCATTCGAGACTCGGGTAATCAGGGTTGGATTGTCTTACCCGGTGGAAGCATTCTTAGCCCGGGTGATTATCGAGTAATTCACACCGGTTTCAAGCCACGGCTTGCAAGTGACCCCCGAGCCTTGTATGCCAATCTCAAGTCTCAGTTGTATCCGGAACCGGTCAAGCAGCCATATCTGTTTGGCGATGGTGTCTACATGCTTGATCGCAATGGAAACTATCGTTTCTGGCGACAGTATCCGTGCACGATCGATTGTGAAGCGGATCCGCTGAATGGATCTGTGGTCATTGAGGACTTTTCGCTCGGGAAGAAGCGAGGAGCAACTCGGGCGGCGACCCAGTGGCTTCGTCTTCTCAACCGGGGAACCAGTACCCAGTGCCTCGATGGATACCGAATCGAGACAGGAAACACCCGATATCGCTTGCCATCCGGTACATGTTTGGCACCCGGTGGAACCTGGCTTTTGCGCGTGGGTAAAGGTCAAACCACGAGTTCGACCACCTATCTCGGCCGGACTACACCAGTTTTTTGGCTTTCAGGAACTGCGACGCTCTTTAGCGATCAAGACCAGATAATCGCCCGTCGTTCATGGTAGAGATCAACCCTCGTCTCCAGTTGCCGCCATAACGCAATGACACAATGACACAATGACGTAATGACGGAAAAACGGGTAGTGATTGTCGGAGCTGGACTAGGTGGGCTGCGAGCCGCGGAGTCACTGCGCGGAAATGGATTCACCGGAGCCATAACTATTGTGGGCGATGAACAACTTCACCCCTATAACCGTCCGCCACTATCCAAAGACGCCCTCAAATCTGGGCTAGGGCATGAGGATCTCAAGTTTCGCCAACGTGATTCGGTCGCAGATGTTGAATGGGTTTTGGGCGAGCCTGCAACAGCTCTCGACCTGGCTCAACGCACGGTCTACCTCGCTGACGGCCAGGTAATAAATTTTGATGGACTGGTGATCGCCACCGGAATTCGACCGCGGTTGCTGCCGATACCTGGTCCGACACAGGGTCTTTTCACATTAAGAACTCTTCAGGACGCCCAAGCACTCCGGGAAGCAATTCAACCCAATAAAAATATTGTCATCATTGGGAGTGGGTTCATTGGCTGCGAAGTTGCCGCGACCGCAACACTGCTGGGTGCCAAAGTTCATGTGGTATCACTGGATCAAGAACCCATGATCATGCCCATGGGCAAAGAACTTGGAGCTTCCATGCGCCAACGCCACGAATCTGAAGGTGTCGTATTTCACCTAGGGCGCACTGTTGCATCATTCAACGGCACAGATCACATCACGAGTGTGACATTAGACAACGGCGAAGTTATTCCGACCACCGTTGTCGTGGAGGCAATCGGTTCTGTCACCAATGTTGAGTGGTTGGAAGGAAATGACTTAGACCTCAGTAATGGGGTTTTGGTGGATCACTCCATGAGAGTTACCGGTACCGATGTCCCAGTGGTTGCGGTGGGTGACATCGCCAGACACCCGGGAGCCCTGTACCCCACTACGCCTCGTCGAATTGAACACTGGAACATGCCCACCGAAACAGGGAAACGTGCCGGCGCAACGCTGGCTGCGCTGATGAATGATCAGGAACCTGCATCCGGTTCATTCGCTGCTCTTCCCGCATTTTGGTCGGATCAATTCGACTTTCAGGTGCAGTCATACGGTTTACCCGGTGGCGCGGACCATTCCACACTGGTTTCGGGTGATTACAGCGGACCGTGCATTGTTGAATACTTCGATGCTGATGGCACACTCTGTGGCGTTATTGGCATTGACACGGTAAAAGAGTTAATGCCGTATCGCAAACAGTTTATGGAGCGCTTGGCTCAATCCACATGAGTTCCATCGAGCCATCACTCTCACTTGGCGCTGATCGCGACAAGGTTTTGCTACATGCTGCTGAAATTGTGAGTCGCACGTGGGCGGAGTTTGACGCTGCCCGCGATCACCATCCCGAACCCAGTGCCGCACTGCTCGCCGTTTTGGCCGAACCAATGCCAGAAACTCCCAGTGATCCCATTGAATCACTTGACCTTGCTGCTGAAGCTCTGGATTCGTCCCTCACCCAAGCCCGCCCACGGTACCTCGCGTACATCGGTTCGAGTGGGCTGGAGATTGGTGCCCTTGGTGACCTGCTGGCTCACTCCCATGACCCGAATCTGGCCATTTACGCCGGGGCGGCATCCGACATTGAAACCCAAGCAATTCGTTGGCTGGCTCAATTCCTCGGATACTCATCTGACTTCGGTTTCTTCACCAGCGGTGGAACAATCAGTAACCTCACGGCACTCGCCGCCGCACGCGAACGGGCCCTCCCTCGAAGTCGAGTCACCGGAATCGGCGGGCACCGCCTTGCTTTGTACTGCTCCGCCGAGGCTCACTACTCGGTCAAGCGGGCCGCCGAAGTTCTTGGACTGGGTTCAGATCACGTGCGCGCCATCCCCATTGATGAACACCGGCGCATGATTCCCGGTGAATTGGCCTGCGGCTATTGCCGCTGATCGCGCAGCAGGGTGTGATCCCCATGGCTGTTGTTGCCACGGCTGGCACCACGCTCACCGGAGCGGTTGATTCCATTGCTGACCTTGCCGAATGCCGCTCCCGGAGTGTGGCTGCATGTCGACGGCGCCTACGGGTTACCCGCTGCCGGTGCTCCCACATCTCGTCACCTTTTCGCCGGGTTAGATCGCGCAGACTCCATAAGTATCGATGCACACAAATGGATGTTTGTTCCCAAAGCCTGCAGTGCGGTTTTGGTGAAAAATCCCGCCTCACTTGCAGCGGCGTTCTCCCACAATGAGGCCTATATTCCCCACGACTTTGGCGACGTCAATGCTGTCGATGCCACCATTGAATACTCCCGTCCACTTCGCGCCCTCAAACTCTGGCTCGCATTCAAAGTGCACGGAGCTGAAGCAATCCGTACCGCACTTGAGAGGAACTTGGCGCAAGCGCAACTGCTCTACTCCCTGGCCTCCGAAGCTCCCGATTTCGAAGTCCTGGTTCACAGACCGCAATTATCAACAGTCCCATTGCGACACATTCCATCTAGGTTGGTCAATGCTTCGCCAGAGGATCTGAGCAATCACAATGCCGCACTTCAACAAGCGGTGATTACCGACGGGCGTGTGTATATTTCACCGGCCCAAATCGATGGTGACACTTGGCTTCGGCCTTGTTTTACTAATTTTCGAACCACCACTGCAGATGTCATCATCACTTTCGACACGATCCGTGAAATCAGCGAAAAGTTAAGTCGGGCCTAACTCGCGCTGCCCAATGTTCGCGTGCACCATAATGTGCCAATGGCAGTGACCTTTCCGCGTGGTGGTGATGGAAAACGAAGTACCACCGCCACCGGTCGTGCAATATTCGCTGATTCAGTTCGTGAAGTGGATCCGCCACTATCAGGTCGGATCGAGCACACCAAGGATTGGCGCAAGGGCTACATCACCCCCATGCGGGAGATTGTCGTCAGTGCCGCCAGTACCCCCAGGCAGCAATCGCTATCTCTCGAGCAGGGCTCGAATCCACGCACCGTCGCTTTACCTTTACCCGAAATGGTCGAGGATCTAACCCTGAGCCAAGCCATGGAAACTCCTGCAGAAAACGGAGACATTGAATCTGTCACGGTGCGGGGTCGTGCTTCTCGTGAAGAGGAATTTTCCATTCCCTATCAAGGGCGTCGCATTTTCGGAGCCGATTTACGCAGACAAATTGATAAATGGGTCAGCACCGGGATCGCCGAGCCCAGTTTCGGTCAGGCGCTGCACTTGGTCATGGACAACCCTGATTGGTTGGACCTCCGGGACACAAACATTGCCATTCTCGGTGCCGGCGCCGAGATGGCACCGACACGATCACTACTTCGCTGGGGTGCAAAAATCCATGCACTCGATCTTCCCCGTCCAGAGATTTGGCAACGACTCATTGAGATCACCAGGGGAACACCTGGTTCATTGCGTATTCCGATTTCCCCCGGCGATGTGGGCGAAACTCCATTCACCACCGGGGGCAATATCCACTCCGAAGATGACTCAATCATTGCCAGCGTTGCAGGGATTGATCTGTTGAACCAACCCGCCGCGATTGCCCAGTGGATCAATCAGATTGAAGGTCGATTTGTTCTCGGTAATTACACCTACGCCGACGGTGCCGTCCATGCATTGCTGAGTGTGAGCGCAGATGCGGTTTTCACTCAGTTGGCCAAGACCCGCAAGGACATTACGCTGGCGTTCCTCGCAACCCCCACCGACGTGTTCATGGTTCCCATGGAATGCGTAAATGCCTCGCGTGCCCGCTGGAACGACCGTGGCCTTGCCGGCGCCCTGCAGTCTCCGCTCCGAATCTTTGGTCAATTCGAACCGAATTACCCAACCACGTATTTCACCGATGACGGAACTGAACTTGGTTTGAGCGACTCCCTGGTTTTGCAACAGGGACCGAATTACCTCCTGGCCAAACGCATCCAAAGATGGCGGGCCTTGGTTGCCCGTCACGAAGGTTTCTCCGTTTCACTCAATCTTGCCCCCGCCACCAGAACTCAATCTGTGGTGAAGAACCGGGCCTTGGCCGCTGCCTATGCCGGAGCTGGCCGCTTTGGTGTGGAGGTTTTCGAACCCGCAACATCCACCGCCTTGATGGCGGCCATGTTGGTGCACGATTTGCGAAACCCCCTGTCGACAGCAAATCCTTCCACCCCACTCAAAACCCGATGGATCTCTTTGTGGTGGGAGCAAATCACGGTGGTTTGTGGCGCGCGGCATATGCCCCCCGATCCGTGCTGGGGATTGCGGCCGTGCTGGGGATGTTCGAGTCGCGCGCGTAGGTGCGACGAGAGAATAGATACGAGTCGCGCGCGTAGGTGCGACGAGAAGATGAGAACGAGTCGCGCGCGTAGGTGCGACGAGAGAATAGACACGAGTCGCGCGCGTAGGTGCGACGAGAGAATAGACACGAGTCGCGCGCATAGGTGCGATGAACAGGAGAAAGCCCGCGCAACTGGGGGGCTGTCACGCGGGCTTTCATGTCGCTTGGGTTGGTAAGCGATGGCAGTAGTATGGCGGTTTTGCCCAGGTCTCGCTATAAGTTTTTTGAGATGTGTATAACTGTGAATCCATTATTGTTCGGACATGGATGATTCTGGCTCAGTGATCATCCTGACCGGTGGTACCAGTAGGCGCATGGGTCAGGACAAGGCGTCCGTGGATTTCGGCGGTTCGTCAATCCTGGAGTTTGTAGTCGGATTAATCCCTCCGGGTACCCCGATAATGGTGGTTGGCGAACACACCGATATCCCCGTGACCTATGTCCGCGAGGAGCCTGCAGGTGGCGGCCCGGTTGCCGCCATTGATGCAGCACTGCCGCATATATCTTCGGTGAGTTTCCGGGTGATCGCGGTGGACACGCCATTTGGTGTGCCATGGCTGTTTCAGCAGAAACTCCCCCCTGGTGAGGAAGCCCTGATTCCCTTGAACACCAACGGAAAACCACATTATTTGTGTGCGGAATACAACACGGCCAGTATTGCTCACGCTATTAACCGGTTGGGTGGTCCGCGCAATGCGAGCATGCAGGATCTCGTGTCAAAGTTGACCAAAGTGGCATACCTTGACAACCCACACACCGAAACACTGACCAGCACCGAGGTTCTCTTGGACGTGAATACCCCGGCGGATCTCGTTCGCGCGCACGCGATTCGTGCTCGCGAATGGGGTGAATAGAGTTGGGACATGGATAAATGGATAGAAGCTGTTGTGTCCGAATTGTCTTTACAGGGGGTCGTTGTGTCAGATTCCCTGATGAAGGAAATTCTGGCGGTTGCGCGCGACGCGGCCCATAATGTGGAACGACCAGCCGCCCCACTTTCCACCTATCTCATGGGAATTGCTGTCGCTCAGGGTGCAGACCCCGCCGATGTCGCACAGCGGGTCGGGCAACTCGCGGTGAATTGGGACGCGGAGCAAGCTGATTAGCACCACATCGGTAGGGGAAGTCTCGTGGCAAAAAGCACGTGAGATTGCCGGGTCCCTCGTAGGGGTGGGCTCAACTGAAAAGGTTCCCTTGTCTGACTCGGATCACCGAGTTCTAGCCCTCGACCACCTCGCACTCGTTGACCTTCCATCATTTGACAACTCGGCGATGGATGGTTGGGCCGTTGCCGGGGACGGCCCGTGGCTGGTTAATCACCAGGTAGTTGCTGGAGAATTTCCCACCTGGGAATTAAGTGCCGGCGAGGCTTGCTCGATTGGCACGGGGGCACCCATACCTCGCGGAACCACCGCAATTATTCGAAGCGAAAATGGAACTCTCAGTGGCAACCAGTTGGTGGCCACCCTCGAACCTTCATCAGATATTCGCAGGGCAGGTGAAGAATGTCGGGTCGGTGACCTCATGCTTTCTGCCGGAAGTCGACTTTCGCCGAGTTCAATTGGAATCTTGGCCGCTACCGGCCACGATTCCGTGTCTGTTCGACTTCAACCGACCGTGCATCTCTTGGTCTTTGGCGATGAACTCACATTTGAAGGTATACCCCAGCAAGGAAAGATCCGGGATTCACTCGGTCCACAATTGCCCGGCTGGCTCAACCGGATGGGTGCGGTGGTTGCAGACATCACGCACTGCACCGATTCCCTCGCTCGAGTCGAAGAAACCTTGAGCAATGTGAACGCCGATATTGTGATCACAACGGGTGGAACAGCATCGGGGCCCCGTGACTTTCTTCGCGCCGTTCTTGAAAAACTTGGTGCCACCATGCACGTTGATGGAGTACATGTTCGTCCCGGGCACCCCATGATGCTGGGAACAATCACCCGAACCGACAACAAGATTTTGCCCGTGATCGGACTCCCTGGTAACCCGCTTTCCGCAATTGTTGGACTCTTGACTCTTGCCCAGCCGATTATTAATTCAGTGCTGGGACTGCCACAACCATCACTGGAAACCTTGACCACGTCCCATGATCTTTACACCAAAAGTGGCACACGTTTAATTGCAGGGGTGGCGCATTCAGGCACCTTCTCTGTCGCCGAATTCAATGGATCTGCCATGCTTCGCGGCCTTAGCCACTCCACCGGCTTCGCAGTAATTGAGGGTAATACACCCGCTGGCACATCTGTAAGTTACTTACCACTGCCACATATGTGATTCGGGAGCGTTACTCGCAGACGAATCCGTCACTGTCCCGATCGATATACCACTCGTATTCAGGATCTTTGCCCTCTTGATAAGGGCCATATCCCGCTGAGATTGCTTCACCACACGTTGAAAAACGCGGGTCGGTGGTGGAATCAGGTCGGGAAGGTTTGCTCGGAGTCGCGGGCTTTGACCCACTCTGGGGATCTATGCCAATCGGGGCACGGCCAGGAACTGTGATTTTCCCTTTGCACCCTTTCAATATTCGAGTGAGGGCTCGCTTTTCCGTGCTGTCCACGCTGAGACGCCAACGGAATTTCACGCCAACCCACGATCGCGCATAAGCACAGCGCCCACGTTGTGGTAACCAATCCGCCGGATCACGATCCGACTTTGACCGATTAGATGAAGCAGAAACTGCAACCAAGGAAGGTGCGTAACCGAGATCATTCGCGAATCTCTGACGAGTATTGGAGTCCCAGCGCCAAGCGCCGGAGTCCCACGCCTCTTTCAATGGAACAAAGTGATCAATATCGAATGTACTAGCGTTATTTGTTCGTTGGCCGTCAAAAATGGAGAACCATGTGCCATTCACAACTTTGCACCCGCGGACATCACCGGAAATACGTTCCTCTATCAGCACTTCTTCACGAGTGTCGCATCCATCGCCATCCAGATCGGACCAGTGCCGGAATAATTCTCTGTTATACCCAGAGCCTGCTTCAGCACTCACGGGTAGTGAATTAAGAATCCTCAGCGGATCCACTTTGGTAGCGGCCACCGAATCTGACACTGGGATCGAAATGACGAGAAATGCACTTACTGCCGTTGCCACAACCGATCGCCAGCGAATGACAGTTCTACTCATGGAATTTAACCCCCCACGCACACTATATGTGTATAGGCGCGTTGTGCACCCTTGGTTGGATAACCACGAGAGATTTAGCCTTCTAAGGGAATGCGGATCTCCTCAGTCTGGGCCACAATGTTGGCATCCGAGTCGTAGACCGTAATTTTTTCATCTTCCATCACGAGATCGCCATTGGCATCGAGAACATCGATAATCTCGTCTACTACCGAACCTTCTGAACTGGTAGCCACGATTACTTCATCGGAGATCGCACCAATGACGTTGTCATTTTCGTCGAGAACAATATTGATTGACAGGTCGTCGCCTACTTCAACGTCGTCTTGGGCCGAAAGATCTTTCTCCATGGTGGTGGCTCCTTTAGTTGTGAATATCGAGTGCGTTTCCTCGGCTGAATGCCTTGTCTATACCTTAGTCAGCCGAATATCCCGCACTCGATTCCGCTCTGCCTGAGCCCCTGAGTCATCTGGCACTTTGTGCGCAGCACGTTCAGCGGCCACGCGCTTTCGATAATGGTCCAACTCCAGTTCCGTGCGCTCGATACTCCAACCCAATTCAGCTCCCATGATCTGGGCCACCTCGATGGCAGCACTCAATCCCTGATCGGGTGTCTCAATCGAGAGGTGGGTGCGACGCGTGAGGATATCGTCAATGTGAAGGGCACCTTCATGGGTGACCGCATACACGGCCTCCACCCGCAAATACCCGGCACCATCTGTGATTGGTTTTGCCAATTCCGGGCCGACTGCGCATGAGCACAATGAGGTCGCTCACCATGGATCCGTATCGACGCAATAGTCGGTCCACCGTCACCGCACTCAGGCCTAATGTGTTCGCCTGACTTCGAATTTCCTGTGCCGCTTGGTCGAACCCGCGAGCTCCAATGAGTGGGATGTGTGCTGTGTCGGAGTGAGGGGCACCGATAGCAATTCCCGAAAGGTTCAACTGCTTGATTGATTCATTGACAGCGTCCTCCGCCATTACCCGGTAGGTCGTGTACTTACCGCCAGCAATTGTGGTGAAACCTGGGACAGGCGTTTGCACTGCATGCTCTCGGCTGAGGTCACTGGTTGCGCCCTCTTCACCCTTGATAAGTGGGCGCAAGCCTGCATACACGCCATCTATGTCGGCCTCGGTTAATTTGACATTGAGCACTCGATTCACATTGCGCAACAAATACTCAATGTCGGTAGATGTCGCTGCCGGGTGATCAAGTTCGTTATTCCACGCAGTATCGGTAGTTCCAATCAGCCAGTGATTACCCCACGTCCTGACAAACAGCACACTGTCTTCGGCCCGAACAAAAATTGAAATGGTCGAATCGATGCGATCACGCGGTACCAAAATGTGAACACCCTTGGACGCCTGCACCGTGAAGTCTGCGCGACCACCGGCAAAGTTTTGAATTTCATCGGTCCACACTCCTGTTGCATTTACAACATGATGTGCGCGAATCCGCATTTCCTTCTTTGATTCAAGGTCCTGCACGATCGCGCCATCCACTTTGCCCACGTGATCATGCGTGAGGCCGATCACTTGAAGTGCTGGGGCCGCAACCGCACCAAATGCAGCGGCGGTACGCACCAACTCCATGGTGTGGCGGGAATCGTCGACCTGTGCGTCATAAAATGAAATACCGCCGATCATGCCTTCGGAAGTCAATCCCGGTGCCATTTGCAGAATCCGTTTTTTGGATAGGTGCTTGTGACGCGGAACGGCGCCAGCGCCGCCCATGGTGTCGTAGAGAAACAGTCCGGCGCCCATGTACCACCGTTCCCACACCCGGTGCTTGAGCGGGTAAATAAATTGAATGGGTTGGACCAAATGGGGACACAATTTTTCAAGCATGAGGCCACGTTCATGTAACGCCTCACGAACCAAACCGAAATTGAATTGTTCGAGGTAGCGCAAACCGCCGTGAAAGAGCTTTCCTGAGCGACTAGATGTTCCGGCGGCCCAGTCACGCTTTTCCACCAGTGCCACCGAAAGTCCCCGCGAGGCGGCGTCGAGAGCAACACCGGCCCCCGTCACTCCGCCACCAATTACCAAGAGATCGAATTCGCGAGTACCCAATTCGTTGATGGCGCGCGCCCTTTGCTCAGGACCCAATATCGATTCCCGAAGATTCAGGATCGGTTCCCCCGATTGTTTATCTCTCACGAGGCCATCTTGGCATGCTGCCGGTGGTTCGCATGATCACGCCCGATTGCAACCCCGGCCAATCATTGGGTATCGGATTTTGCGGCAATTACAGTCTGAGATTTCCTCGTTGCCCCTTTCCACGTAGAGTTGTGAGGTGAAGTTTGTGAGAAGTGCCGGAGCCGCATTGGTTCTGCTCTTGAGCACTCTCCTGATCACTTCTCCCGCCGCTCAGGCAGCAGAGCCCGAAGAACTGCGCATTCCAGGGGCCCCATACTCGGCAACCGACCTCAACTCCGTTTCGCTGGATGCCAATCTGTACTTGCCCGAGCAAATCCCAGCGCCCGCCGTTGTCATTGCCCACGGTTTCGGTGGGGATAAAAACGGTGCGGGCACCCAAGCGGAGAAACTCACTGAAGCAGGATTTGTAGTCTTGACTTATTCGGCTCGCGGCTTTGGCGAGTCAACCGGTTTGATCTCGGTCAATTCCCCTGAATTTGAAGTGGCCGACGCCCGAGCTTTGATTGACTTTCTCTCCACACGTTCGGAAGTGGCACTTGATTCAGACGGCGACCCACGCGTTGGCTTCACCGGTGGTTCCTACGGAGGTGCCCTGTCCCTCATGGTGGCCGGCTATGACAATCGGGTTGATGCACTCGCCTCCGACATCACCTGGAATGACCTCGAAACATCACTTTTCGGTCAGAGTGTCAGTGGCAGTGATCAACTCGGTGCCTACAAGGATTTGTGGACCGGGTTCTTTTTCAGCGTCGGATTAACAAATCCGGATGGCTCGGTAACCGAGTGTGGCCGATTCAGCCCGGACTGGTGCAAGGCGTATACGGAGTCTGCAACGACCGCAACCGTGTCTCCTGAGAGTGCAGCATTAATGCGCGCTTCCTCGCCCATCACGGTAACGGACAAGATCACGGTTCCGGCTCTGATCAGCGGTGGACAAGCAGATTCGCTGTTCCCACTAGCTCAAACAAATGCAAATGCCGAGCAGATTAAGACCGCGAACCCTGAGACACCGGTTTCCGTGTTGTGGCACGGCATGGGCCATGACGGTGGGATCAATGAGCGGGAACGGCTCGAATCACTCATTACCCGGTGGTTTCAAAAGTATCTTCTTAACTCAGATGTCCCCGTTGCTTTGCCTTTTGAAGTGACGATTCCCTCGGGTGCAATCTCCACCCAAAATACTCGACCCGATGCTGTTGTTCTCACGGGTAATTCCTATCCGGGGCTCTTTGGAAATGAAACTGAGTCAGTACCAATGGCAGGCCCACCACAAAAAATCCTGAGCCCAGCGGGGGCAAGCCCCGCCACCATTACGTCACTTCCCGGTATCGGCGGCGCAATCGCCGGCAACCTTGGATCTTTTGTGGGATCGGCTTTCCCGGGTCAGAGTGCCTTTTTCCAAACCGCACCACTGACCGCTTCCACTCAAGTGATTGGGTCCAGTCGCGTGCAACTGAGTTTCAGTTCCGCGTTGCCGGTCACCGACGCTGTTTTCTTTGCCAGTTTGCAAGTTGTTGCGGCAAATGGCCGAGGTTCTATTCCCCAAGGTCTGGTCGCACCTATTCGTTTCGATCAATTGGGGCCTACCCCGACAATCGTGACAGTTGACCTACCCACCGTGGCTGTGGCGGCCAATGCAGGGGATTCATTTCGACTTGTTGTGTCAACGACTGACATGGCTTACCGCATGCCATTCGATCAAAGAATTTACACTGTTGGACTCGTGAATCCCAGTGTTGAATTGCCACTTGTACCCACGTTGACACAAGTACAACAAAGTTCTAACGCGGTGTGGTTGCTCGCAATAATTCCAGTGGTGGCATTGGTCTGGTTAATCCTTTTTGTACTTCGTCCTCGCGAATCTCGAGCTCCACTGGATACTGCCGAAGTAGATATCCCCGTCGTGATATCCGGTTTAAGCAAGACATATAAGGGTGGATACCAAGCGGTCTCAGATGTTTCCTTCGAAGTACCCCCCGGGGTGGTACTCGGACTTCTGGGCCCCAATGGGGCGGGGAAAACCACCACCATGCGCATGCTCATGGGGTTGATCGCACCCACAGAAGGCAATATTCACGTGTTCGGTCGCCCCATTTACTTTGGTGCACCGGTACTGGCACGTGTCGGAGCACTTGTTGAAGGCGCTGGATTCCTCCCCCACCTCAGCGGTCGAGAAAACCTTGATCTGTACTGGCGCGCATCGGGTCGTGCGGGCGATTCATATCTCGAGGAAGTCTTGGAAATTGCCGATTTGGGCAGTGCGATCGATCGCAAGGTCAAGGCGTACAGCCAGGGCATGCGCCAACGGCTCGGTATCGCCCAAGCCATGTTGGGCAAGCCAGATCTTTTGGTGCTCGATGAACCGACAAATGGCCTCGACCCGCCCCAGATTAAAGCCATGCGCGACGTCATGAAGAACTATGCCGCGACCGGCCGTACCGTGATCGTGTCTAGTCACATGCTCAGCGAAGTCGAACAAACCTGTTCTCAGGTTGTCGTGATGCACCGCGGACAACTCATTGCCGTAGGTGAGGTGGCAGACCTGCTGGCGGGGAAGACGGGGGGACGACTTGAAGATGTCTTCCTCGACATGATCGGCGATGACCTGACGGTAGGGAAATACTGATGACCCAGATTTCAACACGAAGTGCGTTGCCAGTTCGAATCGAAATGATCCGCCAGCTCAAACGGCGCCGAACTCTCATTGCCCTCATTTTGGTGATCGCACTGCCGCTCATTGTTGTTGCAGCGGTCAAGTTCGGCCCATCGGCTAACAATGACGGTGGTGGTGGATTCGGAGACGGGGATCTGGACCTGGTGGGATTGGCCACCGCGGGTGGCTGGAACTTCGCGCTCACCATGATCTTTTTTGCGTCGGGATTTCTGCTCCTGATTTTGGTTGCCATGTTTACCGGTGACACGGTGGCCAGTGAAGCTTCGTGGTCAACCTTGCGTTATCTCCTCATGGCGCCGGTGCCGCGACGGAAGTTGCTTCGCTCAAAGTTGATCGTGGGACTCATCCTGTCGATTGCATCGATTGTGATACTGGTTGGCTTTTCTTATCTGGTTGGGCTCATTGCTTTTGGTTCTGAACCACTCACCACGCCGACAGCGGGAACGTTCAGCAATTCCGAAGCGATGTATCGCATGACCGTAATCGGCGTCTACATATTCATTTCACTCCTATTCGCCGCAGGCATCGCTTTTCTCATGAGCGTTCTCACCGACGTCCCTCTCGGAGCGGTGGGCACAGCCGTAGTAGTTGTAATTGTCAGCAATATTCTTGGCGCAATTGACGCTCTCGGTGGCTTGCGCGAGTGGTTACCGACTTTTTATAGCAACGCCTGGATCGGGGCTCTCAATAAGGACATCGAGTGGGGTGACATGCTCCGCGGCACGTCTTATTCCATTATTGCTTTCACTCTTCTCATTGGATTTGCTGTCTACAAATTTGATCGCAAAGATATTACGTCTTAGGGAGTACCGTGCGCGCACTGTTTCTCGAACATGACCATGTCAGCCCGCCCGGTCCCATTGCCGAGCGTTTTGCACAGCGGGGCTTTGAGATCGTTGAAGTCGTTGTCGTTCCAGTGGAATCCCACAACAGCCCCAACGTCTCCTTCGCTTTTCCCGACCCCGGTGAATTCGATGTCATTATTCCCATGGGTTCCCCGTGGGGGGCCTGGGACGACTCGACCATTGGGAATTGGTTACTGCCCGAACTCGAATGGCTCCGCGAAGCAGATCGGCAGGAAATCCCCGTGCTCGGAATTTGTTTCGGTGGCCAACTCCTTGCCCGTGCCCATGGTGGATCCGTGGCTCGTGCTCCCCACGCCGAGATTGGTTGGTCCACCATCCGATCAGAAGTGCCCGAACTGGCCGGTCGCTGGTTCCAATTCCATTTTGACCGGTGGGTGAGCCCGAGTGACGCCACCGAAATCGCATGGAGTTCGCATGCCACCCAGGCTTTCTCCCTGCGTAAAAACCTGGCCTTGCAATTTCACCCGGAGATCATTGGATCGACTCTGGACGCTTGGATGAACTGGGGTGAAGACACAGTGGTCCGTGACGCTGGTCAAGATCCGCAAGTTTTGCTCGCCCACACCTACTCCCTGGATTCAGAGTCCATTCAACGAGCCCACGAGTTGGTTGACTACTTCCTCACCAACTATCGCTAGCATTATTACCGCAGGTGAGAGTCACCCCTGGTACGGTGAAATGGAGAATCGCAGTGATCAAGATCGAAGTTGATATGGATACATGCCAAAGCTACGGGCAGTGTGTTTTTGAAGCCGAAGATGTATTTCAACTTGACGACAAAGGCAAACTGCAATACACCAAAGAAGTACCTGATGACCGCTTGGCGGATATCGAGAGCGCCACGGATGTTTGCCCGATGCAGGCTATTTCATTTACGGTCTCTTAAGTAAATTTCAGGAGATCACATTAATCCGCTGGGTTCGCAGCGACATGATCAGCGCAACGATCCAGCCGATGATTGTCCAGCCCAGCAGTAGGTTGATCCAGAACACAAGCCAGTGGGGTACATCGCGTACGGCGGCAATAGCCCACGGCAACATATAGCCCGCCGAAAGAATGGCCACGATCACGGCCACTACTTTGGTCACCGTCCATGATTTATCCGCTGGCTCAATATACATATTGGTCATGTCAGTATTGAACACCATCAATACGCGACCAAGGAGAGCCGCCCGTGAGTGCGATCTGATAAACACTTCCCATGACTGCTCCCACATCGATCCCACGGCACCTCGCATCTCGATTTCGCGAACTCGGTGCCCATTGCGCTTTCGGCATAGTTGGGGACTTCGCCTTACGGCTATTTGGTGAACTCAAGGCAGATGATTTCTCCGTCTTAGTCACAACCGATGAACAAGGTGCGGGTTTCGCCGCAGATGCATTTGCCCGCATTAACGGCTTTGGGGTGGTAGCGGTCACCTACGGCGCTGGCGGATTAAAGGTGACAAACGCTGCGGCTAACGCCTGGGCGGAACAGGTCCCCCTCTTGATTCTCAGTGGGGCGCCGGGTGTTGGCGAACGTGAGAATGACCCCCTCCTTCACCACAAGGTTAAAACCTTTGACACACAGTTCAATGTTTTTGCCGAGCTGACCTGCGCACAGGCGATCCTTCATTCACCTCACAATGCGGCAGAAGAAATTGATCGGGTTATTCGCACCATGCTCTCCGAACAACGCCCAGGGTACATAGAGGTGCCCCGTGACATGGTCAACGTGGCAATCGACACTTCAACCTCAACGATCGATCCGCACCTACCCCGCCTCGATCCAGTTGCGCTGGAGGAGGCCTTGCGTGATGTCATGACCGAGTTGCGGAAAGCAACGACTGCCGTGATTCACGCTGGGGCCATGATTGAAAGGCGACACGTTGAGCCCGATCTCATTTCCTTCGCCACCACGGCCGGAATTCCGGTAGCAACCAGTTCACTTGCGCGAGGAGTCTTCCCCGAACGCCACCCACTAGGTCTCGGTGTTTATCTTGGCGCGTTGAGCCCGGAGCATGTTGTTCGCCGGGTGGAAGATGCTGACGTAATTCTGAGCATGGGCGTATTACAAACGGACCTGACACTGGGCGCGTTTACCGCAAATTTGGATCACAAACGGGAAATTCTGTGTTCGGACACAGACGTCACGGTGGGTTATCGCACCTATAGAGACGTCCCACTATGGGCATTTCTGCCCGCATTGAATTCGGCACTTAACGGAAAGGAACTTGAGATCGCACATGATCCCCTTCCCGATCACAAACTCTTCCAACCGACCGCTGCCTCCCTTACTGTTGAACGAACCATTGATGCCATCTCATCTCATATTGATGAGCGTCACGGTCTGTTGCTCGATCCAGGTGAAGCACTCTTTGCATCAGTAGATATGAGAGTCCCCGCTTGGTGCCATAGCAGTGCCTATTACGCAACCATGGGGTACGCAGTTCCTGGAGCCCTCGGTGCAGGGTTAGCCGACCCCGAACACAGGCCGGTTGTCCTGGTGGGCGATGGCGCATTTTCCATGACTGGCTTGGAAGTGGCAAGTTGCGCATTCCATGGAGTACCAGCGGTCTTTATCATTTTGGATAACCAAGGGTTCGGAACTCAACGACCAATCCTCGAAGGTCCCTTCAATGACATTCCAGCCCTTGCTGCTGAGAAACTTGTTGCAGTGATCGGCTCTGGAAAGGGTTGGTTGGTGGAAACTGAAATTGAACTCGATGCGGCCTTGACCGAGGCATTCGATTCAACTGAAATTGCCATCATTCGAGTTCGACTTCCCAAGACCGCACGAAGCGTGGCGCTTTCTCGACTTGGAGCCGCTCTGGCGGCAAGGGCGTAACTTGACCACCCCTGTCAAGGATCAGCCGAAACAGTAAAGAACGAGCCGCAACAGTGTTGCAGTCGTCGATATTGCAAGAAAGCAATATTGAGGCGAGGCATCCTGTGAAATATTGATCCTTGATCAGCCGAAAAACAAAGAAGTGGGTCGCCCCGGGCTCGAACCGGGAACCTACGGATTAAAAGTCCGCAGCTCTGCCATTGAGCTAGCGACCCAGGGACTGGTGGTTATTTGGACCGAAATTCGGTCTGAAATTGAACCAATCGCCTGGGCAAGGTTATCTGTGAGGAGTGCTGACTGCAAAGGGGCCTGTCTCGAGGCCATTAAGTCGATATTTCACTTACAAAAGGTAGAACCACCAATATAAAGGTGAATCGAGGCACGCTTACGCGAGAGAAGGTGTTGAGTGAAGTGAAGGTGTGAGCCGCTTTATGCGGCGATTGCACCCGGGGGCGCCGCTGCGCGTCTCATGCGCTCAATGTTTCGCGCGTTCTCAGTAGTTACAAATTCATCCCGACAAAAGATTCATTGGACGGGCAGAAAGGGGGTGTGAATTCCTGGGATTTGTTCTACACCCGCACCGCCACCTTGAGCCCTCGCCGGTGAGCATCCAGTGCTTGCGTGAACGTGCCTGTGTGAACGTGCCCGTCGGCTTCATGAGCACGGAGCCGAGCACAGGCGGCTCCGACGATACGTTCACCACTGGCACCTGTGGTTCACCAGCGGCCTTGGCCACCTCGCGGACCCACCAACACATGAAACCAGATACTGGCAACTCATCATCGAACACTGCGGTCTTGACCTACCAGTGCACCTACCTGGGTAAGCCCCCCGCACACACTCCACACCATGACGACCGGGTTAGTCAACCACGCCCACTTACGGACTATCTACCATCCTCCACAATTCCACCCCCAACTCATCCCCCCAGCAACGCCTTCGAGAACGTCGTCGCTGAGGTCACCATCAAGGTCGCGTAGGCCGGGCACGGTGATGATCAGTTCAGCGGCATCACCTTCACGTGCAGTCACCGTGAACCACTCCGGCAGATCCAGACCCGCAGCTGCCAGTACTGCTTTGGGGTCAGCAAGGAAACGTTTCCGCGCATCCGCATCAGTCACCGCCGGGGCAAGAGCTGCTAAAAAACCTTGAGCATCCATACATCCTCCACATGTTAAGCAGTTACCGAAACGATACACCGCAACACACAACCAGGGGAGCAATCTGTCTATCACTCAGTTAGTCGTTCGCAGCGTCAGTGGTCGACAAGCACCCGACCTGTGAAGTTGAGGCTGAGTTATTGTTATGCCCTAGAAAATCCGGTTTTCCTCGTGGCGCGTTCCAAAAAAGAGTTTTGGCGTTCCAAAAACAAGTTTTCGCGTTCCAGCAGCACTCAACGTGAGTTATTTTTGTGAGGGAAATTGAATTTCAGACCAGTCCCGCGACCCCAACCGGTGACTTGAACAATCGTGAAGCTCCTTCAAATCAACCGGCACGTAATCCTAATGGTCAGCAGATTGCGCAAAGGAGACCCACCACAGCTTAAGACTCACGAGGGAATAGGTTTCGACCATGATCAGTGGGGCGCGACGCACTTCAACTGACCTTGGCATCGGTGCGGGTGTCGGCGCCTTTTCCGGCGCATTCGGAGTCGGCGGTGGAATTCTGCTGGTTCCATTCCTGGTATTAGCCAGAAAAGTCCCGCAGAAGCGAGCGCAGGCCACCAGCTTGGTCATGGTTGCCATGGCGGCCGCCGCAGGAGCCGTGAGGTACGCCTTTTCCGAAGAAGTTGCCTGGTTACCCGCACTGGTTATCACGATTGGTGGATTGGCTGGTGCATGGCTAGGTGTGATACTTGTTCAACGTTCACCCAATGCACTTCTTCAAGGGCTCTTCGGACTCATGTTGATGACAGCCGGAATAAGAATGCTGTGGCCCACGACAAACTCCGCGGTCAATGCCGATTTTGTGCCTGAACTATCCGTTTCATTAGCGATCGGGTATCTAGCAGCGGGAGTAGCCATGGGAATTTTGTCCGCACTCTTTGGTATTGGGGGTGGGATTCTGCTTATTCCAATACTTGTTTTCAGTTTCGGTTATGAACAACATCTGGCTGCGGGAACCTCACTCGCCGTTATGTTTCCTATTGCAATTCTTGGCGCCATTCGCTTAACTCGACCGGGCCTGACTCAATGGGGTGAAGGGGCTTTGTTCGGAGCGGGCGCAATCATTGGTGCACTACTTGGAGCTTCCGTTGCACTCGCGCTGAGCGGGTCGCTGCTGCAGATCGCTTTCGGCGTCCTGATGTTGATAATTGGCGGTCAGATGGCTGTGCGTGGCTTTCGCCAATCACGGACCGGTTCAACAATCGGTTAACTTTGCTGACCCATGGACCACAACGCCCAAACGGTCGTGCGCACACTGCGCGGTTGTTGCAGGGTTGACACAACTGCGTGGGCAACATCGTCAGCGGTCATCCACTCTGCGAAGCGTGGGTCGTTTTCCACTCGGCCCGTACCCACGGCGAACTCCGTTCCCACTCCCGCGGGACAGACCGCGGTCACGCGAATCCCTTTTCGCGAAGTTCCCGGTCGAGTGCTCCCGCGAGTCCCACTTGGGCAAACTTGGTGCCCGCATAAACGGCTTCATCGCCACCACCACGAAGGCCAGCCACAGATGACACGATCACAATGTCGCCTGCTCCAGTTGTTTTCAACATTGCTGGAACGCCCGCACGAACGGTCCACACGGTGCCGTCGTAGTTGGTATGCATCATGCGTCGGAGTTCATCATCACTGTGATCAAGAATTGAGCCGTACAGTCCAATACCCGCGTTAGGGACAATGGAATCCAACTTTCCAAACTTTGTCACGGCAGCATCTATGAGTGCTTGGTTGTCTTCAACCGAGCGGACATCCATGGGGACAGCGACCGCATTATTGGCGCCAAGTTGCTCAACCACCCCGGCCAGGCGATCTGCATTGCGCGCACCCAGAGCTACCTTCGCCCCAAGTTCCACAAGCTGTTCGGCTGTTGCCCGTCCAATTCCCGAGGTTGCTCCGGTGATTGCAACGACGGTTCCTGTGAGATCTCTGAGTGGGTAAGCCATGTCCCCAATCCTAGTCATGCATGTTTTAGGCGCCACTATGGTTATCGGGTGAAGCGCGTAGTGATCTTTGGTTATGGTTTAGCCGGAAAAGTTTTTCACGGACCCCTGATTCGGGTAACCCCTGATCTTGAAGTCGTGGGAATCTTGACGTCTGACCCCGAACGACAAAAGAGTGCACAAACAGACTTCCCCAATGCACTCATCACGGGTGACATTGATCAGTTATGGGAACTTTCACCCGATCTAGCGATTATTGCCGGGGCGAATGTGACTCACGAGCCGCTTGCCACCGAATCACTGAATCGCGGAATAAGTGTTGTTGTGGACAAGCCGATCACCCCAGATGCTCCCATTGCCCTCGCATTAGCCCAACTTGCTGAAGACAAGGGTCTTTCGTATTTCCCTTTTCACAATCGTCGTTGGGATTCGGACTACCTCACGCTGAAAGCTGCGGTTGCCCGCGGCGTCATTGGAACACCGCACCGATTTGAGTCCCGCATGCAGCGATTCCAACTTCTGTCCAATGGTGGTTGGCGCGATCTCACTAGCGTTGAGGCAATGGGTGGGGTGCTGTACGACTTTGCCCCCCACCTGGTTGACCAAGCACTTGACCTCATGGGTCCCGTGGAATCGGTACAGGCATTTGCCCGAACTCTGCGCGAGGTTCCTTCCTCAGACGATGACCTCGTCATGGTTCTAGGGCATATTTCCGGTGGACTCTCTTATTTGGTGGGGTCATTGGTCTCAGCGATTCCTGCGCCCCGATTCGAACTCTTTGGTAACCGAGGCGCAGTTCGCATTGCCAACATCGATACCCAGGAAGACCACCTCAAGGTGGGCGTTATTCCCGGTGCGGGGTGGGGCGTTGAACCCACCGATTCGGTTATCGAATTGTGGGCCGTGGCTGACTCGGGGGACATCGCGAAAACTGTGGAGCCACTACTTCGGGGCAATTGGCCCCAGTACTACCGAGAGATCTCGGAATCATTGCACTTTGGTGTTCCGCCCACGGTGACCGTCAACCAAGCAATCCAGACCATGCGAGTCCTGGATGCCGCACGAGAGTCGGTGATCACCGGGCACTCGGTGCAACTGACCCCTCCATCCGCACATTGAGTAGTTCCTTGACAAAGGTCAGGGTCGCTAAAAACTAGTCAACAACCACGTGGTGGACATGCTCAGTGGATCACTTGCCGAGGTGGTGAGCGTTGTGCAATCCAGCGGTTGTTCAAATGCATTGGGTGGCCCCGTTTGCGGCTCCACGCAGATGAAACCCGATGCACCATTGAAAACAACAAACCAAGCATGCGAGTTTTCTACTTGCAATTGCAGAGTTGTCCCCCAGCGGAGATTTACCTGCTGGGAGGGAACACGAAAACAATCATCAAAGGGTGATTCAAAATTAAGTACTTGGCGAAACTCACCCGTGGGGTACAAGCCTTCGCGAACGGCAAGTTGCGCAGAGTCAACCTGCAACACAAGATTTTCTGATGAACCGAGTGAGTTCACAAACCATGGGTGCCATCCCAGTACAACAGGTACGGGGTCAATGGAGTCCGTGAACGCGGTGATCGTGGATTCAATTCGATCCGCGTAGAGACGCCACTGCATGACAATTCGTAGTGGGGCAAACCAATCGCTGATATCCGCGGTGAACTCGATACTGGCGGCATCACCGCTTTCGGATTTGTTTCCACACTCAACAGGCTGGTCTAGTAGGAGACCGTGCAAAGCAAACTCCTGATAAGACGGCGTGAGATTCAGGGATTGCCCGCTCCAATCAACGTGGTTGTTGCGGATTCGTCCCGCCCACGGAGCCATGGGGTAGCAACCATTATCCACGGGACTGGAACTCGAAGAGCCCAGTAATTGGTGGCCGTGGAATACCCATGAGGTGATCCGTCCACCCTGATCGATATCAAAAGTTAAGCAGTGTTGATCGACCTCAATACTTCGCAGATTAGGAAGCAACGAGGGCAAGTGACCTCTCCATTTCATTGAGCGGATCCCGCAACAAAGCCGTGAACGCAATCTCCGCTGCTCCAACAATCGTGCTTCCGAGCGGGAGTGACGGCAGTGAAAGTCGAGCTCGTGTTTCAAAAAGCGGTCGGGAACGAGTGATCCGGGCTTCGATGCGCTCGTAGACAACAGGATAAATCTCCGCGAGGTGGCCACCTAAAACAATGACATCGGGATCGATCATGTTCAGCAAATTAGCCACACCGATTCCCACCCAATCTGCAATTTCCTGTAATCCCTCAAGCGACTCCTGATCGCCTGCCATGGCTGCCCGAACAACCTCGGGGACAGTGGACTCCGTGATGCTGGTGCCGGCTGCTCTCAGAATCGCGTCACGGCCCACTTCTGTTTCCCAACAGCCCCGGTTACCGCAATTACACGCTTGACCGCGGGGGTTCACGGTCATGTGGCCGATCTCGCCCGCATATCCGCTGGATCCGGTCATGACTTCACCTTCGAGGACAAAACCTCCGCCAACACCAACGTCGCCCGACAGGTACACGACGCTGGATGCCAAGGAACCTGCACCCCGCACATATTCGGCAATCGCGCCGAGGTTGGCATCGTTGCCGAGCATAATTTTCGGTGAGGCACCGAATGCTTCAGTCATGGCTGGTTCGATCAATTCCACGAAATTCAGGTCGATCCAGCCGAGGTTGGGGGCTTTTCGCACGAGCCCTGTTTCAGCATCGATCACACCCGGGATCGCAATTCCAACTCCTACCCATGCGCAACCTTCAGGCACACCTGCAAGAAGCTCGGTGGTGCATTCGACCAATTTGCTGACCGCTTTGGCGGGGGCAAATGGGCCATCGGCGCGTGGGCGTTCCACCTGTGAAAGAACATGTCCACCCAGGGAATACGCCGCACCAACGATCCGATCCACGCGTAGATCAAATGCCACAACGAATGCGGATGTTGGAGTGGGCCGAACGACAAGTGATGGGCGACCGACGGTCCCACCGGAACCGGGCCCCTCCTCGACCAAACCCGCAAATGCAAGGTCTGCAACAAGTGCACCGACGGTACTGCGATTCAAGCGGGTGTGGGCCACCAACTCCGAACGGGTGAGTTCCCCACCTTCATGCAGGTAGCGAAGTACACGTGCCAGATTAAGGCGCTTAATGTCATCTGTATTGACTGGACGGGTACGAATCATGGGTTATCGGCATTCATGAGGTGTGAACTTAACGCATGACCCCGGTTGAACGTTTTCGCGACAGTGCGTCCGCACCTGCTGCGAGCATGAGCACGGAACCGGTGATCATCAGCTT
The DNA here is from genome assembly GCA_018401415.1 of Candidatus Nanopelagicales bacterium. Taxonomy (GTDB): domain Bacteria; phylum Actinomycetota; class Actinomycetes; order S36-B12; family S36-B12; genus UBA4592. The sequence continues at coordinate 267,258 of JAGYKV010000018.1, read as the reverse complement.
TACACCGGCCGAGTAACCGAGCAGGCCCATGCCATTGTCAATCACAGCCACCACGGCACCGCCAATCAGTGCATCGTGAATTCGTCCGCGACCCCCAAAGAGGCTGGTACCACCAATGACTGCGGCGGCAATTGCGTTGAGGACAATGAATTTTCCGGCATTGGGATCAACCGAAGCGGCCCGCGAAGCGAATACGATTCCCGCGAAAGCGGCCGTGCCAGAACAAATGGTGAATACAGCAATGCGAATTTGGCTCACGTTAATACCGGCACGGCGAGCAGCTTCCACGTTGCCGCCGACCGCATAGATGTGACGGCCAAAACTCGTGCGATCCAAAACGAAACCGAAGACCAAAGTCAAAAGTGCAATGATGGGAACAATGATTGGTACGCCACTTAATGGATTGAGCTCCGGATTGACACTCCTCTCCAAGCTCAACGCATAAACGGTTGCAAAACCGACAAGAGCAATAACCCCGGTCTTAATCAGGATCATGTTCAAGGATGTGGCACTAAAACCCCTGGCCAAGCGGCGCATTCTTCCCGTGTAAGCAAACAGGAAGTAGCCGCCAACCACTATTGTGTAAAACACCCAGCCCATCCAGATCGGCATGTTGTTGTTTTGAATGGCAAGGATCACCTGATTGGTAATCCGAATGTTGCCACCTTCACCAATGATCACGAGGATCAATCCTTGGAAGGCCAGGAACAGTGCCAGGGTGACCACGAAAGATGGAATACCCACCTTGGCCACCAGAAAACCAATGAAAATACCAATGACCACGCCGGCGAGGAGAGATACAGCAACCGCCACCGGCCACTCTAATCCCCATCTGGTCAGTCCCACGGCGAGAAGTGCGCCCGCTACGCCAGAAGTCACACCTGCGGATAAGTCAATCTCACCGAGGAGGAGAACAAAAATTAGGCCCATGGCAAGAATTACAACAACAGCGGCCTGAGTGAAAAAGTTTGCAAAGTTAAGCGGCGTGAAGAAAACCGGGTTAGCCAGTGAAAAAAGAATCACAAGAATAATCAGTCCAATGACCGCCGGCAGCGAGCCCATGTCGCCGCTACGAACTTTCGCGCGATAGGCGTTCCAGGTATCGCGGATGGACAGGTTCTTTTGTTGCATGTATTTCGGCAGTTCGGTGCTCACGTCAGAATTGGTGTTTGTGCTCATGCCGACACCTCTTCACCCGAAAGAATCGCGTCTGCATCTTTCCGACCACCGGTTATGTATTCGACAACTTCACCGCTATTCGTTTCAGTGGTCTTCAATCTGGTGACCATGGTGCCTAGGTAGAGAACATAGATGTAGTCAGCGACTTGGAATACGTCTTGAAGGTTATGAGAGATGATCACAACGCCCAAGCCGTTGTCCGCAAGTCTCCTGACCAAGTTAAGAACCTGTTCGGTTTGAGCGACACCGAGTGCGGCTGTGGGCTCGTCCAGGATCACAACCTTGTTGTTCCACAAAACTGAACGCGCAATGGCCACGGTTTGTCTTTGTCCCCCGGAAAGACTCGAAACCTTCTGGCGCAGAGATGACATTGTTCGCACGGAGAGGCTCTGCAGTGTTTCGCCGGCTCTAGACTCCATATGTGCTTCGTCGAGTGCAATTCCGCGCTTCATTTCCCTGCCTAGGAACATGTTCTGAACAATGTCCAGGTTGTCGCAGAGAGCGAGATCCTGATACACAACCTCAATGCCAAGGGCAGAAGCATGTTTCGGATCTTCCAAATCGACTTCTTTGCCTTCAAAATAAATGGTTCCGCCGTCGAATGGTTGAATACCGGCCAATCCCTTAATCAGGGTGGATTTTCCGGCGCCGTTATCTCCCACAAGGGCTGTGACCGATCCAGTGTGGACCGCAAAGTCTATTCCGCGAAGAACATCGACGGCGCCAAAACTCTTGGTTACTCCTCGGACTTCGAGGATGGGCATTGAGTCATCTGTCATGTGGAAATCCCTTTTTTCGCTGACTACACACTGTAGAAGTTGATCGCAGTCTGTGGTGGGTATTTCGGGATATTGGCTGGGAAAAAATCAGTGAAGTGAACTGTGGGCTCGTGCACACGCACGAGCCCACAGCCTCACAAATAACTACTACTGAATACCGAGTTCGGTACAAGCAGCGGCTACATCGCCCGCGCAAAGTGCTGCGACATCGAAGCCATCGGTGGCAGCAATGACGTCAGAGACGTTGGCTGCGTAGATGATGACTGGATCCGAGTACTTAGCAGGAACGGTGACGCCATTGATGTCGATTGAACTTTCGACAGCAGGTGACTCGCCATTGAGCAGTGCAATTGCGAGTGCCGAAGCATCGCCAGCCTCAAGAACGGTGTTCTTGAACACTGTCATGCACTGCTTGCCAAGAAGAACGTTCTGCAGACCACCGGTGGTTGCATCTTGTCCCGTTACGGGGATCAGGACACCGTTCTTGTCGTTGACTGCAATTGCAGCTCCGCCAAGACCATCGTTTGCAGCGAGAACGCCATCGATCTGTCCACCAAGGTCGGTGAACATCTGTTCGTAGATGACTCCACCTTGCTGGTTATCCCAATCGGGGACTGACTCGTCCTTGACGGGTGTCACACCGGCAGCTGTAAGGGTGGTTTCGTAACCTTCCTTGAACATTGCGGCGTTGCCGTCAGTTGGTGAACCGTTCAGGAACACGACCGCAGCAGCAGCGGGGTCAATGCCCTTGTCGCCGAGGCACTTCAGAAGACCCTCAGCCTGCAACTGTCCAACCTTTACGTTGTCAAATGACACGTAGTAGTCAGCAGGTGCGAATGGACGGTCATAAGCGATAACGGGAATGCCCTGTGCCTTTGCCTTTTCAGCAACGGTTGCACCGGAACCATTCAGGTCAACGAGAACCATGACACCGCAACCGCCGGCGAGCATTTGATCGCCAATGGTGAGGTACTGGGTGGTGTCACCCTGTGCGTTCTGAATGTCTGCGGTGAAGCCAGCTGCTTCAAGTGCGGACTGAATTGCAGGACGGTCCTGGTTTTCCCAGCGGTCAGATGACTGACTGTCTGGGAGAATGACGCATGCATTGCCGCTGGTGCCGGCAGCTGCCTCAGTGGTTTCCTCAGTTGTCGCCTCGGATGTTTCCTCGATTACTTCAGCAACAGTTTCCGTAGCGGCATCAGTTGTGTCGCTTGAGCTACATGAAGTGAGGAGCAGTGCAGCAGCCGCGGTACCCGCGAGAGCCACGTAGAGCTTCTTTTTCATTTGTTTCCTTCCCCAGCGAGTATTTCTCGCTCAGTGATTTTCGTGCATAGATATCTATTACGAGATTCCGAGGATTCGATCTATTACTAGTTGATCGAGTGCCTCGTTTGCGTATCCACGTGCCGCTAATGCAGCAACATCGAATTGCTCATTGAGTAATCGATCGGCGGTAGCGGTGGAATAGCTACCAACGGTCGATTCCGCGAGTTCGGGAACACTGGCAGCAGACAGTGCTTCTTTTACTCGGGGATCTTGGTCGAACTCGCGTGCCTTGGCAGCGAGTGCGAGGTAGGTGCGCATACAGCCTCTGGCAAAGTCCCAGATTCCATTGCCCCATTCGTTGCGGTACGGGCGAGCATCGAAATGCTTCGGCCCGTTGTAGTCGGAATTCTCAAGGAGTCGGACCAACATGAAGTCATCTTTAATACCCTCGGAACCGAAGCGAAGGTCCTGATCGAAGCGGCCAATTTTTTGGTCGTTGAGATCAATGTGGTAGAGCTTTCCCTGCCACAATGCCTGAGCCACGCCTTGGAAGAAACTCAGGCCAGCCATGGTTTCATGGGCTACCTCGGGGTTGAGTCCCACCATGTCAGGGAACTCGAGTTCATTAATGAAGGCCATGGCGTGACCGATGGTCGGCAGGAAAGTGTCTCCGCGGGGTTCATTGGGCTTGGGCTCCAAAGCGAAACGGATTTCGTATTTCTTGTCATTGACGTAGCCGCACAGAAAGTCGAGTGCTTCTTTGTATCGGGAGAGTGCATCTGCCGGATTCTTGCTCGCGGCACTCTCCACACCCTCGCGCCCGCCCCACAACACATAGGTCGGTGCACCGAGTTCCGCGGCTACATCAATATTGCGCAATGTTTTTTGGATTGCATAGCGACGAACATTGCGATCATTTGAAGTGAATGCTCCGTCTTTGAACACGGGATGCCAGAAAAGGTTGGTGGTTGCCATGGAGCACACCACTCCTGTTTCATCTAAGACTTTTTTGAATGCGTCGAGTTCAGCGCGACGTTGAGATTCTGGTGCACCGAATGTCATGAGGTCGTCGTCATGGAACGACACACCCCACGCGCCAATATCGGCCAAGCCGCGAATAAAGTCCGCGTTGCTCACCGGTGGACGAGTGCTGTCGCCAAAGGGATCGCGGCCAGGATGCCCGATGGTCCACAGACCAAATGAGAACTTGTCTTCGGGTACGGGGTTAGTCGATCACTCATGTGCTGATTTCGCCTGCCCTGTCTGTGGCTCGGATAAATTGTTGTGAGCGACAACATATGCGCAAAGTCCCTACCAGACCAGAAAAAATGGAAACTTTTCAGACACCTTCTGATAACAATCCGGTTACGAGAGCGAAACCTGAATGAAGCGTTGATAGCTGGTGGGTTCAGTGCCAAAGAACATGGACGGCTCCACCGCTTCGACCTCCAAAACGGTGGGTTCACCCACGTGGTTGTCAATCAGGTCAATTCGGGCATAAAGGGGGGCGCCGAATCTGCCTGTGACATATGCCATCACCTGATCCGCCAATTTACGCTGGTCAGGTCGCGGCGAACGAGCCGTGATGTCCTCTTGGAGGTAGAGACCGTGTACTCGCTCCGCCTCCAAATCCTTGTGAAGGAGGGGGCCCTTACGAATCGCGTGCGAATAATCACCACCTATATATAGGAGTGCTGTTTCACCGTCTACGTCAACGTGATCGAGATACGGCTGAATCATGGCACTCTTCTTGGCCGCAACAATCAGGTCAATTAAGCCCTGGGCTGCCTGCACGCTCCCGCTGTCCGAAGCTGACAAGCGAAGGGTGTCACGACTTCCAGCGGACACGGATGGTTTCACGACGAAGTCAACAGAAGAAGGAACAACCCACGTCTCCTGTGACCCAAAAACAAATTGAGTGTCAATGACCGGGATACCAGCGCCGAGCAAGTCACGGAGATAGGTCTTATTGGTGCTCCACGAAATTAACTCAGCAGAGTTTCGAACTACCGGGCCGAGGGAATGCACCCATGCCAGAAATGGCGAAAGGTGGTCGGTGTAATCCCATGTATTTCGAATAATTACTCTGTCAAAGGAGATCCAGTCCACCGCCGGGTCTGACCAAATAACCGGTGTCGCCTCAACTCCCGCTTGAGCGAAATACCCGATAAGTGGTTGATCATCCGGATCAAGATTTGGGAGTTCAGGGCACGTTGCGATAGCAATGCGAGGGGACACCGGCTAAAGGTACTGCGTAACTAGGAGACAACCACCACAATGTTGCGTGTTGCTCCGTCTGGGTTAGTCACGGTAATGACAGCAGTCCCGACCGCAACTGCTTTGGCACCTGGGTTAAATATCGCGCTTCCGTCGTCATAGCCCTGGGTGATTTCCAAAACCTCGGGGTTGTCCACCGAAATCACCGTGTTCACGGGATCGTCAGTCAAAATATCAATGAAATCACCAACCACGGCAGATGCATCTGTCTGATCAACAGCAATGATGACCGGTGGCAACATTTGGGAGCTCCCCTCGGACATCTCAGATGAAGTTGTTTCGGTAGATGATTCATCGCTGCTTGAGCAGCCTGCAAGCACCGCAATGCCAAGAAGGCCGGCGACGCCCAATGCTGCAACTTTTGTAGTTGTTGCCTTGGTTGCCGCTGCTTTGCGTGTCCTGATCATGTGTTCTCCTTGAATTGATTGAAGTATTGAACATCTGACGGACGCGGCTGCGCAAATGTTCCACCGTCGCCCGGAAATCTACTCACATCAGGCTATTGAGTTGGGCTACTCGTGCCGCGTGTCGCCCACCATCAAATGACGTTTCAATGAACACTTGAATGAGCTGCTGGGCGATCGCCGGCTCGGTTGCCCTCTCACCCAGACAGGCAATATTTGCGTCATTGTGAGCGCGGGATAACTGAGCATCTTCGACGGTGCGCAACACAGCCCCTCTAATTCCATGGATCTTATTTGCGGCCATGCAGATCCCCTGTCCACTACCGCACACACCAATACCAATCTGAGCATCACCTGAGGCAACTACTCGACCCAGTTCGGCGCCGTATTCCGGGTAATCCACCCGCTCGGTGCTGTAGGTACCGACATCGTGCACTTGGTGACCATTTTCCAAAAGCCACGCACTCAGGAAACTCTTCAAAGCGAATCCCGCGTGATCAGAGCCCAATGCAATAATCATCATTATCCTTCGGTTCTGGGAAAACCTCCCTGCGCGACCATTCTCCCACCATGAAAGTATCCACTTGTGAACCAACCCGAGCCAGGCTCAAAACCCATCATTGTTGTAGTTGGCAGCCTCAATACTGACCTCGTGCTTCACATTGAACACTTCCCCCATGAAGGGGAGACCGTTCTCGGAGATTCAATGACCCAAGAACCTGGGGGTAAGGGTCTGAATCAGGCAGTTGCCGCGAGTCGGGCGGGCGGGTCGGTTGCGCTCATCGGTGCCGTCGGTGCCGATTCATTTGGTCGTCACCTAAAGGAAGTGCTCGCAGCCGAAAACGTCAAAGATTTCGTTGACACTGACCCAACCCATGCGACCGGAACTGCGGTAATTGAGGTCGAGGCAGGCGGTGCGAATCGAATTATTGTGGTAGCTGGCGCGAATGACCATGTCAACGCGGATCGCGTTGAGGAACAGCTGCGGGCCCTTTCCAGCCAACATCGCATTGGCGTTGTTTTGGTGCAAGGTGAAATTGATCCTGAAGCAACCGAACGCGCTCTTGTGGTGGGTCAGGAACTTGGTGCACTGACGGTTCTCAACCCTGCACCCATGCGCGATTTCCCTCGGCGCGTATTTGCCAGCACCGACTACCTGATACCCAATGAATTTGAGGCCCGAGAACTGGCCGCTCTCTCAGATTTGCCATTGACCTCCATGCTCGACTGTGTCGAGGCCGCTAACTCCATGGTGGATCTTGGAGCAAAGAACGTGATCGTGACTCGCGGTGAGAAAGGGGCTGTGTGGGCAAATGCCAACGGTTCCGGTCAGGCCGGTGCATTTCGAATTGTGCCGGTGGACACGGTTGCCGCAGGCGACTCCTTTTGCGGGGTTTTCGCCTGCGCCATTAATGAAGGGCAGCCACTCTCAGAGGCACTCCGCTGGGCCAGTGCTGCCGGTGCATTGGCCGCAACAAGAGCGGGTGCGGTGACATCTCTGCCGCAACGTGTAGAGATCATGGATCTTCTCGGCCTCACCGACTAATTCGGTGCCGGAAATCCGACCGTAATTGGCGTGCCGTTCCGAGTGATGGTCACCATGGAATCGGCAATTGTCACCGGGACTGATTCACCAGATCCGCGCGGAACGAAAACTGTGATCATGACTTCCTGCCCTCCCTTTCGCGGAAGTGTGGCGGAGCGAGATAACACTGCGCCAGGTGCCTTCACACCCCAATCGGTTGTGTGCCAACCAATCGACGAGCCTTCACGAGCCTGAGCGATATCCCAGGCACCGACACCCGCCTGAACAATGTCAACTTTCTGCTCCCCTGACACCATGGTCAACTGGCCATCAGCATTGCCTTCCACACCAACTCCTGGGCTCAACTGCCAACGCTGGGTGACATTTCGAGGTGTGTAGTTCTTTCGTTGCTTCTTGGGAACTTTGACCTTGGCCCCATTGATGTAGTCAACAACAATTAAGGCATCCGCGGAGCGGACATAGGTCACACAACGAGTAATTTCGGTCCTATTCCACGCTTTATCCACCAAGCATGAATAGTCATTTCCCCCAATATTGGAGTCGGTGCGACCTTGTGTTTTGACCACACCCTTCCATCGGCTGTAGCCGGTATTGGACACGGTGAAAGTTGAGTGCGCCTCACGCTTTTTGACAAATGAGCGCAACGCACTGGAGTTGTAGCGGAATGGTCCGGGATCGCCAATCCATTCCACCCCACGTGAGAACAGGGTCAGTGATCCACCATCGTCATGAGTGTGCGCGGTTGCCGGACGATCCCCTTTAAAGCGAAGTGAGTAGAAAGTATCCGGTTGACCTTGCCCGCTGGGAACCCAGGAGTATCTGCCAAAAATGTAACCACCACTGTATGCCGTGTATCTCGGGGTAGGTGGCGTTCCGGCGGCACCGCGGCTGCGCAACCAATCCGCCCGCCAATCACCCACACCGAATGTATTCCGGAGTGGCACAGAGATGGTGTCACCGAGTGACTCTAGTTTGAAGTCTGGTCGAACAGCTTGGGACACAAAACTGTATAACTGCCCGCGCAGTTGAGGAATGGGATCCGCTGGGATACCGCAGGTATTGGCAGATGCTTCAATCTGTGAGAGGAGCTTCTCCATATACATGGCGTAATGAGGTGAGCCTTCAACATCGCTGCCATCGTCATGAATCACACCGCGTGCAATTGCAACAAGGTTTTGCCATGCTGCGTTGCGCAAATCAACGTCACCGACATAACAAAATGTTGCCAGTGCTCCAGTCTGGCGGACCAAATCAGTGTTGTTGGCCCCGATCGCAATATCTTTGCTCCGGCGATACGAACGCCACATGCTGGCTGCATCACGAACTGCTGCTTGTTGAATTTTTGGGTCCGCCAATGTTTGCGCGCCACACGCAAGTGTTTTGGTTCTCAATCCACCGTAGATAGAGCCATCGATCCAATACCCGCGACCAGATTCATGATCATCAATCCATTGGTACATCAATTGCCGAAACCGGTCCACCATGTTTTGGTTCTGAGTGTTGACCCCGCGATATAAAAGTGGAAGTGCCCAGTCGAGTGAGTTGATGTGGCGATTGCCGGAGAGATCAGCAGAAGCTTGCGGCCGCCAGCTTGGTCGATCACTTAGTGTGTAGGTACCACCTTTACCAAGATCAACTTTGCCATTCATTAATTGCTGCGCCTTGGTACGTTGCATTTTCACTGACATGGGGAACAGGGTTGTGCACCATGATCCGATAGTCGTTGGCATGACCGCAGGGACGACACCAGTAGGAACTGTTTCAGATGGAACCGTTTCAGATGGAACCGTTTCAACAGGCGCTACCACTTCTTCGGCAACGCTGGGGATAGCCGTCATAGACAGCACCAGCGACGCACTGGCTAAACCCGCGACCAGCAGCCTTGTAGCTGTTCTGTGTTCGCGCGCTGAGGGAAGTTGACCACGTGGGTCCAGCGAGGACATGTACTCCATCATCACCCGAAGTACCCATACCCTGTCAAGTCGGGGAACAACTCGGGCGTGTTTGCTTACGGCAATTCAGGTTGAGTGGCAGTTGTCGCGGAAATTCGATCGGTTGCTGCCTTCATTGAGGGCGATGTTGGACCGAGCACCCAACCCAAACTCCCCAGCATTGCCGCGACGGCTGGTTTCACCACGGTAAGTGGAATTTTCGGCACATCGATCAACGCTCGTTGGCCGTCGGTCATTGTCGCGGCAGCACCTGCATAAAGGATGCTGTACGGAGCTCTCGCCGGCAACGGCAGCGGCGCATTGCGAACAAAACGTGCGGTGCGCTCGGCACGTTCCCCACCCATCAGGTCTGGTTCAAAGTCTCGGAGTTGTTGCTTGAGCTCGACATAACTGCGTGGTGGGTTCTCTACTCCAACGAGTTCACCCGCCTTTGCCCATTCGCGCACGTACTGATCAGGGCCGCCAGGAATAGATCCACCCCACACTAAATGCGTGGACAGAAATGAATCCGTGAATGCAACGTGAACCCAGCGCAAAAGATCGGGGTCATTGGCGGAGTAGTCAACTTTCTCACCACGGCTGTTTGTGTACTCCCCCGAAACTTTTCGGTGCATGCCGCGCACTCGCGCGCACTCCCGCTCCGCCATTGTTTTATCGCCAAAAGTCACGACGGTCAGCCACTGGGTTGTTCCCGCGAGGCGACCGAGCGGATCTTCCTCGTAACGTGAGTGTTCATCTACCCCCGCGAGTGCTCCCGGGTGCAGTGCCTGCATGAGCAGGGAACGAACCCCACCCACAAGGGTGGGCAAGGATCCGTGCACCGTCCATGCGGCCGATCCCGGACCAAAAAACCCTTCATCCGTACCGTGACTGAGTTGCTGCACCCATTCAGGGGTGCCATCGGGCTCACCGGAAACAATTGACCGGAACCCAGCGGCAGCTTTGTGTCGCACGAAATTTAGAGGCACGAGAACACTCTGCCCAAGAATCAACGAAGCCGCATGTTGAAAAGGGATGGAAAATAAAGCGAGCCCGCCGCGAATAGGGGGAATGCGGCGGGCTCGCTCGTTCATTTTTGCTGGTTAACTCCCTCTGGCACTTATTCGGCCGCCACGAGAGTGAGGGGGACAGTGATTGTCTCTCCATTGCGCAGCACGGTCAGTTCGATCGTGTCACCGGGTGCGTTGGCTCGGATCGTGACGATCAAGGCTGTGGGATCCGCCAGGATCACACCATCGACCTTTGTGATGACATCGCCACTCTGCAGACCTGCTAAGTCAGCGGGTGATCCTGGAGTTACTTCAGAAATCTCGCCACCGGGGCCCTGGAAGGTAGTGTCCAGTTGCACGCCAATGATGGGGGTTTGGGAAGTACCCGTATTAATAATTTCATCGACGATTCGCTTCGCGGTATCAATTGGAATGGCGAAACCCAATCCGATGTTTCCGCTACCCGCACCCAATCCGAGTGTTGCAATCGCGGAATTAACTCCGATTACTTCACCTGCTGCGTTCACCAGAGGTCCACCGGAGTTTCCGGGGTTGATCGCGGCATCGGTTTGAATGGCATTGATGTATGCGGTATCACCTTGACCACCAGCGGTCACAGGGCGATTCAGTGCCGACACAATTCCAGATGTCACGGTGCCCTGCAATCCAAGTGGCGAACCAATAGCAATTGCTAGGTCACCCACATTGATTGCATCCGATGACCCAGAGCGTGAGTGCAGGTAGTCCCTCTCGGTCCACTTTCACAACCGCCAAGTCATAGCCCGGATCAGAACCTACGAGTTTCCCGGTAGCCGTGGTTCCATCTGAAAATGTGATATCGATTGTGCCGTTTTCACCAGCGGGACCTGCAACGTGATCATTGGTCACGATATAACCATCGCTGCTCACAATGAATCCTGTTCCGGTTCCCTCGCCACCAGATCCTTCGATATTGAGTTGAACTACAGCCGGTTGCACGGCAGCTGCAACGGCGGCAATACTTCCGGCTGCCGGCTCCACCGCTCCGATAGGTGCGACGGTGATCGCCGAGATCGAACCATTGTCTGCCAGGGTGTAACCCACAGCACCACCAACAGCTCCCGCAAACACTGCCGTTGCGGCAACTCCTGCGATCAATAACCCCGCGCGTGGTCTGCGTGGCTGCTCTGGTGAAAGAGAAGTCATGGGTTGTGTGGGTTGCGCCGTGAAAACGGATGGCTCAGGGTTGAAGTCATGCATAGGGGCGTGCGGTGCGATAGACATGTGCTCTCCTCGTTGATACGTGTATCCATTGGACACCCCAAATCACCAATTGGCTCCACGAAAATGGCAAAATCACCAAGCCCTTACCCAGCCTTTACATTCCTCTTACAAAACAGGGGATCCACTACCCTGACGTGGTGCACCTGCTGACCGGAACGAGCGCCGCGACCACCGCGGCCGAACTCTTGGCAAGCGGGTCCCTCGTGGTCATTCCCACGGAAACGGTGTACGGATTGGCCGCGAACGCGGAAAATGAATCCGCGGTGCACCGGATTTTCACAACCAAGAACCGTCCGAGTGATCACCCATTGATTGTTCACATTGCCCACGCCAATTGCTTGGACTACTGGGCGATTGATATCCCTGATTACGCGCGTGACCTCGCCGCCACCTACTGGCCAGGCCCCATGACCCTCGTGCTCCCTCGCAACACCCCTGCGAGGGACTTCATTACCGGGAATCAAGAAACTGTTGCCCTGCGAATTCCCGGTCACCCGCTCGCGCTCGAGATCCTTAATCAACTCGGGGTGGTCACGAATAATCCGTGCGCCGGGATCGCAGCGCCCAGTGCGAACAGGTTCGGCAAAGTCAGCCCAACAACATTGGAACACGCAATCCAGGAACTACAAGATTACCTTGAAGATACCGATGCCGGTGTTGATGGCGGACCAGCCAGCATCGGGATTGAATCAACAATCATTGACTGCACTGGCGAGTCACCCATTATTTTGCGCAGCGGGGCCATCACGGAACACGACATTGAATCGATTGCGGCACTTTCTGATTCAGATAACTCAACTGTGCGAACACCCGGAATGTTGGCAGCGCATTACGCCCCCACCGCCACCGTGAAAGTTATAAACGCTGCGAGCAACATTGAACCCGGTGCAACTGGTGCATGTCTTCTTGCGCCCAGTGATGTGAGCACCCCAATAGGAATGACACGCATTGGGTCGCCGCGCGATGCCCACGAGTACGCGCAGGTTCTTTACGCCGCATTGCGCGAAGCTGATCAATTACATGCAACAGTAATTTATGTTATTCCACCAGAAGGCCCCGGGATTGCTGCCGCAGTGCGCGATCGAATATCGCGTGCAGCTCACAAATAAGAATTACGTATTTATTTCGGTGCCATGCGCAGTGCAGCATCCAGCCGAATGGTCTCGCCATTCATGTACGCATTCTCAAAAATCGTTTGTACCAAGTGAGCGTATTCATGAGGCAAACCCAACCGACGAGGAAAGACGGGAGTCGACGCCAGTTTCTCTTTCAATCCCGGTGGCATGACATCGTAAATAGGAGTGTCAAAGAGTCCCGGTGCAATTGTCATGACCCGAATGCCTACGGGGGCTAAATCGCGCGACAGTGGCAGTGTTAGTCCAACAAGTCCGCCCTTGCTGGAACTGTAGGCGGCTTGCCCAATCTGACCATCGAATGCGGCCAGTGATGCCGTCAACACAACAACCCCGCGTTCACCATCTGCATTGGGTTCATTCTTTTGCCATCTGTTCAGCAGCGAGTCGAACAACATCGTAGGTACCGATCAAGTTGATGTTGATCACTCGACGGTAGTTGTCAATGGATGCTGCCTTGCTATCGCGATCCAGTGTTCGCTCTGCCCACCCAATTCCCGCGCAATTCACCGCGGCATCAAGCCGACCAAACTTATCCATTCCCGCATCAATCGCAGCACTGATTGCATCGGTGCTCTGCACATCGACTTCAACCGCGAGGGCGCGATCCCCCAATTCACCAGAAAGTTTTTGGGCCGCCCCTAAATTAAGGTCGGCAATGACAACTCCACCTGCACCGTGGGCGAGCACCCGACGTGCAACTGCCTCACCCAAACCTGATGCACCACCGGAAACAAAAAAGACCGAGTCAGAAATTTTCATGGTGCAACCCTAGTAAGCGCCCAATTCATGCAGCCGTTCATCGCTAATCCCAAAATGGTGAGCCACCTCGTGGATCACGGTCACCTTCACCTGACGCACCACATCTTCCTCGGAACTACAGGTTCGAAGAATGGGCAACCGATAAATGGTGATGCGGTCGGGTAGTGCCCCGGAATAACCCGTTCCCCGTTTGGTCAGCGGGATACCTTCATAAAGGCCGAGTAATCGCGGGCGCCCAGGTTTCTGGTTCTCCACAAACACCACCACGTTGTTCATCAGGCGAGTCAATCCCTCGGGGATTTCATCCAACCCGAGGGACACCAGTTCTTCGAACCGCTCCATGGGTACATCTGACTCCGCCACCATGCCCTTACTCTCACACCCACCCGCTTCCCTCGCATCTGTGAGGGTCAGATTCCCAAGGGGTCGGCGGGAATCGGATCAGGTCTTTCCCCTACACTTTCCAAGTTGTAACAGGTCCCCATCGTCTAGTGGCCTAGGACGCTGCCCTTTCACGGCGGTAACGCGGGTTCGAACCCCGCTGGGGATACGGTTTCTGTACTCTAGAAATCACAAGTTAGGCCCCGTAGCGCAGTTGGTTAGCGCGCCGCCCTGTCACGGCGGAGGTCGCCGGTTCGAGCCCGGTCGGGGTCGCTTAGTTCGGAGGCAATCCGAACTTGTTGGCCAGGTAGCTCAGTTGGTACGAGCGTCCGACTGAAAATCGGAAGGTCGACGGTTCGATCCCGTCCCTGGCCACCACGAATCCCTCACAAAAACAGCTTTCTTGCCAGTTCTCAAATTGCTTTACATGGCAATTTGTCACTAATTTGTCACAGATATTTTCTCCCAAGCGTTCCTGTGGACAACCGCTCAAGAGCGTTTGCCACCGCTTGATGACCATGATCGCCTTGTACGTAGACCCGGGGCGATCACTAGATCACCGATGCGAAGACTCCAACTGGCAATGGGCTGATATCGACAAGTTGGGTGTAGTAAGGCGGTAGAAACGCAACCTGTTCAAGCAGGTCGGGGTAACTACCTCGTAATGGGGACTCGTAGAACTGAAAACCACCAGGTGTTTGCTCACCCATACTGGACCCAAAGGCCCCAAGATCCTTCAGTGTCGAGGCGATATCTGGATCAGGCGCGTACAACCAGATAAATGCACCGTGTTCAGGTGATGCGAGCGTGGCCTTGGCTCCTTGGTGAGTGCGTGGATCATTGAAGAGTTCATAGCGACGTCGCGCGTAGGACTGCGTGGTGTTCATAAATGCGGTGCCGAAGGGCATCCGTCGTGGGTTATCGGCGCGCGCAGTGAGTAGGTTGCCGAAGCGGTCGATAAAGGCGACTGCATTGCGAGCTCCGGGTGTAGATCGAACGAGCGCCGCGAGGTAAGCCTTGAGCTCCCTGCTTGGGCGGTAAGGGCTGGAAAGGCGAACTGCTCCTGCTTCAGGCCACACCTGCTGCATCGCTATGCGGAAGGGGTCGCTCGGGGGTAGGGAGAAGGGGTCGAGAAGTTCACCGATAGGGACCGCATTGTCAACAGATCTGCCCTTACGTGGAGAGAAGAAGACCTCCTCGCAGTCCTTCGCCGTTTGAGGTGTCACCTGCGTCTGCCGGAGGGGAATCTGTGAGGGGCCGAAGTAGTTACGCTCACCAGCTATCGCATAAAAGCCAAAGCTGCCAAGTGCCTAAGTTCTCAAGGCGGGCGTCAGCGTCCGATACCGGCCATCCTCCGTCACGTTCATGCCACCGGTGGGATCGTAGGCAACAACGGCAGCATTGAAACCCATCGTCAGGATTGAACCGGTACACATTGCGCACGGGTCCAGACTTGTCACGATCGTGAGGCCACGAGGGTGAGGTAGTCCCAAGCGCTTTCGGTTCGTGACGTACCAGCCCACCATCGCTGTTTCCCGTGGGCGGTGTAGTCGAATGTGAAGACCTCGTCAGGGCGCGAAGCGACAGCAGGATTCACCGGGAGGTATCGGTAGTTACGTCCCTCGCGAATTACTTCACCCGTCCGATTATCTAAGATAATCCCGCCGACACCCCTGCTCCCAAGTTCAACAGATTCGCGGGCGAGTTCGAACACCCGTTTCGCGACCTGCTCGGCCGAAGTGAATCTCGTGGGTCGAGTTGAACCGAAACTCAGGGGTGCATTTGAGAGGGAAACACCGGTCATCGCACCAGCAGCGATCCCGACTTTTAGAAATGTCCGCCGGGTGATAGGCAGCACCACCTACGCATATTAGCATTTTTCGATTGAACGGTGCCGAAATCTTCCGAAAACTCGGGTGTAGTCCTCAGTGGTGGCGAACCATTCCGTGGACGGTTCGAGCCCGACCCGCCCCACGTCAATTCGTGTGTGGCTAGCTGGTTGGAGAGACTGATCAACCCGACAGCGTGCAAGTCGTCTCCATCAATCCAATAGTTACCGAGAGCTGAAAAGTACAACAGCGAGTCGCCCAAGATATGCAGCCACCAGTGGAACCAAAACTAGTTGGCGATTCGTGTCACTAATTTGTCACTGACGTAGCGCAACACCATGATTCACAGTTCCACATAAATGCTGCTTTGCGAGGAAATCGCTTTTCACACTGAAGCACCATGGAGCACAGAGACGGTACTGCCACCGACTGAAAATCGGAAGGTCGACGGTTCGATCCCGTCCCTGGCCACCACCCTTTTGGGGCTTCCCCAAGCCAAGAAATCGTTGGTATTGTTGAGTAAATTGGGTCTATCACCCTCAAAGCCGCTAACGCTATGGCGTCCCTTTAGGTGTGAGTAAGTAGCCGTTGGTTGTAGTAATTTTGTAGTAACAATGGGTACAAAACGGACATTAACCGGTCGGTTTGTAGTAAGAATGTAGTAAAATGCCGTTGGTAATGCTCGCGAAAATCCAAAATGAGCGGGTAAAACAGACCCGGGAAAGTCACTCTTAGTGACGCATAAGTTCAGGATCGTGAAGTTGTATGTCACTCACGCTGAGGCCCGCGCAACTCACCCGCAGGTTACTTACTCTCCTCAACCGAGCCTGAGGCCAACGGTGCCGATAGAGCGGGACCACGGGGAGCGAAGGGCGCAAGGCACCCGTGACCCCTCTGGGGCCTCCTGAGTGTCGCTTTCTCAACTTGTCACAGGTATGGGTCAAGATACGGGTATTGCTTGCCAGGCTGAGATAAGTCGGCACAGTGAGCAACGAGACAGCGCAGCTGTCATTTACTCGGTTCATTCCGAGAGGAGAGGCGTTTCCTTATGACCAAACCTGCTTTCAGGTTCATTGATCTTTTCGCGGGCATTGGTG
This sequence comes from Candidatus Nanopelagicales bacterium, assembly GCA_018401415.1. Classification (GTDB taxonomy): domain Bacteria; phylum Actinomycetota; class Actinomycetes; order S36-B12; family S36-B12; genus UBA4592. The sequence goes on along the minus strand of JAGYKV010000018.1, from coordinate 250,401 downwards.
GTTTTCACCACGCTCTTTCAGCCCCAGGTTTTGATGGGGAGTGTGTTTTTTCCGCTGACATAGACGCAGATTGCCGCGCGGTCTATCAGAAAACTTGGCCAGGACTTTCTGCACCACAAATCGTTGGCGACATCCGGACAGTCACCATCAACGAAAAGGGTGCTGATAGATCCATTAAAGAAATAGATGCTCTTGTGCCTGACCATGAGGTCCTCTGCGCTGGCTTCCCGTGCCAGCCTTTTAGCAAGTCCGGAGCTCAGCAAGGTGTCCTTGACGCCACAAGAGGAACACTCTTTTTTGACATCGTAAAAATAGTTGAGGCAAAACGACCCAAGTTTTTAGTGTTGGAAAATGTTCGAAATCTGGCCGGGCCGAAGCACGCGAATACCTGGGCGACGATTATTAAGTCTCTCAGATCTTTGGGATACCGGGTCTCTGAAACTCCCGTCGTTTTCAGCCCTCATTACCTTCCCCCTGAACTTGATGGTCGCCCACAGTCCCGGGATAGAGTTTTCATTCTTGCGACCCGAGTTGATGACGATGGCGAACTCATGCAGGATCCGCTCATTTCTCGCGGTCCTGTCGCGGGGTGGAACCCTAACAACTGGAACATTGAAGATTACCTTGACGACGACATCAACATCCCAAATCTGTTGGAATACGAACTGCGCGAAGAGGAAAAAGCGTGGCTTGATGCGTGGCAGGCATTCGTCGTTGGCATAACTGATAATGATTTGCCTGGATTTCCCATCTGGGTGGATGCTTTTACGGTGAAACCAATTATCCCAGTAGGAACTCCCGACTGGAAGGCAGACTTCCTCCGCAAGAACAGCGCTTTTTACAATAAGCACCGCACATTCATTCGTTCGTGGCTAAGGAAATCGTGGCTACCCGGGAATTCTTACAGGGTCTCCGACTTTCCCGCGTCTCGTCGGAAATTTGAGTGGCAAGCGCTCGCCCAGCCGCTCCGTGCCGATCGGGACTTGTGGAAACTGACTATTCATTTCCGCCCGTCTGGTGTGCGTGTGAAGCCTGCAAGTTACTTGCCCGCGCTCGTGGCCATCACGCAAACCAGCATTATTGGATCGCGTAGAAGGCGCATTACACCAGTGGAAGCTGGAAGGCTACAAGGCATTCCAGACACTGTTTTTCCCAATGCGGGAGTAGATGACAAAACGGCATACAAGCAAGCGGGCAACGGCGTCAATGTTGGTGCCGTTTCCTTTGTGGCAGCTCACTTGTTTGCAAGCGCCGGATACACCTGGGGAGCAAACGTAATCACAGCATTAGCGGGAGCCACGCAGCCGGTAAGTCCTCCGGTAGATTTGGCCTTTATAGAAGATGAGGACGAGAACGCTGCTTAGTCATTCGTAACCTTGTTGCCAAAATCGTAGATACCGAACAGTAACTAATATGAAACCATTAGAGATTCACTCACTCAGTTGTTGCTGCGCTAATCTTCTCAGTAGGTTCGGGAAATTGATCGGGGGGCAGCAGTGACGACAGATTTTATGTTTCCGATTGACAAGGCCGAAACGGTGTTCTTAGAAGTTCTTGATCAACGGCGTGCCATTCTTAGTATGGACAATTTTTCTCTCGCCGAAGAAGAACTGCCAAACAACATAAGCCTTGACTGGGTGGATAATTCTCGCACCGCCTACGCGTGGGCCACCCGGACCCCACTCGCGATGGTGCTTTGCGGCTTGCTGGCCCGGGCGTCAAACCCGAGGGTAGATCCTTACAAACCTACAAGAAGGATCCGGGGAGTTCGGTTATAACGCTCACGGCCTTTGGTCTTCTGTCATCTATAAGCACGGCTACGGGATCATTAGTCTCAACAGGCTGAAAGAAATACCTTTTAACAACAGCCCTTTTAACGGGAAACGCAAGTTAGACCTGCTGTGGCCAAACATGTCGGAGAAAAGCCGCAAACCAATAGCAGAAGCTTATGAGATGCTCACCAAAGTGTCAGAGATGACTTCTGAGCAGGCGATGACAGCACTCCTATCGTTCCTCGTTGCGGCACCCGAACCTCAAATTAGCGTTTCAGCATTCGCTTTCGGAGATGAAGATGATCTCAGCAAAGTCACGATCACTCTCCAAGAATTCTGCGATGAAGTCCGCAACTTCATACTCGTCAATTCTGATGGAGGGCGGCGAGCTCAAGCTTTTGTAGCCGCCTGTATAGATGTTGCGAAGCCAGGTCAGACGCATACTCCGGCGAGTGTCAATGATCCCAGTCGCTCTTCCCCTGGTGACGTCAAAACTTTCACCGAAAAGAACGGTAAGAAACATCACGGTCCATTTTTTGTTGAGGTGAAAGATAAAATCGTGCGCCGAGAAAACGTAGAAAGTTATCTTGCCTCGGTAAAACAATTTTCAGATCAAGCAAGCGCCGGATACGCTGCTTTCGCTAATACTGATGAGGTGGAAAGCAAGGCAGCGACTGCATTACAATTACCTCCTGCTGAAAAATTGACCGTTAGCAGCGGAGTGCCGACGGTCCTTTGGCGCTCACCCTTGGAACTAATGTCGCAAGTCATCGCGTGGTCAGCGATCCCCGCTTCGGCAGCTATCTGGCGCTGCGCACACAATTACCGTTATTGGCTCAACCACATTGACACGGGAGTAAATGACTCACCAGCCGAATGGGAGAAACGAATGCTCAAATGGGGCTTTTTACCTTGACCCTGCTCGCTTGCGCAGAATGCGTTCTCAAAATTTTTTTGGCATAAGGTTTATGACTAAACGCGCCATCGGCCATCCCCCGGTTTGTTGCTGGTGGCGCGCCCTTTATGGGGTTTTCTTCTTTCGCGGGTGGCGCTTTCGGCTGGATGTTCCCAGTCTCCTTTTTCCGTGGGTTGAGTATTCCGTTATTCCAAGGTGTTGCGCCCCGATCAGGTATTGCCGGTATTTCGGGGCCCATTTCACGCCCGCGTTATCTATTCCACAGTCGTAGCACACGAAACCTTGTGGGCCTTTTATCTTGCTGAGTAGCCGCAGCAGCGAACCACATTCACACGGGTTGATTACAAGCTGGCCATCACTGATCGTCAAGGTGCCACGGGCTTCTTCCGATACGGTCAGGTCCTCAATGCTTCGCTTGCGCTCGTATGTCTGCTGGTCGTAGTAGTCGTTGGGGCTTCCACTGGCTATCGCTTGGCTCAGCCCTGTGAGGGTGTCTTTCCTGGTCGTTTGCCACCTGACTGGCGGTGTTTTTGTATAGGTGCGCAGGTTTGTAATGAGTTGTTGTTGCGCGGAATGCTGTTGCGCGACTTCACCATCGCTTAACTCGGGGTGCGCGAGCATTGTGAAGAGTATGGCTTGTAGGTCAGCGTCTGGGCACCCACAGATGCCACCAGCTCTGGCGCTGTATCCGAATCTTTCCGCGATGAGCGCTCGCATAGATCCCGGGTTCGCCATTGGTATTTTTATCAACGGTCCTTGGCCGTTGATAACTTTCGCTATGACCTGATCTACGCGTTGCCGGTTCGCCTGCAACGCACCTATTTCTACGCTTCCAGAGAATGGGATGGTGAAATCGTTTTGACCTTCGCTAAGAGTCAAAGTGCCGTTCCACTCAATGACTGTTTTGAGCAAATAGTTGCTGCTGCTGGTGGTTTTGCTGACTTTCTCAATGTGAAGGCAGTCTTTCCAAAACTTGTTTTGCGTTGCATCAAATGGGTTGTGAAGTGATGCGACGAGTCGGAGTAGCCCTTTGACATCATCACCATTTGGTTTAGCGGTGAGACTTGCGCGCAGTCCCTGAATTCTTATGTTCAGTCTGGGTCTCGCTTGATTTACTAAGTCGTCAAGTTCAGCCGCAAGGATGTTGAGAACTGACACGCTGAGAAGGTTGCCGTTCTCATCACGCTGGGTGAGTTCTTCTCGTCGCTTGACTATTTCATTGTCTAAATATGATCTTTCTTGTTCGGCTTTTTCCAGTTCTTGGAGTGTGCCGGTGTTCTCGTCCGCCTGTGTGCTCGGGTCCCAGCTTCGTTGCGCGTAATGCTCTATGGCTTCCACCAATGATCCGGCAAGGGCGGCGTGGGTGATAGCGGGCATCTTTTGGCGCTGTGCTCGGGTTTTGCCTGACTTGTAGGCGATGAGGGCGTATGAAGGACCGTTGAAACTGCGTGTTTTATCTGCCCTGTGTAGATGAACACCCCGATCTCCTACCGCTACCCCGGTGAATGCCATTGTTGGTGTTCCACCGTGTAATTTGGGTTTTTGCGCATCGAACTTGCGAATGCGGGCAAAGTCCTCGGGTGTAGCCCATCCGCCAGGAGGCATACAGCCGGTAATGGCTACATCTTTCATCCCTTCAATACCTAAGAGTGAGATGAACTCTCCTGTTTCGTAGAAGGTCAAATTTTTTAGTAGAGCCGTAATTAGGTGTCCTGGTCGGTCAAAGTCGTGGAATGTCGCCTCTACGCCTTTATGACGCCGATAACTGGAATGACTGAAATAGTTCGCGGCCAAGTATTTGCCCATTGTTGCTTTTGTATGCCCCGGTTTCCCGTAGTTGGCGAGCGCCCATTTTACGAGTTCCACATTGGAAACTGTCTTTTCCGCAATAGTCTCGGGAATGCCAGCAAAAATGGTTTTTGTATCGGGGTAGAAGGTCGGATCGTCCAACACGATCACTGAATCACCTTGCGTTCCCAGCTGGTTTTTCATACGCAGACGGATGAGTCCTGCTGGTGGAGCTGTTGTGCAGGCATACCGGGCAAAGCCATTTATCATCTCGCTATCGGTTCGTGCTTTCATTCCTTTGCGTGTTCTGGTCGGTATTTTGTCGGCCTCGCTCTCTCCACTGCTGGCCAGAAACAAGTTCATTATTGATTGGAGGTTGTCCGGCGCACTGATGCCTCTGTCCGGATCGCCGACCATCGTTTCACGGAACTGACAGGCTTTTAATACATCACTGGTGGATAAGGCGTGACGCGAAAGCCTGTCAATGCGATGGACATACAGCAAGGCAGGAATGGACCTATTCACTTGATCCGCGACCCGCGCAACCCAGGGTTGCTGCCCTGTATCGCTCAGACCGCGTCCGGTTCCAACACCCATCAGAATGACAAGACCCGAGGTAGGTTCAAAACTCACGAACTTGTGAAGGAGTTCTTTCCCGTCTGTCTCTGCCTTCGTGCGAATAGTTGGCTCGTTCTCAAACGCTGTCGTGATAATTCTGTCAGAGGGGAGAAACTCACTAATGTCTATCCCGACTTTGTTCCTGAGTTCTTCTGTTATTTTCCTCAGTTCCAAAATCGCCTCCGCTACCCCATCCTTATTCGGGTTAGAGTTTCGTGCGATCACCAGAACCGGACGACCTTGGGCGAGCATTTCGCGCAGTGCGTCCGGTCCAATGACCGAAGTGAAATCAAGACCCGGCGCAACCCCCGTGTCTTTCATAGCCCCGAACTTTCCCGACCTCGGTTTGCGACTGGGCTCTGTTTCGTCTCGTTCTCCCCACCGCTGGACAGAAATAAGTTCATTAGCCAGTTGAGGTTGCTCGGCACACTGATGCCGTTTTGCGGTTCGCCGACCATCGTTTGACGGCTCTGACAGGCTTTGAGCACCTCGCTGATGGAGAGAATATGGCGCGAAAGCCTGTCAATGCGATGGACATACAGCAGAGCTGGACTGGACCTATTTACTTCCTCTATAACCCGCTGGACCCAGGGTTGCTGCCCTGTTTCACTCAGACCGCGTCCTGTTCCAACACCCATCAGGATGACCAGACCCGAGGTAGGTTCAAAGCGCACGAACTTGTGAAGGAGTTCCTTGCCGGCTCTCTCTGCCTTAGTCCGAATAGTGGGAGCGTTCTCAAACGCTATCTCAATGGATCCTTCGGTCGGGAGAAACTCACTAATGTCTATCCCGACTTTGTTCCTGAGTGCCTCTGCCGTTCTTCTCAGTTCCAGGATGGCCTCCGCTACCCCATACTTATTCGGGTTAGCGTTTCGTACAATCACCAGAACCGGACGACCTTGGGCGAGCATTTCGCGCAGTGCGTCCGGTCCAATGACCGAAGTGAAATCAAGACCCGCTACAACTCCAACATTATTATTAATCATTAACTTTCCTCTCATTTTTTATCACCCAACCATTGGTATGATAACTAGGCTTACTGACATTGTGCGACTACAGAGTTACTAAGCATCGCTAAAATACGAGTCTTCACTTTCGTATTTTTGTGGAGCAGAAAAGTGTTTATTACCAACATTTTTTAGCGATTTTTTTCTATTTGTATGAAACAGTTTTTTCGTTCTATCCGTTTATTTATCCCTGACGAAGCGGAATTTTTCTGAGTTGTTCGCAACGCACAATTTTTTAGTAACTCTGCGTATTACAAACTGCATTTCGCGAGGAGAAAGAGTGCTCAGTGGGGTGTTAAGGAACCTCGGGGACAAGCCCCGTATCGAACTCCTCGGGGTCGCGTAGATCGCCCGTGAAAAAACCTCTAATGATCTCTACTGGGTCTTCTATCTGACCAGTTTTCTTATTTACAATCTCTAACCTGTATGACATTTTTTGGATAGTTCCGAGACACGCAAAAAGTGCCAGTATCGGCGGATAAAACTTTTTCACTCACGCGAACGAGCAAAAATCGGAGACCGCAGCAAGTTAGGCAACCGCTGCGGTCGTGATCAAAAGTCTTAAGAAAGAGTGCCTGCTACTCGTCAAACTCACTAAGCCTGCTGCCGCGCTCCCCAGAGACGGAAGAGTCAATAGGTACCCAGGGTTATACGGCTACTTCGACGCCTAACACGTCAGAGGAAGCGTCACTCTTGGTGCTTGGAAATCTCACCAGTGCGCTGGGTCAAGGCGCGGGGCCCCCTTGGGAGTGAGGCCTCGTGTAAGCAAGACGGCCCTTAAGAAACTCAACCTCTGCCCCAGCATCCAGAACCAGTTCGTGCCATCAGTTCGTGCCCACACTTGCTGGCACCAACACCATTACCGCATTCCCTTTGGATGCGGTTTTAGCTGCGCGTTCAAGGAACTGACATAGTAGTGGAATAGGTATGGATGGCGGATTAACCCAAACTTCACTTCCTGACGGAGTGAGTTCAGACCAATCTTCAAAGGTGATTGCGTCTCTGCGACTCTTATCAGGATGCTTGGGACCTAACCAATTGTTCGGAGCCAAACTTGAAAAGTCACACGCTGCAGCGTCAAGTCCGATGGGGTGCTCAGCGAGAACCCTGTCCCGAATTTCTTGCGGAATCCACCATTCATTTGGCTTCTTTACAGAGCTTTTGCGCAAACTGGCTCGGTAACCGGCTTTACGGCAATCAGGAGAACACCATGCTCGGGGTCGCCCATTGCCAATATAAGTCGGCAGAGGACCCTTGCAGCGACCGCATTTACCCCCAGATGCCATAGTCAAAAGTTAGTGGTTAAAACACAAAAAAGGGCGGATATGAAACCCGATACGAAAGTGTGTATTCCAGTGACATTGAAACAGGGGTAAGCAAAGACGGAACACACCCCAGCGCGAAGGTGATCGTCTCCACCCGCGGCGACGTCTGCGCGATCGCATCCACGTCGGTCAGGCCCTTGACGTTCTCGATCTGCGCCTAGATCACGATCCGACCGACCTCGAACCCGTTTGTCTTCTCGATCTGGGTGAGCAGCAAATCCAGCGCCACGACCTGGTCAGCGGTCTGCACCTTCGGCAGCATGATGCAGTCCAGGGTCGGCCCGGCGCCCTCGACCACCTCGATGACATCCGCGAAGGTTCACTGTGGCGTCCAGTCGTTCACGCGCACGACCCGGGTCTTGCCGTCGTACCAGCCTTCGTTGAGCGCCGCCACGATGTTCTTGCGTGCCTCAGGCTTCGCTGCTGGGGCGACCGCGTCCTCGATGTCCATGAAGAGCGCATCGGTGGTCAGGCCCTTCGCCTTCTCCAGCACCCGGAGATTGCTGCCCAGGACGGCCAGGGTCGAGCTGCGCGAACGCAACTGCCGGACATGCATGCCCGTCATCGCTGAATGGAAAAGACACTAGAGGCGGTGTCGATGTTCATCGCTGCACGCTCATCAACTGACAGGTCCTCACCCAAGGCCCGATATGCATTCACCAACGCTTGGTAGTCCACGTACAAGGAGTCAACGGGCCAATTTGAACCGAAGAAGCAGCGGTCAGGTCCGAAAGTCTCCAGGCAGCTGGTCATCCACCGGTGGGCGTTCTGTGGATCCCATCGGTGACTGACCAGCGTTTGTTCGGAGATCTTGCAGTAGACGTTTTCACTGTCGACTAGAACCTGCACCTGCTGCTGCCACTCCGCGAAGTAGTCATCGTCACGCCGCAGCGGAAGGCCCATGTGGTCCAGCACGAAGGTCACGTGCGGCATGTCATCTGCCAGACGACGCGCCAAGGCATACCTCCCCATTGTCACGTCCAGACAGCACACGAGGTTCCGTTCGCCCAGTACCGTGACCCCGCGCCGCCAGTCGGGATCATCGAGGAACTCCGTGCCGTGGCCTGAGTCGCGCACACCTACGAAAACCGGACTCGCCTCGAGATGGCGATCCAGCTGATCGTCAACGTCCTGGCGGGCCAGGTCAACATGCCCGACAATTGCGGTCGGTAGGCCATGCCTCGCGCGTTGCGCCTCGAGCCACACCGTCTCCATCACGGGATCTTCTATGCCCACTGCGGCCTGGACATGCACGGTCCCGATGACTCCGGCCGACTCGGTGTCCACGCGAAGCTGTTCAGCTCCGTACAACGGCACGGCGAGCGTCCTTCTTTCCTCTTGGGTGAGGATCGGGTGCGGTAAGTCAGCGTCGAGAAAGTCGTACCGCAGCGTGGGATCATTGAGGTCCCACATGTGAACATGGGTATCGATTAGGGGTTCGACGTCAGTCATGTAATCCTCTGGTGTGTGAGTTATCGAAGGTAGAGGCCGCCATCGGGGCTGATGGGAGTCGGCTGCGGACGCCAGCGGTTGAATTCCCCCAGCGTGTTGGGATCAATAGTCGAGTACCCAAGACCGATCCCGTCGGGAAGTCGCAGGTATCCCCCTTCTCGTATCGCCTGCCGACCCAGGAACTGGTTGCGAGGCGGCGCCTCATCCAGCAGCGTGTATTCCATGGTGGCCACGTTCTGCACAGATGAATAGAGGTGTGCAGTCGCAAGGGTGAGCAGGGGTCCGACGTAGTTATGGCACAGGATCTGCAGTCCATGCGCCTCCGCGAGCGCCGCGATCTTCAAGACGTGACTGAGTCCACCAGCCTCGCCAACGTCCGGGCGGAGAATCCCCACGCCCCCAGCCGTCACCAGGTCCGCGAACTCCCAAATGGTGTCCAGGCGCTCACCCGTACCCGTTGGAGTCGTGCGGGGCAGCGATGCCCACGGCGCGATTCCATCCGGCGGGAGCGCGTCCTCGATCATGTAAGGCCTGAGGTCTCCGAGTTCCGCATAGAGCACGGAAGCTTCGGCGGCAGCGAACTTGCGGTGCAGTTCAAACGCGATGTCGACATCCCACCCAACCGCCACTCGCACAGCCTTCGCTGTCTGGATGGCATCCGATACTCGACGGCTCCAGGTCCGCGACTGAAAGCCGTCGGAGCCGTCAAGAAAGGGGTCGAACTTGATAGCTGTGAAGCCGAGAGCAACGGCGTGCTTCGCCTCCGCCACCAAGGCATCAGTGCCCCCACCCTGGTCCAGCCAGCCGCTCCCCAGAACCAAGTGCAGACGAATGCGTTCCCTGACCGGTCCGCCCATGAGGACGTAGCAGGGCACGTCGAAACGCTGCCCTGCAAGGTCCCATAAAGCGATGTCGAGGGCCGCTGCCGCCGAGGAGACGAACGACCCCCGGAATGGTTGAGCCCGGAACACCTCGTACCAGATCCGCTCTCTAGCGAGGGCGTCCATGCCAACGAGCCTGCCACCAACGGCATCGACGACGACCTTTACGGCATCCGGGTATCCCCAAAGGGCGGACTGCCCCCAGCCGACCAGACCGTTGTCCGTTGCAATGCTGACGAGCAGGGTGTCGCCCACGAGATGGGTGTCAACGGCTTCGATGCGCAAGGGATGATCACTTTCTGTGTGGGTCGGTCAAGCCACCGGTCGGGCGTCCGGCGCTCCGTTGCTGTCTTGCTGTCTCAATCAAGATAGAAGCCGCCGTTCAGGTCCATCACCTCGCCGTTGATGTATCCGGAACGGCGGTCTGCAAGGAAGCTGACGGTCCACGCGACATCCTCGGGAGTGCCCATCCGGCGGACAGGGACGCGTTCGACAAGTGCCTCCAGGCTGGCATTCCTGGCCATTTCCGTGTCGATGAGGCAGGCGGCAACGGTGTTGGCGGTGATGCCGAAGGGCCCGAACTCGGTGGCCCAGACGCGTGAGAGGTTGTGCAGGCCAGCCTTGGCGGCTGCATACGCTGGCACCCCGCTAACACCGCCCATCTTGCCGGAGTTGGATCCGATGTTGATTAGCCGACCGAAGCCTCGCTCCTTCATGCCGCCAACGCACCTACGTGCTAGGAGGAACGGGCCGGTGAGATTGACGGCGTGGACGCGGTTCCACTGCTCTAGTGTCGTGTCGAGGGTTCCGGAGACCAGCAGCATGGCTGCGTTGTTGACCAGCACGACGGGCGGGCCGAGGACTGCTCCACCGTGGAGACCGCGACCTCGATTTCGTCTGGATTGGAGACGTCACAGGCGATGTCCACGATCCCGAAGCGACTGGTCCCCGGGGGCACAATGTCGAGGGACGCGACTCGGGCGCCGGCGTCACGAAGGGCGATCGCGATCGCGTGCCCAATGCCGCGGCTGGCTCCAGTGACGATGCAGGTGAGTCCGTCAATGCCCGAGCGATTGGCGCCATCGTCGCTTGTCATTCCGCTTCATCCCTTCGCTTGTGCTCCCTGGTCGAGATGGATGAACATCACAGTCGCTGTGGCAGGCCTCTGAGGTAAGGGCTTGCGGCGAGGATGATGACCACGCCAACGAGGACCACCTGCCACGCCCGTGGAACCCGAGCGAACTCCAGCCGGGTGTCCCCTCGGACCGTAAGGCTACGCGCGCCGTCTCGGTAAGTCAAGCGTTTGACCAAATCTGTTTACAGCGGATTGGTCACGGTGTCCGAGAGTTGCGCCGCGGTGCACGCTTGCCCGTTGACGTGTAGGCGCCGGTGGACTCGCGGAGCACCAGAGACGGCGCATCACGCACGATGACGTGCCGGTTCGGGCCGCCACCCACAAGCTCGACCAGTAAGTCGACGGCGCGATAACTCATCTCCTCGACAGGCAGGGCAACGCACGTGAGTCGTGGTGACAGATAATCCGCAATGGGATCGTCGTGAAGCGCCACCACGGAGAGGTCCTCGGGTACCCGACGTGCACTGACCCTCGCGCCCCGCAGTGCCCCGAGACCGGCGGTGAGGCTGGAGGCGAAGAGACCGGTCACGTCGGGGTGCTCGAGACAGGGCCTTCAGGGTGTTTTGGAGAGCCACCGATGCGTTCAGAGACGGCAACTCGATCTCAACGGGCCGAAGGCCCGTTTTAGCAAAGGCCTGCATGAAACCTTCCCGCCGACGCCGGGTGGTGTCGACTTCGTCAGGACCGAACAAGCCGGCGATCCGCCTGTGGCCCAGTGACAGCAGATGTTCGGCCGCCAGCGTGGAGCCGGCAGCGTCGTCGACGACGACCGACGACCGGATCCCCTTCACTCGACGGTTCACCAGAACGATGGGCTTGCGTGACGCCGTGGCCAGATCCCTCATGAATTCGTTGTCGATGGAGCCTGAGGCGACGAGAAGCCCATCGACGCGCTCTTCCACGAGGAGCGTGGAAAGTGACTCCTCCTGCTGGCCGCTGGAGTGGATTCCCGTGACGAGGGCGTATTCGAGCTCCCGGGCCTTTGCCTCCGCGGCGGTTGCGATGGCGACATAGAGGGGGTTCTGCAAGTCGGGCACCAGTAAGCCAAGGGCGTAGGTGCGCTTCAGCCGTAAACCGCGGGCAGTCAGACTCGGTCGGTACCCGAGGCGCCCGGCCTCAGACAGGATCAGGGCCGTGGTGGCCTCCGACGCGCTCGCCGAAGGGTCGTTGTTGAGAACTCGGGACACCAGACTCGGGTCCACGCCAACTGCGTTCCCCACATCCTTGAGCGTGACGCGACGCTCAAGTGCATTTGCCGCCCTGCCTGGCATCGCGACCTCCTCTCACAGCCTTGCGTTCGGCCCCGAGACTAGCCTGTGATGTGCCTCAGCATCTCGACCTTGTCAATGGGGGGCATGGGCCTGAGCGCGTGCTCTGTAGCGGCGCGCACCTCGGAACGGACCTGCTCGACCATCTCGGACAAGCGTGAAGAGTGCCCTTCCGGCCAGATCCGCTCTGCAAGAATCCCAATCGGATCCCGACTGACCCACGTCTGGACCTCGTCCGCCGATCGGTACAGGCCCAGATCAGAACGCGAATGCCCGCTGTAGCGATATGTCTTGGCCTCGATGAGCGAAGGCCCGCGGCCCGCTGCTGCATGGCTTCGCGCCTCGGCCAGTGCCTCGGCCACGGCGTGGACATCCTGGCCGTCGACTGCCGCGGCCCGCATGTCGTACGCCTCGCCTCTACGGAACAGGTCATCCAGCGGCGTCGTCCAGCGAAGCGGGCTGTACTCCCCATAGAGGTTGTTCTCAATGACGAAAACAACGGGAAGCCCCATGACACTGGCCATGTTCAATGACTCGTGGAATGCACCAATGTTGGTCGCCCCGTCTCCGAGCACGGCCCAGGCCACGGAGTCTGCGGCCCGGTACGCGGAAGCCAGTGCCACCCCCACCGCGACGGGGATCTGCGCGCCGACGATGGCAAAGGTGGGTAGCAGCCCGATCGAGGGATCGCACAAGTGCATTGATCCGCCGATGCCTCCCACGCAGCCCGTGCTCCGACCGCAGACCTCACCGATCACGGCGGTCGGCTCCATTCCGAGCGCCAGGGCCATGCCGTGACCACGGTATGTGCACGCGACGGTATCCCCGAGCGGCGCGACGGAGGCCAGCCCAACGGCAACTGCCTCCTGGCCGGAGTAGAGGTGGGTACTGCCCCTGATCTCGCCCGCGCTATACAGGCTCTGGATCGTTTCCTCGACTTCGCGGATCTCGATCATCCGCTTCAATCGGCCAAGGTCGGAGGCAAGGCCCCTCCGACGCAAGTGCTCCGGGGACTCAATGCTCATCGGTACTCCCACCAAGGCAGCGGCACACTGCCCGTTTCGAGCAGGCTCGATACCTGCTGCACGACGTACTCGGCATTCGGCAGGAAACGCCTCTCCAATTCCTGCGCGTGAGGAACGGGGGCGTCCGGCGTAGTCACTCGAAGCGGAGGAAATTTCATTCGCGACCATAGGGTCTGGCACACAGTTAGCGACACGTCGCCACCCCAGCCCGCACTCGGGCCCGCTTCCTCCACCGTAACGAGGACTCCCGTCTTTGCCACGCTGGCAAGGACCTGATCGACGTCCCAGGGCCTCAGCCAACGCAGGTCGATCACATCCGCAGACCATCCTGGATTGGTCTCCGCTGCAGCCAGAGCCACGGAGACCATCGCCCCTGCCGCCACGATGGTGACGTCCTGACCCACTCGCATGGTTACTGCCTCGCCGATCGCCCATGGTGGTTCTTCCAGATCAACCTCGCCGCGATCGCCGTACAAGCCCTTGTGCTCGAGGACAACTACTGGGTCGTCATCCCAGATAGCCAGACGTGTGATGTGGTAGGCACTATTGGGGTCGGCTGGCATGGCGACCTTCAGACCCGGCGAGGATGTGAACCAGTGATCGAGCACCTGCGAATGCTGGGCGCCGAACCCCTGGCCTCCTCCCACGGCCGTTCTGAGCACCATGGGCACATTTAGTTGCCCTCGGCTGAGATACCGAACAGTCGCCGCCTCGGTGACCAACTGGTCAAGCGCTACCCCCGCAAACTCAACGAACATCATCTCGGCTACAGGGCGTAGGCCAGCTATTGCAGCGCCCATTGCCCCTCCCAGAATTGCTGTCTCTGAAATTGGTGTGTCGATGACGCGCCTCACCCCGAATCTCTCCTGGAGTCCCTCAGTAACCTTGAATGCCCCACCCGCCGCACCAACGTCCTCACCGAGGACGATTACACATTCATCTGACTCCATCGCGTCTGCGAGAGCACGCCCGATCGCCTGTCGGTAGCGCATCTTAATGAGGGGTCCTTCCAAGTGCCTGGATCATTCGGATGACTGGCCAAAGGTTCCACACAGATGTCCAGCCATGGAATGAATGGGAGTCGATTCAGCGCCGCATGGAGTTCGTCAGCGTCCGCCCCCCTCCAAATGCCGACGTTGGCCCAGCGCCCGGGGACTCGCCAGAGTCGGACGAGCCGACCCTCGGCTGCGAGTTCGCGTGCGACGTCGGCCTCCTGTTTGCGCAGGTCGTCGAGTAGATCCGGGTCACCGTCCGGTGGCCAGGTGACACTTATCCGCACCAAAAAGTCCATGCAATTCCTCCAATCCCCGCCGGAACCTAAGTCGCCTGCTCGACTGCCGGCAAGTCCGGACCGGCCCAACGGATCTCCCCTGGAGTGACCGAGAGCCCAACGATCGGGCCCTGCATGAGAATCCCATCGACGCGCACGAGGGACTGCCGTGACTGCACGTGCGGATCCGCCACGATGTCCCGCATGGAGTAGACGGGGGCCACCGCAGCATCCGCATCAGTGAGCATGTCGATGACCTCTTGCTGCGAGCGGGCAGCGACCCATGCGGCCACATGCGCCTCGAGCTCTTCTCGATTGAGCTCACGATTCCTAAACGTGTCGAACCGCTCGTCTTCTCCGAGACCGAGCACCGTCATGAGCCTGCCCGCCACGCTGTCCGAGGTCGCGGACAACGCGATCCATGAACCATCTGAGCATTGGTATGTGCCACGAGGTGTTGTGTAAGGGATGCCTGCTCCCATGCGAGGCTGGAGGTAGCCCAGTGAGTCGAAGGCCGCGGGGAGCGGTCCCATCAGTTGGAGCATGCTCTCGAACAGGCTCACGTCGACGACCTGACCGTGCCCGCTCTGTTCGGCGTGGCGCAGAGCCAGCATTGCACCCATGGCGGCAACGATGCCCGTCACCTCATCAGTGAGCGCAATTGGGGGCAGGAGCGGAGGCCCGTCGGCCTCACCGCTTATCTCGGCAAACCCGGAAAGCGCCTCCGCGATTGTCGCGAAACCGGGCCGCTGGGCATACGGTCCCGTCTGCCCGAAGCCAGTCACACGCACAACGACAAGCTTCGGATTCCTGTCTAGGAGGACCTCCGGGCCGAGGCCTAGCGCCTCAAGCTTCCCGGGTCGCATGTTCTCGATGAGGATGTCCGCCGACAGAATGAGGTCCAGCGCCCGGGCCAGATCCGCTTCCACCTTGAGGTCGAGCACGATTGTCCGCTTGTTGCGGTTGGCAATGCGCCAGAACATGGACTCCGGATCGTCCGGCATCGACCAGCCCATGCGTCGCGAGGGGTCCCCACCCGGAGGTCGCTCGATCTTGACGACCTCGGCGCCGAAGTCGGCGAGGTATCGGCCGCATCCAGGGCCTGCAAGAACAGTGGCAATCTCGACGACCCGTACTCCCGCCAAAGGGCCCCGATGTGTCGGAAGATCGACTCCGTCAGGCACGAGGCGTCCCCTGCGATTCATCAGCCACTGGGCGAGTGGGAATCAGAACCGACCTCTCGAACGAGCACACGAGTTCGCCCGACTGGTTGGTGCCGCGCGTCGCCACGGTCAACACACCACGATCATTCGACCGTGTGGAATTGCGCACGTCGATAATGGTCGACTCCCCATACAAGGTGTCGCCAGGGAACATGGGCGCGTGATGCTTCAACTCACGGACGCCAAGGTTGGCGAGTGCCCTACCTGAGATGTCGGGAACACTCATCCCTAGAAGTAGGGAGTAGACATACGTCCCTACGATGACGTTCCGGCCGAAGATGGTCTCGTCCTGGGCAAATTCGCGGTCTGTGTGAATGGGGCTGTTCGCAAGCGTCAACAGGCAGAACAGGTGGTTCTCAGCGTCGGTGATGGTTTTGCCCGGCCAATGGCGATACACGTCACCGACTGAGTAGTCGAAAAGAAAGCCGCCAAAACGCTCGTTGCGAGCATCATAAATCCTCCCGCTCATGGGGTCACCTCAAGCACCGCGATGGCTGCTCCCACCTCGATCTCATCGTCGAGATCCACGAGTTGCTCGACAAGAACGCCTGCAACGGGTGTTGGGACCGATACCTGTGCCTTCGCTGTCTCCACGCTTACCAACGCATCACCAGCTTGAAGGACCGCACCCACTTGCGCCTCCCAGGCCACAACCGCAGCGTCATCTCCCGCGTCAGAAAGTCGCGGGAGCTTGACTGTGACACGCACTAGACCTCCACTCGTCCACCTGTGGGACTTGGTCGAACCATCCGATGCTGCACAGAGTAGCCGGGTCTGTGCCCAGAAGTCAAGCGTTTGACCTCTCCGCATGCGACTGTCGGCAGGTCGCCCGAACTCGGGCGTCCAGAGCCGAACCAGATGGTGCTACCATCGTGAGACACTCATGGGCACAGTTGGACTAACCCGGCGCAGTCGCGGGTCAATGCAGTCCGGCCATGGCTAGTGCTGCGTCCTCGATATCGCCGATCTGCCGATGAGTCCAGCGGTCACCATTTGTCGAGATTCATGCCTAGCGTGTCGAGCGCAGGACATGACTTCAGTAAGCACCCGCTTGACCTCGACGAGCTGGACGCACGCGGATTCCGCGAGTTGAAGCCTGGCACCCCACGTCCGGTGAGTCCGCAATGCGGGACACCGAGCTTCCTTCCGAGGTCGTCCGATTGTGGTGATCAGCAAGCCCCTCGCGATCCTGGCCGTCTGGACTGCAATCGCGGACGTGAGTTCGCGGCAGCAAATGCGGACCCATCCTCCTGCGACGAACTGGTCGAGGAATCTGTAAGCCCAGTCCCTCGACAGTCATATCGGCTTTCCCCGATCCCGATGCTGCTGCGATCCAGGTACCACCATCGGACACCCGGTCGGTTGGGGATTCGAGTTCCTCCGGGCGCACGTTGTGAAGTCCGGGGACATCGTTAACCCCTGTCCCGGGACTTCACAACTGTGGGTCGCTGTTGAGGTTCGGCTGATGCTTTACGGATTGGCTTCGCCTGTTTCTTTACGCGGTTTCGGCTGATGCCTTACGGCGGTTCAATCTGATTGTTTGACACTCAACATCTGCATTTCATTGACCTAGCTTGTGGGATCGAAGGACACTCTTGGAATGGGGGATTTTTCGGAAATTGTGGAGATGCCGGAGTGCCCGCTACGGGGGTTCTATTTCGATGGTGTGACGGGTTCAAGCCGCACAGGTTCGCACCGTCGTTACTGCGTCAGGCCCCGGCCGGCCGAGCACACCCAGAACCATCGCCCAGGCCCTTGGAGAAACACACTGAACCCGCCTGAAACGTACGTACCATCAGACTTTCTATGTCAGTGAAATGCAGATGTAGTTTGACACTCCTCCGTTGTTGGTGGATCTGAGTGTCATGGCGCAGAGGTATCAGGCAGTGTCTTTCGTGATCCACGACGGTGAGTTCGTGGTGGAGGTGGCGCGGCGGTTCAACGTGTCGCGTCAGACTGTGCAAGCGTGGCTGGCCCGGAATGAACGGGGTAGGCTGGCGGCGTTGGCGGATCGATCGCATCGGCCGAGGGAGTGCGCGCAGCAGATGCCGGCTGCGGTGGAGGCGGTGATGCTGGAACTGCGGCGGCCCATCCCAAGTGGGGGCCTCGGCGGCGGCTGCACGAGCCTGGCCCGGGAGGGGATTCACCCGCTGCCATCGAGGTCGGGGATCTACCGACTCCTGAGACGGTAGTGACTGATCGACCCGAACGCCCGGCGCCGGGATCGCAAGTTCAAGCGGTGGGAGTGGAGCACGGCGATGGAGTTGTGGCAGATGGACGTGGTCGGGGGGATCCTGCAGGCCGACGGGACCGAGCTGAGGGCTCTGACGGGGATCGATGACTATTCGCGGTTCACCGTCTTCGCGGGGCTGATGGCCCGGGTGAACTCCCGTAGCGCCTGCGGCCACTTCGCGGCGTCGCTGCAACTCCATCCTGACGAGGAAGTCCATCAATCGCTCACCGCACCCGCATGGCCGTCGTGGCGAAAGACCTCTCGACAGAAGTGCAGGTGGTCGTCAGGGTCCTTCTGCCAGGCAATGAGTGGAGCCATGTACCGCTCCCAGCGCGCCTGAGTTTCTGACGATCCAATGATGCGGCTGCTCGTCTCCCAATCGTGGGTCACCTTGAGGAAGGCGTAGAGCATGGTGCCGTCGCGGAAGATGCTGTAGTCGTATACCCCTGCCTCGTCGAGCAGATCGCGCATTTCGGGCCAGACATCGGCGTGTGCGTCGTCATAGGCCGTCTCGGCTCCCGGATTGAGTTCGAAGATGAAGCATAGACGTTGCATCGTCACTCCTTGGCGTCGAGGGTCACCGTGCGTCCCAGGCGGTCAGATTCGTAGAGGGCCTCGACTATCCGAAGGGTGCGGAGGTTGTCACGTCCCGAGGTGGCCGGCTCGCCGTTGGTCTGGATGGCGTCGATGAGACTGAGCATCGGCTTGGCGAAGGCGCCAGGAAGCCAGGTTTCGGTGTCGGAGACAAGCGTCCACTCGGGATCGCCGTACTGGATCGCCTCGATGATGTCGGCGTTCGGTGCCGGGTAGTCCAAATACAGTCCGAGCCTGCCTGTGACCGCACCCCGAGTGCCCTCCAGCCGGATATCGCACTCAATGTCGCCCGTCTTGCAGGTATAGCGCTCAAATGCCACCATCGTGGCCCCATTCGGCCACTCGATCCAGGCGTTGATGAAGGTCTCGCCTGCAGCGTACTGCACCTTGTCCCGGAGCAGGCGTGCCGTGACCCGGCTGGGCTCGCCGAAGAGGTAGCGCGCTGAGTCGATGAAGTGAATCGTTCCGAACCTCACGAACAGACGGTCCAGATCGTTGAGCCAGTGGGGGCCTGGGTACTCGCCCATGAAATTCAGTCGGTAAGTCAGCAGAACGGGTTCCCCGATTCGCCCGTCGTTTAGTCTCCTCTTCATCTCCTGAATGGTGGGTTCCCATCGCATCTGCTGATTCACGGCCAGCTTCAGCCCACTCTCATGGGCCCGTTCAACGAGTTTCCGTGCGCCGTCGAGAGAGTCGGCCAGGGGCTTCTGGCAGAGCACGTGCTTGCCAGCATCCAGGAACTGCGGCACGAGGTTCTCCTGCGCGTCCGGCGTCACTGCGCAGTCGACAATGTGCACGCCCTCGTCTTCAACGAGCTCATCGAGCGACCGGTATGCCTGCACCCCGAACTCCGCGGCCAGACGGGATGCCCGTGCGTGATCCTGGTCATACAGGCCACAGACGGTGAGGCCTGCGCTTCGGTACGCTGGAAGGTGGGCATGCTCAACGATCAGGCCTGCCCCGACTATGCCGATCCCAACCCGCTCTGTCATCGCCGTGGTACCTCTCCGTCAGCCCTCCGGAATGGGCGATCATCCTCGCCGTGACGCACCAGGACGCCATTGAACTCCATGGCCTGCGAAGACAGGACCGACATCACGACAAGTGCGTAGCTCTCGGCTGTATCCATAGGCCGATCCGCCACGAACTGCTCGAGGGTGACACCCTCGAGGTCGGCGATCTGCTGGCACACACCAAGGAACATCGGTGTTTCTATGTCGGCTGGGAAGACGACGGTTGTCGCAATCTGGTCGTCAGCGAACGTCTGGGCAAGCGACATGGACATATGTACGACGGCCGCCTTGCTTGCGGCATACGCCGTCGTGAAGGGCCTGCCAGCATCCGCTGCCCGCGACCCGATGTTCACGATGAGTCCGCGTCGTCCGTTCTCGGTGTCGATTGGTTGCTCGATCATCTGTCGGATGCATGCTTGTGCCATCAAGAACGAGCCTTCCACGTTCACTTGGAACACTCGGCGCCAGTCCTCGATTTCATGCTCAACGATGACGGCCACGTGGATCACTCCTGCGTTGTTGACCAGTGCATCGACGCGGCCAAATGCCGATACGGCTTCCTGAACGACGCGAGCACACTCCTGGGACTGTGTGATGTCCGCGCTGACGGCAACGAGGTTCGACAGCGTGGCGAAGTCGGTCATATCCGCTCCTGGACGGTCCACGACGGTGACCAGTGCCCCCGCGGCCATGAGTTCGTGGACAACCGCGCGGCCAAGGCCTCCAGCACCACCGGTGACTATGACCGCTCTGTTGCGGACCGCCTGCTGCCAGGCGGCGGGATCGAATAGTTCCGCTCTCAGTGCGGCAGGTCGGAGTCCACTCACGTCATGCCTTCCCTTCCGTCGACGCGACCCATACCGCATCGGGTACGAGTTCTTCACATCCTGCGCTGGTCACGGCAACCGGCCCCCCGACGAACCACGTTGGCCCACTCGGCGACCGCACGGCCGTATGGACAGCAACGACGTTCCCTTCCGTGATGAGATCTTCGGAGTCCCGTGTGAGCCGCGGCAGTTCCGGCGTGTGCGGCCCGACGCCATGGCCGAAGTCGTACTCGATCCACGGGTCGAGGCCGAACTCCTCCATGGCAGCGACACCCTCTTGGAAGACCCGGCCTGCTGTTGCCCCTGGGCGAAGGGCAGACATCAGTCGAGCCCTGGTCGCCCAGCAGGCCTCGGCGGCAAGGCGGTTGTCCGCTGTCATCCCATCTGGAGCGAAGGTCCAGTTGGCCTGAGTCCACATGGAGTCCAGCAGCAAGGTGAGTTCCAGAGAGACGATGTCGCCTCGGCGTCGTGGACGTCCGAGTGGTTCGGTCACAACACTCCCGTCCCCGAGACCCAACAAGCACAGGGCCTGGGCGGCTCCACGTGACCGCACGTAGCCTTCGATAAATCCGACGACCTGATAGTCGTCGGAGCACTCCGTGGCCTGCGCCTGCAACTCCCGGAAGGCGCGATCACACAGCCTGGCGGCAGCGCGAGCGGACTCGACCTCGCCGGGAGTCGGCACCGACCGCCAGTCAATGACAGAGTCGGCGATGTCGACCCACGCTATCCCGCGGGCACTCAGGTCTTCGATCAGCGAAGGAGGGCATTCATCCACGACCAGGTCACGAGTGACCAGTCCGACTCGACGAATCCCATCGGGAATTACGTCAATCGGTCGGCTGGCGGCGGCGGCGTGCATTCCGCTGGCTTGGGACGCTCGCTCGCAATCGAATGGAAAGTTTGTGGCGAGGGATTCCTGGGCCTTGCCCACCCAAAGGGCGGACCAGTTCGATAGGAAGCCGGGTCGATAGGAGGTGAAGTACGTGACCTGACTGCGTCGGGACGCAAACACCAAGGCTCCGTCCAGGCCGCGCGAAAGGCACAGGTCGCGCAGTTGCACTCGTCGCTCAGTTTGAATATCCGTCATCGCAACCGCGCCAGCGCTGCGGTCTCGGCCTGTGTGCGTGTCCAGGTGCGGCGTTCCGGGTTCGTCAAGAGGTAGTCGAAGGACTCTTTGAGTGTCTCCGCTATTGGGGTCACCCTAGGTAGGAGACCTGCACCCTCGGCCGCGCGAGTGTCGAGGACGTAGTTCGCTGCGAGGAAGGGGAACACCGAGTTGGCAGCGTCGAACACGTCTCTCCCGGTGCCTGTGATGCCGCCCCCCACGTGACGGACAGTCGCTTTCCGTCCGGCAATCTCGGCGCACATGTGCACCAACCCCGCAATTGACACGAACTCGTCGGGGTTCGCCGCGTTGAAGGCACCGCCGAGGCCCTCCAGATCGAGGCTACGAACCGCTACAGCGGCGGCGTCTCGAGCAGATATGACCTGCTGAACGGCGGTTCCATCCCCTGGGATCAGCACCTCGGCTCCGTCGAGGATCCGGTTGAACAGAAACTCCTCCCGGTCCGCATAGTTTCCCGGTCCAAGGACGTACGGTAAGCGGAGGATCACCGTGGAATGCGTCGGGCGGGCGGCGGTGACTACCTGTTCCGCAGCGAGCTTGTTCACTGCGTAGTCGCCCCACAGCGCCCACGGCCCCAGAGGGGTGGATTCACCCCAAGGCAGAATCGCGGCGGGCGAGTAGACGGCGCCTGTGGAGATCAGAACATAGGTGCCGATGCCAGGCAGCGCGGCAACCGCGTTGGATGCCTGCTGCGGCGTGTAGCAGGAGAAGTCGACGACCGCGTCCAGGTCCAGTGCGGAGAGCACTGCATGGGAGGCGGGGTCGTTCCGATCGCCCAGAACGGCGGTGACCCGTGGGTGATCCGGCGTCGGGCGGGTGCCACGATTGAACACCCACACGTCATGCCCAGCTGCCAGGAGTCCGTCGATCGCGTAGCGGCCCATGAACCGTGTGCCGCCCATGAGGAGTACCCTCATATGGCGCCTTCTGTCATCCCTGCAAGGCGCGAGGCAGGGGGTTCCACGAACTCGAGGGTGAACCCTTCCGGGTCCCGCACATACATCGCCCGGCCACCCTTGTTGACACCTTCCTGAATTTCGACAGGTTCGGAGATGGGACGCCCACCGAACTCGATGACCCGCTGGTAGACCGCGTCAAGATCGGTTGAGATCAAGGCGACATGAGCAACCCCCGGGTTGTACGTCTCCGTGACCTGCGCGGTGTCTGCGTCGGGGGCGTAGTACTGGGTCAACTCGATCAGGTGACCGGAGATGCCCGGATCGACGCCGGGCAGGTTGAACTGCGCCATCCGTATGTGCGTGTCGGGGTAGCCGACGAGCTTGCGTGTGTACTCGTTGTTCTGCTCCTGGAACAGCCGCAACTCGAAGCCCAGGCCATCGCGGTAGAACCGCACCGCGGCATCAAGATCACGAACCGTCCAGGAAAACTGCCATACTCCGGTAACCAGCACTCGACTCCCCTCTCTCTCAGGCTCAAGACCCCCATGGCCCGGAGCGCTAACTTGCGGTTGAGTCGGGGTGGGACGCGCCTGGTGGTCACGTCCCACCCCGATTGGCTACCACTCAGCGGTGAACGTGTCTACGTTCTCCTGTGAGACCGTCGGCATCGGCAGGATCTGCCGCGCTTCGACCTGTGCACCCTCTAGGGAGTCCACGATCGCGTTGACCGCGAATGTCCCGTCGGAGACCGGCGACTGGATGATGGTGCCCGAAAGGACCCCATTCTTAACCGCGTCCAGACCCGCTCCTGAGCCGCCAATACCCAGGATCGTGATTCCCTTCAGGCCTGAATCCTTCACGGCCGCGGCCGCACCGACCGCCATGGTGTCGTCCTGGGCGTACACCGCGGTCACTTCGTCACCGAACCGCGTGAGCAGGTCTGCGGTGACCTTGGTGGCCTTGGCCTTGTCCCAGTCGGCGGGCTGCTTGTCCAAAATCGTGATCCCATCGGGCAGGCACTCCTCGAACCCAGCGGTTCGGTTGATTGCGGGATCCGTTCCCTGGACACCCTCGATGATCACGACCCGCGCCTCGGGTACCAGAGCGCCCAATAACTTGGCCGACTCGCACCCCTGGGCAGCATTGTCAGGTCCGGTGTAGGCGACCACCTTGTCGGCACATGCATCGCCCACGTTGGAGTTCGACGAGACCATCGGGATCCCCAAGGCGGCAACGGCATCCACGGCCGTGCACACGGCCGCGCTATCGACCGGCCAGATGATCATTCCGTCGACACCCGACGACGACAGTTGCTGAATCTGCTGATCCTGCGTCGCCGCATCCCACTGGGCATTCAGGATCGACAGTTCCACGCCGCGGGCCGCCGCCGTCTCTTCCAGGCCTTTCTTGTACCCATCCAGGTACGGAGCGTCGCCCGGGAAGGCCACACCGATAGTGATTGTCTCCGCCGGATCGGCGCTCTCCGACTCGGCGCTCTCCGGCGCGGACTCCGCGACGGCACTTTCCTGAGTGCTGGACTCCTCACTGCTCGTGCTGCACGCGGCGAGCGCCAGCAGGGGGACAGTGAGCAACATAACTACTTTCCTGTTCATTTTTAGATCCCTTCGAGTTGTTATCCGATTTGGCTACTTCCGTCAAGCGTCCCTGTCCTGATGCGGTCACCTCCTTGCCTTCTTCGAAGTGCGCGCGCGATCTGCGGCGCCGAAGTGAGAACTACGAGGAGAAGGAGTCCGCCGACCAGGATGCGCTGATAAGCGCTGTCGACGCCTATGAAGTTCATACCGACCGTGACCGTGGCGATCAGGAGCACGCCCAAGGCAGCGCCGGCGACCGACCCCCTGCCACCGGTAAGCGCGACGCCACCGACGACGACACCGGCGATCACCACGATGAGAGTGGCTTCACCGCCTGCCGGGGTGGCAGAGTTCAGCAGGTAGGCCTGCAGCGTTCCGCCGGCCGCGGCAAGGCTGCCCGACAGCACGAGTGCCTGCATCGTGATGCGGTTGACCGACACCCCGACGGCCTGCGCGGCCTTCGGATTACCTCCTGTCGCCATGACCCGGCGTCCCCAGACTGTTCGTCGGATCGTCGCGTCAACGATGACGACTACAGCGATCGCCAGACATATGCGGATCGACAGAACGCCTAGGAACGACGAGTTCAGGGATGCCGCGACATCGGGCATCTGGCCCTGGACGGGCCGACCGCCTGAGTAGAAGAAGGCCACGCCTCGAGCCGCGATGAGGGTGCCTAGAGTCGCCAATAGGGATGGCACGCCCAGTCGGGTGACCAGGAGGCCATTGACAGCGCCCACAGCGCATCCCACGAGCAGTCCGGCGACAAGGCTCAATCCGATACTCTGCTCCTGCAGACGCATCGCCACGACCCCAGCCAACACCGCTGTTGCACCGACGGAAAGGTCCAGTTGACCGGACAGCATGGCCACCGCGAATCCCGACGCGATGATGACGGGGACAGCGGCTTGGGTGAGGATGTTAAAGCCGGTGCTTGCGCTGATCAGTGCGGGTTCGATGGCCACAAGCGCCACGATCACGACCGCTAGCGCTAGCAGCGCTGGCGCAGAGGCGTTTGCGGTCACCCGCGACAGTGCGCCGCTCATCGGGTAGACCGCCTCAGGAGAGCATCGAAGACAACCGCAACGATGATGACGATTCCCGTCGCGAGGAGTCTCGCCTCGAAGGGGAGGCCGAGCAGCACCAGAACGTTGTCGATGGTGGCCACGAAGACCACACCGACAACGGTGCGCCAGATGCTTCCGGCGCCGCCAAAGAGCGAAGTTCCGCCGACCGCGACGGCAGCGATCGCCGAGAACTCGTAGCCCGATCCGATTGCGACGTTTGCCTGGTCGGTAAAGGCCGCCAGTACCACCCCAGCGAAACCGGCTGTCAGGCCGCAGACAGCCATGGCAACCATCCCCAGCCTCCGGGTTGGAAGGCCCATTGCGGTGGCGGCCCGTTGGTTCGCTCCCGCGGCAATGAAGAACCGTCCAGATGTCGTCAGGGAGAGCCACGCCTGGCCGATACCGGCGACCACGAGGAACGCCAGAATCGGCGTGGGAACTCCCAGCACTTTAGCGGACCCGATGTCGGCGAACGTTTCGGACGTTCCGTAGACGAACGCTCCCTGCGTTATCGCGACTATGACCCCCGAGAGCAGGATTTGAGTCCCGAGTGTGACGATGATCGGATTGCCGGATGCGACCGCAATGATCACTCCGTTCAGCAGTCCGATCAGGGTTGATACCAGTAAAGCCACTGCGACCGCGGGCAGGACGCCGATCGCGGGCATCATCGCCAGCGACGTCAGTGCACCAACGGCAATCACTGCTGGGACCGATAGGTCGGCGTAGTAGCCCCGGATGATAACCAAGGTCATTCCGACGGCGACGATTCCGGTGAAGGATCCGGCGCGCAGGATCGCCATCGCATTGCTCAAGGTGGCGAACCTGTCGACGGCGAGTGCGGCGACGACGAGGAGGATCAGCAGTGCCACGAAGATTCCTCGTGACTGGATCGCCTGAAGCAGGTGCTGCCGCCGCCGAGGTTGGACCGGCGCCGCCTTGTCTAGTATCCCCAGATTAGTCATCAGCGGGATCACCCTGGGTCAGAGCATCAAGGAGGTGCTCGTGGCTCCACGTGTCTCTAGTCAGTGCGCCGCACATCGTCCCGCCGCGGAAGATGACTATTCGATCGGCAAGCGACAGGAGTTCCGTGACGTCTGAGGACACCAAGATGACCGCTCCCCCTTGACCGGCGCGTGACCTGATCGCATCGTGAATCGCCAGCTTCGCCCCCACGTCGACGCCTCTGGTGGGGTCATCCAGAACGGTCACGGTCGGCTGGGTGGCCATCCATTTGCCGAGGACCACCTTCTGCTGATTTCCCCCCGACAGGTCGCCCACACGCTTGGATGGCTCAGGGGGGCGCACATCGAACTCGCGGATGATGGCTTCGGCCCAGTGTCGCGTCTTGGACCGCTCGACGAGTCCCAGGCGCGAGGTGCTCTGGAGTGAGGGGAGAATTGCGTTTGTGCCTGTGCTCAAGTCAAGGCACAGGCCCTCCAGTGCGCGGTCTGACGGAACATATGCGATGCCAGCGGCGATGGAGCGCGCTGGAGAGTTCGACTGGACTGCGGCACTGCCGATGTGCAGATCACCGACGTAGGTGCGTTGGAGGCCGCCTAGGGCTCGGGCGAAGGCTGACTGACCGGCGCCGACCAGACCCATCACCCCGACAACCTCCCCGGGCCAAACATCGATCGAGACCCCCGTGAACCCCTCGCCCGACAGGGCCTGACACCGAAGGACGGGCTCGCCGGCACGGACATGCTGGCCTGCGGCAACGGGCGGTTCGAGGGTCTCCTGGAGGAGGCGATCCCCGATCATCATGCGGGTCAGGGCCTCTGGATTGGTGTCGGCAAGCTCCACGTCACCGATGACTCGCCCGTCACGAAGGACGGTCGCGCTCTGGCACAGGTCGTAGACCTCGTCCAGGCGATGGGACACGAACAACACTGCTGTTCCACTCGCGGCTAGACCCCGCACGAATCGGAACAGCATGCGGGCCTCGCTGGAGTTCAGTGATGAGGTCGGCTCATCCAGAAGAAGCACGCTTGGCTGCTCTTGGAGGGCCCTGGCGATCTCGACCAGTTGCCGCTCCGCGAGTCCTAAGCGCTCTAAGGGAAGAGACGGGTCGACATCGAGCTCGACTTGCTGGAGGGCCACGACAGCCCTGCTTCGCATTGCTCCCTTGTCGATGAAGATTCCGCGCCGCGGTAACTTCCGAAGTGCGAGGTTCTCCTCGACGCTGAGTGTGGGCACCAAGGTCAACTCCTGGTGAACGGCCACGACACCAGACGAGGAATCGCCGGCGGTCGACAGCACACCCGAGTCTGAGTCCACCAACCCCGTGAGGATCTTGATCAACGTGCTCTTGCCGGCGCCGTTCTCTCCCAGCAACGCACGGATCTCCCCCACTCTCACCGTCAGAGAGACGTCGGAGAGTGCCTTGGTTGCCCCAAACGCTTTGGAGACTCCCGAGACGGTCAACGCGAATGAACCTGCGGAATTTCCGTCAAGGGAGCCCCTCGAATCCACCGACTCGCGCCTGTCCGGCACGATCACGGCCCCGCCGACTCGCGCTGACGCCACTTGTCGACGGCAAATGCGGCCACGATGCGGGCCTCACCCAGGTAGTCCTCGGGCTTCAGCGGAAAGCGACCTTCTTGCTCCAAACGCTTCGCGAGCACTGGGAGCGACGCGCGCA
Source organism: Candidatus Nanopelagicales bacterium (assembly GCA_018401415.1). Lineage (GTDB taxonomy): Bacteria > Actinomycetota > Actinomycetes > S36-B12 > S36-B12 > UBA4592. Next base: position 222,720 of record JAGYKV010000018.1, on the reverse strand, counting down.
CCTCCTCGCTCAACGTAGTTCCGTGTTCGCGAGTTCGCAGAGCCATGGCGTACAGTTGCTGGTGCGCCTCTTCCCGCCCCACATCCTGCGCGTAGGCGAACATGTACGCTTCGGTGAGAATGAGGCCTCCGTCATGCTCGAGGTTGACCCGCATCCGGTCGCAGTCAACGACGAGATCCTTCATTACGGCCGCCATGAGAGCGAGGCTGGTTGCCGCCTGCAGTGCCAGAGCGGGTACGACGAACCACTCGACGTGCCACTCCCCCGCTGCCCGCTCATGCGACGGCTGCGCCGACGCATGCAGCGCTGGAAGTAGAGAGCCGGCGACGGTGCTTGCGCCCACGGCCGCCTCACACGAGATGGGATTCGCCTTCTGCGGCATCGTCGAGGACGCCCCCTGAAATGCCCCTTGGCTTCGCTCAGTTCGCCTATCTCTGTCCTGCTGAGGTTGATGACCTCCGTTGCCATCCGACCCGCCAACTGCGCTACCAGGGCGCACGCGAATCCGAACTGAACGATGCCTACCCGAGACGAGTGCCACGACACGTGGCGGCGCCGGAGTCGAGCCGGTCCGCGAGCGCGTCCCGAAGTTCACTGGCAGGGGCTCCGAATCCGGCGGCCGTGCCACCCGCTCCGAAAAGCGACACCGCACACGCTGCCTGTTCAGCGGCACGAAGGACTGTAAGTAACTCTTGCGCCTCCGTAAGGTACACCGCCAGTTTCGCACCGAACGTCGTCGGGACTGCATGCAAGGCGTGCGTGCGTGCCGCCATTACGGCGTCACCGTAGCGGTCGATGAGAACTTCCACGGCGTCTCCGAGTTCCTCCAGCAGCGAGACGTTGCGCGCGATGGCGGCCCTGATCTGCAGCGCTAGGCCCGTGTCCATGATGTCCTGCGTCGTCGCGCCGAAATGGACCCACGCGGCGTCGACGGGGTCAAGGATTTCGCAGAGGGCCTGGACGGAAGGGAGGATGGGGTAACCGACGGTGCGCATGCCGCGCCAAATGGCGTCACGGTCGACACTGATCGTCTGCGCGGCCCGTTCGATCCGGCTGGCCACCTCGGCGGGGATCAGTCCGAGCTCGCCTTGGCACTGCGCGAGAGCACCCTCAACCTCGAACCAGGCTCGCACGGTAGCGGTCTCAGAAAAGACGTCGGCCATGACAGCGTCAGCGAAGACCGTGTCTAGCGAGAACGGCCTCGCCAGCACGAACCCCGGAACGTCTCCTACGGACAACACCCCTCCAAGTTTTTAGTCAACCGATTGACCACGACAGTAATCGGAACACGCGGAAGTGTCAAGCAATCGTTATCAATTCGTAACCTCGGCGTCCAAGTCACCGGGAGCAAGACGGTCGCGCCCCCACGGCGGGAGAGAGTGACACAGGTTGCCATGGAGTCAATCGATATACTAAAGTCGCTACTTGTAGTGATCAGCGAGAACTGAGCGAGTGACAAGGAATGGGAATGTCGACAACCACCACGCCCCCCAACGGAATCGAGTCCGACCTCTCGGTCGACGAGCTCCTCGATCTGCACCTGCGGATGTATCGCATTCGCTGCTTCGAGCAGGAAGTTCTCGAGCTGCGCGCCATAGGTGCCATCTTCGGCTCAGTGCACCCGTGCATCGGACAGGAGTCTGCGCCGGTGGGCGTCCTGGCCTGTGCCAGTGACGTCGACCCAGTCCTGGCGACCTATCGCGGGCATGGCTGGGCGGTAGAGTGTGGTATTTCACTGGCGGAACTGTTCGCGGAGATCATGGGCCGCGATGGTGGAGTCACTGGGGCTCGTGGGGGCTCTGCATACCTCACCGCCCCAGGAACCCGGTTCCTGGGCCAGAACTCGATCGTTGCCGCCGGGCTGCCTATCGCCAATGGCGTCGCGCTTGCCGCAAAGACATTGGGGCGCGACGAGGTCACCATCGTGAGCTTCGGGGACGGAGCTACGAATCAAGGGGCCGCACACGAGGCCTTCGTGCTGGCGGTAGCCCGTAACCTTCCGGTCCTATTCGTGTGCGAGAACAACGGATGGTCGGAGATGACACCGATCTCCGCCACTGTCCCGGTGTCTCTCACCGAGCGCGCTCGCGCTTACGGAATGGCCTCGTGGTCCGTGGACGGGGCAGATGTTCGGGCGGTGGCGGCATCCTCCAACGTCGCGATCGAGCATGTCAGATCGGCAGCAGGCCCGGCCTTCCTTGAGATCCACGTGCCTCGGATGGGCGGGCACTACGACGCCGATATCGAGCACTACCGTTCGAAGGAGGACAAAGAGGCTGCCCATCACAAAGACCCCCTTGTTCAATCGCGCACCCTCCTCCTTGCGGCTGGAATGCCAGCGGCAGAACTGGATAGCCGCGAGCAGGAGGTCGCCGACGCTGTGGCTCGGGCGCGAGGCGAGGCGGAGTCCCGACCCCCGCGAAGAATGATCCAGTCCTCCACGTCTCGGGGGCCGCACTCCGGTCCGCTGCCGAACCGGTGGTGGACGGTCGCGACGTCGCCTACGGACTCGCCGTCAACGAGGCTCTGCGTGACGCGATGCGCGAAGGTCCGGAAGTGATCGTTTTCGGTGAAGACGTGGCTGTCCCCGGAGGCGTATTCGGGGTGACGCGAGGCTTGCAGAAGGAGTTCGGGCCTGAGCGCGTCTTCGACACCCCCATCTCCGAGTCGGCGATCCTCGGAGCCGCCGTCGGCGCGAGCCAGCGCGGCCTGCGCCCGGTCGCCGAGATCATGTGGGCGGACTTCCTACTCGTCGCCCTGGACCAACTCGTGAATCAGGCAGCGAACGTCCGCTACATGAGCGAGGGTCGCGTGAAAGCGCCGCTGGTCGTGCGCACCCAGCAAGGAGCCATTCCCGGGTCATGCGCTCAGCACTCGCAATCCCTCGAGGCCATCTTCGCCCACATTCCTGGACTCAAGGTCGGCATGCCCGCCACGGCGCACGATGCCTACGCCATGACGCGAGCTGCCATTGATGACGACGACCCAGTCCTGCTCATCGAGTCGCGCGCGCTGTACCTGATGAAAGGACCGATCGACATCTCCTTGCCGCGCGAGACTGTCTGCGGAGGGCGGCTGCGGCGACGAGGTTCTGACCTGTTGATCGTCACTTGGGGCAGGATCACCCACGACTGCCTCAGTGCCGCCGACGAACTGACCAGTCGCGGAGTGCAATGTGGCGTCCTGGATCTCAGGTGGATCGCCCCCCTTGATTTCACCCTCGTCCTCGAGGAGCTCGAACGGCACTCAGGCAAGCTCATGATCGTCCACGAGGCAAACCGCACTGGCGGCTTCGGTGCCGAGATCGCTGCGCGAGTCGCCTCCCAGGCCATGGACATCGTCCAGGCTCCAGTCCTACGGGTCGCCACACCCGATGTTCGTATGCCAGCGGCGCCTCAACTCCAGGAGGCTCTCATCCCCGGGGTTCACGATATAGTCGCTGCTGCATTGGAGTTGAAGCGCTACTAAGGGCGCCCGGACGGAAAGAGGCATCGGTGGGGAGAGCCAAGGCCACGACAGGGCGGCGGCGCACGACCGCCACACTCCGAGATGTCGCCGACCTAGCCGGAGTGGGCCCCTCCGCTGTTTCCAAGGTCCTCAATGGTCAGAACATCACAGTGCGCCCCGAAACCCGGGAACGCATTCTGGACGCAGTCACGCAGTTGGGCTACCGCCCCAACGTCTATGCACGAGGACTTCGCTTGCAGATGTCAGGTGCACTGGGAATTCTGCTGCCGGACATCACTAACCCTGTCTATGCAACCATCGTACGCGGTGCAGTGCAGCGTGCGAATGAACTGGGCTACTCCCTGCTGCTCGCTGAGATCGCGCCCGACAACGCCGAGGACGCCTACGAACGTCTAGTTCAGGAGAAGCGCATTGACGGCCTCCTGATTACCACAGCGCGACGTACACGCTTAGTCTCCTCACGGCTTTTCTCGGACAACGTGCCGCACGTGTTTGTCAACCGTAGGCTCCGCGGTACCTCCCCTTGTGTTACCGTCAACGATGCGGCTGGTGCCGCGCTTGCAGCCCAGACTCTGGCCGAATGGGGCCATCTCAAGATAGGGATCATCTCCGGGCCTCCGGACATCGACACGGCAGTGCGCCGCCTCGCTGGCTTCAGGGAGGCGGCATCCTGCGCTCGGCCTGACTCGTCCGAAGACCGCGCGAGGCGACTACACACCGACCGGCGGATATGCGGCCATGACCGCACTTCTTTCAACCCGATCACGCCCGACAGGCGTGTTCGTCTCGAACTTTGTCGCCAGTGTGGGCGCCTTGCGTGCCGTCCACGATGCGGGACTCCGCGTGCCTGACGACGTTTCCCTGATCGCCTTCGAGGATGGGCCGACCGCCGAATTCACTCTCCCCCGGCTGACCTGCGTCCGCATGCCCTTCGAGGAGCTTGGAGGCGTAGCCATCGACGTTCTGTCGTCAGTCCTGGGTGGAAGTTCGCACGAGGATGTCGTGGTGAGTACCCCGCCAAGCCTCATCATGCGCGAATCGGTTGCCGGTCCCCCGACTAGCAGTTGAGCCGCGCTACTCGGTCGACCGTGCCCCAATCCGCAATCCTTAACCAGGGCGCAGCCTCTGGCAATGCGGATAGAAAAGGGACCTCCTGAAAACTCCTCCTTGACTGCTGATGAACCCAACCCTAATCCGCAAATTTCGTCTTTAGCAGGGTTTTCTTGCTCGATCTAGGCTTGCTCTCTCAGTTCAGCCACTCGCGCTCAATCGCCGAACAACCGAGGGCCAGGTGATGCCCGAGGCTGCACGACCAACGGCTTGGGAGCCTATACATAGCCGAGTGAAGCTCCTAACTCTCCACGATTCTGAGGAACTTCCAGCCAGGGGCCAACCCGAATCAAAGATCGTTCACCCTCGGTTGAAAATTCGGCCTAAACCCTAAAAACCTCAAAGATCAATAGGCCTCGTTGACTTTCAGCAGGTTTGCCCAGCGAGCAATCAGCCTTCCCCTCACTGCGCGTTCCACAATTGGGCTTTCGCGTTCCAGACAGGAGGTCTCCACATTCCGGGAGCGCTCAGCGCGGGTCAGTTTTGTGAGGGGATATGTATTCTAGACCAGTCCCGCGAACCCAACCGGTGATTTGAAAATCGCGAAGCCCCTTCAAATCAACCGGTACGTAACCCTAATGGTCAGCACATTGCGCAAAGGTGACCCACCACAACGCCAGACTCTCGAGGGATTAGGTTTCGAACATGCAGATTGGGTAACGGCGCGCCTCCGCCGATCTTGGTATCGGCACAGGGGTGGGTGCTTTCTCAGGCGCATTCGCTGTCGGCGGTGGAATTCTGCTGGTTCCATTCCTAGTATTGGCCAGAAGAGTCCCACAGAAACAGGCGCAGGCCACCAGCCTGGCCATGGTTGCCATGGCAGCCGGCCGCAGGAGCCGCGAGGTACGCCTTTTCCGAAGAAGTTGCCTGGTTACCCGCACTGGTTATCACGATTGGAGGATTAGCTGGTGCATGGCTAGGTGTGATACTTGTTCAGCGTTCACCCAATGCACTTCTTCAAGGGCTCTTGGGACTCATGTTGATGACAGCCGGAAATACTTGCAGAAAGGTTTCTGCCCTGCACTGTTTAAAGTATGAGGACACACTGTAGAAGATGGCACGAGTATGCGGTCACGGGTAAACAGAAGACGGGGCGTGACCACTGGGGTAGATGCGCGGAATGCGCGCGAGAGTATGGACGAACACATTACGTCAAGGTGACCCCGAAACCGCGACGGACTGAACGCAGGCGTGGTTACGTGTATGTCGATGTTGGATTTTATGGGCCGGATAACGGCGAGAGACGGTGAAAAGCGTGTTACCGAATTCGTTACGAGAACTCGCGTGCGAACCGGTGAGATCAGGAATTAAATGTCAGCGTGAACGGCTCCCACTCGCCCATTCACATTCCCATTAGCGAGTTCTTGAGGAGATAGTAAGGTACCTCGTAAACGAGTTCCGTGGCGAACTCCTCAGGGTCGCGTAGTTCGCCCGTGAAGAAACCTCTAATGATCTCTACTGGGTCTTCTATCTGACCAGTTTTCTTATTTACAATCTCTAACCTGTATGACATTTTTGGGATAGTTCCGAGACACGCAAAAAGTGCCAGTATCGGCAGATAAAACTTTTTCACTCACGCGAACGAACAAAAATCACAGACCGCAGCAGGTTAGGCAACCGCTGCGGTCGTGATCAAAAGTCTTACGAAAGAGTGGCCGCTACTCGTCAAACTCGCTAAGCCTGCTGCCACGCTCTCCATAGATCGCCAGAGTTATCTGACTACTTCCGTGCCCCAAGACATCAGACACGGCACGGGCTGAAACCCCACGATCCCACAACCAATAAACGGCGGCGCAATGACGAAGAATGTGAAAAGTGAAAACATTCTTGTCATCCTTAGCCACTGGCCACCTGGCGTCCGCATACGCAGGCGCCCAAGCCCGTTCATAGAAATTGGAATGGTTCCAGGATGAACCACGCTTTGACGCGAACATTAGAGCCGAACCGTCTAATGTCTTGACGCGCTGAGCGATCTTCTCGGCCAGCGGATACCCGTTCGGGTAGCGGTCAGTCGGTGGGGTATTTTTCGGGTATTTCGCTTCCCGCGTCTTGTTGCCCTTAGGGAGAGTAGTTTTCGTTCCTGATGAAAGTGCCTGCCTGCGCACTCCAACTTGCTGCTTCTTAGCAACAAAGTCACCCGCCTGTAACCCCAGCAACTCACCTAATCTCAAACCGGAATACGCAGCGAAATACACGAATAGTTCGCCGGTATCAGGATCAGGCCAATGATCACGCATCGCCCAGGCAAGGTCTGCGAGTTGTTCCACACTTGGTAGGTCAGCCTTAGACACGCTTTTTAGGGATGACCTTTCACCCTGCGCCTTACCGACAGCCGCCACACCAATGCCTGCCTTTTTCAGACCACGAAGCAACTGGGCCGGCGGCTTATTTAGATAGCCAAGTTCATAACCGTCATCAACAAGTCTGCGCAACTCCCCCCGCAACCGCTTTTGGGTGTCTGCCGACGGGGCTGGCTTCTGAGTAATGACATCTATCAAATCCTTATGCGTGAGTTCCCGACACCGCAAATGTCCGATAACCGGCACCACATACTTATTGAGAAGCCAGGCAGTCTTGGCCTGCGTGTTGATACTCCAAACTCTGCCACGGCTTCGCACACGAGCAGCATCTAAATAGCTTGTGATCATCACAGTGACGAGCGAGCCAGGTAGTTCTGAACCTGCTTCCAACTCGTCCAGGATGGTTTCAGCGGCGGCACTGGCCTGAGCGAAAGTGCGTCCTTTGGATGTTTGTTTTCGCTTCCCGTTCAGACCTACCCACTTTATTTCGTGATACGGGGAACGGCTCGGAGGATAAATAGTCAGATTTCCGACCTTTACCGCTTCCAGCAGCACGCCATCAGCATCCACGCGCGCCTCAACCTCCCCCATACGGGAAGCGTATCCAGCCCTTTCGCCTACTTCACCCGAAACACCACCCCCATTTTGCCCGAGGGAGGCAATGTTGCAGGCTCACGCCGCAACCACTACCGCCCGAAAGCGACTGGGCTCATCACGCACCACAGGTCCGTGATTGGCCCGGGCAGGCTTCGCCGCAGCGCGACGAGCCTCGCACCACGCGTAGAACTCGTCCTTGCGGTAGCGCAAAGTCCGAGGACCCAGGGCAATAGCCGTAGGGAAGCCCTCAGCCTTGGCCAGTTCCCCGATCGTCCAGCGGGAAACCCCAAGGATCTCGGCCATCTGGCCACGGTTAAGAAAGTCAATGTGTTCGCTATTAGCTGTCATAGTTTTTGACAGTGCCGAGAGGTCTTCTAAATGCCAGTCGTTACAACCCCCATGCGATCACCCGCCCACAGCAGATACCCAAAGTTGCTGGGATAGGGGGAAAACTGGTTCTACGAGCCTGCGTCTTCTTGGTCGTCAGCGCTACTGGGCATTAGCGAAAACCCACAGACTTCCTCAATGTCAAGGTTCGCAAATGTGACCAACACAGTTGCGCTTTCGTTTCCAGGATTAGCCATCCCGAGTGAGAAATCGGCAAGAGCCTTAGAAATGCCCTCTTCTCTCGCGGATGAAGTATCCGAAACTTGCCCCGCAATCCGCCCAAGTTCATCAAAAGCCGAACGATAGACGCTCAAATAAACATCATCACCTTCATTTGCTTTGATGCTCGCAGACGCCTCATCAAGGCATCGGCAGCCGGTTTTCAACTCTCCACAAGCCTGCGGCTGGGAACTACACCCAGCCAGGAGCCCAAAGCCAAGGACGGCAACAGCCGAAATCCCAATCACTTTTTTCATTTTTCCCCCGTGAAATAACGATGTGGTTCATCCACACTCTAAACCTCTATTCTATTTAGAATAATGCGCAGAAAGAGCACAACTGCGAGTTGAATAGAGGCCCTAACGAGCAGCGCTCACAGGCAAGGCGGCACGGAACTCTGAGTTGCTCATCAAGTCGCATTAGCACCACGGTTTTTTGGCATTTTGTAGTTTATTTGTAGTAAATAGCAAAAATAGTGACGAAAATGAGAATAATAGGCGAACCAGAAAGAAGAATTTACGCCCAAATAGTGTTGGTAAATAACAGTTTTTGTGAATATTACTTATGAACTACCAAAAGTCTACTCATTTTTGAAAGTCCG
>JAGYKV010000018.1:0-213938 GCA_018401415.1 Candidatus Nanopelagicales bacterium | reverse complement strand
ATACACCGCAAAACACAATTGGAAACAATCTGCTTATCACTGCGTGAACGCCCGCCGACACGCGCTCACCTCCACACCACTGCGGGTGGGTTAGCCAACCACGCCCACTCACGGGGCTATCATTAAAACTATCGTAGGGAAAACAGTATCCCGTATCCACAGATCCTCCAGCGACGCTTTCGAGGACGTCGTCGCTGATGTCAGCATCCGGGTCGCGTAGGGCCGGCACGGTGATGATCAGTTCAGCGGCATCACCTTCACGTGCAGTCACCGTGAACCATTCCGGCAGGTCCAGCCCCGCGGCTGCTAGTACTGCTTTGGGGTCGGCAAGGAAACGTTCCCGCGCATCCGCATCGGTCACAGCAGGGGCAAGTGCCCCTAAAAAACTTTGAGCATCCATACATCCTCCACATGTTGAGTAGTTGCCGAAACGATACACCCCAACAATCAACTGGGGGAAGGAATCTGCCTATCACTTAGTGAACACCCAACTTTCTTCAGGCAGGAGAAGACAACTAGCGCAGCAGGTAACCCCGCGACCGGTCTAAAAGCAATGAATATCTCGATAAGTGGAGTCAGTTCGAACCCGATAGCGTGCAAGTCGTCTCCATCAATCCAATAGTTACCGAGAGATGGGGGAAATAGCGAGTTGCCCCTAGATGTGCAGCCACCACAGGGACCAAAACTAGTTGGCGAATCGTGTCACTAATTTGTCACAGACGTAGCGCAACACCATGATTGATAGTGCTACATAAATACTGCTTTGCGAGGAAATTGCTTTACATACTGAAGCACTATGGAGCACAGAGACGCTACTGTCACTGACTGAAAATCGGAAGGTCGACGGTTCGATCTCGTCCCTGGCCACCACGAAAACCCCTTGAAGACCGGGATTTCATTCCTCGATCGCCTCCGAAAAGCAGGAAATGCGCCTTCACCAATTTTTCAGGACTAACGCATAGATAACTAGCCCGTTTGAGAGTTTCGGACGTGGCAACTGGCGTCATCTCGACGAGGTGAGAATGCGGAAAGTATCCGCTCCCGCAACGCGAAGGTCCGGCGAGAGTGCGAGCCAGGCCGGGTTGGTGGGATCCGCGAGTGCCGTGGCCAGAACTCGCAGGCGCTTTCGGTCACTTCCGCCCAGGCGGTGGAGTTCGGTGGCGTGATTGGTCATGCAGGCAGCGAGCACAGCGGCGTCCTGGAGGTGACGTTCCCTCTCCCTGTTGTCGGCGGTGTAGGCAGCACTCTTGAGGATCAGTGCTCCCAGCTCATCCGGCACAGTGATGCGGGCCGAATCGTTGCTGATGGATTTCAATTCGCAGGTCATAGTTCGACCCAATGCCTGTGTACCGCCCTCAACCTCGAACATCGGGCGACCATGTAGTCGCCGCATAGCAGTGGGTCCAGCGTGTTCCGGAACCATCACGTCAATCTTCTCTACACCAATTGCCGTATGTCGCACGTATCGATAGTGCGGGCTTTGCTTGCGACGAACATCACCAGGTTCCTGCAGGACGTAGCCCAGGGTGGAGATCGCACGATCCGCTTTCATCACCACTGAGGAAGACAATTCAATGTCTAACAGGATGTCCAGATCTATCGTTGGCCGAACCGTATCGATACCGTTGGCCATTGCATGTAACTGCACCATCAAGCCACCAACCAGTATCCGCCTACCGGCTCATCGATAATCACCACGCGCGAAGAATCAGACATCAGAATTCCTCAAGCAATTCCGTAATGAATCTCAGGCCAGCCGCGCGCTGCCGAGCGTCTAGGGACTCTGCAAGGTCCAGGGCCACGATGAGCGACTGAAAATCACCCCTGAGCAGAACTTTCATATCTGTTACTCGCAAAGTGACATTTCCAGTCGCGTCCTCAACCAGATGACACGATTTAATCAGCTGCCTAACACCCTTCGCACTTATATAGCCATCGACTGAATCACTTGCCTTCATCGCAAGACCGAATTCCTGAGCGAGTTGATCATTCGAATCGATGGCCGACGCTCCCGTGAGCATCACACTTGCAGTGACCTGGTCGAGAAACGACTCCGATGCGCGGTATCGCTGCACCACTGCGCGCCGGCGCATACCTTGAACAAGCCCTTCTGCAGTGATCTTCACGAGTCTCTTCCGAGTGCGCGAGCGCTCAATCGTCGTTCCCAAATTGGTGTCGCCCTTGCTCAGAAATTCCAAGACCAACTCGATAGTTGCCTGGGTCCAAGGCCGACCACGGCTGGTCTTCTGGACTTTAAGGCGTTGGACCGAGAGGGCATCAAGTAACTTGACGCGGCCAATAGTCCCCACTTGGGTGATGGCACCCGTGGCAACGAGGCGCTGAACCTGCCTGGTTCCTACACCAAGTTGCCGGCTCGCTTCAGCGGTGCTCAAGAGGCCTCCTTGTTCAGTCATGACATATATAGTCGCAGTAACGACTTATTTTGTAAACCCGCCAGAGTTACTAATTTCGCAAGCGGGGGCTCCCACCATGAGCCCGCGGGTTTTCCCTCCGATTGAACCCGACTAAAAATCGGAAGGTCGAAGGTTCGATCCCGTCCCTGGCCACCGCACCTTTTGGATGAGTGACTTGCCTGGCTGTCCGCTGCTAAGTGGCACAGGACTTGCATTGTCGTACGTTATTCCGTACGCTCGTTTCATGTCCAACACGATCACAGCGACAGACGCTCGAGCAAAGCTCTACAACTTATTGACCGAAGTCAACACCAGTCATATGCCTATCACGATTACCGGCAAGTCCGGCAATGCGGTCCTAGTCTCCGAAGACGACTGGAACGCCCTGATGGAAACAGTGGCGTTGCACTCCGTTCCAGGCCTTGTGGAAGACATCAACTCCGGGCGAGATGAACCGATCGATACCACCCCGTTGACCTGGTGACCTACGAACTGGCCTTCACCACTCGTGCCCGAAAAGATGCAAAGAAGCTCACAAGCAGCGGGCTACAGCCACAAGCTCAGCGGCTCCTTGACGTTATTGCCGACAACCCATTTCGCAATCCACCCCCGTACGAAAAGCTTGTCGGAGACCTCAGGGGCGCTTACTCACGGCGCATCAATCTTCAACATCGCCTCGTCTACGAGGTGTTGGAATCTGACCGGATCGTTCGAGTTCTTGCAATGTGGACTCACTACGAATAACGTCAACAGCTGACAGAGATCGGACGCTTTTCACTGCAGCCATTACACGTAATGCGCTGACCTACCAATACACCAACGAGTGAATGATGGGACTGACGGGAAGCCCCCACCTTCGTATTCCGGGGCTGAACTCCCTAAACGTGGTCGAATCAATTAACGATGAGTTATAATACGCTGCGTGGCTTCGTTGCGTACTTCTACGGCCGCTACACCCGCATCGAGCCGATGACCGCCCTCGAGCACACGATGCACTACACGCTGTCGGCCGATGAGTTCGCGGCACGTGACGAGACGGGACCGAGCCACCGCATCGTCATCGATGTCGAGGATCGTGGCGGCGCCACCTGGGTGAGGTTCTCGCAGTTCGGTGAGCTGCCCGAGGGCGAGCCCGATCGCGCGAAGGCAGGCATGGGGAGCTACTTCGACTCACTCGGTCAGTTCCTGGACGAGTGGAAAGCCAGCCTGCCCTAAGGTGGCACGGTGACGAGTCGCAATGGCTACATGCTGTCCGGGGGCCTGGCTGAGCGGGGCTACGACTGGTGGTGGCACTCGCTTACGGCCCACCACGAGGTCACGGGCGAGCCGCGCGGATTCTTCTTCGAGTACTTCGCCATGAACCCGTTGCTCGGCGGCGACGAACCAGTGCTGGGGCAACTGCCGGCCAACAGGGCAAGCGGAAAGCGTCCGTCCTACGCAATGCTGAACGCCGGCGCATGGGGGCTTCGTCCCGTCCAAATCCACAACTACTACGGGATCAACGAAGCGTCCTTCGACCCCGAGCGACTCGATGCGCGTATCGGCGAAGCAATCGTCACCGAGGGATCGCTTTCGGGACGGGCTGTCACGACTGACGAGGATGTGCGAACCCACCCCGAGTGGATGTCGGATGCCGGCGACATCGAGTGGGACCTCACCGCGAAGAAGGTGCTCACCTACGACCTCGGGTTTGCCGCGAGTCGGCCATTCCGGTGGTCGCGCGCCTTCCAGATGTTCTGGCATGTGCAGGGAGTGAAGACCGAGTACTCCGGCACGATCACCCTCGATGGCGAGCGCTACCTCGTGACGCCGAGCACGAGTGCCGGCTACCAGGACAAGAACTGGGGCGAGGACTTCACGAACCCGTGGATATGGCTGAATTGCGCGAACTTCACCCGCATTGGCAGCGATGAGACTCTCCCGTTGACCTGCCTTGATGTCGGCGGCGGAACTCCGATCGTGTTCGGGCGCCGGTTGCGACGCAAGCTCATCATCGGCTTCTTCCTCGAGGGTCGGCTCTTCGATTTCAACTTCTCAAAGTTTTGGACGCGCCCGGGGCAGCGGTTCGAATGCACGACCAACGGCGACTCGATCACGTGGGAGATCGAGGCCTGGACCCGATCGGCACGTATCGAGATCGAGTTCAGCTGCCCGAAGAACGAGATGCTCTTCATGAACTACGAGAATCCAGATGGAGAGCACAACCACCGCGAGTTGTGGAATGGCGGCAATGCGCGCGGAACCGTCAGGATCTTTTCCCGGAAGAGGGGTCGAGAGACCCTCATCGGGGAGTTCGCCGGGACTCACGGCGGGGGAGAGTACGGCGAGTACGCATAGGGCTGGCTCAGCGCAGGAAGAGGGCGGTGAGGCGCCGCGTCGTGAGGGCCGCCCCGATGACGGAGAACGCGACGAAATACAGGACGTTCACCGCGAGACCGAGATCGAACTGGCCGAACCAGATCGATCGAACCATCTCGATGGCCTGGGCGAGCGGGGTGACCTCGATCACGGGCTGCAGCCACCCCGGAGGGAATTAGCGCAGCGATGGTTGCGGCTGTGCCTAGCGGGAGATTCGACCATCTAGAGACGGGCCTCTAGTGACGATGCCCGCGTCGCGATCGCGCGCGAAAAGTTGGGTTACGGAGTCCCGCAGCGGCTCACGGATGACGGCTCGCGTTGGGTTGAACATACCCGCGTACCCGTCGCCGCCGTTCACCATGTAATCGATGGTGGAGACCGTGAAGATGCGGCCGTCTCGGGCGATCGGCGTGCCGTCCTCGAGTGTGACCTCAAGGATCCTCGCCCCTCCCGCTGATCGGGATCGAACCGGAACCGGAAGCCAGATATCTGCGGGAACCGGCCCGAACCCGGGTAGTCAGACACGCCGTTTTCCAGCGCCGCCCAGAGCTGCTCCCCGGACATCTCCGTTACTGCGACGTTGTTGTCGAAGGGCATCACTGATTGCAGATCGCCCAGTGTGATGTCGAAAGGACCGGAGTTCGAGTTTGTGGGTCGACGCAGACTGGTGTTCTTGGGAAGGTATGTCGCAGCAGGGAGTGAGTCACGGATCCCACCACCGTTGATAAACGCGAGCTGGGTCTGGTACCTGGTGCGGATCGCCTCAGCGATCAGATCACCCAGAGCACTTTCTCCTGATCGCTCTACCGGCGGGTTGCCCCCTCGTGGTAGCACCTTGTCCAGTGAGCCCACCACCTGATCGAGTCGATCACCCAGCAACGTCCGGTAGCGGGTAACCAGTGCTGCCGTGCGAGGGTCAGGGGTGAGGCCTGTCAGCTGCTTTGCCGTTACGAATGAAGGATGGGATCCCCACACCCGATCCGTCTGCGTGTTCACACACACTGTGGTCCGTGAATACACCTGTCCTGAGTTGGGCACCTCCACCACGGACGATCCGCCGATTACGGATGCGAACTGCTGGTGCGAGTGCCCTCCATAGATCACGGCTGCGCCGGTGAGTGCACTTGCCAGTTCGATGAGGCGACCCTCGGCAACTCCGCCCTTGTTCTCCTGCCATCCCTGATGCAGAAGAGCGACGACGAAGTCAGCCCCTGCACGCTTCGCCGCATCTATCTGACGTTGGACGGGTCGAGCCGAGGTTTCGATGTTCAAAGACTTGCGCCCTTGGATCCCGTACGCAAGGTTCTCGGCTCGCACAACCTCAAGAGTGTCCTCCGTATTCATTCCGACGAATCCGACGGAGACACCATCTCGCTTAATGATGACGTAAGGCTCGACGCCATTCTTCTTCCCCTGCAAAGGAGCGAGTGTGTCGTAGTTCGACGCGACCCACCGGAATGTTGATAGATCGAGCATGGAACGCAGGTGCGTCAACGGGCGATCGTGCTCATGATTGCCCAACGTGGAGACGTCAAGCTTCATGAGGTTCAAAGCCCTGATCGTGGGCACCTCGTTGAAGGTGGTGGAGATGACAGGTGCTCCGCCGATGTTGTCTCCTGCCGAGACCGTGAAGGTGGGCTGCACCGCTTTGCGATCGCGCTGGAATGCGGTCGCGAGCCGTGCGGCTCCCGCATTGCTCTCCGAGCCTTCAATGGCGCCATGAAAATCACTGAACTCCAGAAGTTGAACTCCCCGAAAGTCGGGATCAGCAATCCGGCGTACATCCAACTTCTCGCTCGCATGCGCCTCGTCAGAGAATCCATAAGCGTTAACTGCCTGCACCACAGGTGTGAACATCTTTTGATCAGCGGCCACGGGGACCACGACGGTGGACTTCCGTGCATCCACGATTACCGGACAGGAGCGGGGTCCACCATGCACCACGAAATGCGTAACAGGGGGATTCGCGGTGGAACCCTGATTCCAGCTAACCCGAACTCCGTCACCCACGATGGATGCGCTGACGGATTCTGGCGAGGCAGGAGCTGCAAAACTATCTGGAACAATCGGGGCAGCGCTAACGATTCCTGAGCCGAGAAGTGCCGAACCGACAATTACGATGATCCCTGTTCGCAGCATGTCGAATTCTAACCTGACGCACTCCTCGTAATGCGTTGGTCCGGTAGAAAATTGCCCAAAGCTATTTGTCGCCAATTTGTCACATGCTTAGTCGAGCACTATGCAATGTATTGGTAAGTGGTGAGAGAGCCCTTGTGAAAACAGGTGTCACACTGGTTCATGGTGATATATAGGGACGCTAACTACACCAACTGAAAATCGGAAGGTCGACGGTTCGATCCCGTCCCTGGCCACCACACATTTCCCATAAACAGCATCCACCATTAGCCCACGTCGCGAACTAGACAAGGGGTGGCGGCTTGAACCGTAATTACCGTGTTTCCACGGTAGTCAGTGCGAATCCAGCGCTTTAAAGTCATACCCGTTGAAGGCAACTTCATGCACACATCACTACAAGGAGACCATGATGGACGACATGCGAGATGAGACAAATCCAACAGTTACAGGTCAACGATCCCGTCGCGGGAGACGCCGCGGCAGCAACCTGCTCATCGCTGCGTTAGCAGTCGTGGTCGCCGGTGGTGTCGCGGTGGGCGTTTTTGCCTCTGGCAGTCGTTCCGGCACAGTGGTCAGTATTTCCGGGTATGTGACTTTTGAGTGCCAAGGCATCAATTTCGCCGTGAACCAAAATAATAAGGGCGATCGGGCCGAATGGCGAGATAAAGAGTACCCCACCGGCTATTCCCTTGCTACTCCGGACCAGATCCGAAAGGTCCACAACTGCTACGGATCGAATGGATCGTCGTTTAAGGATTTCGATAATTGGTTCGCAAGTAAGGACGACAATGCCATCTTTTAACGAGTTTGGGCGCGGTTAGAAAAGGCAAGTTCTGGGCCGACGGGAACTACATCTGCGAGCTAAATCGGGAGCAGATAGCCGCAGATGGGCAAAACAACTACGACGTTTCGTGCGAGACAGGCGAAGGAGAAGGCGACACAATCGGTTACGCGTTGGCGGCAAAATAGCGGGACTGACGGTTGGGTCGAGGTAATCCATTGGGGTGACATCTCTGTGCGTCAATCCGATCGGTTCACAACCGCAACTATCTCCATTTCACAGCCCCTTCACGAACACATGCGGTCAGGTGATAAACGATGAATCGCCATGGGAAACTGTGGGAAGCATCATGAGTGCTGACACGCAATGAGACGTGTTTTGGCTGACTGAAAATCGGAAGGTCGAGGGTTCGATCCCGTCCCTGGCCACCAGAAAGACAATCGTTGGCGAGCCGTTCTCCCGACTAAAACAAACACCTGCCGGCCCTATAGGAAATTCGAGTCCATCCCTTTCATGAGAGATGTTTCAGCGAACTAGGCAACTTCCTTGGGCTTGAGTTGAACACTCAAAGTTGAGTCGAAAGCAATCGCGATGCGCTCCAAGATCGGCAGCGTGGGTGTAGTGCCGCCTGCCTCAAAGCGAGCTATTGCCGGCTGGCTCATACCCGTCAAGGCGGATAGTTCCCGCTGGCTCCACCCTCGCTCCTCCCGCATCGAGCGGACCTGTTCACCAAGTTCGAAAGCCAGTTTCGCCGCCGCGTATGCCGCTTCGACGGCTGAGTCACCACTTCTAGCAGCCTTCACCTGATCCCATGATCTCGTCGCCATTACTCCTCCTCAACTATGTGGTTCGCCTCGATACACCTACGCATCGCAGCAACCGCTCGGGCAACTTGCGCAGTCTCTCTACCTCTTGTTTTAGCAAAGACCGTTAGGAAAATGATCCGGCGCCCTGGTGCAATCCAGTACGTCAGTCGCATCGAGGTGCGGCCAAGGTAGAACCGCAACTCACGCAACTTGCCATCGAGTTGTTTGGTGTACGGCTCGGAAAGCAGCGCGCCTCGCTCAGCCAGCAGATCAATGTAAAAGGCCACGTGACCGAATTCAGCGACTGAAAGTCCCTCAATCCAGTCCCGTACTTCGTTCTCAAGCTCAACTGAGCCCCAAGACATACCATCGATGGTATCAGATTCCACGGGTAGTAGACAAGTGAAGTGAGTGTTGTGTTCACAGCTGATGCAGCAGGCTACTTGCCCAGTCGACTTGTCCGTCGATTTGACGATTTACTCTAGAGCATTTACTCTACTAACATGAAGTACCAGTCGAGCGACATCCTCGAGGCGGCCGTGCGCCTGCTCAACCGCGAGGGCGTCGGGGTGTCCATGGCCAAGGTGGCCGAGGAGGCCGGTGTCTCAAACGGGACGCTCTTCCACTACTTCGGTACCAAACAGGACCTGCTCGACCAACTCTACGAGTGGCTGAAGGCTGATCTCATCGCCGACATCGGCGATGTACCCGACGACCTGGCAACGACCGATCCACTTCGCGCCCTGTGGATGCAGTGGATCGGCTGGGTACGTCGCTACCCCGCTCGACATCACGTGAGCCAGCTTCTTCGCGGCTCCGGCATCGTCAGCCCGGACGCTGTCGAACGGAGCGAAGGCAAGTTCATGCGCTTTCACGAGATCCTCATGGACGCGCAGAACGCCGGCGTCCTATCAGACCTTCCGCTGGACTTCCTGAGGAAGAGCCTCATAGCTCAACTCGAGGTCACTGCCCAGAGCGACCTCACAGATGAGCAATGCTCCCAGGCGTTCGACCTCGCCTGGAAATCCCTCCAGCAGGCTCCCGCCGACTGATCTCCTCTCCCAACCGAATCACCATCCAACCGAATCACCATCCAACCGAATCACCATCCACCCCAAGTGCCACTCAGCTCAAAGGAGCCAACATGACCATCAAAACCACCGTCCTCGTGACCGGAGCCTCCGGCTTCATCGCTAAGCACATCGTCCGTGAGCTACTCGAGAATGACTACGCGGTCAAGGCGACCGTTCGCTCGGACCGCGGACAGGAACAGCTCGTCGCCCTGTTCCCCGACGCCGGTATCGAATTCGTCCGTGTGGACTTGCTCGAGGAGAAAGGGTGGGACGAGGCCATGCTCGGTGTCGATGTGCTGATGCACACAGCGAGCCCCTTCCCCGAAATTGATCCGAAGGACCCCCAAGACCTGATCGCACCCGCCGTGCAGGGAACGCTCCGGGCCCTGCGGGCCGCCCAGAAGGCCGGAGTGAAGCGAGTCGTGCTTACCTCTAGTTGCGCAGCCATCTATAAGGATTCGGCAAAGCCGCCGCTGGAACGCTCGACCCGGGCCAACTGGACCGACCCAGACGGGCAGGCTACGTCCGCCTACGAGGCGTCCAAGACTCTGGCAGAAAGAGCAGCGTGGGACTTCGTCGCGGAGCACCCGGAGATGAAACTCACCACCATCAATCCCGGGGGCGTTTTCGGAGTGCCGATGGACGAGCACTACGGGACATCACTCGGCTACGCGGAGCGCATCCTTAACGGCACGGATCCGGCATACCCCAGCATGGCCCTGCCCATTGTCGACGTTCGCGACGTAGCCCGCATGCACGTCGCCGCCCTCACCCACGACACCGCGGGTCAGCGGTTCCCTGCCAACGCCGGAACCATGTCAATGATCGAGATGGCTCGCGTACTTAAGGCGGCTTACCCGGACCGAAAAATCCCCACCCGGCAGGCACCCGATTTTTTGGTAAAAGCGATGGCCCTCTTCGTACCCCTAATGCGAACCATCGCATCGAACCTCGGTCGCAACCTAGACGTGGACGCCAGCGACGGCCCCCGCGTGCTGGGCTTCACCTACATCCCGTCTCGCGATGCATTACTCGCCTCGGCCGAGTTCCTCGCCGCCAGATCCACTACACCGGCAGAAAAGAGTTAGCCGGGCGTGGGCGCCGCCGAGCGCCAGACTGAAAATCGGAGGGCCGACGGTTCGATCCCGTCCCTGGCCACCACGAAAACCTCTTGAAGACCGGGCGATAGATGGTCTCATCACACATGATCATCCCCGCACTGACTAGTTTTAGTTTTAGCTGCAATAACATGCAAATCACAGTGCACCCGTGTGATCGACTACTTGTGCACGGTGGTTCGTAATTGGGAACGGCTCATCACCCCATTGGAGTTAGCCCTCGCTAGTAGCCGAAAATCGCGCGAATGACTACGTGTGCGACGGCTCCGAAAACTGCCGCGCCCGGCAGTGTGATGATCCAAGCCATCAAGATGCGCTTGCCGACGCTCCAACGCACGGCCTGGACTCGCCTTTCGGCTCCGGCGCCCATGACCGAGCCGGTGATTACCTGGGTTGTGGAAACGGGGCTGCGACGACGTAGGCGGTGAAGTACAAAATTCCTGAGGCGACGGTTTCTGCTGCGAAACCTCGCGGCGGATCGATCTCGCCGATGCGACGACCCAGGGTTTTCATAACTTTCTTGCCACCGGCGGCGGTTCCGAGTCCGATGGCAGCCGAACACAGGACAACCACCCACAAGAAGGGTTCGGAATCCTTTTGAGCCTCACCGACACTGAACAAGATGAGCATGATGATGCCCATCGTCTTCTGCGCATCCTGAAGCCCGTGGCCCAAAGCCATGGATGCCGCCGAAACGGTTTGCGCGTGCCGAAAGCCGCGACCAACGCGCTGAGGATTCATGTTGCCAAAGATCTTTGCGATGATGCGCATCAAAATGAAGGCCAAGATCAAACCGACGAACGGGGAGGTGATCATTGGGATGATCACTTTGTTCAACAACACCGACCAGTTGACCTGATCTTCAGCAACACCGATCCAAACGCCGATTATCGCCGATCCGGCGACCGCTCCGATCAGCGCATGCGTTGAGGAACTAGGAATACCGAAGTACCAGGTCAGCAGGTTCCATCCGATTGCCCCGATGAGCGCGCCACCAATCAGGGCCAAAGCTGGTGCGCCAGTGGGGATGTTCGGAACTACATCTTGGATGGTTGATGCAACTTTTGCACCTGTGATGGCTCCGATGTACGCGCCAACAAAGTTGAGTGAGGCTGCCATGATGAGGGCAACTTTGAGCGAGATCGCACGCGTCGAGACGGACGTTGCGATTGCGTTCGAGGAGTCGTGGAATCCGTTGGTGAAGTCGAAACCCAAGGCGATGGCGATGAGAACAATCGCCAAGGCCAGTTCCCATGTCATCAGGTTTCCTTGATGGCCATGAAACCTAACGCGCGGCCGAAGGATTCCATTTCACCTGCGATCAATTCCATCTGATCGGCGATCACCTTGCCGCGAAGAGCCTCCATGGCCGATCGATCATCGGCCAACGCCTCAGCGAGATACGACACATACAGCGTGCGCACCTGCGAGTAGTGGCCGTTGGCGGCAACCAGGGTCTTGACGAGTTCCTCAGGATCCTTGATTAGGTGCACCGCCTTGCTCAGGTACTCCGCCATCGCAGCAATTTCTTGGCCACTGGCCAGCAACTGCTCCGGGAGTTTTTGGATAGGAATGGCGGCGCACGTACGTGCGGTTGAGTCAATTTCATCGATGATGTCGTCGAGATTCTCCAGCAGATCGAATAAGTCCTCGCGATCGAAAGGGGTGATGAATGTGTTACCCACATCGCGAACCAAGGCTAGGTGCCGATCATCGGCTTCATTTTCCATCTGGGAAACTATTTCTGCTTTTGCTGCGCGCTCGCTGGGTGGTGCTGCCAAAACATCGCTCAACGCTGCGGCGCAGGTGGGCACCAGTGCAACCAATTCCGACAACGTTGCCTCGATGGCTGACTGCTTCTTTTTCAACTTCATGTCTGGGTCCCACTTCGCAAGGCAATAGGTGTCATCTCGAGAGAGTAGGGTGCAGCGCCCCCCAGGGCTACCCCCGTAAAGAGAAGAGAAACTGAACAGTGAGTGAATGAAAACGGGAGGGGTGTTGCAGGTAACAAACAGGCGAACTTATCTGCAAAGGGATGGAAGAACTACTCGTAGTTTGTTCGAATGAGGCCGTGACTGCGGCGGATGCGGGCTTGACCTTTGGCATGGTAGATGCTGGCCTCTACATAAGCGGGCACCGGATAGCGACCCCGAGCAGCTTCAGCGAGGCACGCGCCGGGCTCGTCGATCACCCCGAAGCGATGGCGTGGATCGGACTTTATCGACCGACGTCACAGATCATCAGCGAACTCAGTGAGTTCTTTGGGTTCAACGAGCGTGCTGCTGCCGAGGCGCTATCCACCCATCATCGTTCGAAGCTCAAGCGTTTTGGTGAAACCCTGTACGTGGCATTGACCATTCCGCAATACATCGATGCCCATGAGGATGTGGACTTCGGAGAGTTGCACATTCTTATGGGGGCACGATTCGTCATCACGGTCAGACAATCGGACACACCCGATTTGCGGGTGGCGCGGCGCCGAATGGAAACCCGCCCGGACGAATTGGCATTGGGTCCGGAGGCGGTCTTGTTCGGAATTTTGGATCAGATTGTTGATGAGGACGAAGTTGTCGTTACCGGCCTAGAAAAAGATGTGGTGGAAATCGAGGCCGAGGTGTTTAGTGGAAAACCCGATGTTTCCCGTCGAATTTATTTGCTATCCCGTGAGGTCATCGATTTCCAACGCTCCACGCGCGCCCTTCGGGAGATTATTCGAGATTTGGAGCGAGGTTTTCGCACGTACCAAACGCCGAAAGCACTGCAAAGATCCCTTGGAGCCATCGAAGACCACTTGGAACATGTCATCGATCGAACCGATGAAACACGTTCACTGCTTCGAGACATGTTGACGGTGAACGCCACCATGATCACCCAAGAGCAAAACGAGGAGATGACACAGCTCTCGGCGGTCAGTAACCGTCAAAACGAAGAAGTGAAGAAGATTTCAGCGTGGGCGGCCATCATTTTCGCACCGTCTTTAGTGGGGACCACCTACGGTATGAACTTCACACATATGCCGGAGCTGGACTGGCAATACGGCTACCTGATGGCGCTTGGACTAATGCTGGCGACGTCGGTCGCACTCTTCGCTACCTTCAAAGCCAAAGGATGGCTTTGATTACCGGCCGATAAATCGAATCAACCGAGTGAGGTTTATCGGGGTCGACGGTTTGATCCCGTCACAGGTGCGTGCCCCAAGGTGACTGACCGCTGCATCGTCTGGCACGTTGTATTCGGTCGCCAGCAGGGTTGCAGTCGTACCTCGGGCATCATGAAGCCTGATCTGCGGAAGGCCGGTAGCCTTGATCACTCTCCCAAACCAACTTGAGAGTGTCAGAGTGGATGGGCTGGCCCAACTCATCCGACACAGCGACCGCAATAGTTGTTGGAGTGCTCCTCAGTGGCTGTAGTAGTTCCTAGGGTCCTGAACAGGCTTCGACCTCGACCCCGGTGGCAACGCGGGTGTCGGTGGCAACGCGGGTTAACGATTGACTTCTCAGCTTCTGCAAGCGATAGACATGGGCTTTTGCAGCGTTCATGTCGAGTCAGACACCGGAACATCCTTTAATACGGACTGACATTCGGCCAGGTAGATGTTACTCGCGGCTTTGTACTGGTCCCACATGCGTGCAGTAATAGTGCCTTGCGAAACATCACTTCCCACACCATCACTTTCAACGCGCTCCTGGAGCAGCTGCTGGGCAAAGACTGCAATCGCGGAACTAGCTTCGGCAAGCAACAACCATCGTTTCGTTAAAGCAGCGGCCTGATCCGCCAATTCGCTGCGGCGGATCGCTGTATCAGCGAGACCTGATAATTCTTCGACCGTGACGGCATTGGGGTTGAATCCGTCTCGGGACTGAACCGCCTGAGTTGTGCACGCCTGAATGGCCAATTCATTGGCTCGAACTTCATTATTGGCACCAACCGAACACGCACCTATTGACAAACAGAGGCCTACGATCATGGCACTCCATGAAATGTCACGCCTAGACGGCAGGTGTCGACTCACCCCGACATGTTATGAGTGCATTGTCATGTGCGCCCAGCCACCGGCGTCTTGGCCATGTTCCTCTCGACCACGATCAGTCACTTCGGCAGATGTCCAAGCGGTAATCGCGCACCGTAATGCGCAATGCGCACGATCATGCGAGGCTTCAGTCATTCATTTTTGGCGCAGCGCCTGCCATGAATCTCATCAAAAAGTCTCAACTGAAGTCGGGAGGGGTCAATGGGTCGCCCCGACGTACAGGTGGTGTGGTTCAAACGCGACCTTCGCGTTCGTGACCACGCGGCGCTGATCGCCGCCGTGGACACCGGAGCCCCCGTACTTCCCCTCTACGTTGTCGAACCGAGCCTGATCGCCCACCCACACACATCTGCGCGACACATTGAGTTGGTGCTCGATGGACTCACTGACCTGAGGGAATCATTAGGCGCACTCGGAGCTCCTCTCGTCGTGAGGGTGGGAGAAGTGGGTGAAGTGCTGAAGGACCTGTCAACCCAAGTAGATATTGCAACGTTGCACTCGCACGAAGAGTTCGGCATTACGGCGACCTGGGAGCGCGATCGCGCGGTGGCAGCCTGGTGTCGGGCGCGCGGTGTCAAGTATCTCGAGCACCGTCAGTCAGGTGCCATGCGCGGACTCACTTCGCGTGACGCCTGGAGTCGACAGCGAATGAAACTTTTCAATCAGCCACTGCTAGACGCACCTGTTGCCATTCGGCCAACAAAAGTTACGCCGGGCCCCATCCCGAAGTTGAGCGATTTGGGGGTAACAGCGGAACAGATGGTTTACCGCCAGCGCGGTGGTGAGCGCACCGGACGCGAGGTTCTGCACACATGGCTCACCGAGCGTGTTCCCGGATATGAACGTCACCTGTCCAGTCCCGTGAGCGGTTTGTCTGGCTGCTCCCGTTTGTCAGTGCACCTCGCACTCGGCACCGTGAGTGCCCGAGAGGTTCACTCCCGTGTGCAGGCGCGCAAGGGTGAACCGGGGTCACCAAGGTTTTCACTCAACGCCTTTGAAGAACGCCTTGCGTGGCGGGATCATTTCGCACAAAAACTTGAGGATGCTCCTCACATTGAGCGAAGCTCCCTGCACCCAGCCTTTGACAATCTTCGGCCGGCCTCGGCCAACTCGGAAGCACTCATTGCTTTCACCCAAGGACAAACGGGCTATCCCATGGTGGACGCGGTACTGCGATCTTTGGCCGCCACCGGCTGGACAACTTTTCGCATGAGATCGATGGTCACCTCCTTCGCCTCCTATGACCTTTGGCTGCCGTGGCAGGAGTCTGGTCGAGTGCTCGCTCGCTGGTTTACCGATTACGACCCTGGGATCCACTGGCCGCAGATCCAAATGCAGTCGGGAGTGACGGGCATGAATACTCTGCGCATCTACGACCCGGTCAAGCAGCAACTCGACCATGATCCAACCGGTGAATTCGTGCGTCGATGGGTGCCTGAATTGCGGGATGTTCCCCACTCACTACTGGCAACACCCTGGCTGGTGGCAGCCGATGAACGTCACGGCTATCCGGAGCCGATTGTTGACCATCCCGCGGCGGTCTCCCAAGCCAAGCGAAGGATTAGCGCGGTGCGAACACAAATCCGTGGCGATGGCTCAACTCAAGCACTCTTGGAGCGACACGGCTCGCGGCGTCCACCACCAAGTAGGCGACGAAAATGAAAATGACAACGACACCATGATTATTCGATCCATCGACTCATCTGAAATAGCCGAGGTGGGTGAACTCCTTGTGAATGCTTATGTTCTCGGCGGCCACCTCTCCGCGGAATCCACCTACACCCACAACCTGCGTGATGTTGGTCGACGGTTGGAGTACACGTGGGTAGCCGAAGTCGATGGCAAAATTGTGGGAACCATCTGTTTGTGCCCACCCGATGGTTCGAGTCCCGCGATGCTTTGCCGCGCGAACGAATACGAGTTTCGATTCCTTGCCATTTCGCCCGAGTCTTGGGGCGGTGGTGTGGGTCAAGCACTCGTGGCCGCGTGCGAGGCGCAAGCAATAACATGTGGGGCCGAGCAAATGGTGATAAGTGTGGTCGACGTGAACGAACGAGCCTTGCGGTTCTATTCACTTCAGGGCTACTCCCGGTTGCCCGAACGGGACTGGTCGCCAGCGAGCGAATCCGAACCGCCCGTAAGCGGGGCTGCACAACCGGCTCCGACCCGCATCCTCGCCCTCACCAAGCAGTTCCCACTACTTCACCGTGCCTGCACCGAATCACGGTAACGAACCACCCACCGAATACCTAGTTCCCGACGAGACTCACTAGAGATGCCACGAGCCACTTTCGGCGCGAACCGCCAGTCACTGCAAATCCCGCGTCGCGATGGATGTTCGTTTATCGCTTTCCCGCAGCACAGTTACGACGTAGCCTATTCAGTGTAAATGAGCGCCATATAAGGAAAATTCCGTTACGAGGTCAAGACGTGCGCAGACATCCGAATAATCTGGCCTAGCTTCTCTCAACCTCTGGTAAATCCCCATCCACAACTTATGGATAAGTGACTTCTCCACCAATCCACCGGCCATATTTATGAATTTTGGGATCAAATTAGGCATCACTGGCATGCGAAATATTCAAGACTTTGGTACCTAAAAAATTTCCCACGGAAGCCCAAATAACCGCACTATCAAAAAATTCATCAAGCCAATAGTGATGAGATCACGGGTCTGACCACAGGATGCGACGTCATTGACCGAGGCGACTTGAACTGGGCGGGAGTCACCAGCGGGGTATGGACTTGCTCGTGGGCCGAATGGGTAAGCGAGGGGCAAGGTGGATCCACGTGTACCCGCACTCTCAGTTACGACCCAGGAACAGAAGCACGGACGGTTGCTGGGGTGGCCTCATCGTGATGAACGCAGGTGGTCTGGTGCGACTGCCGCGCTTCTGAGGAACCCTTCAGTCAACTAAACATCGGAAGGCCGACGGTTCGATCCCGTCCCTGGCCAGCCAACTTCATGCATATTTCCTCACACATGGCTACCACTCAAGCAGCGGCGCGAACTCCGGCAGAGAAGAGGAACGGAAGTCGGGAGGCTGCAGGTAATAATCCGCGGCGCAGAGCCGGTCGCTGCGATGCAGCCAGGAGCAAGAGTGTCAGCGTTCGTGTCCGTCGTGTTACTCGCCACCATGCCCGCTCATAGTCATCTGGTCGGTTGGCAACAAGGCAACGCACGAGCGCTTCTGCTTGGGCAAGTCCGACCGAGATGCCTTCACCGGTGAGCGCGTCAACGTAACCGGAAGCATCGCCGACCAACAGGACGCGGCCAGACACGCGGCGACTCGACGTCTGTCGCAATGGCCCCGCACCGAGGACTGGTCCGCCTGCTATACCTACACCGCGAAGTCGATCACGCAGGTTCGGGAAGCGCTCCAGTCTTTCGTCGAATGAACCACCACGGCCCCCAAGGATGGCGACACCAACACTTCGGTCACCGACCGGCGTGACATACGCCTCGGTGTCTTCCGCCCAGGTCACCTCGACGTTGTCACTCCACGGCGCCAACGCAAAGTGTTGGCGGAGGCCGAAACGCGGGGATGCAGAACTCGGACGATCCATGCCGAGGTCGCGGCGAATTCGCGAGTGCAATCCATCGGCTGCGACGAGCCATCGGGCATCGATACCTGCTGCGTGGACCCCGTGATCGTCTTGGGTTACCTGCTCGACGCGGGCATCGATCCGTTGAACTCCGAGTCTGGCCGCCTCGGCTGCCAGTTTTTCAGCGAGGACGGTGCGCCGCACGCCCATGCCGTGCTCACCGCGAAACGCTGCCTGCACGTGATGGGAGCCATCACTTGATAAGTATGCGATGCCACGTATCGGATGGCCACTCAACTCAATGTCGAGCTCGCGAAGGTGCCCGGTCGCGGTTGGCATGAGGCCCTCGCCGCACGCTTTATCCATGTCGCCCGAACGCGGATCACACACGACAACCTCAAGCCCAGACTTGGCAGCGTAGATAGCGGTCGCCAAACCGACCGGTCCGGCACCGGCAACGAGGACGTCAATCTTCCTGCTCATTCGCGCACCTCAAGCATGTGAAGTGCTTCGCGTTCAGATCGAAGTCGTAACCTCAAGATGAAAGCGTTGATGGTCGTGAATGCGATGGCGGTGATGACGTTGGTATGAATGAGTGGAAGTGCGATGCCCTCAATCACAACGGCGACGTAGTTCGGGTGGGACATCCATCGGTATGGACCCGATGTGATGCGCTGCATCCCTGGAACAACGATTACTCGCGTGTTCCACTGGTGACCGAGTGTCACGATGCACCACCAGCGCAGCGCCTGCGCCGCCAGGAAAAGTACGAACATCGTCCAACCGAGCAGCGGGATGAACGGGCGGTCGAACACGATTGTTTCGAGAATGCATGAGAGGAGAAATGCAATGTGAAGCGCAACCATCGCGGGATAGTGACCGCGACCGGTCTCGATGCCACCGCGGGCGAACGACCACTTGGCATTGCGTTTAGCCACAACAAGTTCGGCGAGACGTTCCACGCCAACAAGTGCGATGAGCCCGAAGTACCAGATCATTTCTGTCCCATCATTTCTGTCCCATCATTTCCAGCACAGCAGCACGCATTCGCTGGAGAATCCAGGACCCATGGCCATGAGCACTCCGAACTGACCTGCACGTGCAGTGCCGTCATGCACCGTGCGTTGTAACACATCAATGACGCTGGCACTCGAAATATTTCCGACCTGAGCTAGTGACTCACGGGTATGCCGCAGTGCCTCGGGCGGCAGAGCTAAGGCGTCCTCGATTGCATCGATGACTTTCGGGCCACCGGTGTGTGCGATCCACGTGGACACGTCACTGCGCGAGAGACCATTCCGTGCGAGGAGGAGGTCAACCTCTTCACCGAGATGGTTGCGAATCATGTCGCTGAGCTCAGAAGACAAAACAATGCGAAACCCGAATTCCCCAATGTCCCATCCGAGAACATCTTCACTGTCCGGGTACACGCGAGCCTGTGAATCCACTACCTGCGGGAACACTTCGCCGGATGGTGCATCGTTGTGATCTTCGGCGGTCATCACGACGGCGGCAACCCCATCGCCGAATAGCCCACTGGCGATGAAGTTAGTAAGGCTGACGTCGTCGCGCTGCACGGTCAAACTGCAGAGTTCGACGGACAGCAGCAAGCCGACACGGTGCCGGCCACCGAGGACGTCACGCATTCGCGCGATTCCTGATGCACCGCCGACGCAACCCCAGCCAAAAATCGGGATTCTGGCAACGTCGCTACGCAAACCCAACCGACTGACCAGTCGGGCATCGAGTGACGGGGCTGCGATACCTGTGACCGAAACCACCATGATCAGATCAACGTCTCCTGGCGATATCCCAGCTTCGTTCAAAGCCGCCTTCGCTGCTTGTTCAGATAACCGCAAGCCTTCATCAATCCAAATATTGTTGGTTTCGGTGAAGTTCTCTAAGTGGGCGTACCGATCAAGTGGCAGAACTAGTCGACGACTTTCCACACCGGTGGCAGCATGAATGCGGCGAAGTCGCTCACTGGAATGGGCATCAAGTCCCATCGCCTCAGCCAGCCCTCTTGCGATATCGTCCTGAGATCGCACGTGATCCGGGAATGCCATTTGGATCGCGCGCACAATCGTCAACATGTCGTAACTATTCCACTGATCCGCCGCAAGCACTAATGAGAACTGAAAGGAATCCGTGAAACGGCGCCTTTGATGAGGCGAATTCCCAGGTTGGGCCGATTGCGCCGCAGTCGGTGCCCGAGTGCAGGATCGGCGAAGGTAACTTTCAACCACAACGGTGCGACCGGCGGAGACTCGGTTACCACTGCCACGGTTACATCAGCGTCTTCAGCCAATACGGTCCTTCATCGACCCACGAAACCTGGCGAATCTTTCACAGGTTGGTTTAGCGCCCAGTCTCTGCTGAACGGGCAACGAATCATCGAGCCCTAATCATCATCGAACACTGCGGTCTCGACCTACCAGTGCACCCACCTGCGTAAACCCCCCGCCCACGCACGCTCACACCGCACCACCACCATGACGGGTGGGTTAGCCAACCACGCCCACTCACTTACTAACTACTAACTTATGCCCACATACCAAACCCCCGACCCTCCTGGAACGCCCGCAAGTTGTGCGTCGCTGAGGTCGGTGTCAGGTTCGCGTAGGCCTGGAACGGTGATGATCAGTTCAGCTGCATCACCTTCACGAGCACTCACCGTGAACCACTGCGGTAGATCCAGCCCCGCAACTGCAAGTACCGCTCTCGGGTTAGCAAGGAAACGTTCCCGCGCATCCGCATCAGTCACAGCAGGGGTGAGAGCCGCTAAAAAACCTTGAGCATCCATACATCCTCCAATTGATAAATCGTGACCCTACACTCTTTCAGCTAAGTGAGACCCGACTACCGTGAAAACACAGTAGTGACGTGCTCGTGGAAAGGTACCCACGGGACAAGATGCTGACATAGAACAGTGGGCATCACCGTTGGTTGGTTCCTCCCACAAGAAGTGTTACGAGCGCGGTGCTCAACGGTCCAACCAGGGATGCAAAAGCAATCCCGGAGAGTCCTTGCATGAACGAGGGCATCAGATGCGGTGTCTTATACCCGGCCCGCGCAGTTCCACCTGGACCCAAGGCAAAACCAAAGTCCTGCACCGCGCGTGCCTGGATCGAAACCACGAGGTCGTTGGCTGTAGCAACCCACTCGGGGCGTTGCATTGAGCGGCCCATGAGCCCTAGCGCTATCGCTCGACCGGAGTTGCCGCAGCACACGTGATCCCGCGGCCGCAGCTCCAACGAAGCCGTCGCTTCGGCACTGAGTTCTAGGGCGCGCCGCCAGTGCAACGAGTCAGGGTGCTCGGGTAGCAGTTCCAGGGCTCGCATCCGAGCAAGACCGATACCGGGTGCCCCCGCGCACCAGCCCAGCATGAAACTTTGTTCATCACCGGGTAGCCGGAAGTCTGGCCAATTGCCTTCATCCGCATCAAACACGGAATCCTCGTACGCGAAGGCTCGCGCGCCCGCTGCCACCATCGCCTCGTTTTCAAGGGCCACACCTGCCTCGAGGAGAGCGAGTCCCATGCCGCTGGCTCCATGCCCCAGTCCGGTCAGCGGGCTGCCTGCGCGCCCGGCACCCACTCCCGAGAGTCTCCACCCACCGCTGGCGTCCTGCGCCTGCATCAGCCGACTAGCCATGGCATCCGTGAGGTCCCTACCCGTGCCATATCGGTTCGCGAAACTCGCGACAACACCCAGCGAGCCGGCAACCCCGCCGATCACGTCCAGGCTGCTATCACCAGCGATTAGGTCTCGGTCAATGTGATCCACCGCAGCAGCGAGCAGATCAGCCGCCGGCGGGTACCAACCCTCGTTGTCCAGCATCCACAGCAGTCTGAGCACGCCCCCGTAACCGGCGACCCCCAGCCCACGGTCGCGCTGGGTGCGAAACCGCATCCCGTCGTCGCCCAGCATGGTGATCAGCGGTTGCATTGCCCGCTCCGCGAAGGCTCGGTCGTCTGCGTTGTCACTCACGGACGCCTGGGCGAACAGTGTCGCCGCGATGCCCGCCTGCCCTCCATACAATTCCGGGGCAGCAAGTTCAAGGGACATCTGCCCCGAACGAGATGCAACGCCGAGCACCAGCCAGGTGGGCGCACCCACCCGATCAGTCAGCGATGTCTGGCGAAGCGCCGTCAGAATCTCCGCGGCCTCCACCACCGGTCGCTCGCGTGAAGTGCTGGCCGGTGAGGGGCCGACGCTCAACGAAACAGCAGCACCAATCATCGAGGACTGCCACGCGAGGTCCTGCTGGGACATGCGCGAGAGTCGGTCGAGCGCCTCGGCGATTCCGTCCCGGTCGATAAGTCCCGCGATGGGCACATGCGTTTCGACCAGATTGGTATCACCCAGCACGATGTCGAAGTAGGGAATATCCCATCTCTCCATGGCATCAACCTCAGCATGGAAGACATCCCACATGGTCGTCCGCTGTTCATGAACCAAACTCGATCTGGAAAGGCGATCCAGTTCAAAGCCGCGGGCAAGGCACGAGCGAAGACTCTGCGGGCTGCTGGCGCGGTTCTGCAAGATCGCGTACACACTTGTGTTGCGCAGGACCACGCGTTTGCGCAACCCGGCAAACCTGCGCAGCGCGCGAGTCACATCAGCCCGATGCTCAGCCTTCATGAACCAGCGATACATCTCGCCGAATCCTTCGATCAGATCGTCCGCATGCATCGTCAACGGGTTGGGCACGCCCACCGGCACCGGCAGGCTGTGCGGTTGCGGCATCACTTCGAGCACTGTCCTACGTTCCATATCGTCTGAATTCACGGCAAGCCATGTACGGATTTCGGTGTCCGCCGCTCCCGTTGCCGACTCGACTCCCAGTGCACTGATGTCCACGGCGGCCTGACCAGCAGCGAAGGCTTGCGGGGCTGGGAGGATGCCCACCTTGAGAATCCAGTCCTCCATCGCCTCCGGGAGATGGTCACGTACCTGCTCGATATCTGTCCGCAGGCGAACCTCGAACAACGTCTCCGCATCAATGAGCACCAAGTGCTCCCTGTGTGCGATCAGGTTCTCGTAGTGGCAGTCACTGGCCCCGAGCAGGTGGAGTATCGCCATCAGTCGACCAGCATTGCGATAGAACTCCGGCAGTCGTTCCGGGTCGCAGGGTACATGTTCAACGAGCCGGGAATAGCCGTACTGATCCCCGAAGGCGACAACATGGCTGACTTCATTGCCTCGACCGTCCATGACGGTATCTGTGTCACGAGGGTTGATTCCATCCCGATCGAAAGCCGTCATCACCGTACGGCGAAATGTCTCGTATTCCTGTTCCAGCCGCAGGTCCTTGGGCTTGTAAACAACGCGTGGGGTGTCACCGCCAAAGGTCAGGATCGCCACGCTCGCACCTCCTCGGTGCGGGTCACTGAGTCCCCACTCGACTCCGATCAGGGGTGATGTCGGTTCAATGCCGAACTCGCGAGCCAGAACAGAGCGATCACCTTCGATACGGCGTACGAGCAGCGAGGCATTGTGCCGCCAGTACTCGCAGATAGTCGCGATTGCCCGACCGGCAACGGGAAACTCGCTCAAGAATGGAACCAGGCCCGATGCAACAAAGTGGTGGCAGTAGGTGCGATAGGTCGTCCCGGCCCGCTGTTCGTTGAGCGACGACCTCAACACATTGGACAACTGCCGTGCCAGTGCATAGCCCATGTCGTTCCAGGCCGACTGCTCAACGTTGCAGTGATCGCCCACCTGCACCTGCACCCGCCGCAACTCGTGCTCGACGATGGGCCACACGGCGTGGACGTAGGGAATCGGCTTGTCATTTTCCCGCAGAGCATCTTCAGTTTTCCGATCGATAGCGTCCCACCACGCAAATTCATCAGATTTCTCGGCTGAAAGTGCTGACTGCGCCACCGCAGTCAGCATGTTGTGAAGCTCACCAAGCCACACAGGATTATCACCCGTCCGCGAATGACATTCCACCAAGTGGCGGGCACCATCAGGCCCTAGCCCGTCCCACTCCAACCGCTTGGCAAAAGCACCCCGCCCCGTGCGTTCAATAAGTTCCTGCCATGTCTGCAGCGCCTGCCATTCGTCACCGCCACCGTCGCGATCCACCGGCCGCTGACCTGCAGACGCCCGTAAGCGCTCGCCCCACGGCAATCCATGTGACTTCAGCAGTTCATCGAGATCCGCTGGAACCAGATCATCCGAAGCGAATTCGGGGCCATCAAGCATTGGCGCCGTCAAAGACCCCGCTAGGGAACTCCAAGGTCGATCCCTCTCCACCGGAGAACGCATCCAATAGCTCGTCGGTCCAGTCAGCTTCCTGACTTCCGTTCCCCTTCAGGCTTTTTGATGACATATGTTCTCCTCACGTTAGGCCGCGCGACTGGTCCGCTTGAATTCGAAGTAACACTCACTCACGGTTCGGCGGTCTCGACCTACCGGTACACACACCTCAGTAAACCCCCCACGCCACACCACCAAGGCGGGTGGGTTAGTCAACCACGCCCACTCTCCTACCACCTACCACCTACTACGTGGCACCAAGGTCTTTTTGATCCATCCCTCCCGTGACGGCGGCCAGTTGTTCCTCGCTGAGGTCAGCATCAGGGTCAAGTCGGCCGGGCACGATAATGATTAGTTCAGCCGCATCACCTTCACGTGCAGTGACCGTGAACCATTCCGGTAGATCCAGCCCCGCAGCTGCCAGTACTGCTCTCGGGTCAGCAAGAAAACTTTCACGCGCATCCGCATCGGTCACAGCTGGGGTAAGAGCCGCTAAAAAACCTTGAGCATCCATGCATCCTCCACAAAGATAATTAGTTGTCGAAACGATACACCGCAACAAACAATGAGGGGAGCAATCTGCTTACTCTTCGGTGAACCCCCGGCTAATGTTTATTAGTAAAAGGGGACTAGCGCCGAGTAACCGCCGCGACCGGTCTGAAAGCAATGGATATCTCGACAAATGAAGGAACTCAGGGACAGCTTCCAATGAGGGGGTATCTCACGGTAGACGGTGCCATAGATCAGGTTGCAAGCCTCTATTCGCGGCCGATATGTGAAGTGCTAGTCATGACACGTGATGCAACAGTCGACACACACTCCTAATGCGTAGGTCCAGGGTCATCTAAATCGCGAAGCACCACACCCGAGGCAGGTCAAATTTTCTTCACGAGTTGAGTGAATTTGGCACAACTTGGATGTCTTTGGGAAATGCATCCATTCAGATACATGATCACAAATCAACCGAATGATTTTCCTCTTGGACTTGCGCGATCGGTGGATCGCCCACCGCTCACCATCGTAGGAAAGCGTCCAGTCTTAAGCGTGTCAGGCTCAGGTCTGAATCGATCTTATTGTTACCCGCGGCGCTGAACTCCCGTCATCTTGTCCGACGCCGGCCGAAGTATCCCTCTTGCTGTAGGGTCAGGGTAACTCCACAGCGTTTAACGCAGTCACGAAGGAACAGATGAATCCCTCACTCCGTAAAGTCAGTTTTATCGTTGTAGCCGCTGCATTGCTGTTCACCACCGCTGCGTGCAGTAGCGATGAAACGGCGCCAACTGCGTCAACGGCGCCAACCACCACGGCCACCGAAGCCGCCCCCACCACCGACACGGTTGATGAAGCACCTGACAACATCTTCGAAGTGGCAGTCTCCGCCGGCAGTTTCACCGTGCTCACCGAACTGATCACCGCTGCCGGGCTCGTGGAAACTTTGTCGGGTCCTGGTCCGTTCACCGTTTTCGCCCCCACAGATGGGGCATTCGAGGCTGCGGCGGCTGAACTGGGCGTCCCTTTGGACGAACTGATCGCAGATCTGATCGCTGATCCCGAGCGGCTGACCGACATTCTTCTCTACCACGTTGTGTCAGCGAACCTACCCGGCACTGAGTTGGTGGCTCTCAACGGCAAGAAAGTCGAGACCCTCTTGGGAGAAAAATGGATCGTTATCATCGATGGTGAGAGTGTCAGCATTAAAGATGGCAACGGTGCGACGGTGAAAGTCAGTGTCTTTGACGTCACTGCCCCAAACGGTGTGATTCACTTCATCGACAACGTTCTCCAAGAAGCAACACCCGGTAACAGTTGATAAGCATTGGGGTCACCCTCGGGTGACCCGACACTAGTGTTAAAGGAAGGGGGGTTCGCCCCCTTCCTTCATCCCACCTCGGTTGCGGTTACCTGTTGGTCTCTGTCGGCAGCAATCAAAAGGCCCGGACCGGAAGAACGCCATACAGGTTGCACTTGCAGTCATTCCCCTGCTGCTCGCCACCGTCGAAGTACTGGGTCCACGCGACGTCCGCGAACCCCGTGGTGCCCGCATCACTTTGCGTGGAACTCCAATAGGCATCAAATGAACTCCCGGCGTTACCAATCCCAAACCCACCAACAATGTCTCGCTGTTCATACAACTCGTTCAGTTCATCTTTGGAGGGCAAGAACCAATCGGTCATCCCACCTCCATCAAACTCACGCACTGACGTAGCAGCACCTGCCTTGCAGGCATCCACCATCAATGTCGTATTCGCTGCACCCGAACCGATTGCTGTCATTGTTCCCGGGATATCCAATTCCCAGTCCTCACCGCACCACTCCGCACCGTCTAATTGCGGCCCGGCTTCCAAATACCGACCCCAGGGCTGCACGGAGCCCGCGTCAAAGAACACGATCCCACCGCCGGGACCGGCATCCCCAATCTGGTATTCCCACTGCGCCTCAACTACTTCAGCTTCAGCAGACTCCGCCGCTGGTGTGGTTGCGACTGGGCTTGCAGAATCCGAGGACCCCGAACTACACGCACTCAGCACAAACGCGGACACTGCAATGGCCACAAAAATTGTCTTTGGAAGTTGTACTTTCATCTCTTATTTATCCATTTCTTTGTGTGAAAGCAGGGAGGGGTGGTCGCAAAACTGGAAGCCGCAAAGCAGTTCTTGAACCAACCCAATGCTATCCAATTCGAAGATGAATCTCACTTTGTGATGGATTCGCTCAGGGGTCGTGTGGGTCGGAAATCACTGAATGAGTCATTGCTCGGTTATCAACCTCGCAAGGTGAGCCATTGACTCAGGATTTTCCCGCTCTCAAGTAGTTCACTCGGATTAGTTGCAATTAAGACTTGAGCAAGTCCAAGTTGGGTAATTTCCGCAAGGTCGAGTGACGTTGATCCGACAACCGCAAGAACTGGTCGATCTTGAACACGACCAGCGGCAACCCCCACAATTTTGCCGAGAAACGACTGTTCATCGAGTTTGCCTTCACCGAGCAGAACAGCATCGGCAACTTTTGAAAGCTCGTCGAAACCGACGAGATTGAGAACATAATCTGCACCGGAGTACAAGCCTGCCCCAAATGCTGACCATAAAGCACCGGAAAGTCCTCCGGCTGCGCCCGTTTGCGGGATGCCTCTGGGATCTCGCCCATACCTATTCGCATAATCCATGGCAAGTGAATCGAGTCGCTGATTTAAAAGATCAACGGTTGCGGGATCCGCGCCCTTTTGGGGGGCAAAAACGTTGGCAGCATCCTCGAATGTCACGGTGACATCAGATAACAGTTCGATGGTGATCCCGGCCAGGGCTGTTTCATGACCGTGCAGTGCGTCAATAGCACCGCGCCCGCCATCCGTGGTGGCGCTTCCCCCGGTTGCAACGATAATCTTTTCGGCACCAAATGTGAGCGCCGCAATCATCAGCTCACCAACGCCCACCGTAGATGCGCGAAGTGAATCATTGGGAGTGCATCCGCTGAGATTCAGGCCACAAGCTTGTGCAACTTCAATAATCGCCAGTCGCTGATTAGCAACCCAACCCCAACGAGCAAGTACTTGCTGGCCGAGGGGTCCTTGGACAAATTGAAATTGGGGTTCGCCATTGAGCGCCACCAGAAGGACATCCAGTGTCCCCTCGCCTCCGTCGGCCAGAGGGCACTCAATTGCAGTGAGTCCTTCTTCGCGAATGCCCGCAGCAATATATTCAGCCACCTGGACCGATGTGAACGTTCCTTTAAATGAGTCTGGCGCGACAAGAATTGTGGGCACGTGCCGTATTTCCTAGCGCTGCACAATATGCGCAAGCGGCTCTCCGCTGCGCCAGCGATTAATTTGCTGTTCGACAAGAGCCCGTGCTCGTGGAAGGAAGGCGGAGGTGTCGCCGCCAACGTGCGGACTAATCAGGACTCCCGGGATTCGCCATAAGGGATGCTCCGGTGGTAATGGCTCGGGATCTGTTACATCCATCGCCGCCCGAATACGTCCTTGTTGCGCATGCCGCATCAGAGCTTCGGTGTCAACAACACCACCTCGAGCTACGTTGACCAGTAGAGAACCTTCACGCATCTGGGATAGAAATGAATCATCGACTAATCCGGTTGTCTTGGCGTTCAATGGCACCGCCAAAACAACGATGTCCGCCGCTGGTAGCAAGTCGGGTAGTTCTGAAATGCCAACAACACCTGGTCGTTGAGATTGCGCGACCAGGGTCACTTCCACTTCGAATGGAATAAGTCGTTGCGCAATTGCTTGACCGACACCGCCAGCACCAATGATCAACACCTTTCGATCCACCAGCGAGGACCTGCGTTCATGAATCCACTCACCCCTGGGCATGGCTCGGGCGAAGTCATCGATGCCACGTAGAGATGCCAACATAAGTGCAACGGCAAGTTCGGCCGTGCCGGCATCATGGACACCAACTGCATTGCACAGGGTGACGTGCTCAGGTACGTAATCCAGCGCTGCATCGAAGCCCACGGTCAGAAGTTGGACAACTTCAAGGTTTGGCATTTGGGTAATGAGCTCGAAGCACTCAGGCGGACCCATATATGTAGGAACATAAAAACCAACTTGCGAGACATCCGCTGAGATGTCTGGGTACCCAAGTTGCAAATCGCCGGGAATGAGAACGGAGAGCATGGATGAAGTCTACATTTTCTGTCTATGCAGGTGCGGCATCGGCGATCACGGTTCAAATTCTTGGTGTTGGTTTACTGCACTCCAGGGCGGGAGACGCTTCAGCCTTGTCGGGCTCATCGCAGGTTTTACAATGTTGGCTATCGCGCTGATTTTTATTTGGTATAACACTCCTGCACGTTGCTCAGGTGAGTGGTTACTCCGCTCCCAGCCGGAATCGCGGGCCGTGCTGAGTAAGACATTGGGCGTGCCAAACGTTCCGCACCCAATCAGTCAGCTACTCGCAACTCACCCAATTCAGACCAGTCATCCTGTGGGATCGTGAAATTCACAATCTTCGGAGTCTGAGATAGGTAAGCGGGCAAAGTCTGCGTAGCCACCTTGAAGTGATCTGAATTCACATGAACACCCGCGGCCGCGTCGTCGCGAAACGCCTCGATCAATACATACTCGTTGGGGTCACTTACGCTTCGGGACCACTCAAACCACAAGCACCCGTCTTCGTTGCGAGTTGAATGAGTAAAACTCTCCGAGATTTCAATCCAACGGTCTGCATGTTCTGGCAATACTGGAAACTTTGCTGTAATGAAAATCATTCTGCTCCTCCTTCAACTCAACTAGGATCTGAGATCCTCTACCCTCCAATTTGGCGGGTTGTCACCACGAACGCAATCTTATTTCCCGCAGTGCGGCCCATGTGATCGGTGCAGGTTCTTCAACCCGGTTGCCACCCTTTCGAGCACCACTTAATCGCGTACAACTTCTTGCCGCGACAGAGTCGCAAAAAGCACACCCGCCAATGTTGCGGCGAAACCAGCGATGACCAGTCCGTTCACCACAGACCCACTCGTGGGCAGAAGTTCATCAAGGATCAGTGCTCCGGTGAGTTGCCCCGAGACCGCGGTTACGGTGAACGCAAGCACTCCTAATGTTCGAACGAGGAATGCTGCAGATGCAATGAAAAGTAGCCCTAATGGGCCTCCAATCCACAGCAATGGATTTTCTAGGATCGAAGGCAGTGCCCCAAAGTATTGAGCCCCAAAGGATTGAGCCCCAAAGGATTGAGCCCCAAAGGCCGCCTCTACAGCCAAAAATCCGATGAGCAAGGTGAAGCCCATGAAGAAGTTCAAGGCCGCAGTGACCAAGGTGGAGCCAGTTTCCTTGGAAATCAAGCCGTTCAGTGCATACTGAATCGCGGTAAGGCCACCGGCACCAATCCCCCATGCCAGACCGGCCACCGCCAGGATCAAACCGTCAGGTCGGGCAATGCCGATCATGACCGCGCCGGTCAAGGCCAGTGCTGCAGCCCCGACTCGGCTAATCGTGATTAAGCGCCGAGGACCAACTCCAATGCCAAGGCGATCCACCAAGAGCGAAGCAACGCTCTGACCGGCAACGACGGAAACCATGTAAAGGGTCACTCCGTACACGGGCACGACTGTCGCCTGACCCAAGATGAATACTGCTCCACCCATGCCTGCTAGGTAGTTCCACCATTGAAGTCGTCCCTGCTTTCCGGCAGTGAAGAGATTGCCCACACTTCGGCGCGATGGTCCATGAAATGCGACCAAGACTGCCGCGCAAATGAATCCACCGCCCACAGACATCATGGCGGCAATTATTTCGTTGGAGACAAAGTCACTTGCTAGTCCATTAACCCGCGCCTGAAGTGAATTACTCATGGAGACGAGAAACGCCAAGGTCATGGCAATTACCCAACGTCGATATTGAGCAGATTGCTGAGCGCTTCCCATCCCAGCCGGCTTCACGATCCCGCCATCAGTTCAGCACGTTGTGCCACTGTTCTTAGCATCTGCACGCCGCCTTCATGTCTAATGGGAATACTTGGAATTAGCCGTCTCATGCACCACGTTTCATGGAATCCACTCGATGGAATCCAGGTGAGGATAGCCATTTCAAGAAGGCACTTGGAACGAGATTGCTCCCCCCACCCACCACGGACGGTAAGTGAAAGGAGCTACCTCACAACACACTCGAAAGGATCTTGTTTAAGGATCCCGGACAATTAAGGAATAAGGATTGCGCGACCTTTAACCTTCCCTGCATTCAAGTCATGAAGTGCCTGGTTGGCATCTTTGAGCGAGTACTCAACCGTTGCCAACTCAACCAATCCACGATCAGCCAGAGACATTAATTCGTTCAGGTCTGCCCATGTTCCGACAAGATTCCCAATGATATTGCGCTCGGTGAAGATGAGATCAACTGTTGGAATGTTGATGTTCTCACCGTAGCCAACAATGTAGTAATTACCGGCAGGACGAGTCATTTCAAGACCCTTTGCGGTGGAACCTTTTTCACCAACAAAGTCGATGACTGCCTCAGCTCCAAGACCCTTTGTGATTTCGAGGACTTGGGCCACCTCTGTTCCGTCGGCCTTAACCAGATGGTCGGCTCCACTGTCCTTGGCCAGGCCTAAAGCCATGTCAGACATGTCAACGACAATGATTTCCGCAGCACACATTGCCTTCAAGCACTGAATACCAATATGACCAAGTCCGCCTGCACCAATGACGACGACATATTGACCTGGCAAAAGAACTCGTGAAGCCTTCTTTGCCACGTGGTACGCCGTCAGGCCTGCGTCCGCATAGGCAGCAACCGCCTTGGGTTCGAGCGACTTCGGAAGGGGAACAATATTGCGCTCCGAGGTCACGAGCGCTTCCGCGTAACCGCCATTCTCGCTCAAACCTGGGAAAGATCCGGAACCATGCATGTCTTCACCACGTCGGTGCTCAATGTCAATTCCCGATGAAATTCGAGGATGAAGAATGACCGGGTCACCCTTCTTAAGGTTGGTTACGCCAGCGCCAACCTCTTCCACCCAACCAGCATTCTCGTGACCGAGAATGAGGGGGAGCAAACTATTGCCGTCCGGATCCATGATCGGTTTCCACACGCCTTCAATGACGTGAAGATCCGTTCTGCAAACACCGGACCCACCAATTTTCACCAACACATCATTGGGGTTGGTGATTTTGGGATCTGGAACGTCCTCGTAATCCACCCAAGACTCAGCAGTCAAGGACTCGTCATACTTGTTTAGAACTTGTGCCTTCATGGCAGTCTCCTTGATTTATTTAGCGTTAGTGGCCACGCAACCTCGCAAACACTAGCAAGGATAGCGGCCCCCGTCTTTAGATTTTCTGCTTGTTACCTGTCTTGAAGGAAAGTAGAATTTGGAACACGGCCAAGACCACGAGAACGAATAAGCTCGTGCCCCAGTTGCCAGTGATGAGGAAGGCCACCCCCAGCAATATTGGCGCCGTGGTGGCAAGTAGGTAGCCGAAACTCTGCATCATGATAGAGAGATTCTTGGTGGTGTCTTCATTGCTGCTTTGGTGGACAACCAGGAACAAAGTCAGGGAGAAGGTGGTGTAAACCCCAATATTCGCCAGGATAACCAGCGGCCACAGAATCGGCCCCGTGGACACCGCGATCGCAATATATGCGAACACGAGTATCAGAGAGAATCCAATCAAAGGTAAGCGGAAGTCCTTTCCGCGAGCAGCAAAATGTGGCACTAGAAGGCTGAGCAGCGACCCTATGAGAGTCGCCAGCGCTACCAAGAAGCCAGTATCAACCAGTGCCATTCCCTTTGACACCAAGATGGTGGGCATCCAGATCGCAGATGCGTAATGGATCATATTCAACATTCCAAAAAGGAGGGTGAGTGCCCAAGCCTTCCTGTTGTGCAGGATGGGGCTACGCCAAAAACTTGGGATCTTCTCCGTCGACTTGGGCAACTTTTTGCCGCGGAATTTTGTCCACCACAAAATAGTTGCGGCAAGACCGAGGATGAACCATGGGAGCATGGACAATCGCCATGACAGATCCGTGGCCTCCGCTAGTGGAACGGTTATCGCTAAAGCTATCGCAGAGAAAATCCCCATGAGCGCTGCGTAGGTACCCGTGACCAAACCTGGGTTGCCGGTGTTGTTTTCCCGAACCCACACGGGCAGCATGTAGTTGAGTACGGCCACCGCGATGCCCAGTGATATCGAGAAGACAAGCAGTCCTGGTAGTTCGAAGAGTGTCCGTAAAAGCAATGACGCCGTGATGAGCGTGATTCCATAGGTAATAATTCGATTGGTGTCAGCCCATCGAATCAATCGTGCCATGAATAGCGCGGAGAGTGCGAAGCAAATAAGTGGCGCTGCACCAAGTACTGCCTCAGTGATAACTCCAATTCCATACTGCTGCTGCAGGATTGGGAGAAGTGGTCCAATCAAGATCAAGCCAGCACGCATGTTGGTCGCCACTAAAAAGATTGGAATGCCCGCTTTAAGTGACTGAGTCAACCTCACCTGTGACCTCCAATTTATCGCACCACGCTACTCCCAGTTAGGGCAGAGCCCGAAGTATGCCAGCCGCAGCGAAGCCGCATAACGCTTTCAGCGGTTAAGTTCGAACTGATTCAGGATGATGCTGGCTTGTTTCGGTATTTGACGGTCCTGAAAAGGAAATTGATGGAGAAGGCAATAACGTAACCGATGAGGCTATTGACGATCAAATTCGCCCAGTAAACTGCCGGCCAGAATAAGGTGAACCCGAGAGCCACAATCACTCCAAGGAAACCGAATTCAGTTGCATTCTTGAGGTTTGACTTTCTTACCTTTTTTGCCATGAACAAATAATAGGAGTTATTGGCACAAAGAGTTGACTATTGGGCCAGAAAAATTCGGTGAATCGCCAGCGTGAAAGAACCACTCGTGGAGAAGAGATAGCCACGTCCATCCCGCACAAAACGGTCGGCGAGTTCGGGATAGAAAGGAGTGACCCACTCACCCGGATAATCCCAACTTTTTACATCGGGCAAGTTTCCGTGAACGACCGCGGCGCGGTAACCGGTGGAGGTCAGTTCACCGAACTCTTCATGCAGAAATTCAGCGACGATCTCCAACTCACCTTCAAAGGATGTGACCGGCCCCCCGGCCCCGCTGAGAATGCCGCGCTCAAGACGGGACTTGTGAACCTTGCCACGGATCTCTGAGCAGGTGTCCTGGTTGGGGACCCAACGAATGTTGTCCATACCATGAGGGATTGCGTTGAGTCAGATCTAATTCTTGTCGTATGGATTAGGAAGGCCATTTTCAGCGTAGAAATTTCGGCCTGGAATGCCCCATTTCAAAAAGAAACTTCCCACTGTGCTGCACAACACTCTGTCGACCCTGCTGTTCGACTCGATGGTGGATCTGCCACGCGACTCAGCACCGGCTCGCAATTCATCGAAGGCGTCGGACGGGGCAATGAGCGGATCATCGTCCGTCACATCGCGATCAACAAGTGCGGCGATGAGGGTAGCTCTGGCTTCCTCGCCAAAGAAAGTGATTCGGCGTCCTTCATCAGTTTCATACTCGAGAGCGAGTGGATTACTACGCAAATTAGGTACGAGATTTCCGGATTCGTCTAATGATCCTGCGTCCTTCACACGAATAGTGGCCAATTCGTCGAAGTTCAGCCCGGTACCAATCAAACTCAGCATGAATAACCGGACTCCTGGGTCAAAGTCACCCTTGGCACTGTTGGCTATGTGGACACGCGGCCGCTCGGCATAGCCCTCGTCCCAGGCAAACACAACCCCGTTAAGTGCAAGCCACAATTTTGGACCGAACATGAGGGCTGCCATTTGAACATTCGAGACATCGGCGTGCAGGCGACGATAATTTTCCAGTAATAACTCGGCACTCATGGGATCCTGCTGACACACCACGAGAGTCGCCGCTAAGTCGCTATCGCACACCTCGCGCCCGAAACGGTCAATCGTGGTGACAGCATTTCGGATCCAGACATCAGGCCGGCGCACACGTTCCGCCAGGATCTCAGCAACTCGCATGACTGACGGCAACTCGAGCAACGCCAACTCTCTTCGGTTCTTGAGAACCCGCTGAGCAATCTCACTTGGTTGTAGGTACTCAATTGTGGAGTCACTGGTTGTGTACCCAGGGAAATAGGAACTTCCACTTTCATATCTCACAGCCATGATGGTGCATCCTTTGTAATTTCTTCTTCATTGACGCGTGCCGCAATGTCATCGGCTATAAAGTGATCCCGGATTTCCACAGTGCACTTTTCAACACCGTCTACGAGTTGCACGCGTCGCCGAACTTCCTTGCCAATCGTGATGGCAAATGGAGAGGGGCACAGAGGTGAGGTGAGGTGGTAGCGCACAATAACGCTACCGCCTTCACCTACCTCGACTTCGTCGATCATGCCTAACTCTCCCAAAGTCATGCGAATCTCGGGATCGGGAACACTTCCCGCTGCCTCGAGAACCGCATTTGCATCAATGGTGGAACTGGACATGAACAACGACCTCATTTCTTAATCAGATACGGAGTACTGCTTAGGCGAATGCAACTTCGACGTTACCCGCCAAGTACTCCTTGCGACGCTGGCTGAATTCATCGTTCTCGATGGCCTTCTTCTTGGCCTCGATGTCGATCTCGTACAGACGAGCAACGTTTGTGGAGAGGATCTTCTGCTTGATCTCAGGAGTGAGCTGAACGCCGAACTCGTCAGCGATGTCCTCTGGAATCTGATATTCCATGAATTCATCGATGATCCAGTGTGGGTACCAAATGGGGAAGTCGGTGCCCCAAATGATCCGGTCCTCGCCGAGCCAGAACAACAGGTTCGCCATCATCTCGCCGAAGTACCGTGGGCGGTGGTGGATGAACGCGTTGGCAACCGCGAGGGAGGCGTACACATTGGTTGAGCGTGCAGCAATCCAGCAGAATTCATCAAGACGCGGCAATCCAATGTGGTCCACGATGAAGTTCAATTCCGGATACAAGGACGATGGCTCGTCGATGTCGTAGACGTCGAACTTCTCCATGGACAATGGCTCGACCGCCGGGCCCTTGTGGAAGTGCATGTTCTTAATGCCGAGGGAGATTGCCTCTTCGTAGCAAGGGAACACTGCTGGGTCATTGGCCTTCCAACCACGTGACTCACCGCGCCATTCGGCGGTGTACCACTTG
The DNA here is from genome assembly GCA_018401415.1 of Candidatus Nanopelagicales bacterium. Classification (GTDB taxonomy): domain Bacteria; phylum Actinomycetota; class Actinomycetes; order S36-B12; family S36-B12; genus UBA4592. The sequence goes on along the minus strand of JAGYKV010000018.1, from coordinate 177,779 downwards.
AAGCCCTTCATGCCGTACTCGCCAACTTGCTGGCGCATTTGGTGCACTGCCATTGGATCGCGAGGGTCGACACCACCGAGACCGATCAAACGCTCTGGTGCGCGAGCAACCATTTCCATGTTGCGCTTGGGATGCGTGAAGCCTTCGTGGTAGAAGTCCATTAGCACCTGAGTGGAAAGGATTGTCATGTCCATGTCTCCACGAACGAACATGTGGTAGAGGTACCAATCTGGGTCAACTTTGCGGAACTCCTTGTCGAAGTCCATTGTCCACTGTGGATCTGGCGGATTGAAGCCAGTTTGAAATGCATAGAAGGTCTCGGCGAAAGCCAAGCCGTATTCGTTCTTGATATTTTCCTTGCTTGCGTCCCAGAAGCCCGTGTGGGCATCGATGACGAACATGCCATCTCTCATTTCGCTTCCTTCCGTCCTAGGTGAGTCACGCTAGGTGAACCTTTTTAGTGGGTCACGCCAGGCGAGTACCGCTCAATCAGTAACTAAACTGGCCTTATAATACACGTAATTTTCATTCCGCATCTTGAGATTTTTTGATCGAAAAACTCTTCACTTGTATAGGGTCAAACAATCTCACCATCCTGATAAACGAGCAACTTTTCGGATGGCAAGTGTAGGTAGATTGGCCCTAACTTCGGCACGGGTTGATCGCGGAGAATCTTGGCGCGAATAATGTCGTCGCCAATTTTACAGTTGAGGACTCTGGTTGATCCCATGTCACTCACGGATATGTGCTCAGCTGTGATCACATTGGGGCCTTGGGCCTCCATAACCGGGACGTACTCCGGACGGATGCCCACTTCAATTTCAGCACCTCCGAGCGTGGTCACACTGGTTGATACCTCCAACCTCTGACCGGCGATGGAAACCTGACCTTGATCAACAACCCCCCTAATGAAGTTCATCGCGGGAGATCCAATGAAATTTCCGACATATCGGGAATTTGGCCGCTCAAAGAGTTCCTCGGGCTGACCTCGTTGAACGACACTTCCGACATTCATCACCAAAATTTCATCGGCAAAAGTCATGGCTTCGTATTGGTCGTGGGTAACGTAAATAATGGTGATGCCTTTGCCTGCAACGATCTTCTTGATCTTTCGACGAAGTTCAGCTTTGTACTGAGGGTCAATAACGGTCAACGGCTCGTCCATCAATAAAGCGGTGACATCGTCACGAACGAGACCGCGCCCGAGCGAGACCAACTGCTTCTCGTCGGCACGAAGCTTGTTGGCCGATTTCCCGAGTGTCTCACCGAGGCCAATCTGGTCAGCGATGCTCTCAACGCGGTCCTTGATCTTGTTCTTTGACCATTTTCGGCAACTGAGTGGGAACGCCAGGTTGCCAAAAACCGTCATTTGCTTGTAGATGGTTGGAAACTGGAAGACCTGCGCGACGTTTCGCTGAGCAATCGACATTTTGGTTACGTCAGTCTCGTCGAAATAAATTTGCCCCTGAGTGGGCTTAACAATACCTGAGATCAGGTTCAGCATCGTGGTCTTTCCCGAGCCTGAGGGGCCAACGAGACCGTAGGTCAAACCCGATTTGAATTCGACATCGATGGGTCTGAGTGCCCACGTCGATTCATCTGGGCTGAGGTCGTATGACTGCCCGATGTTGGAAAACGTTACCGATGCCACCTTGACCCCTTAATTTCCCGGAGCGACGACAAGATTGCCGCTTAGGTCGAAAAGGAACGCACGCTCGGGTGGAATGGTGATCCCAAGTTTGTCCCCAGAGATGTACTGATGAATACCTTCTTCCTGCACAATGGTGTAGCCGGTTGGGGTATTCAGATAAATCAGAGTTTCAGAGCCGGCGACCTCAGCAACGTCAACTTCGCCTTCTTCTTTCATGTCACCTTCAGATCCAATGGTCAGTTCACTCGCCCGGAATCCTGCCTGGTAATCGCCATCGGGCAAACCCACAAGATGAGCGGGAATTTGTGATTTCATTCGATGACCAATGGAGAAGGTTCCGTTGGAGATCTCAGCCGTCAAAACTGACATGGGTGGCTCGTTCACGATTTGTGCAACGGTCACCGAATTCGGATTTTCAAAAACCTCAGCGGGTACCCCCGACTGAATTATCCGACCTTCGTGCATTACTAGAAGTTCATCGCCGACCAGCAATGCTTCTGCAGGCTCTGTCGTTGCATAAATTGTGACCGAGTCTTTCGATGTTGTGAACAGTTCGCGGAAGTCCTCTCGTAGTTGCTCACGCAACTTGTAATCCAAGTTCATGAGTGGTTCATCGAGCAGCAGGATATTTGAGTTCCGAATGAGAGCGCGAGCAATAGCGACGCGCTGCTGCTGCCCACCGGATAACTGCCCAGGCTTGCGATCAGCAAAGCTTGAAAGCCCAACCTTGTCAATCATTTCAAGGGCCTTGGCTTTCGCTTCGGCCTTGGATAGACCCGAGCGCAAAAGTGGGAATAGCACGTTACCCAGGACGGTTCTGTTGGGGTAGTTGATGAACTGTTGGTAGACCATCGATGTGCTGCGCTTCCAAGTCGGCAGGACATCGAAGTCCTCGCCGTTGAAGTACATATCCCCGTCGGTGAAGTCCAGGAGACCAGCGATGGTTCGCATGAGCGAGGTCTTGCCCGACAACGTGCGACCCATGAGCACATAAACACGCCCTGGCTCGAAGGTGTAGGTGATCCCCTCGAGGATCATGTCCGTTCCATCGGTTATACCGAGATCTTTTAGTTCTAGGCTCACTTTTGATCCTTCATCGAACGGCTCCCGAGAATCCGCCCTTTGCCAAGTAACGTTCAACGACAAAGACGAATCCAATCAAGGGCAAAATCGAGAATATTGCCGAGGCAGCCAGGGTCCAGAACGGCGTCACCGTTCCGTTCAGAGCCACAACGGCAGCTGGCAGGGTCTTAACTTCAGTGAAAGTCAACACCAAGGCGAAGAACAGATCGTTCCAGCCAAAGATGACCGCAAAGATCGCAGAGATCGCGATTCCCGGCTTGGACAGCGGCAAGATCGCGCGTCGGAATGCCTGCAATGGGTTACAGCCTTCCAGCATCGCCATTTCATCGATCTCTCGTGGGATCTGATTGAAGAAGTCGACCATCAACCAGACGACAATGGGCATCAGACCTGAGGTCAAAACCAGGATGAGTCCGAGGTGTGTGTCGAGAAGCCGCAGATTCTTCAGCAACAGGAAGAACGGGATGGCGAGGACAACCGGTGGCAGGATGCGCTGTGCAATAAAGAAGAAAATAATGTCCGAATTGCCGTAATACTTCCACCCGTAACGGAAACGGGAGAGGCCGTAAGCGGCAAGGCCACCCAAAGTCACGCTGATCAACGAAGCAAAGAAAGTGATGATCATGCTGTTGATCATGTTTGGAATCAGGTTGGCGTACCCACTAATGCCAAGAATGTCCTTCCAGCCATCAAGGGTGGGGTCAAACTGAACCCAAGGGATGAAGGTAGCACCTTGGTTGACTGCCGCGGGCGTTTTAAAACTCGTGACCAGAGCCCAGCTCAGCGGTGCCAAGACAAAGAGAGTCCAGAAAATCACGAATGCATATTTAAAGATTCTAGACATGATTACCAACCCCTCGGACGGGAAATATACGTCAGGACTTTGGCAACTATGGTCAACACAATGATCATGACGATCAAGTATGTCAGTGCCAGTGTCGCTCCGTAAGCAATCTGGAATTCAGTCAAACTTCGTTTCCACAGGAAGTAGGTCGGTGTCTCGGTGGCATTTCCTGGCCCCGCAGAAGTGAGAACGAAAATGGAGTCAAAGATCTTGGAACTCTCAATCAAGCGAATGAGAATGGCGCCAATACTTATGGGAGCCATAAGCGGCAAGGTGATGCGCCAGAACGTTCGAGTTGGTGAGGATCCATCAATCTCTGCGGCGAGGAAAGGTTCCTTGGGCAGAATCAGCAAGCCGGCCAACAAGAACAGGAACATAAAGGGTGTCCACTGCCAGATTTCTGCGACATAGATCGTGAACATGGCGGGAACTATCTCAGTGGACCAGCCAATAGTGCTGAGCCCTACTGACTTCAGCAAACCATTTGCCGCACCAATATCCTCGCGGAAAATCGAGCGCCAAACAATGGCCATGATGCTGGGCGTGGTCATAAGTGGCACCAGCCAGATGAGACGGAATAACCGACCAGATTTAATGCCTTGCCACACATAGTGAGCAAGCATGAAGCCGAGAATGTACTGAATTGAAGTGGTGACAACTCCGAAATTCAGGAGGCGAAGCATCGCCCCCCAAAAATCTGCGTCGGACCACATGCGAGCCCAGTTAGCGCCACCAACAAAGTCAAGACCCGAGCGCGAGACGTTCCAACTCGAGAAACTCACTCGAATGGAGAAAAGCAAAGGGAAAATGATGATGGCGATCAACAGCAAAAGGCCAGGCAGCAAGAACAGGCGCTTGTAAAAATTTATACCCACGTGTTCGCTTCCTTCAGCCAGTTAGTTACATCGCAGTAGGGTGAATTTTACTGCCACGTTCGGCAGGCGATTGTGCCCAAGAATGCGTTCCGTGGGGGCCATACGACCCCCACGGAACGACATCCATTCATGAGCTGTGAATCAGATCAGGAGTTTTCCAAGTCAATAACGGCCTGGTAGGCCTCCTTGATTTGATCCTCACCGATGTCCTGCACAATCTGCTCCCACTTCTGCGCAACCTCATCCAGCGCAGCTTGCGGATCCTTCTGACCAGCTAGAGCAAGTGCCACTCCGTCTGCAAGTGCAGCCATGAGCGGTCCGTTGCCCGGAACCCGCAGGTCGAAGACGCGGTTTGACGCAGTGTTGTACTCCTGCAACGTGTCAATCCACGTTTGCGTCGGACCGGGCAGCCAGCCGAGGCCTTCAACCCAGAACTCTGGCACGAAGCTTTCCTCGCGAACCGGGTTCACACCAGTGCGCCCGATCGTCAGGTCGACCTGGTAGTTCGCCTCATTTGCGAAGAAGCACAGGAAGTCCAGAGCCATTTGCTTGTTCTCTGAGCCCTGCGGGATCGCAGATGACCATCCCCATGCGATGTACGGCGCACGGTTAACGCCACCCTCGGGGGTATCCCACTGCTGTGTCTCGCTGTTCCACACCTCTTCTGCACCAGGGTTCGGCGCCGCTTCGACGTTTCCGCGAATCGGGCTGTCATCTTGGTTGGCCTGCGACCAAGCGTCATCCCACGTGTAGGAGAAGATGCCCTGGCCTGAACCGAACGCGGAGATTTCATCGGAGAGGCCAAAGTTCTGGCCGCCCTGTGGGACGTAGTTGGTTGCCTCAACGAACTCCGTCAACCCGCGGACGAATCCAGGATTGTTCACCTGAGGAGTCATGTTCTCGTCGAACCAGAAACCGGTCGTCACATTCGGGTTCTTGGCGTACGGAGCAACACGGTTGATGAACGCCGACCACATGAGGTCGTCACGCTTCATGATCTCGACCGATCCGGCCAGCGGAACGCCAGCAGGCTGCGAAGCAACCTCAAAGCCGTTCAGGGTCGAAGCGATCAGGTTGTACTCGGTCCACGTCTCGGGAACCTTCAGATCCTGGCCAGTCTGCTCCTTGAAGTAAGCCTGTGCCGCCGGATCGTTCAGGACGTCGGTGCGGTACTTCATGAAGTGACGGTCACCGTCAATGCCGAAGAGCTTCGTCTCGCCGTCCCACTTGTAGATCTCCTTGTAGAGCGGCAGCATCGTGGCGAGTGAGCCAGTTCCTGAAGTGTACTCCTCCGGAATTGCGTAGTAGAAGTCGCCGAAGTCACCGATCCACGTCGAGAAGTTGACGGTCACGTCGTAGGGGCTCACGCCAGTCTGGAAGGCGGTCTGAGCCTTGGAGTAAAGCTCGCCCACCGAGACGTTCTCGATGATGACGTCTCCGCCGGTCAGCTCCTTAAACATCGCACCGTGCTGAGCCATTGGCTCACCCATGTTGGGGGGCGGTGGTGCGAGCACTGTGATGCTCTGACCGGAGTAGTCCTTCTTGCTCGTCTCGTAGTACGAGCAGTCATCGTCCCCGTCATTCACCTTCGCAGCGGCTGCGTAGGCCTCTGGGGTATATGGCTGTTGGGTGTAATCAACCAGCCCATTCTGGTCGAACGTGGCTTCCTTCACGGCTGGACCAGGACCCATACCTTCAGCGGCTGCGGTATCTGAACCACCACCGGCTGAATCTTCTGCGCCTTGGTCGGAGCCACCGCTGGAACAGGCTGCTAACACAACCACCAACGGTATTGGAGCTAGCCTCGTTAGGAGGCGTTTACGATCTCTCACTCGCGTTTCCTTTCATCGACGATATACCTTTGCGGGAGCTAGGTTTATTGGAAATTAGCAGAGACCTTCCCATAAGGCGAGAAATTTCCAGTCACATTTTGGTAACGACCTCGTACCCAAAACTCTTATCAAAATTTTGTGGCAGGCAAATATCTCGGATGCGCACGTTGTACCCGAAATCTCCTATTTTGTCTATGCTTGATACTTGCCGGTCACCTTCCTCGCCATTGTCGTTATACGCACAAAACTTGTTGGTTCTCAGCAGAAAATTGGTTGTCATGGCGTCAGCGAGTGTCGCTTCCGACAGCGCCTGAACGAGCAATTGCGGAGCGAGCTGCTTCCAGTCGCGCTACCGGCACTCGGAACGGAGAACATGAAACATAATCCAAACCGACTTCATCAAAGAAATGCACCGATGCAGGGTCTCCACCATGCTCACCACAGACTCCACAATGCAAGCCCGGGCGAACTGCACGGCCCTTTTCAACTGCGATGCGCACCAACTGACCAACGCCCTCTCGATCAATTGACTCAAATGGGGAAACCGAGAAGATACCCATCTCGAGATAAGGACTAAAAAAGGATGCTTCAACATCGTCGCGGCTAAATCCCCATGTCGTTTGCGTCAAATCATTAGTGCCGAATGAGAAGAATTCGGCAGATTCGGCAATTCGGTCAGCCGTGAGAACAGCCCGAGGCAATTCGATCATGGTGCCGACCAAAACTCCCAAGGAGCAGTTCTCCTTGCTCTCCACTTCAGCAACCACACGTTCAACTTCCTCTCGGGTGATCACTAATTCCGCGGCGGCAGCAACCAATGGAATCATGATTTCCACCCGTGGATCTTTGCCCTTCGCTCGCAGAGCGCAGGCTGCCTCGCAGATCGCCCGAACTTGAAGGGCAAAAAGACCAGGAAGAACCAAACCGAGACGCACTCCGCGAAGACCCAACATTGGATTGTGCTCTGCCAAACGGTTTACCTCGCGGAACAGGGTGACTTTCTCTTCATCGATCTCGCCTCGTTCGCTTGCTAATGCGACCTCGATCGCGAGTTCCGTGCGATCAGGCAGGAATTCGTGCAACGGTGGATCGATCAGACGGATAGTCACCGGAAGTCCGTCCATTGCATCCAGAACCTCGGTGAAGTCAGCTATTTGCAAGGGCAAGAGCGCCTCGAGAGCTGCTTCTCGGGATTGTTCGGTATTGGCCAGAATTAGTTTCTCGATGTACTTCTTCTGCTCTCCAAGGAACATGTGCTCGGTTCGCAACAGACCAATGCCCTGCGCCCCCATCCGCCTCGCGCGGGCCGCATCCGGACCATTGTCAGCGTTCGTTCGAACGCGAAGTCTCCTCTTTTCATCAGCATGACGCATGATCCGGTCGACTGCACGCACCAATTCAACGGTGGCATTATCGGCGTCGGTGATGGCAGCTTCAAGACCCTCCTCGAAGTAACGAACAACAGGACTCTGAACCACCGGTACTTCGCCCAAAAAGACATCACCTGTGCTTCCATCAATAGAGATGACATCTCCTTCTAGAATCTCCCGGCTACCCACGCGAAGTTTCTTGTCCTTGCCGCGCACCTCAATGGATTCAACACCGCAGACCGCTGTCTTGCCCATGCCTCGCGCGACCACTGCCGCGTGCGAGGTTTTGCCACCACGACTGGTCAGAATTCCGGCGGCGGCCACCATGCCACCGAGGTCATCAGGGTTGGTCTCCCGTCGCACCAAAATGACATCGTCGCCACGGGCTGCCCATTCAATTGCCGTGGCAGAATCGAATACCACTTTCCCCACGGCTGCTCCCGGTGAGGCATTTGTTCCCTTTGCCAGTAATTCCATCGTCGAATTTGCCGCAAACTGCGGAAACATGAGTTGGGCAAGCTGGGAACCACTCACCCGCTCAACTGCTTCATCCATTGAGATGACACCCTCATCGACCAGTTGGATTGCAATCCGGAACGCCGCACCAGCTGTACGTTTGCCAACACGGGTCTGCAGCATCCACAACTTGTGACGCTCGATGGTGAACTCGATGTCACAAATATCGCGGTAGTGGCCCTCGAGAATTTTCATGATCGACAAAAGTTCATCGAAAGCTGGCTTGTCAAGACTTTCGAGATCGTGCAGGGCCAAGGTGTTGCGAATCCCGGAAACTACGTCTTCGCCCTGAGCATCGGGAAGATAATCGCCATAGAGTCCCTTTTCCCCCGATCCGGGATCGCGGGTAAACGCCACTCCGGTCCCAGATCCTTCACCAACATTCCCAAAAGCCATTGCTTGAACATTCACCGCGGTTCCCAAATCCGCGGGAATACCCTCGCGGCGACGATACAAAATCGCACGTTCGGTGTTCCAGGAGTCAAAGACTGCGCGGACCGCACTCATCAACTGCTGGTGGGGATCCTGTGGAAACGGGGACCCAGACTCCCGTGCAATGACGTCCTTGAACTGGGAAACGAGATCTTGCAACTGCACCGGTGACAACTCAAAATCGGTCATGACACCGGCGGTCACCTTCATTGCATCAAGCCGGTGCTCAAATTGCTCGCCTTCAATGTTCAAAACTGTTTTTCCAAACATTTGCAACAACCTGCGGTAGGCATCCCATGCAAACCGAGGATCCTTGGATATTTGGGCGAGCCCTTCGACACTTTGGTCGTTGAGCCCAATGTTCAAAACCGTTTCCATCATGCCCGGCATGGAGAACCGCGCACCCGACCGAACAGATACCAACAGGGGGTCCGAGGCATGGCCCAAGATTCGTCCAATCGACTGTTCCAGGCTTTCAATATGCGAGGTGATCTCCGCCTCGAGCCCATCAGGCATTGTTCCCTGTGCCAAATAGTGCCGACATGCTTCGGTGGTAATGGTGAAGCCGGGCGGAACAGGTAGCCCGAGTTTCGTCATTTCGGCAAGGTTGGCGCCCTTACCGCCGAGTAAGTTCGCCATTGTTCGGTCACCATCATGGAAGTTGTATACGAGCACGGATCCACCTCACACCATGCAAACGTTTTAGCGCTAGCCAAACGCGCAAACTAAGAAACAAATATTTAGATCCACGTGAGTGATGTCATCAGGCGAACGGGCCAAACGAAATCTTCCTTCAGCTCCGCGGCATCGCCAGAATCATTGACATGCACGTGAAATACGACAACTTCGGCTCGAAAGCTGCGGCCGCCGTAGCCGACGGAGTCATTGCACCTGCCAGCCCCGCGACCAGCGCCGGTGCACACACCACCCCCGCAAGTCTTTGAGCAGTTCCCTTAAATTTCATGAAATCTCCTCACAAGACTTTGGGCCGTATCTGCCAGCTGCGATAGATGCCGTCACATCGGGGATGTGGGCAAAGAGTCGCAAGGTTTCACCGATGGGTGTGAATCCGTGGTGCCTGTAAAACTCATATGCACGATCATCAATGGAATCAACCACAACCAAACGTCCGGAACCAGCGTTCGCTGCTGCCGAGACGGTTTCAAGCGCATCTAGCAGGAGTTCTCCCCCGAATCCCCTGCCGGTCATTGATTTTGCCAAAGCCAATTTGGCAATGAGGTAGCCCGGTATCGGGCTCGAGTAGCCCCCGCGTGCTGATCTTGAGATTCCATCCGGTGAAATTTGTGTCGGCGTGATTGCGAAGAACGCAACCACCACACCCGAGTCGGGCTCGCACCAAACGGTCACCCGCGCCATTCCTTGAGTGTGTGCTCCTCTCGCTTCCTGCTTGAGCCATCTGTCTAATTCAGGTTGATCGGATTCAAACTCCTCAAGCGAATGATGCTCGCCAAGTACTTCCGAGATGAAGAGGGTCAACGTCGGACTGCTACGCGCTCACGGCTCGCCAACCGAGCAAGAGCCGGCAGGACGTGAGCAGGCTGATCAAGTGCAGACAGCAACTCATCGAATTGCTCAACCGGCATTCTCGTGACGTCGACTTCACGTCCCAAAACGTCGTCTGCCTCCTTGAGGGCGGCACGTGAGACGAACTTGGCAACAGACTCATGGCGCGCGCGCGCAGCCGCACCAATTCTTTCTCGGTCCTCAGGGGAAACTCTGGTTTCGATGCGCTCCAACAACTCATCCCGCTTCATACCGGTAAAATACCGGTAATCATGCTGCTACGCAACTGAATTTACCGAAAAAGTGCCGGTAAACCTCGTGCGTGATGCTGAAGCTTCCGTCTAGACCGCCTTCCGATTCAAGTCGATTTCAACGACGTTGGGAGTCCCGAGCCTCTCCCTAACCGACGGGAAGGCCGCGAGTCCGAGCGCAGTGATCACGCTGAAGAAGGGGTCTTGGAAGAAGACGATATAGATGGCCTTTCCCAAAGTTTGCTCCAGCAAGTTAGGTGCAGCTACTTCAATGATCACCTGGTCAATGGAGAAGATCAAACCGGCCTGCGTACACCACGCTGTTACTCCGATGCGAATGCCTTCAACCGTGTAGACGCCGTCTTCGAATTTAGTTCGCACGCATTGATCGGATTAATTCAGAATTTCCGTTCGAGTTTGGTGGATGATCTGCCCACCACGAATACCCCACAAAGGCTAGAAGTTTGAGCTGCATGTTGGCCGACTTAGCAGTTTTCATTACAACGTCACATCAGGTTGCAGGCTAACGAAACCATCCCGCTGCTTGCTTCATTGCCCGCTGTTGTAAGCCAGGTCATTCCCGCGTATGCGGGCTGCGAAATACCCCACACAACTTTCGTCCGAATAGCTCCGATCTGCTTCACCGACAACGCGCGGGCCGCACCCGGCGTCATTGCACCCAAAGTACTTCGATTCAGTTTCCGCATTCCTGAAACCGGGAGTGCGGCTATCTGGTTAGGACGCAATGACTTCACCTGCTTCGGGAGCAGCGATGCCACCTGCTTAGGTCGCAGCGACTCCACTTGCTTGTGGCGCAGAGCCCGCACCTGCACCGGAAGCAAAGCCGCCACCTGCTTGGCGCGCAGCGACTCCACTTGCACCGGACGCAAAGCCGCCACCTGCACCGAGCGCAGGGCCCGGAGTTGACGCAAGGACATCGAGGAGATCGTCCGCACCGGCAAGGCCTTGATCGCTGCCGCAGGAAGCGCAGCAACTTCCCGGACCGTCATCTCTTTCATCACCGCAGGTGTCATGCCTGGCACGCTCGCCCCAGGTGCCGGCGCAACCTCCGATGCGAATTCAATTGTCGGCTCACGTGTCGGATCGACGACCGGCTCGACTGAAGGAACGGTTGCCGGGGCCTGCGCAGGTGCAGGTCCGGGTGCAGGTGCCGGTTCAGGGGTGGGATCAGGTGCTGGATCGGGATCCCCGCACGTTGGGGTCACCCCGGCGGTCAGACCGGCTCCGTTGAAGATACTCGGATTCGGCCCGCAATACGTGACCTCCGTCAGACTACGCCCCAGCGCGTCAGAACCGATCGATGTCACAGCTGATGGAATCGTGATCGAGGTCATCGGTGCGCCCGCGAAGGCACGTACACCGAGGCTGGTGAGGCTGTCCGGCAGATCGACCGATGTCAGCTTGCTGTTATTAAACGCATCGTTCCCGATACTCGTCAGGCCACCCGGCATGGTCACCGATGATATGGCCGTGTAGCCAAAGGCTTCCGCCCCAATGCTCGTGACCCCGGCCGGGATGATCACGGATCCGATTGACCTCGGGATTCCGATTGAGCTCGCGAACTTGAACATGCGGTCCGGGATCGAGGTGAGCCCGGTTCCCAGCGTCACCGATGCAAGCTTCGTATACTCAAAAGCCCCGGCGCCTACCGACGTGACTGAGTTAGGAATCACCACCGATGTGAGGCCGCTCCTACTAAAGGCTTCGAACCCGATGGTGGTCACGGACCCCAGGTTCACCGATGTCAGTTTCTCAGCAACATAGAAGGCTTTATCTTCAATTATCCTCAAGGACGACGGGAAGACAACGGAACTGACGTCACTCCGCCCGCTAAGATTCGGGTGCCATGCGTTGAAGGCGTCGGCTCCGATTGTGGTGACGCCATCGGGAATGGTCGCAGTTCCGCGGCAGCCAAAGGAGCTCGTAACGACGTTGCCCGTCATCGTGAAGGTGCCACCTCCAGTGCACGCACCGACAATGTTGGATGTGAGCACGACGGTCGTACCGGACGTCTGCGTCACGACTAGCCGAATGTACCTGCCCGCCAACTCCAGATCGCTGGTAACGTTGTAAACAGTTGAGATGGCTCCCCCAATGTCTTCAAACACATTGTCGGCACCCGTGTTCGCCTGCCACTGGTACGAAACCGCAGGATTAGGAACACCGCCACCGTCCACGGTCAACGTCGATGTCAACTCACCTCCATCAGAGATCGCAACAGCCGTTACCGTGCCCACGGTCGCGTGTGCCGGTGCGCTCAGGGGAATGGACATAGCGGCAGCGAGAGCAACGGACATACCGATGGCGGACAACGCGCGCATGCATCCACGCTAAGTCACATTTCGGCGATGCCCACTAAATGTCACTGGAGTGACACGTCTGCTCCGGTGAGGTCGATATCGGCGCCCGACTCCAGCGAGAGTGTCGCGATCAGACGCGCACCGCCCTCGGGCGGATAGTCCAACTCCCAGGAGTTCGGAACGGACCGAAAGGGTTGAACGCGGCACTGAGGCCCTTCGACCCAAAAGCCAAGAACGAAAAACGAAAAGCAGAAGTGATAAATAGATAAAGGGATGAAGGGCTAAAAAGCCCGGACCGGACGAACCCGCAGCGTGCCGCTCTTGAAGTTGATGTTCTGATCGCCATCATCATCCAAAAAAAACTGGTACCACGCGTTGGTCGCGTCGAACTGACTCGAACTCCAGTAATTGTCGGTAGTCAAACCCGTAGATACCCAGCCTTTCCGCTGGCATCACTAGCTTATATGTGTACATCGCATTGAAGTTCGTCCTTGGATGGCAAGAACCAATCGGTGAACCCACCTCCGGGGTATGCAGATGCGACCGCTGGCAGCCAGATGACGCACTGCCGCCGTCAGCGATCCATTGATCGCCGTGGTGTTCGCTGCGCCAGTACCGATAGCCGTCACTGGTTGCACACAATGTCGTGTTACTCGCACCAGTTTGCAGTCCGGGTCAACTGCGCCAGCTGTTCCCCATGCCTTGGGGGCCATTTCATATGTCTTGCCGCCGGAAATCAAGAACACCAGTCCACCCCCGGGACCGATGTCACCTACGGCATACGACCTGGCTGTTGATCCGCTGGAAACAGGGGTGCGTGCCCAGGTGATGCTTCTGGTGCAGGTCCATCCGCCGTTGCCGTTGTTGGCCCACCGCTCCCAACTTGGATGCCACGTTGGTCCGGAAATCGGGTCATAGGGGTCAGCCCAGGCAGCACGCCACTCACTCATGGATTCAGGTGGACTATCACAGGTAGTCTGTTTGGCTGGCCCGCTCATAGGACTGCACCTGCACCGAGTTAGCAGTAGCGATTGTTGCACCGAACAACATGCCGGCAATCATTACTAGCGTTGAAGACACGGCGAGGAAGGAGCGTGAACGAGCAGGAGTAACCACCAAGTTAAGAATCGACATCAATGACTCCCAACACTAGAAACTCACTCTCTAGTGAGCAAGCGCCCTAACGCTAAGTCACATTTCGGCGATGCCCACTAAATGTCACTGGAGTGACACGTCTGCCCCAGTGAGGTCGAAATCGGCGCCCGATTCCAGTGAGAGTGTCGCGATCAGACGCGCGCCGCCCTCGGGCGGATAGTCCAACGCCCAGGAACCACCCAGCACCCGGCACCAGGAGTCCAAGACGGCTGAGCCGAATCCCCCAGCGTTGTCGGTTTGCTCAGCACCCGTGCCGTTGTCCGTTACCTTTATGGACACCATCGTCTCCGAGGGCACGGTCACAGCGATCAAACATTCGGTCGCTTGGCCGTGGACGATGGAGTTCAGAACACCTTGCTCGACGATGCGGTAGCAGGCGAGCAGAACTTGCGTCGGTAGCGGGGGGCTCATCTGGGTGACCTCCGGCGCCACGTGGATGGATGCGCTCACTGCAGGTTCGTAGATCCGCATCAAGTCGCGCAGGGCTCCGTGCAGTCCGAGGTTCGACAGGTCCGGACTCAGCGCTCGCGCAGCCTGGTGAAGCTCAAGCCCTCGGATGTGGTCGATACGCGAAATCACGGCATCGATCCGCTCACGGTTCACCAATGTTTCATCGGTTGTAGCCATCTTCAGTTCGAGACACGCAGTCATCAGACCGGCTTGAACTTGATCGTGCAACAGCATGGCAAATTGACGTCGCGATTGTTCTTCACGAATCAGCATGAGCGAATGCTGCCGATCTAGCTCACTGAGGGACTCTTCGGCGATCCGTGTCTGTCTTCTAAGCCGGTCTTCCGCTATCCCGGCAATAGCTAAAACAAGTGCCATAACTATCGTGAGTCGGATGGTTCTTTGGATCAGGTCGAGCAAGGGCTCTTGGCTGGAGATTCCAAAGGCGAATTCGGTTATCAACATCCCGGCTGATGCCAGCGCTGCGCTGACGGCGAGGACGAGGAGATAAGGCACCAACCTGTGCAGGATGCGACCACTCAATAGTCGCGTGGCAACCGTCGTCGTTACCCCAACCACGAGAGCAGCCACTCCAACAAGGGAGAGCCCTTCCGCGAGCGTTCGTACTGGATCGTTCACGAATCCCTCACGCCACGATGCCGTTGTCACGATGAAGACTCCTGCGCCCACACTCAGTGAGACGACCCATGGTCGGAGCGGCCACGGCCCGATGTATTGCCACCAACGCCGAACTTTCGCATCTGGCTCGTGGGAATCGGTTTTCATGGGGAATTCCACTGCTCTTCTCGCGTCAACCGGACATAAGTCAGCACCGCCTGCGTCCGTCGATCCTTCCCGCCTGCTTGCTCCGGCACGAGAACCTTGTAGGCGCGAACCAGGTCTTGGCGGACCACTTCATGGCTTAACGCCAACTGCTCGGCCACCTGCTGCGGGGTGAACCCGCCAGCCGTCAGTCCCATGATCGAACGCTGTCGCGACGAGAGCCTCGCCAGTTTGCTGTGCTCCCCATGTTCGAATTCATCGGGGTCCCACGCCACACCGTGGTGCATACTCGCGATCCCCATGGCCGTTGTCTTCAACAGAGCAACCAGGTCGGCGATTTCCATTTGCCCAGACTTCTGAAGGGTGGACCAACCCATGCGCAACTCCTCGGGAACGCGCTCGACTGTGAAGTCAAGCGGGTACTGCGAGTGGATAACGATGCCAATATTTGGATTCATTTGGCGAAGCGCGATACCTAGGTCGATTCCGTTCATTTCGTCAACACCGAGAGCAAGATCAAGGAGTGCGACGTCAGCCGGTGCGGTCGGCACAAAGGCAAGCGCCTCGGCCGGACTCCCCGTGGACAGTAATACTTCGAGTTCCGGTGCATTGTCGAGCATCGAGGTCATGATCCCGCGCAACGCTGGATCATTTTCAACGTAGATCACCCTTGTTGCCCGCATCGTCGCATTATCCCACTGTTTCAACGATGCAGTTGAGGAGTTTCGCAACCTGTCCTTCGCGAAATACTCAACATCGGCAGCAGCTGCCCCCATCGCGGTGCTCGATAAACCTGCCTCGCCCACAACGGGTTATCCGGTCGACATCGCGAACAATGACAGCGCTCATACGTCGATTCCACTTTTCCCCTTGCATTTCACTTGAGCCAGTGAGTCAGGGACGAGTTCACTGAACTACTTAAGTGTCTAAGTAGTCCGCCGTTTTCGGACACGTCGAATTATCAGGAATCCAACGAGGGCCGCGAGTCCGAGCGCAATGATCGCGCTGAGGAAGGGGTTTTGGAAGAATACGAAGTAGATGGCCTGTCCCAAAGTTTGCTCCAGCAAGTTAGGTGTAGCTACTTCAGTGATCACCTGGTCAATGGAGAAGATCGAACCGGCCTGCGTACACCACGCTGTTGGTCCGATTCGAAC
Source organism: Candidatus Nanopelagicales bacterium (assembly GCA_018401415.1). Classification (GTDB taxonomy): domain Bacteria; phylum Actinomycetota; class Actinomycetes; order S36-B12; family S36-B12; genus UBA4592. The sequence continues at coordinate 161,538 of JAGYKV010000018.1, read as the reverse complement.
CCCCTCAACCGTATAAACGCCGTCTTCGAATTTGGTTCGCACCCGCTGATCGGATTCGGTCAGGATTCCGGTGCGAGTTTGGTGGATTATTTCCCCACCGTCTGCAAGGTATTCAAAAGTGATGATCGGGTAATCACCCTCAACCGTGCGCCGTGGTGGCGTGATGTGATAGCCGAGGAGCGCCTTGATCTCTTGTGGCGATGCACTCTCGGGGGCGTTACCGAGTTTCTCGAATGCTGCGTTTGTGGGAGCCCAAATAGTTTTGTCCGATAATGCTGGGTCGGACAAGATTGCGAAACCCTCGGGGTCGTATTCGCTGAAGTAGTCAAGGAATACGTTGTGCTCGCCGGTCGCTTGCAGCACATCCACGGCACTCAATCCCGCACCCGAGTTCTGGCAGACAAACTGCACTTGGTCAGTGGAGCTCGACTCCACAGGAATTGCCCAAGTTGTCGCTCCTACCTGGACAGGCGCCAACATGAACACTGCAATCGCGACGGCACCAATAACGAGCGGATATCTCATGCGGGTTGCTTCTTTCCGGTAATGAGTGCAAGAACGCGCTCGAGTGGACCTTGAGTGAATCTCTTCATCCATAACCACGCGAAAATAGACAGAACTGCCCATGAAGCGATGCTGGTGAGAACGACGGGGAGTGCACCCCACTGACCGAAGTAGCCGAGTCCGTATCCGGCAAAGATCAAAGTCAGCAAAGCTGATTCGCCGATATACACCGTCAAGGACATGCGGCCCGCAGGTGCCATGACCGACAGGAAGTTCGGTTTGCGCGCAATAAGTAGCGCGAGACTGCCGATGTAACCGGCGGTAAGTATTGGTGCGGTGATGAACCCAAGTGCCAACCCCGCTGCTCCTGTGGGTGAAAGTTGAATTCCGCTTGTTATTGCACTCACCTGTAGCCCCGCAGCTACTGCTTGCAGTGGTAGGCCGATTCCCCAGCCCCAAAGCGCCAGGCGGCGCCATAATTTTGTGTTGGTTTCTGGGTTAGCAAGTAGGCGAATACGTGATGCTCGAAGTCCTAGTGTGAAAGCAGCGAAAGCCATTGGTCCTTGTATGAAAAAAAGTACCAAGAACACCACAGGAAGTGCCTCTAAACGTGCGAGGGTTGCTTCATCAAAAGAACCCGTTGCCAGTGCACTATTGAGTTCGCCCAGGCCAGAGGATTCTTCCGGGAATGCAGCGGCGAGTGAAGTGACTGCAAGAATGAGCAGAACCGATACGGAAATCGCTGCGATTGTCCATCGGCGAAGTACTCTGTCTGAAGATCGAGAGATCCCAAGAAGAAGTAGACCAAGTATCGAATAGGTGATCAAGATGTCGCCCACGAAAAAGAAAATCGCGTGTGCGAGGCCGAAGAGTAATAAAGCAAAGAGTCGTCTAAGGTAGCGGCGTCGATTGGGTTTGGAGTTATCACGCAAAATAAACGCAGCGCTGTAGCCAAAGAGAAATGAGAAAAGTAGGTAGAACTTTCCCTCCGCCAGCGCAATAACGAGTAAGGCTGTTACTAGATTCGCCGCACCATCCACTGAATCCTGCGTGAAACCGTCAGCACTAATTCCAATAAAGGCGGCATTCACCACGACAATCCCCAGAAGGGCAATACCTCGGAGTCGGTCGGGAAGGGCTTCGCGGGGAAGTGTCGTGGTCATGAGGTGAAAATAGTATAAAAATGAACATACGTGTTAACTTTTGAACATGGTGATCAAAAATGACCGCATTCTCGATGCAGCCGCAGAGGTATTGGCCAAGCGACCGGATGCCACACTGCAAACTATTGCTATCGCGGCAGGAATCAGCCGCACAACTATTTTTAACAGGTACCCCACGCGAGAAGCATTGCTTGAAGCGCTTGCAATCGATGCACTGCAAAGAGTCGGGCAGGTCATGAAATGTATTCCGTTGGGAAAAAATGCAAATTTCGATGAAGTACTCATGGACATCACTCGGGGTTTGATGCCCTTGGGACCTCGCACCACCTTTCTGCGAATTAGCCCCGGGCAATCCAATGACATAGAAACGCACTGGGAGGATGTAGCTACACCGCTCGCCATTTACATTGCTCAGACACAGGCACAAGGATTGCTGCGTCTCGATCAACCCGCTCGCTGGCTTGTGGCTTCTTATATTGGATTGTTGTTCGCAGCATGGGATGAAATTGTTGCGGGGGAACTTGGTCACGTGCACGCTGCGCGATTAGTTGTCGATACGTGGTTATTGGGATCAGGCAACCATCTTCCGCAAAACGAGTAATGCAGTAGCAGGTGTGACCCTTCATAAGTCACTCGTCCCCGGCCACTTATCTCCCTCAGCCCTTTTGCGGTATGGGAAATCCGCCGTTAATCTCGCACTCGCTTCGCCACACATTTGGCGCAATCGGCGCATTGAGAACACCCGGTGGATCCACCAGACCACCATTCGGGTTCTCGCAGGCCCAACTTGAGACTGGGACATCGTCAATGAAAACCGACACCTGTTCGAAGTTGTAGTTCACACCAGCCTCAGCCGGGCCTCCCTCATTTGTGAGAACTCGAACCGTGTACGTCAACGTTGAACCACTCAGCTTCGGCTCCATCAGTTCGACGACGGCGGAGTTCGTTTCACCGTCGGAATTGTGCGCAACCACAACGCCGTTCGGATTGGAGTCACCAAATAACTCAGGCCACGAATCGACCAGTCTCTCGACGGTGCCCACCATCGGCCGACGAACTCACCTGCATCTGTGAACCCGGGGCAAATCCCACCACCCCCACGACGGCAGCGACAAGTGCGACAGCAGCCTAGGCTCCTCTATTCACTTCTGGAGGGTGCCGTGCCAACGATTATCGGAAACTGCCTTGGCCACCATTAGACTTCGTCTCCATGAGCGATGAGCAACAACAGGCCGGATACCCCGATGTGCTCGCAAACGAGCGGACATTTCTCGCTTGGATCCGAACGAGCCTAGGACTCATTGCGGGCGGGGTAGCTCTCGATCAATTCGTTGCCGCGGAAAAGGGTGCGATTGCCGTAGGTGTGATTGCTTTCGCGGTCATCACACTTGGAGCATTGGTCGCGATTATCGGCATGATCGAATGGAAACGAACAAACCTTGCAATGAATAGCGGCAAGCCAATTCCTAAATCACGAGTCATGCCGCTACTAGGTATTGCAGTGCTGATCGTGGCTATCGCCATCGCAGTGGCCTTACTCATGGAGAACACGGGAGCATGAGCACCAATTCGGAACTACAACTTCCTGTCTATGCAATTTTGCGAACTCGCATGTCGTGGATTCGCACGAGCCTTGCAGTGATCGTGACCGGTTTTCTACTTGTCCGTGGTGGAGTCACCGGTACAGAGCGGCCGGCACTTGCAATTCTTGCTGGCGTTTTTGCCGCATTAGTAGTCGCTGTATCACTGACAAGGTTCACGAACCTCGCTAAAAGAACGCCGACAGTCACTCCGCGTCAGCTACCTTCAATGGTTGTCGGTGGAATTTTTGTTCTTGCCGTCGTTGCTTGTGTTCAACTTGTCATGTTGGCGTAGCGCAGTTACTGGATTGAACCCACCTGAAAATCGGAAGGTCAACGGTTCGATGCCACCCTTAGCGATCGCTCCACACGGCTTGGGCTCCGCTGTCTCCCGTCAGAATGACGAAGTAGATGGCCACGATAGCGATCACGATGACCGCCACTGCAAAGACTATGAGCCACCAGGGTCGCGCGCCGAGATCCATATGTTTCTGCCCGGCCTCAAATATTTCGTCGAGCTGCAGGCCCGTGGCCCGGGCGAACCACGAGGCAACTGCCGCTCCCAGGGCGACTAGAACAACGAGCACACCGAACCGACGGGAGAATCTTGGTCAGATGGCCATCAGAATCGCACCCACCGCAGCCAGCGGAACCAAGACGACCACGGCATGGACGATGAGCGGGTGAAGAGGCAATCCCGAAATAGTATCCGGCATGAGTGGACGCTAGTAGGCGATCGACTTGGGCAGTTCAGTAACGACGACTCTATAGATGGTGGATTTGATCGTGCCGAGTGCTCGGCGATCTTTATCAGCAAGGGTGGCAACCATTTACCGGGAAACAGTAGGTAAATCCTGCACAGCGCAGTTCACATCTACGATCCCCGCATTCAAAGCTGCGGGCGCGTCGTAACGCCAAGGTATTCGTCCACCCCCATATTCAGCGTCCTCACGGGGTAGTCGGTTCGCAGGGTAACGGACATGGCTCCCTTCCCAACTCACAGAGATTGGTTCGTGGACGCGAGATTGAACCATTGAGTAATCAACTATCGCTGTTGCCATTGTCCTTCATCAGGTGACCACCGATCATGACGCCGACTGTTAAAAGCAGCATGGTGATTGTCATTACCGAATTTTGGAATGCTGGCTCAAGCCCGTTCCACTGCGAATTCAAATACATGATGAACCAGTTTCCACCGACCACCATGAATCCAAAGAAGAAGATGCCGAGTCCTAGGAATCCGCCAAGGAAGGTCAACTTCTGGACATGATTCCAACGCTGGCTACTGCCCGATGCCCGCAGTCCCAAAATCCCGGCGATGAGTAAAAGGATGCCGGTGAGTGTTTCGAGAGCCATGACTGCGATATAGGAAACGGCCTGGAACCACGTTGCATCAATGAACCGCCATTCGAAGCCGCTATCCGCAGGGACACCTTCACCACTGAGGACACCCTTGACAAATGACCCACTGACCAACGTTTATAGGAAGACAGGAGTTTCATAGTTGAATTGTGCAGAAGTGGAGTTGAGTTTGGCAATAGATATGCCAAGTGAATGGTGGAAAGAGATCACAACGAGGATTTTTGATTAACTGAATTCGGCCAGACGCCCCCAAGTAATCTCAAATATGTCAATTTTGCCCCCCTTTCCGCCCCTTTCGATTGCGGCGAGCATCCCTTAAAATGCAGCCATGAATCTGGGAACCGTGCATGAACGTCATGAAATAGCAACCAATATTCGCGGCGCTCGTGCCTGGCGAATTCGGTATTCATCGCAGGATTCGTTGGGCGTAGCCACCGAGTCAACGGGGTTGGTTATTGCACCCAGTAGTGGGGGAACCAACCTGCCGGTGGTGACCTGGGCGCATGGAACCACCGGGTTAGGTGACGCAGCCTGCCCATCTGCTCAACCGGATCCGGTGCGTGAACTCACCGTGTATTTTTCGGCCGAGTCAACCCAGTCCATCGATTACGGCGTACCTGGCCTTCAAGCGTTAATCGACGAGGGTTGGATCGTGTGCGCAACCGACTACCAAGGTTTGGGCACTCCCGGAAGGCACCATTACACGGTTAATCGAACCAACGCCATTGACGCCGTAACCATTGTTCACGCTGCCCGCGCCATGGATATTGGTGCGGGAACGCAATTCGGCTGCATGGGTTGGTCGCAGGGAGGTGGCGCTGCCGCGGCTGCTGCCGAACTCGATGCAGGTATTTACGGCGAGCTCACCCTTGTTGGTACGGTGCCCATCTCACCGGGCGTGGGGAAGATTGCAATGGCTAATCCAGTGGGAGCTTCTCAGACGCTCACAAATGCAGATGTACCGCCGGATTCGCATCTGGTAATGTTCCTGTTTGGTACCGCAGCCGAGAATCCACAACTTCAACTCTCGCAAGTGTTTTCCCCATTAGGCGTCAGCATCTTCGAAGATGCATGGAATACCCAACCCGTCCATCACCTCAATGACACCATTGCGCGACTATTTCGACTCAAGGGTGCAATTTTGCAAATCCAGCCTGGCGTGATGCCCGCATGGCAAGCCGCAATTGAAGCGGGGTCTGCGGCGCAGAAGAAGCCCGTGTGTCCAATCCTTGTGTGCATGGACACCTTCGATGGCGGAACAGTGGTCCCCGTGGCGTGGCAAACCGATTACGTCAAAGCTGCGCAAACACTCGGTGGCAATGTCTCCACCAAGGAATACCCGAACGATGACCACTTCAGTTTGCCCACCAGTTGTATTGCCGATGCAACCGCATGGATGAAACCACTTTTCACAAACAAATAATCGAGCTACCTTCTGGCCGTTCTAATGGGAATCCGTATTACCTCCGGAGTTCAAGGATTCGGCAAACTCATCAAATGAACGAACGGATTGAATAAACTCCACTCGAACTCCATCCGGATCGATCATGTACACGGCACGACCTCCCGCATTAGGACCAATCGTGGGAGAAACTGGAGGAGAGACTGAATCAACCCCCGCCGACACCAGCTGCTCGTAAAGTTCGTCAAGGTTGTCGACAAAAAATGCAATGTGCAATGTGCCTGAGTTTGCGTTCCTCGGGTCAATTGGACTTGCATTAACGCCACCGTACTCGAGGAGCTCCAATCGACCATCGGAACCAGGCAGCTTCAATACAGTGACATTGAGGTCTACCTCGGGATAACCGACCAATTCACCGATATAAGGGGCCTGCGGATTCCAAGAAAAGACTTCTTCAAATCCCAGCAAGTCGCGATAAAACTCTAATGAACGCTGTAGTGACTGCACAGTAATTCCAACGTGATGAAAAGCCCTGATCGCTTTCATAATTCAACTACTCCTTCACAATACGTTGCGGGTCATTATCAATTTTTCTTTCATTCCATGTGACACGAGTACCGTGCTCGGGAAGGGATGGACCTGGCCATCGGATATCTGAATTACCTGATGAAAATCGGGCTACTGGACCTTGCATCGTGATGCCATCTACGTCAACTAGTGACCCTCTGAACTGTATGTGGGGATCATTTACCACTGCTTTCATGTCGTGGACATACGAGATCGCAGCATCAGCTGATTCGAGTTGTGCAACCACTTCCGCCGAGTCACGCTCAGAAATCCACTTCGTCACTGCCTCTTCGAGGGCTGTTCGATTCTCGCTTCTGGATTGAAAATTAGCGAAACGTGCATCGCCTTCAAGACCGCACACCGTCAAGATTCTTTGAGCCACACTTTCTGCTGAAGAGGAAAGTGCAATCCACACACCATCGCGACATCTATATGTACCACGCGGAACCGAATAGGGAATTCCTGATCCAAGTCGAGGCTGCAAATAGCCGAGATGAACAAAAGCGGAAGGAAGAGGACCCATGAGTTGCAACATTGATTCAAGAAGACTGATATCAATGACGTCCCCCGCACCCGTGAGTTGGACTTTGCGAAGTCCCATAACGACGGCAAAAGCTCCGACAAGTGCGGTTACTTCGTCGGTGAGGGCAATAGGCGGAAGAAGGGGCGCACCTTCGGGCTCACCTAGCAAACCTGCCAAACCTGAAAGAGCTTCCGCATTAGTGGCAAAGCCTGGTCTCTGGGAGTAAGGACCGTCTTGACCAAATCCCGTCACTCTAAGAATGACAAGTCGCGGGTTTATGCCGTGGAGAACACTTGGAGCAAGACCGAGTTTTTCTAGTCGGCCAGGACGCATGTTCTCTACCAAAACATCTGAGTCACGTACAAGGTCAAGGAAGTACTCTCTGTCGTTCCCATCTTTGAGATCCAGCGAAACGCATCGCTTGCCTCGATTCACAATCTTCCAGTAAAGCGAGTCATCGTCTGGATCTGTTCGCCATCCCAGATTTCGAGTTGAGTCACCACCCGGTCGCTCAATCTTTATGACATCGGCGCCGAAATCAGCTAAATGCCGCGCTGCACCCGGGCCCGCCACCACCGTAGCCATGTCGAGAACCCTGACTCCTTCAAGCGGCTGCAAGGAAATCACCATTGGTGAGATTGGCGTCGCTTGTTTGGCATGATGCGGTCGCAAGAAATTCACATGAAGTGCTCTTGTTATCAATACAGCTACCGAAGAATGCGAACATTGAGTATTGGGGCTCTGCTGCAGCAGTCAAGATGCATCCACGACCATAAATGGATCGCCGAGTTCAAGTTCTCCATCAACGGAGGCAATAAGTTCAACAACGACACCGGCGATTGGGGTCGGTACATCAACCGTTGCCTTGTCAGTCTCCACTTGCATGACCGGCTGATTTACTTCTACCTGATCACCAACTTGAACGAGCCACTGCGCGACAACAACTTCAGTCGAAGTCTCAGCCACTCTGGGTAGCTTCAATACACTTCGCACACTTCTTCTCCTTTACTAATTACAATTCTTTTCACTACTTGTGCGGCATTGCAGGATGAGCAGCTAGAGGAGTCACCGTGATATCCAAATACGGATACATGGGTAAGGATGTCAAAACTTCGTGTAAATGTTGTGGGCTGGAGGCACGCCAAATACCTACATTTTCACGTCTTGCCGCAATGCGATAAATGCTTTGAATGGTTCCGTCCGAAACTAGTTCAAGTGCCCGCTTCAACTCGGCTTTGACGAGTTGATCACGTACATCACTCACTAAATCAACAGGGATATTGTTGCGAATCGACACCAAATAAAGAGATGCCCCTGGCGTCGATAGTTCAATTGAGTTTTCATCCATCCGGGGCCACTTAAACAAACTCGAAAAGGTCTGCGATCGGTGGCTCTGGTGAGGCAAGAGCCACTTCAGTGGCCATGTCTACTTCAGCATTAATTACCCGACGCCTTTCCTCGAGTTCTGCGTCCGAAATCCCGAGTGAATGAGCGTAGAGATTAATTGGGTCCCTTAAAAGCCACTCATCAAGTTCCCCTGCTGGACGGTAGTTAGCCTGGTCAGCTCTTGAATGACCGCTGTAACGGTACGTTTTCATCTCCAGCAATGTTGGACCCTCTCCTGCACGGGCTCTGGACACAGCGGCAGTCATGGCATCCATCACTGCATCCAGATCCTGACCATCGACAATGACACCGGGCATCGCAAAGGAATCAGCTCGTTGGGCAAGGTCTTCAATTGGGGTAGTCAACTGAATTCGACTGTATTCGCCATAGAGATTGTTCTCTACCACGAAAATGACCGGGAGCTTCCAAATGGAAGCAAGGTTCAGAGTCTCATAAAAAGCCCCAATATTTGTTGCGCCGTCACCGCAGATAGCAACAGCGATGTCGCTCGTTCCTTGGTACTGGGCGGTCAGCGCTGCACCTGCCGCAACGGGGTAACCCGCACCTACGATCGCGAAGGTTGGTAAGAGTCCCACCTCCACTCCGCAGAGATGCATTGATCCACCCAAGCCACCCACGCACCCAATCACGCGACCTGCGATTTCCCCCACAACTGCCGTCGGAGTCACGCCAAGGCTTAGTGCTGTCCCATGACCACGATAGGTGCATGTGACCCAGTCACTTGTGGTGATTGTTGCCGCAATTCCTACTGAAATCGCTTCCTGTCCATTCGATAGGTGTGTGCTCCCGCGAATAAATCCATCATTAAAGAGCGACTGTAGCTTGCCTTCCACTGCTCGGATCTCGATCATGCGATCAAGCCGATTTTCAGGACTTGAGAGCTCACTGCGGCGCCGAAGTGACTCCTCGACCAAAAAATCTTTTTGTGTTTGATCGGTCATGCGCGTGCCAACCCTTCTAACCTCCACCAAGGTTCGGGAGAAAGTCCACTTGTCATGTACGCATCTATTTGACTGCGAATTACTTCTGCATTGGGGAGGTATCGAGATTCCAAACTAGCGGCATAGGGAACTGGGGTGTCGGGCAATGTGATCCGATGAACCGGCGAGAGAAGCTGGCCGAATAACTCCCTGGAGACTTCAGCTGCAATTTCAGTTCCCCAACCCCCTGAATACGGAGACTCCTCGACAATTACCAAGCGACGGGTGCGTGATACAGATTCCAATACAAGTTCACGATCCCACGGGATAAGGGTGCGCAAGTCAATGAGCTCTGCATCAATCTGTCCGTCTTGTATGGCCGCCGCTGCGTGCTTCACCATTTGTCCTAATGCCACAACAGTGACATCGGACCCACTTCGGAGGATAGATCCTTTGCCAAGTGGAATAATTCCTGCTTCGCCCAATGTGACTTCGCCTCGATCACCATAAAGACTTCTAGTTTCTAAGATGATTACCGGATCTTCATCGCGGATTGCAGCTCGCAGTAATCCATAGGCAGTTTGCGGATCTGAGGGGACAGCGAGTTTGAGTCCTGACGTACCCCGAAACCATTGATCCAACATTTGGGAGTGTTGACATCCAAACCCAAGCCCTGCGCCCGCGGATGCTCGAACAGTCAAAGGCACATTGAGTTTTCCTCTTGATAAGAATCGAAACTTGCATGCCTCAGTTGTGAGTTGATCAAGAGCTACACCGATGAATTCGATGAACATCATTTCGACCACCGGCCGCAGACCTGTCGCAGCTGCACCTACCGCCGCACCCAAAAAGCCCATCTCTGAAATTGGTGTATCACGTACCCGGCGAGCGCCAAATTGTTCTTTCAATCCCTCAGTAGCCTTAAACGGTCCACCAGCTTCTGCAATGTCTTCGCCCATCAGAATGACAGTGGGATCAGACTCGAGTTCATCTGCTAACGCCCTAATGACGGCTTCTCGCATACGTAACTTTGGCACTTCAGCATCTCCTTCTTTGTCGCAACATTCCGAACTTAATCACGGATGCCCCGACTCATCAATCGATTTACTATACAACCATCTCGTCCGGTAAATCAACCAAGGCACCATCAGGGTCATCCACTTCTTGCTGGCGTATCCATCCCAGGTCGATGAGTCGACCAAAACCTGGAGCATCGTCCAAGGGCTCCATGAATCCATCGGATCGAATAACTGGTTGCTCCAATCCATCGTCCATCGGGTGAACTCCCGTGCCGGGAATCCCCCACTCAATAGGTGCACTGGTATCCCCAAAAGCGCTCATGAGCCTGGAATGCACGTGTGGAAACATATGAGGAGCTAATGGCACTTCATATTCGCGTGCCAGTGACATGAACACAGGCATGCGCGTCACTCCACCGTTGGTAGTTGCGTCAGCTCGAATGACATCAACCGCGCCAGCTTCCAACAGCGCCCGCGGATGGTAAGCACCTCCCTGTTCATCTCCAATCGCAATTGGAGTTGCCGAACCCCGCTTTACTTCGGCCGCCATGACGGCATCGCCGGGGGGAAGAATGTCTTCTATCCAACCAAGATTTAGGTCACGGACTCTCTGCTCAAACTCCAAAACAGCGCCAGCCGAACGGAGCACCATGTTGATATCGAATCCGATCCACGCGTCAGGTGCAGCCTCTCTCGCAGCGCGAAGTCGTTCAACAGATAAGTCAAGATTGGAAGAAATTGGTACCTTGAAGCGTCGCCATCCTTGACTGAGTAGGCCCGTGACTTGCTCGGCTAATGCTTGCGGAGGTATGTCCGGTGGATACCCAATAATTGCCGTTGCCGGCATAGCCTGTGTCGTACCTCCCAGTAACTCCGTGATGGAAACATTTGTTAACCGGGCGTGCGCATCCCATGCTGCAATATCAACAATTGACAATGCTCGGTGTCCAATACCTGCAGCATGGACTGCATGATTCGACCAAAGTGCTCGATAAAAACTTTCAGAAGGTTCCAATGCAGAGTGACCAATGTAATGGGGAGAAATTGTTCTCTCAACGATGCTGTCGATTGGACCATCTCGAGTGAGACCATATGCAACACCCGAAGTTCCTTCTGACGTATCAATACGCACCATGGCAAATTCTCGATGCTTCATGATCCAATAGCCGTAATTGATCGGAACCGGCAGGATATGCCTAATTGTTGCGACACGGATATTTGTAATAGTTGAAATTACGTCCTCCTAAGCGATCAGATAGCCATCGTCACACATGAGCGTGTGACCATTAACAAGTTCACTTGCTGATCCTGCGAGGAAAATTGCAGAACCAATAAGTTGGCGAGGAAGTCCAAGTCTGTCAACAATCATCCGGGATCTAATGAAATCTGATGTGACACTGGAAGTCGCAGACACCTTTCGAGTTAGTGCCGAATGCATGAGGGTTGGACCAATGGCATTAACTCGTACCCCTCGAGGGCCCCATTCAAGTGCTAGTGCCTTGGTAAGTTGCACCACGCCGCCCTTAGAGGCGAGATAGGCACTTGCCAACGGGTAGGCGCGAAATCCGCCGATTGATGCAATATTGATTATGGATCCATATCCGGCCTCGAGCATTGCCCTGCCAAAAACTTGTGAGGCTAGAAATGTACCTTTGAGATTGAGATCAAGGACACGATCGAAATCCGCTTCAGGAAACTCTTCGGCTGCACAACGAAATGCTGTTCCTGCACTATTAACCAAAACTTCCGGTGAGGAACCCTGCTCGCAGATCGCCAGATATGCAGACTCAATCGATTCACTCGCGGTGACGTCGCACATCCAACTACCAGCCACTCCACCTGCCTTAGCGATTGCTCGCTCCGTGCGCTTTAGTCCATCCATATCCACATCGAGCAAAATCATGTTCGCGCCGGCCTGAGCTAGGCCTTGAGCAATTGCCGCTCCAAGCCCGCTAGCTGCACCTGTAACGGCTATTCGTTTACCTGAGAGGTCGAAAAGTCCTTGAACATAATCATCGGGTACCTCCTCTAATTCAGAAATGGAATCTACGTCTTCAGCCATCGGTATCGTCCTCACTTTCATCCGGCACAATGGTGGAATTCACGGCACTTACGTCAAGTAGGAGAAGATTCCCAAGAACCTGTGGATATGGACCGTCTGGGAAAACTCCCGCATCAGTCACAATATGAGATCCAGACTCATCAAATGCACAGTTTGTGGGCACGCCATCACAAGAAATGCGTCGAATGTGTTCCCCGCTCAGGGAGATCACATCAACGCAAGCGCCAGTGAGTGACGTGACATAGATGAGGTTGTCTGCCGAATTCGAAAATGCCACACCATTGAGATGATGAGGGGGGTCTATTTCCATGAGAAACTCACCCAAGCCAGTCGCATTAACGCGAAAAATTCTCGATGGCTGCGGACTTTCAATAGCGCAGTCGCCGAAGTCAGTGAAATACATCCACCCATCTGCATTGAGGACGCATGCTTGTGGGCCACCACCTGTGTAGGCGTGGCTATAAAGATCCGTCTATCTGGCGCAGCCGCGGGACCATGTGGCCATCCGAGTCCGCGAGCCAGGACTTTGCAAGGCGGCCTCTCCAAGTCACTTGCGTGCATTACGCCTGCGGAATCTAGAATTCGTGTTTAGATGCACTGCATACTCTGGTGATTGAATCGGCAGGTCATTAGATTCTCGGCAAGAAGAGTTTCTTGATTGTTCAAGAAAATCAAGTTGGGGAAATAATCACCCTTTAAATGATTGCGGAAGTCCACGTTATCTCGCGCTTCAAATCTTTTTCACGGCAGTAAATCCACCGTCGACTCGAATGTCTGTTCCCGTTATGTATGAAGCACTTTCAGAAACAAGAAAAGCAACCACATTGGCGACTTCAGCCGGATCCCCAATTCTGTCCAGTACGTTTGCCTCTCGGACATTGGCGAAAAATTCATCTGCTTGCTCTCGATTCATGGCGGCAAGATCCCTGCGAAGCATGGGTGTATCTATTGTTCCAGGGCTAATGGAGTTGACGCGTATTCCCAGCGGCCCTGCTTCCAGTGACAGCGTTCGGGCAGCTGCAATCAATCCAGCTTTTGTAGCGGCATAAGCAACGCAGCCTTGAAGACTGTGCGTTGCCTGTACGGAACTTATAAAAATCACGTTTCCACGGTTGATTTCCGACATTTGCTTCATGCCTTCTCGAGCACAAACAAGTGCTCCCTCTAAGTTCACAGCCATCACGCGATCAAGCTCTGCATCAGTCATGCTGATGAAGTCCCTGTACAGAGCAATTGCGGCAGATGCAACAACTATGCTCACGGGACCAAGAGTGGTTTTTGCCACAATGAAAGCATCGGCAACATCCTGTGGTCTTGACACATCGCAATGAGTTGTGCGAATGGTCAACTGGTTACTTTCTGCTTCACTTTCCAAAAGCTTCATTGATTCGTTGTCGATATCAAGAACAAAAACTTTGGCGCCGAGTCTTGCCAGGGTCAGAGCTACTTCGCGGCCTATTCCGACAGCTCCCCCGCTGATCACCACCACTTCGTCAGCCAAAGAAGGAACCGGTGAGGGTGATGCGCTGTTCTTCATAGAACTTCCTTCGACGTGTGTTAACGATTGGGGTAGTGATTGCGCCGACTCTGCCACTTTCGCATCCTTTACGCTGAATGTAAGGAGATTAACCGCGGTCATCAATCGATTTACTTTTTTGTTACCGAAATGTGATAAATCTGCCAAGTTGTAAGTGAGGAGGGAATATGTACGACCGGGTGCATTTATCCCAGATGCACAGGCACCCCTTGGATACCACTTGAACGAATCACTGAAACATGCCAACGACCTAGGTTGGGCCAGATCAGATCGGTGAGGTCTTTCCCAGCGAATAAAACATTGGTCGGAGAAGCCAACACCGTTCCTTCTGGATCCTCGGCAAGTTTCTCCAGACCACCGTGCGGTGTCCACAACCACACCACGTCAGGGCGATAGTTGCTGATTACCACTCCGCCACCGGCTGTCACTGCCACTCCATCGGGTACACCCGGTATGTCCGTCACGAATTCAGCAGGCAAAGCTTCTCCGTCAGAGTCAAATGAAATTTTCCACAGCCTTCCAGGTGTGCTTTCCAGCACCCACACGAAAGTCTGATCTTCGGAAAGGGCCATGCCATTCGGAAAATCACGAAGTTCATCAGACCACATACGAGCAATACCGCCCTGTGGCCCGACACTCATAATCTTCCCGTCGCGGCCTTTCCATGAACCTGAATCTGTGAATAAAAAATTTCCGTTAGGCACGAAGCAGCCCCAGTTCGGTAAAGTCAATTGACCGACCTCACTCGCATCACAGAAGAGTTGATAATCACCTGAACTAGGCGTGATCGACCAAATGCATGCCGCACTCGCATCGCATGCAAGCAAACTTCCATCAGTCCTTGCCGCTAAGCCGAGTATCAATCCTTCGCCTGGCAGAACCGCTACTAACTCCGGCGAACCACTAACCGGATTCAGCCTGAAGATTTGACCAGCTTCTCCGCCAACATAAATTTGTCCATCAGCAGTCGCGGCAATTCCTTCGGAATGATCTAAGCCGACACAGAATTGCTCAATCTGAGGTAGTTCGAAACGTGTCATCAGGGCTATACTCCAAACTAGAAAATGATTGGTTACCAATCAATTGGCGCTCATACCGATGCAAACTCATTAAATCACAGGACTACGAAGGAGCCAATTATTGACGTAAGTTCATCGCGTCGGCCGACATTAAAGGACGTAGCCAGACTCGCTCGAGTTGATCCATCTTTGGTTTCGAAAGTACTGAATAAGGACCCCCAAGTAAGTCTGTCCGCCTCAACGCGAGCAAGAATCATGGCGGCTGTTCAAGAACTTGGGTACCGTCCAAATCTGCGCGCACGCGGTCTTCGAATGTCACGAACATGGACGCTTGAAGCAGTATTCCCAGACCTGCGAAATCCAGTTTATGTTCCCATTATTGAAGGGGCCCGACGCCGCGCTGCTGCACGCGGATATGGCCTCATTCTTGGAACAGCAGACGGCCAAGGTGAAGACGATCGGCGGCGCGTTGAACAATTGCTCAATGATCGAGTAGTGGATGGCCTTTTGCTTGCATCAGGACAAGCGAGTGATTCATTACTTTCCGCGATTGCCTCCGAATCAGCGCCTCCTGTAGTAGTTGTTAATCGAAAAGTGGCTGGGGTGGAAAGCTGCATCATGGTTGACGACTCAGCCGCAAGCCGTATTGCCGCAGATCACCTTTATAGTCTTGGGCACCGTTACGTTGGTGTTATTTCAGGACCGAAAAACTCAATGGGAGATAGCGACAGCTCCCAAAGGCGAGTAGATGCATTTGTCGAGCGCATGCACATGTTGGGTGGCGAGGTGGTTGCTCACTATGCCGAAAATTGGCATGCCACCGCTGGACTCCATTCAGCCACTACGCTCCTTGCTCGCTCCCCCAATCTCACTGCCTTATATGGGACAACCGTCATGTTGGCTTTAGGAATATTACGGGGCGCTCACCTGCTTGACCTAAATGTGCCTCGGGATCTTTCCGTTATTTCGTTACATGACACAGAAGCAGCTGAATTTGCACAGCCAGCCCTCACAACTGTTGCACTCCCCCTGGAGGAGTTGGGGGAATACGGAATCGATCGACTCATCGATAAAATCGAAGGTAAGTCTGTCGGGTCTGAAGTCCTTACCCAGGAACCCTTATTAATCATTCGCGAGAGCACGGGTCGAATCACATTAGACCGCTGACACTAAGGCTCTCTCTGCAACACTGGCTAAATTCCATGGCAGAAATGCCCCTGTTTGTTGCTTCCGCATCAACAGTTGCATCAGGAATGCCATTCCGGGATCGCTCACCGGTTGTCCTCGGAGCGCTCACGCGGAAAAATCAAGTCGACTACTGGAGCTGGCTTTAGTTTGTACGGTGACAGTCGATCCAAGTGCCGCGGAACGTATCTGAGTTGGAGAGATCAAACTCATGAGCATCAATCACACAAGCATCAAACTCACAAGCCTGCACCTCGTGCTGCACGTTTCACCTTTGGCCACAGCCTCGAGACAGACTCACGATCGTGCATGGCAACCGATAATTCATATGCGCTGAGCATGCCGAGCCCGAAAGCCACGTTCCCTGAAGCGCTGTCAGCCATGTCAGCGAGTTGCTGCTGTGCGACGGTGGCATCTTGATGTGTGCCAAGTTCCTCGGTGAGTTGTGAGAGCAACTTGCCAAGTCGCACGTACTCCTTACCGAAAATCGGTGAAAGTGACTCAACCGCATAGCGCGTGCGCTTCGCTTTGATTCGTGCTGCATGCCACGTGGCAGGATCGTCATCAAGTCGATTCATGGCCCGCTTCAGGACACGAAAAGATCGCTTGACGGGTGTAATCAGGACATGTGATCCTGGTTGAAACGCCTCGTCGGTGACCTGTGGATCACGGGTCGCCTGAACAAGATCCTCAATTAGATAATCGTGCCGATCACTTCGCAAAGCGGCGAGTGCACTAGAGCGTGCGTTGTCTTGCCGTCGATCAAGGAACTCAACAAGGAAGGGAACCAGATCAACGCGCACCGAATCAGGCAGGGTCTGCGCATGGAGGATCAACCTCCGCTGAAGGACTTCAGTATCGCGAACATTGCCCAACTCACCGGCAATCCAGGCGAGGTCCTCGCGCAGCCCATCGGCCCACATTTGGTCAAAGAGCGGTGAGAATGTGCGCAGGGCGCTGCGCAATCGGCGTGCAGCAACCCGCATTTGATGCACGCCATCGTTGGCATCGCGCCGGACATCAACATCGGCCAGCAACAACCGGGTGACATCCGTTGTGATGATTGCACGCAGAGCATCGGCCGCTAAGTCTGTGGCCTTTGGCGTTGGCAACTGAGCAACGTCTGGGCCCTGCAGAGTTCTCTTGCCAAAGGCTCGAGCAACCTTGGAAATACTGCTTGGCTCCGCACCCGCGGCCACGAGAACTACAGAAAGTTCATCGAGTACTGCATCTGCATGCTGACCACATGTAATTACTTCAATCTCCACCTCGCGGAAAACGGTGGTGGGATTTCCGGATTCAAAAATGGACACCCGATCATTAACAAGTTCAATCTTGGTATCTGCTGAAATGAGATCAAATGGTTGCCGCACCGTGTTCAACGTCACCAAGGGTTGCAGTGGCCTGCCCATGAGAAGTGGCGAGACGATCTCCACGAAAGCTGCCGGAACTTCGGATTGATCGGATACATGGAGTTCGTCTCTTGCATCTTTTTGACCGGAGCGCACGGGAAGTTTCAAATGCCACCCGGCATCCTCCCCGCCGCGCCGCTGCCGCAGGGTGATTCCCCACCTGAACAAGGCCAGATCAACCGTGTCGAAGTAGATCGCCTCCATGGAGAACCCGGGGTGTTTCGTCACCGACGTGATGGATGGCACCGCATTTATGTCTGGCAGGACAAAGTCCTCGCTGACCACGAACTTGCGTTCCACCTCACGATGAGCGACTGGAACTTTCACAAGGAAAGAATACCCTGCATAATCAGCGTATACATAATCAAGAAATTGAAATGCCATGAATGCTTGAACTACTTTGAGATCTTCTCCCCAGCACAAGAAGATTAGAGTTGAATACGACCTACCTAATTATTGACTGGGCATTTCGCGGAAAAGGCAGTCAGTATCTTCTTCACCTTTCATGGCCAGTGGCCACACTTTCGAACACTTGGGAAAATACATGGATCCATCAGTTTTCGAAAGACGACCACTCACTGTGCCTTTGCCAGTAACTAGTGCACCGCCCGGCATGACAATCGTGACCCGGTAACTGCCCTTTGATTGCGCACCTACTGCCAAACCAACCTTGACGGACTTTGTTTTACGACCATCGCGATGCCGAAACTGCAGAGTGCCCTCATAAGCATTGTTGCCAGCACCAGCTTCCTTAAGATTCATTTCATAGCCGATTCGGTTTTGTGTGAGCGACACCGTCTTCCATTCACCGCCAAGATCGGGTGGGGTGTTCTGCATGGGAGAAGCATGAGCGACTGCTCCAGATGTGAGCATTGCGCAAGCTAAGACCGTGGCAAATGCGATACGTAACATGCCGAACCTCCAATGAACACTAATGTCCTAAAGCCTACGACTAAAAGTCAGGCGGTGCCAACTGACCAATCACTCGGATGCGACCAGTTGCATCGGCCTGCACCACCACCGCACCTCCGGAATCAGGTGCGATTCCGGTGAGGTCAATGATGTTTGCCTGGTGTCCCACCAAAATGAGGACACCACTCTTATTTCGATGATCGCGAATGATTTTTTCTGTTTGCCGCTTTTTCATATCAGCTACTCGCCCAGATGCGGTAAACACGGAATCGAGGGCAGGCGCGGAGCGGACTCTTCCAAGACCCAGCAGCCTCGCGGTGTCAACCGCACGACACCACCGACTAGAACGAACTCCCGCAATGGGAATGTCTCGTGATGTGAATTCCTTTCCAATGGCACGAGCCTGTGACCGTCCCTGTGCAGAAAGTTGACGTTGGGTGCTGCAGTCACCCAATGTAAATCCTGCCGGGTCACCTCCGCCCGGGGCAATTGCATGGCGCATGAGAACTACAAGTCCGCGCTCGTCCTGCATCTGTGAGAACAGGTCACCCGCCTGAACCGAAGCAGGGGAAACGGATCCAACAGCCACCACAATGAGAGCGATCAGCCAGCGCATGGCATCTTCCTATCATTGATTTCGAATATATTCATAATGACCTGTCATTCGCATCGGAATCTCAGGTTCGACTTGACTCTTTCCTTGGGATAGTGCCTAATGGAAACCACGTGCACTCATCAACAAAAAGGGATGAAACTCATGACCATGAATAGCGACCAGGCAAAAGGTAAGTTAAAGGAAGCCGCTGGAATCCTCACCGGTGACGAAAAATTGGAAAACGAGGGCAAGGAAGATCAACTCGCTGGCGATGCAAAGAATGTGATTCAGGGCGTCGCAGACAAAGCTGAAGAAGTAATTGACACCGTGAAGCAGGCTGTACAGAAGGACTAGTTTTTACGCCAGACCCTTCGAGGCCAGGAATTCGGCGGCGACATCGCTCACTTTCTTCCTATCAATGTCAACCGCCTTGTTCATGGCAATCAGGTCATCGGTTGTCATGGCGGCTGAACTGATCAATGCGGGAACAATGTTGTCCACCTAGAAACACAAACAACTCAACTCAACTCAGCAAAAGATCCCGTGTCCCCAGATTCTTGGAGGCACGGGATCTTTCTAGGAATTACTGAGCGATCAGCGCAGCGGGATCTACACCCGGTGGCAAAATCACTGCATCGATCAAGTGGATCACACCGTTGCTACCAACAATGTCAGCTTGAACAACCTTGGCGCCGTTGACCGTGACACCGTCCGCGGTGGACAAAGCTACTGTCTGGCCCTCGACCGTTGCAACATCACCATCGGTGACATCCGCTGCCATGACCGTGCCTGGCACAACATGGTAGGTGAGGATCTGAGTCAGGACATCTTTATTCTCTGGCAACAAAAGTGCATCGAGAACACCCGCTGGGAGTGCTGCAAAAGCGTCATTTGTTGGTGCAAAGACCGTGAACGGACCTTCACCGTTGAGCGTGTCAACCAGACCGGCCGCAGAAACTGCAGCAACCAGTGTGCTCGTGCTGTCATTGGCCGAGGCAATCTCGACAATTGTTCCACCAGCAGCTACTTCGCTGGCGGCAACTGATTCACTTGCTGTTTCATCGTCTGAACTGCTGCAACCCACGAGTGTGAGTGCGGCGGCGGCTGCCACTGCTACTAGGGCAGTACGTCGCTTCAATTTCATTACTTCTCCTTGATTTGGTGTGTGGTCAGAGAGACCACCATCAATGCCATTGCAACACGGGAGGCCAGTTCCTGCAGCACAGGGGTAAACCATTCCCGATATGTCTGCTTTAAACACATATCGATGATTTTCATTATTCGCGCTTGGCTGATCTATGAGGGTAATTTAGCCTGAACTCTCTGACCAAACCGCGGTATTGCACGTGCAACGATCGCACCAATAATTGCGGCAGGCACGAGTGCCCACCCACCCATGAAATAGCCAAGAGCAATTCCTAGCGCAATGGCAATAGGCCATTTCATTGGCGCTGTCGCAATGACAGACGCAATGAGACCAACAGCCACAGCAGCGGTGACCTGTGGTCCCGAAGGGATGATCAACGAGAAGAGCAAACCGGTGGCAGCTCCAATGAACATGATGGGAAAGAACGGACCACCGCGGAAACCTGACCCCATGGAGAGTGAATATGCGATTGTTTTCATCACGACAATGCCGACAACAGCACTCACTGAAGTGAGAGTGGGAAGTTCTGTAATGAGTTCCTCGCTCGAAGTGGCGATATATGCGTATGACAAATCCGTCCACATGTTGAAAGCAATGGCCAGCGATCCAATAACTACCGCAGTGATAACGAGAGCGGGTAAGTGCGGCTTGTTACCAGTGAATTCATTTATCCGCACGGCACCGAATCGTGCGAGGGCCGTCAGGAGTGCGGCCACCAAGGCGACAGCCACCGCCCAGAGCAACTGGTCCACTTCAACTGACTTGGGTGCATCACTTAATGACAGTGAGCCGCTGAGAAGCGGATTAACAAAGAGCGCCAAGATAGCGCCGCCTGCACTGGCCGAAACGATCTTCTTTGGATCAGCAACTTTAAAAGCCTTGGCTACCAAACCACCAATCACCGCACCCGTTGACACAAGTGCTACTTCAGGGCCGAGAACCGCACCACCCACGAGTGAGGCAAAGATCGCCACGATTGCGGCAAGGTATTCGCGCGGGGTGAGGGGGTGAACTTTGATACCACCAATGGGCGAATGCCCGGTGTCGCCCACATATTTCCGAATCACATAAACAGCAATTGCGGCAGTTACAAGGACTAAGAGCACATACCACGGGGCAGTGCCCAATTCCTCTGGAACGGTAACCCACGTGAACTCAATGCTAACGACCACAATCTCCAACACAAGGTAGCCGGCAATCAAACTGAGAAGCGCTCCAGTTGCAATGGGTAGTAAACCGGATTTGGTCATGCCCTTAATTACATCACACAACTGCTACGGCATCTGGCATTATGGCTCTCGAGTCGAAAATACTAAGTGATCGCTTCTGTGATGCGAGTACGGTGATCTATGGATATCCAACTAGAAATCGGAGCGATTATGAATTCACGCACAAAGTTAATGCGATCAATGGTTACCATGCCAACCCTTTTGCTGGCAATCCTTATTGGGGGAATTGCAACAGGGACTGCAAACGTAAGCGCGGCGCCGAACAACAAGCACAAGATTTTAGTGATGTATTCGGAAAACAAGAGCTTGGTGAGGGTGGACACCAACGAGGCCGGTATCGATCACGGTGATTTATTTCACCGTGAGGACGCCCTCTCGCGGACGCTCAATGGACCGGTGATCGGTGTCTCATATTCGCAGGCTGAGGTGATTTCCCACCATCCTGAGACAAATGTAGATGTGCGCCGAGTCCTGATTCAAAGCTTCCTACCCAAGGGGCGGATGTATTTCATGGGCACAAGCGAGTTAGATCGAGGAGCAATTCCGGCGCCTGGCTGGACAAACGCCTACGCTATTCTCGGTGGTACCGGAATTTACGCAGGAGCCCGTGGAACCATGACGTTGGAACTCCTATCCGATGGAAAGAGTTGGAAATCGACCGCGAAATACACACTCGATTAGCATCGCTCAATCACACAAGGGGATGGCTTCCACACTGAAAGTCCTATCCACCAAATATGCGAGAGAAGAATCCACCTTTTTTGGCTGCAGCCTTTTCGGCAGCCGTGCAGGAGCATCGCTGATTTTTGGGAACGCCTCGCAGGACTTCGTTCTTGTGTTGGCCACAGCCTGCCCAGGTTGCTTTGTGGCAGGCTTTACAGGTCACTTGACGGCACATGGGTAAATTCCTTCAGTTGGAGATGACTCAGCGTGCAGTATACCCCCCAGGGTATGTATTCACCCGGTGGGTCGCTTCCGACCTCGGGGTTAACGCTGAGATCGAAATATTCTGAAAACCACCAGGGATGCGCGTCCAATCGGTGCGCATTGGTAAAGGAATAGCCACTCGAACCACTTAATACTGGGACACATTTTTAAACCAGTAAATGATCTCGAGATTATTTACTGATCACGAGGATCAAGATTATTTACTGATCACGAGGATCAAGATTATTTACTGATCACGAGGATCGAGTCGAACCTTGGGGGCAGAGAGTTACTTTAGTTTTCTGGCTAGTCTTTCGGCCCGAACTTTGTCTTCAATAACTTCAGCCTCGGCAAGAGTTGGTGCACTCCCACCGAATCGCGCGGGAACCCACGGAGCGCCTGCAGGTTTGTCGCGGTAACGCTCAATTGTTTGGGAAAGAAGTTGCTTGAGGGTGTCACTGAGAAGTTCATTTGCTTGATCTGCATCCATATTTGAATCAAAGATGATTGGCTCACCGACCGTAATACACACCTGCTTACCGCGGGAAAAATCTTTCACACCGTACGAAAGGATTCGATGACCACCAAAAATGATCATGGGGATCACTGGAACCTTGGCAACTTTCGCCATGCGAATCGAACCACTCTTTAGTTCTTTAATATCAAGTGATCGACTCATGGTTGCTTCAGGAAAGACGCCGACAATTTCCCCCGCCTTCAGCGCATTGACTGCGTCGCGAAATGCTTGGGAACCGGCATCTCGATTCACGGGGATGTGTTTCATGCCACGCATTAGTGGCCCAGCAATCTTGTGGCGGAAAATCGAATCCTTGGCCATGAACCGAACAAGACGACGACCACGCATGTCTGCGGGAATTCCACCGAGGGCAAAATCCAGGTAGCTGGTGTGATTAATGGCGAGCAGGGCACCGCCCTGTAACGGAATGTTCTCGGCGCCCACAACATTGACATCAATTGCCAGTCCCTTAAACAGGCCTTTGGCCGTCAGGACAATAGATCGATACAGCGGGTCAGCCACAGGCCCAGACTACTGGGGACTAGAAACCAGTATCTCCAAGGCGAGCGCCACTTTTTTCCAGAAGCGCTTTGACTTCAGATGACCGATAGCGGCGGTGGCCACCCAGAGTGCGGATACTGGCCAACTTCCCGGACTTTGCCCATCTGGTCACCGTCTTTGGATCAACCCGGAACAATGCCGCTACCTCACCAGGGGTCATCAGGTGTTCGGTCTCGGGGATGGACTCCGGATGTGAGCCATATGAAGGAGTGAATCCACTTGCCATGGTAATGACACCCCTTCTATTGGTGGTCGTATTCTATTGGTGGTCGTACCCGTAAGACAGGCGTAACGTTATTGGGGTTCCTAGATTCCGCAACCTAGAATCCGCTATTCCACGTTTTTCATCCACCCCTACGCTGAGAACATGGACGCACCGGTGAACCCCTGGTCGGAATTCAATGGACATGAAGAAGTGGTGGTCGCCAGCGACCCCGCAACCGGTCTGAAGTCGGTTATTGCCATTCATTCCACCGCACTCGGCCCAGCCCTCGGCGGTACCCGAATGTCTCTGTATTCGGACTCCCCGGATCCACATGCGGCCGCTTACTCAGATGCCCTTCGCCTCGCCCGGGCCATGTCATTAAAAAACTCCTTGGCTGGACTGCCCCACGGCGGAGGTAAAGCTGTCCTGCTCGGGGACCCACACAACAAGTCGCGGGCGCAACTCCTTGCCTACGGGGATCTGATCGAATCACTCGGCGGGAAATATGTAACCGCCGGCGACGTGGGCATGCAGGTGGCCGACATGGATACCGTGGGCGAACGAAGTCGCTGGGTAACCGGGCGCTCACCCGAGAACGGAGGTGTAGGGGACTCGGGGATTCTCACCGCCGTTGGAATTTGGCAGGGCATGAAAGCAGCCGCGCAATTTACCTACGGTGCTCCGAGCCTGCAGGATCGCCTCGTGGCTGTGGTCGGCACCGGCAAAGTGGGTGGTCGACTGATCAACCACCTAATCACCGAGGAAGGTGCCCGGGTTGTGGCCATGGATCCGAATGCGCTCGTACGAGCCGAGATCGAAAAGGAGTTTCCTGGAGTCGATTTCGTTGACTCCATTCAGGAAATGCTCGCTCGCAACCCGGATGTTCTTTCCCCCAACGCCATGGGCGGATACATCACCCCCGAGTTGGCACGGGAATTGAGCGTCACCCTGATCTGCGGCGGGGCAAATAACCAGTTGGCCAGCCCCGAGGTCGAACAGATCCTGACTGGGCGTGGAATTCTCTATGCCCCGGATTTCCTCGTGAACTGTGGTGGCGTGATTCAAGTGGCCGAGGAATTGGTGGGAGCTGACCTCGAGCGAGCCCGAGCCAAGGTGATGGAGGTGTTCGGCACCACGACCACCGTGTTGGAACCGAGCCGACGGCTGAGGGAATCACCCCGGTAGAAGCGGCCGAATCTGAGGCTTGGGCGCGAATTACTGCGGCATCCTGAGGTTTCGGCGCCGATTTTTGTCCCCAGAGGGGGAAGTACCTCTGCCAGCAATTATGGAAACCGGTAGTATCGACCGGTGGCGGGTGAATTCACCCCCACCCAACCAGTCTATGCATTACCGGAAAAACCGGGGTTACTTGGAAGAGGGGGTCGAGCCATGGGGCGCGGCCGAGCTAAGGCTAAGCAAACGAAAGTCGCACGTGCATTGAAGTACGGCGGCCCGCAGACCGATTTCGATCGTCTACAAGCGGAACTCAGTGGTCAGCCCGTGAACGTTCCTGAGCCCATCGCAGAGGAACTCGACGAGTCCGATGACCCGCATGCAAGCGATCCCTATGCGAAGTATTACGAGGAAGAAGACGAGTCCGCGTAGGTTAGTTCAATCCTTACAGGTGATCGCCCAGTAAACTGACGGCTCCCCCGCCACCACCTTTTGCGGGTGAGTCACCTTTTTCACCCGACTGACGTTCACGGACCGTTCCACATACCCATGCTTCTAGATCGCGCTCCGCACATGCGTGAAGTGCTTGGTCAACCTGATCCTCCGCAACAACTGCAAACATGCCAATGCCCATGTTCAGTGTTCGCTCCGCATCGGCAAGTGGCACATTACCCTCACGTTGGATCAGATCGAAGATAGAAGGTGGAGTCCACGTTTGTCGGTAAATATCAACGGCAACATCTTCTGGGAGCACACGGGCGAGGTTTGCGGCGATGCCTCCTCCGGTGACATGACTAAAGGCATGTACATGGACGGTGTTCATGAGAGCTAAACAATCCAGGGCATAAATGCGGGTTGGTTCAAGGAGTTCCTCACCCACCGTGCGGCCTAGTTCAGCAATGTGTGCGTGTAATCCCAGTTTTCCTTCACCGAGTAATACATAACGGGCAAGGGAGTAGCCATTGGAATGCAATCCACTGGAAGCCATGGCAATTACGGAATCGCCCACCCGCACCCGGTCGGGACCAAGGAGTTTGTTTGCATCCACGATTCCCGTGCCCGCCCCAGCAATGTCATATTCATCGGGGGCCATAAGTCCTGGGTGTTCCGCCGTTTCGCCGCCTATTAGTGAGCATCCGGCCAATTCACAACCGCGGGCAATTCCGGCCACGATGCTGGCTATTCGCTCGGGGTTTACCGAACCGACCGCAATGTAATCGGTCATAAACAGTGGTTCGGCGCCACACACCACAAGGTCATCTACCACCATGGCAACCAGATCTAGGCCAACTGTGTGGTGAATATCGAGTGCGCGGGCAACTGCAATCTTGGTGCCCACGCCATCGGTGGAAGTGGCTAACAGCGGACGCTGCATTCCTTTGGCGGCTGAGATATCAAAGAGTCCGGCGAACCCACCGAAATCACCCACTACTTCGGGTCGCGTACTGGCGGCGATTGACGCTCGCATGAGTTCAACTGCACGCTCACCCGACTCCACGTCAACACCTGCAGCCGCGTAGGTAGTTTCCGTTCCATGTGTCTGCATGTGAATCAAGGTCGATTCAAGGCATCTGTGGCGAGCGGATCAATATGCAAATGATCCTCCTTACCCACCCGGCGTTCAATGCCCTCAAGCACCTGCAAGTTGACTTTGTGTTCCTCAGCCAACTCAACGGGGTACACGCCGTCAAAGCACGCCCGACACAGATTGTCTTTGGGTACGTGAGTGGACTCAACCAGCGCATCGAGCTCCACAAATGCCAGCGAGTCTGCCCCAATAGACGCAGCAGATTTCCTGCACACTCAAACCGTTGGCAATTAACTCGGCCCGTGATGCGAAATCGATGCCATAGAAGCACGGCCACTTGACCGGTGGACTGGAAATGCGGACGTGCACTTCCTTTGCTCCAGCTTCCCGCAACATGCGCGACCAAAGCACGCTGAGTATTACCACGCACAATGGAATCGTCGACAACAACAAGCCGCTGACCGGCAATCACTTCTTTGAGCGGATTGAGTTTGAGTCGAATGCCAAGTTGGCGAATAGTTTGTGATGGTTGAATAAATGTCCGACCCACATACGAGTTCTTGACCAGGCCTTCAGCGAATGGAATACCTGACTCTTGGGCATAGCCGATCGCGGCATACCTGCCAGATTCGGGAACCGGAATCACCAGGTCAGCCTCAACCGGATGCTCGCGCGCTAACTGTCGACCAATATCCACTCGAGCAGCGTGAACACTTCGACCGGCAATTGAGGTGTCGGGGCGAGCCAAATACACATACTCAAAAAGACAACCCTTGGGCGCTGCCTCCGCGAATCGGTGCGAGCGAAGCCCCTCGCCGTCAATCACAATCAACTCACCGGGTTCGATCTCGCGAACAACCGAAGCTCCCACAATGTCCAGCGCCGCCGACTCACTGGCAACAACCCAGCCGTTTTCTAGGCGGCCCAGGACCAGTGGCCGGATTCCCTGCGGATCGCGTGCGGCATACAGGGTGGTGTCGTCCATGAACACGAGTGAGAAGGCGCCCTTCACCAGAGGTAGCTCCTCAATGGCTGCAGCTTCCAAGGAAAGATCCGGGTGCGCGGCAAGAAGTGCGGTCAAGATCTCTGTGTCGGTTGTCGCTTGAATGCCCGCGTTGAGTGGAAGCTCACCAGAATCAGTGTGAAGTTCAATGATCCGCTTACGTAACTCTGCAGTGTTGGTCAAATTACCGTTGTGACCTAGTGCCAAGTGACCGGTTGCGGTGGTGCGAAAAGTTGGTTGCGCGTTTTCCCAGATACTTGCACCCGTTGTTGAATACCTGGTGTGTCCAATTGCAACGTAGCCGTACAGCGAATCAAGTGCGCCTTCATTGAAAACTTGCGAGACCAGACCCATGTCCTTGTACACAACAATCCGCGAGCCATCGCTGACCGCCATACCCGCTGATTCCTGACCACGATGCTGCAATGCGTACAGACCGAAGTAGGTGAGTTTAGAAACTTCTTCGCCCGGGGCCCACACACCAAAAACACCGCAGGCATCCTGCGGGCCCTTTTCACCGGGGAGGAGATCGTGGGTCAGTAGACCATCACCGCGAGGCACAGCCCCAGCCTACGCGAGTTGAATTGAGATTAGGCACGTCCGGTTGTTTTGACTTCGGAAACCCAGTGTTCGAGCAAATCAAGACTTAATTCGCCCGCAGCGACTGCAGAAATGGTTCTGAAAATTTCAATTTGATCCGCCACGAGATCCCACCCGTTTAAGTCTGCGAAGTTCACCGCACAGACCCAACTCAGACGCTTATTGCCATCCACCAGCGGATGATTACGATTAATGCCCTCGATCAGAGCAGCGCACTTTCGATCAAAAGTTACGTAAATATCCTCACCAAAAGCGGTGGTGCTGGGACGAGCTACCGCCGATGCCAACAGCCCTGCGTCACGGACAAGAAAGCCCATCTGGTTGGCAATAGCGAGGGAATCTTCCGTGGTGAGGTACTCGGTCATTCGGAAAGCATTCGAAGTGCTTCAGCATCGCGCACCATGACATAGTCAACGGTCTGGCGAATGCGCTCGGCTCGATCCATCCTTCCGATTCGGTCAAGGACGGCCATTCGCGCCACTTCATGCATGGATCGGTGCTCCCGCTCAGCCTGTCGGCGGAGCGCCTCGGTCTCTTCTTCGGTCAATCGCAGTGTCATAGCCATATCGAAACGGTATCAAATTGATACCACTTAGGCAAGGGGGAAGTAGGCCGAGAGATCTGATCTCTCGCCGCTGGCAATGAGTGACCCGCCGGCAACCGCCTGCTCCCAGGTCAGCTCCCCCAGGGCCAAAGCCACCAAGGTGCGCGGATCTGTTTCCACCACGGCGGAGGGCGTTCCGCGGCGGTGGGTGTGACCCGCGACCACCTGGATTGCGGCGTGCGGTGGAATTCGAAGCTCAACGCTGCGACCGGGAGCCAATTCTGACAGTGCAGCAAGGATCGCCTTTACGGCCGTGCGCTCACGATCCCGCTCTGGTTTTTCTCCCGCGTGATAACTGGCCAGAAGGGCAAGTAACGATTCACGGTCGTGCGGTGCCAACATGATCAGGAGTTGAAAATCGCTGGCAGGGTGGCTTCGTGGGTCTCGCGTAATTGCTCAAGCGTGAGCGTGAAGTAGTCCCCCATGACAATCACCTGTTCACCGGGGAATCCGGAATCAACACCCAGTCCCGAGTCAACAACCCCCACCCGTTCGGCGGGCAGTCCGCGGGCCGCACACATCTCGGTGAAACGAAGTTCCTCACTACGAGGGATCACCACAACCGCTCGACCGGTGCTTTCGGCATAAAGGAAAATAAATGGCTCAATATTGTCTGGGATCCACAGGCGAGCACCCGTGCCTGCACGCATTGCCATCTCGGCAATTGCAATTGCGAAACCGCCATCGGAAATATCGTGGGCTGCGGTGATCATGCCGTCGCGTGAGGCTGCCACCAAAATTTCACTGAGTAACTTTTCCCGCTGCAGATCAACTTTCGGAGGCATGCCACCCAGGTGACCGTGAATATGTGCCCACTCACTTCCACCGAATTCATCTGAGGTGTCACCCAGAACATAAATCAATTCGCCATCGGAATCCTTATTCCACGCCATGGGGGTGCGTCGTTCAACGTCGTCAATCACGCCAAGGACACCCACCACAGGTGTGGGAAGAATCGCCGTTTCACCCGTTTGGTTATAAAACGAAACATTGCCTCCGGTAACCGGGACGCCCAGTTCAAGGCAGCCATCGGCCAACCCCCGAGTCGCCTCAGCGAATTGCCACATCACTTCAGGATCTTCAGGGGAACCGAAGTTCAAACAATTGGTAACGGCAAGTGGAATTGCGCCACTGACACTCACATTTCGATAGGACTCCGCGAGGGCCAACTTCGCGCCGTTGTAAGGATCAAGTTTGGTGAAGCGCGCATTGCAGTCGGTGGCGATAGCGACACCTAGTCCGGTTTCTTCGTCAATTCGGATCATGCCGGTGTCTTCTGGTTGTGCAAGAACCGTGTTGCCCAGAACATAGCGGTCGTATTGCGATGTGACCCACGTCTTGGAAGCCAGATTAGGTGAACCAATAAGTTGCAACAAGGTTTCTTTAAGTTGTTCACCGGATTCGGGTCGGGGAATCACACTAGCTGTCGGTTCATTGGCCTGAAGGGCGTCTTGCCAAGACGGCCGGTGATACGGACGTTCGTACACCGGACCTTCGTGGGCAACCGTACGCGGTGGGACATTGACAATCTCTTCACCGTGCCACTGAACTACCAACTTGCCCGTGTCGGTCACTTCGCCTATAACAACCGCTTCGACATCCCATTTTGCGCAGATCTCCATGAACGCATCAATGTGCCCAGGTGTGACGATTGCACACATGCGTTCTTGGGATTCACTCATGAGAATTTCCTCAGGAGACAGGGAAGCATCGCGCAGAGGCACGCGATCAAGCCACACGTGCATGCCACCCTCGCCATTAGAGGCGAGCTCGCTCGTGGCACAGGAAATACCCGCACCACCAAGATCCTGAATACCCTCGACTAAACCGGCGTGTAACACTTCAAGGGTTGCCTCAATGAGCAACTTTTCCATGAATGGATCACCCACTTGAACACTGGGACGCTTTGCCGGACCGTCAGCATCAAATGTCTCCGATGCCAACACCGAAACCCCACCAATGCCGTCGCCACCGGTGCGAGCGCCGTAGAGAACAACGAGATTGCCCACACCCTTGGCACTGGCTAGGTGAATATCTTCATGCCGCATGGAACCGACACATAAAGCATTGACGAGTGGATTACCCGCATAACTTTCATCGAAAACTAATTCGCCACCAATATTGGGAAGTCCCAAACAGTTGCCATAGCCACCAACACCGGCAATCACACCGGGCAGAACGCGGTGAGTGTCGGGGGCATTAGCTGCGCCAAATCGCAATGGATCCATGATTGCAAGTGGACGCGCACCCATGGAAATAATGTCGCGCACAATTCCACCCACGCCGGTTGCAGCCCCCTGATACGGCTCGACATAGGAAGGGTGGTTGTGACTTTCTACTTTGAAAGTAACCGCCCAACCCTGACCAATATCAACGACACCGGCATTTTCACCAATACCCACAAGAAGTGCGTCAGTCTTGGGGGCTTTCTCGCCGAATTGACGCAGGTGGACCTTGCTCGATTTATAAGAACAATGCTCACTCCACATGACCGAATACATGGCGAGTTCGCTGCTCGTGGGTCTGCGCCCAAGAATTTCCTTAATGCGTTCGTATTCGTCGGGCTTGAGGCCCAACTCCGCAAAGGGTTGCTCAAGATCGGGTTGTGCAGATGGCATGGGACACCGAGTCGATCATGATGCACCCACCAACGCCCGAACAGCGCTGGTGAAAAAAGGAATTCCATCAAGGCTCGGGCCGGTGAGTGCCTCGACAGCATGTTCGGGGTGCGGCATGAGACCAACAACATTGCCGCGGGCATTTGATATTCCAGCGATATCGCGATAACTGCCATTGGGGTTCACTTCTTGGTAGGTGGCAATTACTCGACCTTCAGCAAACAGTTGGTCCAGGGTTTTTTCATCGGCAACATAGCCGCCCTCACCATTTTTTAATGGGATAACAATCTCCTGCCCCACCTCAAAGTCACTCGTCCAGAAAGTGTCCGTTGATTCAATCCGCAGTTTTTGATCCCGACAAATGAAATGGCGGTGGTCGTTGCGAGTCAAAGCGCCTGGAAGCAGGTGACTCTCACACAGAATCTGAAAACCATTGCAAATTCCCAATACTGGTAAACCTTGATGCGCCTTTTCAATGATCAGTGACATGACGGGAGCGAACTTGGCAATTGCTCCACAGCGCAGGTAGTCGCCATAGGAGAATCCGCCAGGAAGGACAACGGCATCGACATTCTTCAGGTCACTATCGCCGTGCCAAAGTTCAACGGCTTCGCCCCCCGCGATTCGGATTGCGCGCGCTGCATCGCGGTCGTCGAGGGATCCGGGGAATGTCACCACACCAATGCGAACCGAATCTATGCGAGCGCTCACTACTAATCCGAAACCGTGAGGGTGAAATCCTCAATGACCGGGTTGCTCAGCAGTTCGCCTGCAAGTTTGTCGAGTGTTGCCGAGCGGTGAGCATCAAGTTCGCCATCGAGATCAATGACAAACTGCTTACCCTGTCGAACATCGGTAACACCCGTAAGTCCCAACCGACCCAAAGCTCCCTGAACCGCACGCCCCTGTGGGTCGAGAATCTCCGGTTTCAACATGACGTTCACAACAACGCGGGCCACTTGTTCTCCTGATTTTCGTGGATATTTCAATCCCAGATAACCCAACACTATCGGTGAAGGTTAGTTAATGGCTTTCCGCCAAGCCGACCACGCAGAGCTGACCATGGAACGCAAATCACGTTGTGCCGACCATTGCAATTTCTCAGCGCTCAACTTGACGTCGGCGAAGGATGCCGGGGGATCACCAGGCCTACGCCCAATAATTTCCGGGTTAATGTCTTTGCCGAGTACCTCACCCACCATTGCCATGACCTCGGCAACGCTGACTCCTTCACCGCGCCCGACGTTGATCGCCAGATTGGCCTTACCTTCTTCACACAGACGCACGGCGGCTCCGTGAGCGGCCGCCAGATCCTCTACGTGGATGTAATCGCGAATACAGGTGCCATCGGGGGTGGGGTAATCGTCTCCAAAAATTTTGGGTCGCTCACCATTGCCCAGAGCTCGGAACACCATGGGGATCAGATTGTTCACGCTGTTGTCACCGAGTGAGTCATTAGCGGCGCCTGCCACGTTGAAATAACGCAAAGCAATCCAGTTCATGCCGGAACTGATCGCCAGATCCTTGGCTAGCCATTCGCCGATCACCTTTGTTTGGCCGTACGGGGAATCGGGCAGTAAGGGTTCGGACTCCGTAATGGGATTCGTTATTGGTGTTCCATAGACCGCGGCAGAAGATGAATACACCAAGTTCTTCACCCCAACACTTTGCATGGCTTCTAATAATGCGATCAATCCGGTGACATTTTCGGTGTAGTAGTACAGGGGAATTTCCACTGAATCACCCGCGGCTTTTTTTGCCGCCAAGTGAACAACTCCGGTCACATCAAAATCACGCAGTGCCTTCTCCACTGTCAGCCGGTCAGATATGTCGGCTTCAATAATGGTGACGTTATCGGGGATGCGAGTGCGAAGCCCCGCAGAGAAGTTGTCCAGAACAATCGGAGTAATACCCTGTTGAATCAACTCACGAACAACATGCGCGCCGATGTACCCAGCACCGCCCGTGACCAACCAGGTGCTCATGAAACCGTGCTCATGAAACTGTGCTCATTCGAACTTGTCTCCCGTAATGCGTTCATACGCTTGTACATACTTCTCACGCGTCTTCTCCACAATTTCCGGTGGAAGTGGTGGCGGTGCTTCACCAGAATCCTTATTCCACCCGGATGCTGGTGAGGTGAGCCAATCTCGAACGAACTGCTTATCAAATGAAGGCTGCGGACCTCCCGGATTCCACTGATCTTTCTCCCAGTAGCGAGATGAATCGGGTGTGAGGACTTCATCGCCCAACACGACCCGGCCCTTGTACTTTCCACCCAAAGCAGTACCAAATTCAAACTTGGTGTCAGCCAGCAATAAACCTCTCCGTGCCATTTTCTCCGCTGCGTATTCGTAAACAGAAAGTGATAACCGTTTAAGTTCTTGAGCTTCTTCTTGACCTAGCTCCACAATGAGTTCGTCATAGGTGATGTTGACATCGTGTTCACCGACAGCAGCTTTGGTTGCCGGGGTGAACAGTGGCTTGGGCAGTAGCGCGCCGTCTTTTAATCCCGGTGGCAAGCCTTGGCCGGAAATTTTGCGCTCCCGAAGGTAATCGGTGTAACCCGAACCTGCTAGGTACCCACGGACAACACACTCCACCGGGAACATTTCAAGTGGTTCGCATAAAACTGCTCGCCCCTCAACCGATTTTGGCACCTTAGATGTTGTGGCGTGGTTGTGGACCAAGCCCTCTAGTTGTCCAAACCACCATTGGGAAATACCGTTGAGGATCCTGCCTTTATCAGGGATCTCGGTGGGGAGAATCCAGTCATAGGCGGAGATCCGATCACTCGTAATGAGCAAGAAACGCCCCTGAGAATTTCGGTAAATATCGCGAACCTTGCCCGAGAACACATGTTCGTAACCATCGGGTAAATCGTAATTGTTTGTGATCACAGGATTCCGCTCGGTGAATAGGTGGCCGCTTCAGGATACGTGTTCGAGATTACTTCCACTCGCTCTGCGAGTTGCTTCACCTGATTACGAGCTGCACCGGTGAATTCAATGGGGTGTGCCAATAACGATTCCAACTCCTCCAGATCGAATTGCAATCGCGAATCGCGCGCGAGTTGCTGAAGTAGATTGTTTTCGGCATCTGGTGTTTCCCTCATGCGTAAAGCGGTCGCAACGGCATGTTCCTTTATTGCTTCGTGTGCGGTTTCTCTGCCAACACCGGATTGCACCGCTGCCATCAGGATTTTGGTGGTTGCAAGGAACGGCAAGAATCGGTTCAATTCGCGATCAATCATGGCCGGAAACGCGCCAAAAGCATCTAGGACCGTGAGGAATGTTTCAAAGAGCCCGTCAATTGCATAAAAAGAATCAGGCAGTGCGACCCGGCGAACAACAGAACAGGCCACATCACCTTCATTCCACTGCTGCCCAGCCAAATCAGCCGTCATGTTCATGTAGCCACGAAGAATCACATGGAATCCATTAATGCGTTCACAGGATCGCGCATTCATTTTGTGTGGCATGGCTGAAGACCCCACCTGACCGGGAAGGAAACCTTCTGTGGCCAATTCCTGACCTGCCATCAACCGAACGGTGGTGGCAAAATTCGAAGGTCCCGAAGCCAATTGAACAAGCAAAGAAGTGACATCGAAATCTAATGAGCGCGGATACACTTGGCCGACACTGATGAATGTGTGATCGAAACCAAGGTGAGTTGCAATACGCAACTCGAGCTGGTCGAGTGCTTGGTAGTCACCATTGAGCAAAGTCAACATATCTTGTGCGGTGCCAACCGGTCCTTTAATTCCGCGGAGCGGATAAGCATTGAGTGCGAATTCAAGTCGATCGAAGGCAATCAGCAGTTCCTCAGCAAAGGTAGCCATGCGTTTACCCAGTGTGGTGATTTGTGCGGCAACATTGTGTGACCGTCCCGCCATGGCTTGTTCTGAATAAGCAACTGCAAGACCACTCAAGCGATCCAGTGCCGCAACCGATTTAGTACGCACCAATTCAAGGCTTGATCGGATCTGCAACTGCTCAACGTTCTCGGTCAGATCACGCGATGTCATACCCAGATGCGCGTATTCATGCCCCGCAAGTGCGTTGAATTCCTCAATACGCGCCTTGACATCGTGTTTGGTGACCCGTTCACGGGCGTCAATCGAGTGAAGATCAACCTGGTCAATCACCGCCTGGTAGCGGTTAATCGCTTCAGACGGGATGTCAACTCCGAGTTCACTCTGAGCCTGCATGACCGCCACCCAAAGTCTGCGTTCCATCCGGATTTTGTTCTGGGGTGTCCAGATTCGCACCATGTCTGCCGATGCGTAGCGAGCAGCCAGAACATTGCTCGGGATATCAGATTGGGGTGCGGTCACGACCCTATCCTTCCACTTCAGGATCTAGTCGAGGGAAATGCGCCCATCTGCTGCGAGTTGGGCAATGTCCCGGCGGAAATGTGAGCCAGAGATCGTGATTAAACGTGCAGCCTCCGTTGCCCTATTCCGAGCCTGCATCAGGGTGTCGGCGTGGGCGGTCACGGACAACACTCGACCACCGGAGGTCACCAAAGTTGAATCCTTGAGTTGGGTTCCCGCGTGATACACGGTGACATTGCCCAGTGCCTCGGCCAAGTCAATCCCGGAAATCGGATCGCCCGTGCGCGGCTCTGCGGGATAGCCGTCAGAGCAAATAACAACGGTGACCGAGTAGCCACTTCGCCACCTCAGTGGCGGGAAGTGAGCCAGTTGGCCCGTTGCTGCTGCGAGGAGAAATTCGCCCAGCGGAGTTTCTAATTGTCCAAGAACAACTTGGGTCTCGGGGTCACCGAAGCGAGCGTTGAATTCAATTACCCGCACACCGCGCGAAGTCATGGCTAGCCCCGCATACAACACACCGACAAAAGGTGTCCCGCGATTTTTCAGTGCGGTGGCCATGGGTTGAAGCACCTGTTCGGTTACTTCCGCAACAACGGCAGACGAAACCCACGGCAGAGGTGAGTACGCACCCATTCCTCCCGTATTGGGTCCAGTGTCGCCATCGCCAACTCTCTTAAAGTCCTGAGCTGGCTGCATGGCCACCACTGTTGTGCCATCGGAAATACCAAAGAGAGAGACTTCAGGTCCATCGAGAAATTCTTCGATCACGATTTTATTTCCCGAAGTGAAACAAGCACGCGCATGTTCCAGGGCTTCGAATCGATCATGGGTGACAACAACACCCTTACCCGCAGCCAATCCATCATCTTTCACGACAAATGGCGCACCAAAAAAATCAAGTGCCTCTTCAACTTGCTCCATGGATGCGCAAATTTTCGCCATTGCGGTTGGAATATTTGCTTCAGCCATGACTTCTTTACAAAAAGCTTTGCTCCCTTCAATAAGTGCGGCTTCTTTGTGCGGACCAAAACATGGAATCCCGCGATCCTCTAATTCATTGGCTGCCCCTGCCATTAAAGGTACTTCTGGACCAATCACCACTAAATCAACATCAAGTTCCGCCGCAAGATCCGCAATGGCAGAAGCATCGGTGACATCTACGGGTAAACATGGTGCCAATTGCGCGATCCCGGCATTGCCCGGCGCTACGTGAATGCTGTGCAACACTCGGATCCCGCAGAAGCGTTGCAGTAATGGCATGCTCGCGTGCACCTGAACCGATGACTAGGCACTTCACCGTGCAATCCCTACGAAATTAGTTTTCGTAATGTGCATCAATGATTGTGAACACTTGATCCAGAATTTCTAGCCCAGCTTTTGCTTCACTTTCTGTCACCACACAAGGTGGAACAACATGCATCCGGTTGAAGTTTGTGAACGGCATGAGACCACGTTTCTTACATTCCGTGACCAGTTCGGTCATGGCCGCGGACGTACCGCCATAGGGTGCCAGACGGCTCGCGAGTTTCGCGGTTTGTGACCAGATCGAGCGCCCAGAAAACGCCGAGTCCGCGAACCTCACCAATCACCGGGTGCTTTTCCATGAGTGCATTAAGCCCTGGTTCCAACACATTTGTGCCGATGCTGGCTGCGTTCTCCACGATCTGTTCTTCCTTCATGGCATCAATGGACGCAACGATCGAAGCAGCCGCTAACGGGTGACCCGAGTACGTCAAACCACCGGGGAAAACCTTCTCGTCGAATGTCGCGGCAATGTCACCAGAGATCACAACACCGCCAACGGGGACATAGCCGGAGTTAGAACCCTTAGCGAAAACAATGAGATCAGGTTGCGCTGCCCAGTTCTGGAATGCGAACCATTTACCGGTGCGAGCGAAGCCTGACATTGTTTCGTCGGCGATCCAGATGATGTTGTACTTGTCGCACAGGGCCCGAACTCCTTCGAGGTAGCCGGGTGGCGGAACGAGAACGCCTGCTGTACCCACCACGGACTCCAGGATGATTGCGCCAACGGTGTTGGGCCCCTCGAATTGGATCACATGCTCTAGGTGCTGCAGTGCGCGCTCGGACTCTTCTTCGGGGGTCGTTGCCCAGAACTCAGACCGATACAAATATGGACCAAAGAAGTGAACCTGCTGCGATGCGTATTCATTCGGCCAGCGCCGAGGGTCACCGGTTGCTTGGATAGCAGTCCCGGTATTACCGTGATAGGAACGGTATGCCGACAACACTTTGTGCTTGTGGGTGTGCAGGCGGGCCATGCGAATTGCATTCTCCACCGCATCTGCGCCACCGTTGGTGAAGAACACTTTGGACATATTCGGTCCGGCAATGCCAACAATGCGCTCGGCCGCTTCGCCGCGCTTGTCATTGGCGTGCTGAGGGGCAACCGTGGCCAACTTGGCGGCTTGCTCCTGGATCGCAGCAATGATTTTGGGATGCTGATGCCCAATATTGACGTTGACAAGTTGCGATGAAAAATCGAGGAACTTATTGCCGTCGTAATCCCAGAAGTAACTTCCCTCGGCACCTGCAATGCACATGGGCTTGAGCGCTTTCTGCGCACTCCAAGAATGAAATACATATTCGCGGTCAAGATCGTAGACGCGCTTGCCTTCTGCGGGATCTGCTGTAGTCATGAGCAAACTCTAGGACATCCCTACGCCGGGTCGACTTCCAATGGTCGTAGGCGGGTGAGTTGCTGACCCGACTGATCAAAATTCGACTCAGAAAGCCAATTCTCAAAGTTGTGGCACATGGTGGGCCACTCGGTGTCAAGTATGGAAAACCATGCGGTGTCCCTGTTTCGACCTTTGACAACGGTCGCTTGACGGAAGGTTCCCTCGTAGGTCATTCCAAGACGCAATGCAGCTTTTCGGGACACCTGATTGAGTGCATTGCACTTCCACTCGTATCGCCGGTACCCAAGGTCAAATGCATATGCGCATCATGACAAACATGGCATCGGTTGCAACGCGAGATCTTTGAAGCACAGGTGAATAGGTGATCCAACCGACTTCAATACTGCGCGCAGGTGGATCAACGCGCAAGTAACTGGCAACGCCCGTTGCTTTCTCGGTATTCAGGTCAATGATTGCGTAAAAAAGGGGATCGATTCCTGCTTCGCGGGAGATTACCCAGTCTCGGAACTCTGCTTCACTTGCGAATGGGCCGTGAGGCATATACGTCCAGAGTTCATAATGACCAGAGAATGCCTCGAATAGATCTGCCGCGTGTTGTTCGGCACTCAGCGGCTCAAGTCGGCAATAGGTGCCGAACAGATTCCCTGAAGGTCGCTGCGGCTCGAGGGAATCAGGTACCGGGAATCCCACCGGGTTTCCAGCCTGATCCACTTCGTAGATCGGGATGTAACGAGCAATGAGTTCCGATTCCACCGATTAGCCAATCAAGTCATTGATGGCAATCGTGGCATTGCGATCCTGACCTACGCCAATTGCACTAATGCGGGTTCCAGATTTTTGTTCCAAGAAGTCGACATATTCGCGTGCGTTTTTTGGCAAATCACTTAATGACTTGGCGCCGGAGATATCTTCACTCCAACCCGGAAGCATCTGGTACACCGGCTTGGCGTGGTGGAACTCTGTTTGGGTCATGGGGATTTCCTCGGTGCGCTCACCGTCAATGTCATAGGCCACACACACCGGGATTTCATTCCACCCGGTGAGGACATCTAGTTTGGTGAGGAAGGTGTCGGTGAGTCCGTTTACCCGCGTCGCGAACCGTGCGATCGGGACATCAAACCAACCGCAACGGCGAGCGCGGCCGGTGGTAACTCCACGCTCCCCACCGATTGTGCGCAGTTTTTCGCCATCTTCATCAAAAAGTTCGGTGGGGAATGGTCCTGAACCAACACGAGTCGTGTACGCCTTCAAGATTCCCACAACACGATCGATGCGGGTGGGTCCGATTCCGCTACCCGTGCACGCTCCGCCCGCCGTGGGATTACTCGAGGTCACGAATGGATAGGTGCCGTGATCCACATCAAGTAGCGTGCCTTGACCGCCTTCCAGCAACACCACTTTGCCCTGATCTAATGCTTGGTTGAGTATTAAAGATGTATCCCGCACCCACGGACGGAGCCTGTCGGCGTACTGCAAAAGATCTTCGACCACAGCGTCCACCGCAATGGCCCGACGGTTGAAAACTTTGACCAGAACCTGATTCTTATTTGCGAGTGCTCCTTCAACTTTCTGCCGGAGAATCGATTCATCGAAAAGATCTTGAACGCGGATGCCAACGCGAGCAATCTTGTCGCTGTACGTGGGGCCAATTCCGCGACCCGTGGTTCCGATTTGAGATTTGCCCAAGAACCGTTCGGTGACCTTGTCGAGTGTCACGTGATAACTGGTGATCAGGTGCGCGTTCGCACTAATCAGCAACTTGGAAGTATCAATCCCCTGGGCGTTAAGCCCGGCAATTTCGTGCAACAACACTGCAGGATCAATCACCACGCCGTTTCCGATCACCGGAATAACTTCGGGAGTGAGAATTCCACTGGGCAAGAGGTGCAATGCAAATTTTTTGTCACCTATGACAACGGTGTGCCCCGCGTTGTTCCCGCCTTGATAGCGGACTACGTAGTCAACGCGATCGCCGAGAAGGTCTGTTGCTTTTCCTTTTCCTTCGTCGCCCCATTGGGACCCGAGGAGAACAATTGCTGGCACCGCGAAAGGTTACCGGACGCCAACATGCTTGACACTAACGGGATTAACGCGTGCCCACCAAGTACTTTCCCAATGCCGAACCGGAGATCCAACCTGCCTCCACACGTGGGCGATCTGAAAATGAATCACCTGCCATGAATACTTGCCCGTCAGGTTCAGCGTGGAAGAGCGGTTCACTGCGCGTTGTACCTTCGACCGGTTTCGCAAATGTCCACCGATGCGCGCTGGTCCACGTCGGTTGGTGATCAAAACCCAAAATTTGTTGCACGGCATTCACTGCAAAAGGAATGACAGCCGATGGATCAGCGAGGTGGTGTGAACTCAGCACCGGATGCACATGCGCGACAAGTGCAGGGGCGCGATCACCGCGACGTGAGCCATCGTTCGCGATCCAAGTGACGGCACTCGCTGAATTGTCAAAGATCCCATCAAAGTCTTGCCAATACTGCTCAGCGAACAACATTGATACAACTATCACCGGCTCCCACACACTTGGATTAATCTCCATTGCTTGTGGAAAAATTCTTGCCGCTTGCGGTGTTGGTACACACAATGCAATGCGTTCTTCTGTCACGTCGAGTGAATCGATCTCACCCTCGAACACCTCAAGACCTTGAGCAAGGTATTCCACAACGCTACGAATTCCCTTGGGCGCGCTGTAACGCATGGGACCCACTTTGACGCCCAGAATTCCGGTGTCATCTGCAACGTGAAAAGTGTCTGTCCATTCGGTCACAATCCCAAGGTCGCGCATTTCCTGCACGTGCAGGCGAAAATCAGGATCACTCACCGTGAAGTAAGAGGCACCGGTGTCAAAAACGCGACCGTCCCATTCGGTCCCCGAGTCCCGGACTTCCCTGGAAGCCATGCGCCCGCCAATTTTCATGCCCTTGTTAACGATTCGAAAGGGAACACCGTGTGTGCGCAACACTCGTGCGCACGCGACACCCGTGATTCCGGCGCCAACAATCAGAACCGGGCGGGTGAGTTCCGTACTAGCCAAGACTTGGGTCACACTCAACGAGGAATTCGGAGATCCGAACTACTTCGTCGGTTTCCCCAATAGCGCCGGCTGCACGACCCAAGTCCTGAAGGCAACGCAGAAACCCTTGGTTGGGAACGTGGCTCCAAGGAACCGGTCCGTGACCCTTCCAACCGTTGCGCCGAAGTGCATCTAGGCCACGGTGGTAGCCGACACGTGCGTAGGCATAGGAGGCAACAATGTCGCCGGCATCCCACGCTTGATCGCTCAGCATTGCCCACGCCAATGAACTCGTGGGGTACTTCTTCACAACATCTTGTGGATCAGCACCACCTTCAAGTTCGGTTTGTGCTGGATCCCCTGCGGGCAACAAAGTTGGCTCCGGGCCGCCGAGCAGGTTTGCACCAGAAATAGTCACTATTTCATCCTCGTTCCTGCAGAGCGTAAGTCTTCGCAAGCGAGCTTGACACGGTCGGCCATTCCAGCTTCAGCAGCTTTGCCATAAGAGCGTGGGTCATACATTTTTTTATTTCCCACGTCACCGTCAATTTTCAGGACACCGTCGTAGTTGACAAACATGTGATTGGCAATTGGGCGGGTGAATGCGTACTGAGTGTCAGTGTCGATGTTCATTTTCACAACACCGTAATCGAGAGACTCGCGAATCTCGCTTAACAGTGAACCTGATCCACCGTGGAATACCAGATCAAATGGCTTATCCACCCCGTACTCCTTACCAACAGCATCTTGAATGTCCTTGAGAATAGAAGGGGTCAAAACGACATTTCCTGGCTTGTAAACACCATGGACGTTGCCGAAGGTTGCTGCGACCATGTAACGGCCGCGCTCACCTAATCCGAGTCTCTTTGCTGTCTCAAGTCCATCTTCAACTGTCGAAAAAAGCTTTGCGTCATGTGACGCTTCAATGCCATCTTCCTCGCCACCAACGACTCCGATCTCAATTTCCAAAATAATATTTGCCTTGAGGCATGCATCAAGCATCCGCTCAGCGATCTCCATGTTTTCCTCAAGGGGTACCGCGGAGCCATCCCACATGTGAGATTGAAAAAGTGGCGCAAGACCTTTGGCAACGCGCTCCTGAGAAATCACCACAAGTGGTTCCATGAATCCAGCGAGCTTGTCCTTGGGACAGTGATCGGTGTGCAGTGCAATGTTGACGTCATATTTGTCCGCAACAACTGATGCAAACTCAGCCAGTGCGACCGCACCCGTCACCATGTCTTTCACACCTTGACCGGTGGCAAACTCCGCACCACCCCACGAGACCTGCACAATTCCGTCACTTTCAGCTTCGGCGAATCCCCGAATCGCAGCAACAATTGTCTGTGAAGATGACGTATTGATGGCGGGATAGGCGAACTTTCCTGCCTTCGCCCGATCAAGCATTTCGCGATAAACCTCTGGCGATGCAATTGGCATGGAAAC
Organism: Candidatus Nanopelagicales bacterium; assembly: GCA_018401415.1. Taxonomy (GTDB): domain Bacteria; phylum Actinomycetota; class Actinomycetes; order S36-B12; family S36-B12; genus UBA4592. The sequence goes on along the minus strand of JAGYKV010000018.1, from coordinate 118,787 downwards.
TCCCCTCAAAATGGACTCTTGAGCCCTATCCTTCCACTCGCTCGTTACCGTCGTGTAACCGGTTAACTGACCCAGAAGAGATGTATCGGGGTTGTGTCGCCATGACTCGCCGAAATGTCGGAACAGATCCCATCGCAACTCTGTAACAAAGCCACCACTACCTCTTCACTCTGGTTTGTCACTCTGGCTCGGATCTCACAGGCGACGAACCGACGGATTGACACGAAACATGTGAATTACTGCTGTAGTATTTGATCTGAAGACCCCGGAACGATCCCTAGCCAAGGCTAAATCGCCGGGGTTACTTAATTGGCATCTGGAAATACGTTTGCACACTGCTTCATTGTCAGGCTGAAATGCTTTTCAGAGAACACGACAACCACAAAACACCAAATTTTCTTTCACATCACTGCAATATCAGCACTACACAATCCACTGCCGCACCCACTCATGCATAGCGATCGCAGCAGCAGCGCCGACATTAATAGATCGGGTTGACCCGAACTGGGAAATCTCGACGAGCGAATCGCACCCCATGCGCATGGGTTCAGAAAGACCCGTGCCTTCCTGGCCCACAACCAGAACGCAGCGCTCGGGGAAAGTGAATTTCTCGAGTTTGACTGACCCTGACATGTTGTCGATCCCAATGACGGGGATGCCTTGTTCCCTAGCCCAGGCAATAAAGTCTTCGGCATTCTCGTGGTGGTGAACATGTTGGTAACGGTCGGTAACCATGGCACCACGTCGGTTCCATCGTTTTTGCCAACAATGTGAACTTCACCGACAAGGAATGCATTGGCGCTGCGAACAATCGTGCCGATATTGAAGTCATGTCCCAAGTTCTCAATAGCAATATGCATGGGATGGCGCTTGGTGTCTAGATCGGCAACAATCGCCTCGAGTTTCCAATAGCGGTATTGGTCGATCACATTGCGGCGGTCACCTTCTCGGAGTAATTCCGGATCAAAGTGATCTTCAGTAGGCCAATCGCCCACCCACGGGCCAATGCCAACGACCTTGAATGGCTCGCCATCTGGTTCATCGACTTGCACCGTTGCTTCCTCCACGAGAGTCAACTTAACCACTACCCTGTCAGGGTGCTGAAAACTCTTGCCAATTTCATTCGCGGAGCACTCATGGGGGTTGCTGAAGTCATTCCCGGGGTGAGCGGGGGAACCCTTGCATTGATTGTTGGCGTGTATCAAACATTGCTAGATGCAATAGCCGATGCCGTGCTCGCATTCCGTCAACTTATTGGCCTTGCCGGCGAGAAGCCATCTGCACCTAGCGCGATCAAAACCCTTGGAGCACTCCCGTGGCGAGTGCTGATTCCGCTTGCAATTGGAATGGGTATTGCGCTTGTGATTGGCGCGAGAGTCCTTGAGCCATTATTAGATGAACAACCGATTGCCATGAACGCCCTGTTCTTTGGATTGGTCATTGTTGGCACTTACGTCCCAGCACATATGGTTCTCCGAGTTGGTGGCTGGAGCCCGCTTTACATACTCATTGCGCTGATCAGCGCTGTTGTGCTCTTCTTTTTGACCGGACTTCCTGCTGCAGACGTTGCGGATCCGAGCCTGATCGCAGTGTTCTTCGCCGCGGCCGTTGCTATTTGCGCTTTGGTCTTGCCGGGGGTGTCTGGATCTTTCCTGCTGCTCACACTGGGAATGTATGACACAACAATCAGTGCGGTAAACGACCGAAACTTTGTGTATCTCGGAGTATTCGCACTCGGTGCGATAGTTGGTTTGGCTGTATTCGTTTCGATCCTGCGCTGGTTACTCGAGCACAAAGCCCGCATTACTTTGGTGATCATTACCGGACTCATGATCGGATCACTGCGGGCACTCTGGCCGTGGCAGGATGAGAATCGGGGACTTCTTGCTCCCGACAATCAGGTGGGCTTAGCCATTGGAATGTTCGTGGCCGGTGCCGTATTTGTCACCGTGCTACTCCTGGTGGAGCGGCGGTTTGGGCTCACCGAGGAACAGGAAGACTCACTCCAGTCCTAGATCCTGCAATGTGTACGCAGCTGTGTATTCGTAACCGCGCTCAACAATCGCGGCTCGTGCACCACGATCAACAATCACACTGACACCAGCAATAATCGCGCCCTCCGCGAGGAGTGCATCCACTGCCGTCAAGACAGATGCACCTGTTGTGGAAGTGTCTTCAACGGCGAGCACCCGCACACCTTTGACATCTGGTCCTTCAATGCGGCGTTGGAGCCCATGTTGTTTTTCGCTTTTGCGAACAACAAATGAATTAAGTAATTCATGATCCTGCGATGCGCTGTGCATCATGGCCGAGGCAACCGGATCAGCGCCCAGGGTGAGACCTCCGACAGCGGCGAAATCAAAGTTTGAGTTGACTTGACGCATGACCTTGCCCACCAATGGTGAGGCACTTGCATCAAGGGTCACCCTGCGCAGATCAATGTAGTAGTCGGCCTCGCGACCGCTAGACAAAATGACCTTGCCACGAACTACGGCCTTGTCTAGGATGTGTTGGCGCAATTCGATCCACTCTGGCGACTCATTCATCCCGCAATGTTAACCACTGAAGACAACCGGTGCCTTTCTTCGGTGCCATTTCCGAAGGGAGCCCCTACAGTGGGCATTGATGCCGAACCTCATTTATTTTGACTCACCCGAGTGCCCAAATGGACTGGATCACCTGTTGGGCCAATTTTCTGGCTCGCACTCACTTGTGATTGTGCCCGAGCACCTCGCGATCCCGGAATCCTGTCTATTAATAAATAATGAGTTGAATACCGAACCCGTGGTAATCGTGGCCGGCGGCAGTAGGTGCCTGGATCTCCCCGCAATTGCCCGAGCTCAGGCGGCAGCGCACAGGCCAGTAATTGGCCACTCCTTGATCAGCCCAATATTCCCCACCAGCACCGATCAGTGGCCCCAGTCTCCTGTGACCGTGTACCTCCCCCGGTCGGAAGATCCGGAAAGGCTCGTTTCCCTTCGCGGATATCAAATTGAGCACTTTTCGGGCGCTGAGCAACTGGCCAACCTCATTATTGACCAATCATTGACGGCTCAGTGAATAAGTATGGGAGTCATGGGGCGTACCGTTAGAGGGTGAGGAAGGGTACATGGGGCGCGATCTCGGTAACCGGCATTTTCATCCTGCTCTTTTCCTTTCTTTCTGCCCCCGGTCAGGCGCAGGAGCAGATCCTGAGCCCACGGGTTGTTCACGGAACAAGCGGCGACTCTAGTCAATTTCCATTCCTCGTGGCACTCATGGATGCCAAGAAGTTTCCGCAAAGCGGTGCCTTTCAATCGCAGTTCTGCGCCGGAAGTCTGACTTCACCCACCACCATTGTCACGGCAGCACACTGTGTGGTGAATCAAGAGACACGAAAACAATTTCGAGCGGAAGATGTTTTGGTTGGTTTCACTCACGATTTGGATTCCAGTAATTTCCCGACCCGGCAAGTGTCCAAGATCAGTGTGCATCCTGGATACGCCATCAAGTCCACGGAAAATGACATTGCCGTTCTTACTCTGTCTCAACCTGTTACCGACATTCCCTTCATTGCCGTACTCACCCCTGAGCTTGCTGCTGAATACACCGAGGGTGGTCGCCCTGCGAAAGTTGCGGGGTGGGGAAACACCGTGAGTTCCGGTAACAAGTATCCCTCCGTTTTCAAAGTCGGTAATTTGGTCGTTTTCCCTGATACTTCATGCGGTAGCGGTACACGCTATGAGGTCAACGGGGTTCGCTTTCTCGGATTCCCCAGCAGTGACGTGAACCCGGCCGTCATGCTGTGTGCCGGCGGAGCCACTTCCACCGGCAGCGTCATTGATGCGTGTCAGGGTGATTCCGGCGGGCCACTCATTGCCGATGGCAGTGCCGGACCCATGTTGATCGGCTTAGTGAGTTGGGGCGAGGATTGTGCCGGCAAATATCCCGGTGTGTACACCCGCATAAGTGCGGAAACAAGTTTCCTCAGCGAGACTAATGCGATTGCCGAATCTGCTCCTGCAGTTGCCCCCTCTGTTTCTATCACACCCCTTTTCAGTGAGTTGATTATTCGAGTCAAAGGCGGAGCGGATGGAATAACGGTGACCCAGTACGCCGTGTCTGTAACTGGACCAACCGATCAATCTCCGACCGTCCCCGTAACCCAGAACTGTTTTGCAGCACCCTCGGGTAAGTCGATCGAAGGAAGTTGCACGGTGAGTAATTTGATTACCGGTGTGGAATACACGGTGACAGCCATTTCGGCTAATGCGCGCGGAAACTCTCCTGTGAGCGCACCCGTCACGGTATCCACCAGTTCCTTGCCTGTGGCTGGGAGCATTGCCAAGGTAACCCGTAAAAAAACTACGGCACGATTCACCCTTACTCCTTCAATCCCCAATGGTGCATCTGTTATTAGCGAGCGGGTGGTGTGTATTCCTGTGGGTTCGGGTGTCACTCGAAGCTCAGACGTTCGCGACAACTTTGCTGTAGTCACGAGACTCTCAAAAGCAAGTTACCGTTGTCAGGTGAGGATTGAAACGGAACTGGGTGTGAGTGAGTCACCTATCCGAGTAATTAAACGCTGAACATTCATGTGGATCTTTAATGATCCGAATAACGCTGATTGATTCGATCGAGTGCTGCAGTGCGCGTTGGTTCGGTTTGAGCCTGAACCTGGAGAAACATTGCCTCGCGAACCCGACGCTCTGCGCTCCTTCCTGATTGCATACCAGCACCCGCCCGAGCGATTACCACCGCCGCTGTGCACTCACGGGCAAATTCAAGGATTTCCACGCGGGATTGCATTAGAGCGGCATCTTGTGCAGCATCTCCTTGATCCAATAGCGAATAGGCATTGTCACGAAGTGAATCGCATTTTCCGGTGAGTGTGACAACAAGGTTGAGGATCTCTGAGTTATTCCTCGCAATACCAATTGATTCCAATTCTTCAATTGCTGCACGTGCAAGTCCTAATGCAGCAGGATTCGGAGCGAGCGTTTTTCGCGCATCGGTTTCTTGCCAAGCCGCAAAACTTCCGACATTGAACACAAAGTCACGCGGAATCACCGAGTGGCCAAATCGAATTGGACGAGTGTGCGTGCCGGACATGGACAGTAATTCAAGTGGTTCACCCACCGAACTTCCCGGAATCACCTCCATAAAATCAGAGGTGGGAATAAAGAATGTGACAACTTCGGATTTGTCTTCGGTCAGGGCCATGACCATGACGACATCGGCAATATCCCAACTGGTTACCCAGTCGAGTGAGCCGTCGAGTTGCCAATCACCATTGAGTTCCCGCGCTACTGGATTCGCCGGGCCCGGTCGGCGAATGTGGGCAAATGCAACTGCGGCGAGATACTCACCCGATTGCAATCCTGGCAGCCATTGCTGTTGCAATGATTGGGCAGCCGGCTGATTCCCTCCCAATTCAAGGGTGCGCAGCGGTGTCTGGTGCTGAGCCCAGCAGAACCAGGTACTCGCATCTGCCCCTGCAATCCGCTCGGTGAGCTCGCGCCACTGATCAACAGGTGCGGGCACCCCATGCGCTCCCACCCGAGCAAGTTCACTGAAATGGCTTCGGGGAACGCCGAAGCGGTCGGACCTGTCCGCGGTTTCGGCAATCTGGTCTAACACGGCCTCCCATTCCGGCGGGAGTTCGCCACACGCAGGTACAACCATGTTCCCCACGTTACTCTTTCGCGGTGAGCAACTTCACCTCGGCGGAAAATCCACTCGTGGCACGCATGCGTCCGCATGCATTCTCAATTTTCGCCGAAATGTCAAAAGTTTCGATCCAAACCCAATCCATCAATTTGGGTCAGGGTTTCCCCGACACCGACGGTCCACTCGAACTCAAACAAGCAGCCATTCGAGCGATCGAGTCCGGTGAGGGAAATCAGTATCCACCCCCCAATGGTTTTCCGGTATTGCGAAAGGCCATAGCTGATCACCAGAAACGGTTTTATTCGATTGAGATAGATCCAGATACAGATGTAGTTGTCACAACCGGCGCTTCAGAGGCATTAGCTTCGAGTTTGTTGGCACTTGTTGAACATGGTGACGAAGTCGTGTTCTTTGATCCGGCATTTGACGTGTACCGGGCGGGAATTGATCTCGCCGGTGCCACTCCTGTTGGCGTTCCTTTCTTGGTGGCACCGGATGGACGGCTGCGCCCAGATGTAGAACGGCTTTCTGCCGCAATCACATCGCGCACCCGCGTACTCCTAATGAACACGCCACACAACCCCACGGGCGTTGTGTTCACTGCAGAAGAAATGCGTGATATTGCCGACATCGCCATTGCCCACAACTTGATTGTTATTTCAGATGAAGCCTACGAACATCTGTGGTTCCCCCGCCACCAACATATTCCCTTCGCAACCCTCGAGGGAATGCCCGAACGAACAATAACCGTTGGTTCGGGTGGCAAGAGTTTCTCCTTCACCGGCTGGAAGGTCGGGTGGGCAACAGGCCCGACCAACTTGATTGCCGCAGTTCGCGGAGTGCGTCAACACCTGAGTTACGTCTCCGGTGGGCCTTTTCAAATTGCCATGGTGACCGCATTGGGTTTGTCCGATACCTATTTCACCGAGTTCCGAGATCAACTGCGGAGACAGAGAGATCAACTCAGCGCCGGCTTGACAGAACTCGGGCTCGTGGTTCTTCCGACCGAAGGCACCTACTTTTTAAGTACCGATATTTCCTCTCTCGGCTACACCGATGGCATGGAATTTTGTCGAATGCTCCCGCAGACCTTTGGGGTAGCCGCAATTCCATTTCAGGTATTCACCGAGGGTGGTATCGGTTTCAAGACATATGTTCGTTGGGCTTTTTGCAAGCAACCAGCGGTCCTTGCAGAAGCGGTCAGTCGACTTTCAGGCTTAAGCCGTCACCACTAGATTCCACGCCGATCTGCACGGTGTCACCATCGCGAACTTCTCCACTCAGAATCGCCACGGCAAGTTTGTCTCCCACCGCGGTTTGCACCAGGCGACGCAGTGGACGAGCGCCGTATACCGGGTCGAAACCGCGATCCACCAACCACTCTCGTGCACTTGAATCAAGGTCCAGGGTGATCCGTCGATCATCGAGTCTCTTCTGGAGTTGTTCGATTTGAATTCCAGCAATCCGGGCTAGTTCTTCTTTGTCCAATGGGTCAAAAGTGACCATGGCATCGAGGCGGTTCAGGAACTCGGGGCGGAATTGTTGGCGAACAATCTCCATCACCTGCTTCTTGCGCTCCTCAAAGGGAACCGAGGTGTCGATCAAGAATTGGGATCCCATATTGGATGTCAGGATCAGGATCACATTGCGGAAATCAACGGTGCGACCCTGACCGTCGGTCAAACGACCATCGTCAAGAACCTGCAACAAAATATCGAATACCTCAGGGTGAGCCTTTTCAACTTCGTCGAGGAGAACGACCGAGTACGGACGACGCCGCACTGCCTCGGTGAGCTGGCCACCTTCGTCATAGCCCACATAACCGGGAGGGGCACCTACCAGACGGGACACCGAGTGCTTCTCTGAATATTCACTCATGTCAATACGAATCATGGCTCGTTGGTCATCAAAGAGGAAATCGGCAAGTGCCTTCGCGAGCTCGGTTTTACCAACACCCGTGGGTCCAAGGAACATGAATGAACCGGTGGGTCGATCCGGGTCACTGATCCCAGCGCGTGCGCGGCGGACAGCATCGCTCACCTCGCGCACGGCCTCCTTTTGCCCGATTACCCGACGTCCCAGTTCATCTTCCATCCGAAGAAGTTTTTCGGTCTCCCCTTCAAGGAGGCGACCCGCCGGAATTCCCGTCCAACTGGCAACAACTTCGGCAATGTCATCTGCTGTGACTTCCTCTCTCACCATGGAAGCTTCGCGGGCATTTGTTTCAGCTGTAACTCGTTCCAGTTCTTCCTCAAAGGTGGGAATCTCGGAATACAGAATCCGCGATGCTTGCTCGAAGTCACCATCGCGCTGGGCTTTGTCGGCCACCGCTCGAAGATCGTCTATCAGAACCTTAATTTCGCCAATGCGATCAAGGCCCTGCTTTTCAGCATCCCAGCGGGTGCGCAGGCCACGAAGTTCCTCTTCTTTGTCCGCGATCTCAGCGCGGATCTTTTCCAGGCGATCCTTCGAGGCTTGATCTGTTTCCTTTGAGACAGCAAGTTCTTCCATGCGCAAACGGTCAACCTGGCGCTGCAGAACATCAATCTCTACCGGTGAGGAATCAATTTCCATTCTTAACCGACTCGCCGATTCATCCATGAGGTCGATTGCTTTGTCGGGAAGGAATCTGCTGGTGATGTATCGATCGGACAAAGTGGCCGCAGCAACAAGTGCGGAATCAGAAATAACAACTTTATGATGAGCTTCGTATTTTTCTTTGATTCCCCGAAGAATCGCAATGGTGTCTTCGACCGAAGGTTGGTCAACATAAACCTGCTGAAAACGACGCTCTAAGGCAGCGTCCTTTTCAATGTATTGACGATATTCGTCAAGGGTGGTGGCGCCAATCATGCGCAACTCGCCGCGAGCAAGCATTGGTTTGAGCATGTTTCCAGCATCCATGGCGGAGTCACCGCTACTCCCCGCACCGACAACGGTATGAAGTTCGTCAATGAAAGTGATTACTTGACCATCGCTGTTTTTGATTTCATCGAGAACCGCCTTGAGGCGCTCTTCAAATTCCCCGCGATATTTGGCACCGGCCACCATGGAACTCATGTCGAGGGAGATTAATGTCTTGCCAGCGAGGGATGTGGGGACATCGCCCTCCACGATGCGGCGGGCAAGTCCCTCGACAACGGCAGTTTTTCCCACACCGGGCTCGCCGATCAATACCGGGTTGTTTTTGGTGCGGCGGGAGAGGACCTGAATGGTGCGACGCACTTCTTCGTCACGTCCAATCACCGGGTCAATCTTTCCCTCGCGCGCACGCGCGGTGAGATCAACGCCGTACTTCTCCAAAGCTTGGAATGTGCCTTCCGGGTCTTGAGTGGTCACGCGCGCACTTCCCCTCGATTCTTGTAATGCCGCCAGCAATGCTGGCGCAGTTGCACCCACGGATGCAAGTCGATCTGACACATTTGGCCCACCATCTTCGGCAAGACCGATAAGTAAATGCTCAGTGCTCACGTATTCGTCGCCACGTTCCTTGGCGAGTGTGTCCGCCGCTGTCAAAACCTTGAAGCTCAATTGACTCAACTGCGGGGACGCGACGGTACTGCCCGCTGCCGATGGCAATGCCTGCATTGCTTCACGCACAGATGCCGTAAACGTGGGAAGGTCGACACCCACAGCCTCGAGCAGTGCAAATGCAATCCCGGGACCCTGCTGCAGCAATGAATCCAAAAGATGAATTGGTTCAACCGCAGGATTTCCCTGTGATGCGGCTATGCGAACTGCAGCACCCAGCGCATCTTGACTCTTGGTGGTGAATTGAATATCCATGGATTAACTCCTTTTCTTGCGTTGTGGTCGCCACACCACCAAGGCACGTGAGGAGCGCTCGCGATGAAATTCGTCGAGGCGACCTCGTAAATTTTCAATTTCATGTTCCAAATCCAAAACGCGGCGGATACCTTCAATACTTAAACCCTCTTGGGACAGTTGGGAGACATAACGCAATCGCTGAATATCTCGGGCACTATAAAGACGATTGCGCCCACCCACGCGGCGGGCAACAACCAACCCAACTCTGTCGTATTGCCGCAATGTTTGGGGGTGCAATTCGGCCAGCTGCGCAGCAATGGAAATCGCATACACCGGTGTTTCAGAGGAGACAACAAGTTCATCTTGGGGCTGGCTCATGAGGTACTCGACTTTGTTGACTTGCCAGCCATGGCATAAATATCTTTGCGAGGATCGTGATCAACTGTTGCTGCGGCATACGCCTCGAGAGCACTCTTTGCATCTGAGCTGAGATTCTGTGGAACAGAAACTTCAACGGCAGCAAGGACATCGTGGTTCTTACCTTCTTTGCCTCTGATGCCTTTGCCCTTGATCCGGAATGTTCGCCCTGTTGTAGTTCCCGCTGGGATTCGCATGTTTACGGTGCCACCACGTGGAACGGGTACTTCAATCTCTGCACCCAATGCCGCTTCAGCAAATGTCACTGGAACGGTGACACTGAGGTTGTCTCCCTTGCGGGTAAATAATTTGTCGGGTGTCACGGTTACCTTGATAAAAAGATCGCCGTTGGTACCTCCACGCTCGCCCGGTGCCCCTTTGCCTTTGAGTCGAATTCGACTGCCATCCTTCACGCCTGCTGGAATGCGTGCCTGAACAGTGCGCGTCTTCTTTCCGCGACCAGATCCATGGCACAACGTGCACGGGTCTTCGACATAAAGTCCGCGACCCTGGCAGGTGGGGCATGGTTCAGCGAAAGCGAAACCACCCGCATTTCGTGACACTTGTCCATTACCACCGCACGTGGGACACACACTTGGCGTGGTTCCAGCTTTTGCTCCAGTTCCGTGACACATGGTGCAGGGGGCATCTTCGGACAATCGAAGTGGCAGCGTCACTCCGTCGAGGGAATCTGCAAATGAAAGCGTGGCCGTTGATTCCATGTCGGCACCACGTCTGGGTTGACGGGTTCGTTGCCCACCTCCTCGGTTGAACAGCCCGCCGAGGAAATCACCAAAGCCACCTTGGTCGCCGCCGAAAAGATCTTCGTAGTTGACGTTGTAGCCACCGCCGCCACGTCCGCCACCAAATCCACCACCACCGAAACCACCCTGGGGGCCGTATCCACCGGATGCAAAAAGGGACCGCGCTTCGTCATATTCCGCACGCTTGGCCGAATCAGACAGGACATCGTAGGCCTCAGAGACTTCCTTGAATTTGTCCTCGGCCTTCTTGTCACCCGGGTTTTTGTCAGGGTGTAGTTCACGCGCGAGTTTGCGGTACTTCTTTTTCATTTCCTCGGGCGTGGAGTCTTTGGTCACGCCGAGGATTGCGTAGAAGTCCTTCTCGATCCAGTCCTTATTCATTCATATTCTCAATCTTTTGTTGAGCTCAGGCTTGTCTCGAACTCAGGTTCCTGCGACGCTGACGCGTGCTGGCCTGAGAATGCGCTCACCCTGGCGATAACCCGGTTGGAAAACGGCAATCACCGTTGGTTCGGTGACACCCTCCACTTCCTCACTAGCGAGTGCTTCATGCATATTCGGATCGAATGGTTCCTCTGCGGCACCGAATTTTTCAAGTCCAATTTTGGTCAGGATCGCTTCCAAGTTCTCGCCCATGGTCTTGAACGCACCATTGAGTTCACCGTGTTCGCGCGCTCGGTCAATGTCATCGAGGATGGGAAGCAGTTCCACGAACACCGAACCAATCGCGCTTTGACGATTCACTTCCCAATCACGATCAACTCGCTTGCGATAATTGGCATACTCGGCGTGAACTCGTTGGAGATCGCTCGTGAGTTCAGCAACTTTCGCCTCAATGCCAACGACTTCGGCTTCAATCACGGTTGCTTCTGCGTCAATTTCCGACTGAGGTTCGCCAGAACTGGTCTGGCGAACCTCAAAAGTGTCGGGGTCTATTCGTCTCTTGTCGTTGACGCGTACGCCCTCGTCACGTTGATCGAACTCCTGTGTCACTTGGATTCATCCTCATCGACGATTTCAGCGTCGACGACGTCCTCCTCGGACATGTCGGCTGCTTCACTCGCAGCGTCGGCTGACCCTGCAGTTCCATCCTGCTCTGCCTGTGAGTACATGGCAGCACCCAGTGCTTGGCTTGCTGCAGCAACCTTGTCTGTCGCAGCGCGCATGCCTGCAGCATCGTTGTCTTCGATTGCCTTCTTGAGTTCGGTCAATGGCTCCTCAACATTTGACTTGGCTTCTGCCGGGACCTTGTCCGCATTGTCTGCCAGGAACTTCTCCGTCTGGTAGACGAGAGCTTCGGCGTTATTGCGAACTTCAGCTTCCTCGCGGCGAGCCTTATCTTCTTCAGCATGCTGCTCGGCATCGCGCATCATGCGGTCAATGTCCTCTTTGCTCAAAGAAGACCCACCCGAGATGGTCATGGATTGCTCTTTACCCGTCGCATTGTCTTTCGCGGATACGTGCACAATTCCGTTGGCATCAATATCGAATGTCACCTCGATTTGGGGAATGCCGCGTGGTGCAGGAGGCAATCCGGTCAGCTCAAATGTACCCAGTTGCTTGTTGTAAGCGGCCATTTCCCGCTCACCCTGATACACCTGAATCAACACGGATGGCTGATTGTCTTCAGCGGTGGTGAATGTTTCACTCCGCTTGGTCGGGATGGTTGTGTTGCGCTCGATCAACTTGGTCATCACGCCGCCCTTGGTTTCAATGCCGAGGGAGAGTGGTGTCACGTCAAGTAGGAGAACATCTTTCACATCGCCACGCAGTACGCCTGCTTGCAGTGCGGCACCGATTGCCACAACTTCGTCAGGGTTAACGCCCTTGTTTGCATCTTTGCCGGTCATTTCTTTGACGAGTTCCGCAACAGCAGGCATGCGTGTCGATCCACCGACCAAAACAACTTGATCAATATCGGCAACCTTGATGCCGGCGTCCTTCACAACCGCTTCGAAAGGAGCTTTGGTGCGCTTGAGCAAATCAGCGGTGAGTGATTCGAACTTGCTGCGACTGAGGGTCTCCTCAAGATGCAGGGGTCCATCTGCACTTGCCGTGATGTAGGGGAGGTTAATCCCCGTTTCGGTGGAGCTGGAGAGCTCAATCTTTGCCTTCTCCGCTGATTCACGGAGTCGCTGCATGGCCATTTTGTCTTTGGACAGGTCAACTCCGTGAGCGTTCTTGAATTGGGTTACCAACCAGTCGACAACCGCGTTGTCCCAGTCGTCACCACCTAGGTTGTTGTCGCCACTTGTGGCCTTGACTTCAACGACACCATCGCCGATTTCCAAAAGTGAAACATCGAATGTGCCACCGCCAAGGTCAAAGACCAGAATCGTTTGTTCGACATCGCCCTTGTCCAGGCCATACGCCAGCGCTGCAGACGTTGGCTCGTTAATAATCCGAAGCACGTTCAGACCTGCAATTTCGCCAGCTTCCTTGGTGGCCTGGCGCTGTGCGTCACTGAAGTAAGCGGGGACGGTGATCACTGCATCGGAGACCGAATCACCAAGGTATGCCTCGGCATCGCGCTTGAGTTTCATCAGTGTGCGAGCGCTTATTTCTTGTGGGGTGTATTTTTTGCCGTCAATATCGACATTCCAATTGGTACCCATGTGGCGCTTCACGGACCGAATGGTGCGGTCTACGTTTGTCACGGCCTGACGCTTGGCAACTTCACCAACGAGCACCTCGCCGTTCTTGGCGAAGGCAACAACCGAGGGGGTGGTGCGAGCACCTTCAGCGTTCGCGATCACAACGGGTTCTCCGCCTTCGAGTACTGAGACCACGGAGTTGGTGGTACCGAGGTCAATTCCTACTGCTCTAGCCATTAGGTGGCTCCTCTTTTCTTGGTTATCTATTTTTCTTGGTTATCTATGTGGGTATTCGTTGAATTTTTGTCTCTGAGAATTTGGGGTCGACCAGAAATTATCTTATTATTGTGCCTTACAACAACTAATACGTCAAATCGGAGTCATATTAATTGAGTCGAGCCGACTCAAGGCAATTCCCGACCTTCGCATCAGGCCCGTTCTGATCTGGTCGTCGAGTCGGCTCGGGTAGATCGATGCTTCTCAATATTGTTGCTCCATGAGCAATTTCGGCACCTAAAGCCTGTCGCCATGATCGAGATACCAACGGGGTCAATCCAAACGGGGGGTCAATGAAAATGGGGAATCCATGAAAGGAAACACCACCGGATCCGAGAATCAGATTCGTTCACTCATCCGCGGTCAAATGCAGCCGAATGAAGTACTTCTCGAGGCAATGCGTTTCACCGACCCACGACATGGCGACATTGAGGTTGATTTCCTCGTCTTGATCCCAGGACACGGAATTGCGGTCATTGAAGTGAAGGGTGGAGATGTCACCTTTGAGCAAGGGCAGTGGCGAACCCAATACGGGAAAGTCACCCGGCGCATCAACCCCATTGAGCAGGCACGCCGAGCCAAACATGCGTTGCGACGCTATCTAGACAGGCAGCCGGAATGGACTACCGGCCTCATTCGTTCAGAGTGGTTCGTGGTCATGCCTTTCACCACAATCACCGGGGACATGAGCACTGAGGCGCGGCGCGAGTTATTGCTGGGCAAAGATGATCTTCCAACCCTCATGCCCAATATTCGCAAAGCACTTGACTCGACCATGAACAATGATTTGGTGCCGGATGCTGATTCCATTGAATTGGTACTGTCACTGCTTCTACGGAGAAAGGACGAGGAAGCAGCAACCGCACCGAATCAACGGTCAGTGTGGAAGCGACCACTCACGTGGGTGGGTGCCACCGCTCTCGCAGCCCTGGTAGCCGGGAGCACCGTTCTCGCGATCAATGCCGGTGATCAGCCCGAGCCACCAGCAACAACAGGGGTCTGCGATCCGAACTATTCCCCTTGTATCCCCACCACCGATGACCTCCGTTGCTCTGATATCAAGTTGGCCGTCACCGTGATAGGAGAAGATATCCATGGACTTGATCGAGATGGTGATGGTGTCGGCTGCGAGATTTATCAGTAACTTCCCGGCTCCACCAGCACTAAATACTTCCCATCGGTTTTAGATCGGGCATTCGCCAGAAGACCCTTATTGGGCTCCTCACCATGTGACTTTGGTCGCTAAATTGGCTTCGTGGCTGCTCTGGCTAGTCAATACCCTAGTTATTAGTAACCTTTCCCAATGGATCAATTGCTCCTCCGCGCAATCGTCGGCACCGTCATCATCGTGATTCTGCTTAGCTTGGCAGCTAAACGTGGCTGGTTCCTCTTCTCACTAGCGAGATCTGGTCGGCCTGCGGTCGGTCGATTCACCGATCCCACCGTGCGCGTTGAAGCAGAGGCCACCGAAGTCCTCGGACAAAAGAAGTTGCTCATGTGGGTGGTTCCCGGCACCGCCCATGTCTTTGCTTTCTGGGGTTTCCTTGTTCTTGGCTTGACGGTCATTGAAGCATTTGGTGCGTTATATGACCCTGACTTCGCTGTTCCATTTATTGGAACATGGGCTGTTGTCGGTTTCGCTGAGGACCTCTTCGGAATTCTTGTCCTGGTCGGCATTCTTATATTCGCTGCCATTCGAATCAAGAACAACCCGTCTAAGGAGGGCCGCTGGTCACGATTTTTCGGATCGCATACCGCCGGAGCGTGGCTTGTTCTTTTCATGATCTTTAACGTGGTGTGGACCCTATTCCTTTACCGTGCAGCACAGGTCAACACCGGGGTCTTCCCATTTCCTGAGGGTGCGTTCGCGTCCGAATACTTCGCAACTTGGATCCAAGGTCTGGGCGTGCACACCAATGAATGGATCGAAACAATTGGCCTGTGGCTCAACGTCGGCGTGATCCTCGCCTTCCTCTTACTCGTACTCAACAGTAAGCACCTTCATATCTTCACGGCACCGGTGAACGTGTACACCTCACGCCGCCCCAACGGACTTGGCCCACTCCTCCCGATCTACTACGACGGCAAGCCATTGAACTTCGAAGATCCCCCAGAGGACGCATCCTTTCGGTAAAGGACACATCTCCGAGTTCACGTGGAAGAATTACCTTGACTTCATGGCCTGCACCGAGTGTGGTCGTTGTCAATCCCAATGTCCCGCATGGAATACCGATAAACCTCTCAGTCCGAAGTTGATAATCATGGATCTGCGGGAGAATCTCTTTGAATCCGCGCCATACCTTCTGGCCGCTCGCGGTTCCCGTCCCGACATGGGTGAGCTTGATGCCAAAGCCCTTGAAGGTTTGACTGAATCACAGCGTGAACTGGTGGAGATTCCATTTATTGGTTCGCGTGCGGACTCAGAACATGAATCCACCGACGGTTACACATTTAATGGTCATCGGGATTTCTCACTGCAACTTCCGATTATTTCCGATGATGTCCTCTGGTCCTGCACCATGTGCGGTGCATGTGTGAATCAGTGTCCCGTAGACATTGAGCACATTGATCACATTGCCGACATGCGCCGCAACCAGGTCATGGTCACCACCGACTTCCCAACCGAACTCAATGGCATGTTCAAAAATGTTGAGACCAAGGGCAATCCGTGGGGCATGAATGCTGCTGACCGTAACTCGTGGATCTCCGAAGTTGATTTCGATGTTCGAGTTTTCGGGCGCAATGGAGAAGATGAAATCCCCGCTGACATTGACTATCTCTTTTGGGTGGGTTGTGCCGGTGCCTACGAAGATCGCGCCAAGGCAACAACCAAAGCCGTTGCTGAGCTACTCGACACCGCTGGTGTGAAGTTCATGGTTCTAGGCGATGGCGAGACGTGCACCGGTGACCCTGCACGTCGCGCTGGTAATGAATTCCTCTACCAAATGCAAGCACAACAAAACGTTGAGATGCTGAATGAAATCAAGGCGACCAAGATTGTTGTCACCTGTCCGCACTGCCTGAACACCCTTAAGCGCGAGTACCCACAAATTGGTGGCAATTACGACGTTGTGCATCACACTCAGTTGCTGCGTGAGTTGGTCAACACCGGCCGGCTCACACCCGTAACAGAACCTGGCGAGAGTGTCACCTATCACGATCCCTGCTACCTGGGTCGTCACAACAATATTTATGTGCCACCCCGCGAGCTCCTCGAAGCAACGGGTGCCAAGAAGATTGAAATGCCCCGCCACGGTGAAAAGTCCTTTTGCTGCGGCGCCGGCGGTGCCCGCATGTGGATGGAAGAAAAGATCGGTCAACAGATCAACAAGACCCGTGGCGACGAAGCAATCGCAACCGGTGCCCAAACAATCGCCGTGGCCTGTCCCTTCTGTTCGGTCATGCTCAACGATGCCGTGACCTCACGTCAACAAGAGGGCTTGGCCGAGGGTGTGAAGGTTCAGGATGTTGCCACGATTCTTTTAGAGTCGGTGCGCGCCAAGAATTAGTCAATACTGTGGATACGTGATAGAAATTGGCTGTGCTTAACATAAAAGATCCTGAAGCCCGTCGCTCAGCCCTGACCGCACTCGTTGATTCCGCCCGGGAACTCGGCGCACCCCAGACCAGGATCCGATCGAGGAGCTCTACCACCCCACAACCGGATTGCCCCGATGAATCCAAGGGAATCTGATCCACTTATCGGTACTGGGCCATGCCAACTCCGGCGGATATGTGGAAGCTGGCTTCGAATACAGCACCGCAACTCGAACACCGGTTCGGGCAACGTTTCACCAGCATCGGTGTAAAACGCAATATTGACGTGGCGAACATCTTTAATGTCGAGGCGTACGCGATCCCTGCAGCGACAAAAAGGCCACCGCGTACAACACCCAAGATGGTGTCCGGGATCCAATCATCATTTACAAGTTGCTGTGAAACTCACTCTTCACAGGTATAGGCATGAGTGATCCCGTCAGATTTTAGTGCGGTGAAATTTCAGTGCGGTGAAAATTCGCGAATGAACGACTCGGTGTTGGGCCGCGTTGGCCTTGATAACGGGAACCGTATTTCTCAGAACCATAAGGATGCTCAGCCGGGCTCGACAATCGGAATAAACACAACTGTCCGATTTTCATGCCAGGGAAAAGTTTGATCGGCAATGTTGCAACATTGGATAATTCAAGGGTCACGTGCCCGGAGAATCCCGGATCAATGAACCCTGCGGTCGAGTGCGTGAGCAGTCCAAGGCGGCCCAGTGAGGACTTACCCTCCAACCGCCCGGCAATGTCATCGGGTAGTGACACGACTTCATAGCTGGACCCCAACACAAACTCACCCGGATGCAAAATAAAGGGTTCATCGCCTTCAGGCTCAATCAAGCGCGTGAGATCCGCCTGTTCGATACTGGGATCAATGTGCGGGTACCGGTGGTTCTCAAAAACACGGAACCAGCGATCCAGGCGCACATCGATACTCGATGGTTGGATCATGCCAGGGTCAAAGGGCTCAATTGCCACACGTTGATTGTCGATTTCGGCAAGGATGTCGCGGTCAGAAAGCAGCACGGGTCTGAGGTTATCGGTTTTAATCACCTGGCACGGCGATAGGCACCCGGTGTTAAGCCCAGAACCTTGCGGAATTGCCGGGTGAAGGAACTCTGGTCATAAAACCCGCATTCGGCGGAAATATCGCCCAGGGTCATGTCGGTCTGGGTGATCAGGGTGACGGCGTGCTCGAGGCGCAGCCTCTGCAGCAGTTGTTGAGGCGGTAGTCCCAGGGTGCGTCGCGCCAACCGCTCCAGGGAGGTCGATGAAATACCAGCGACTTCAGCCATCTCGGAGACTCGCCACTGGCCGTGAATGTGATCCCGCACGGCTCTAATCACTTTCGCCAGTCCAGCATGGGCACTGTTCACCTGAGAGTGCAGATCCACCGACAGCACGGCAATTCCGCTGGGATCGCTCAAGGAATCGAGAATCAGCGACTTACTTGTGACGTACCAACCCAGTTGCCCATCCGCTCTGACGATCAACTCCAGTTGGTGCTGTAGCGGTCGCCCTGTCTTTAGTACCAATTCATCTTGCGCCAAATATGACGCCGCCAGTTCGGCGCCAAAGAGTTCCGGCACGGTATGACCGAGGACTTCGGTGGATTTCAGGCCCAATCGCGCACAAAAACCCTCGTTGGCATACACGTGTCGGTCTTGTAGGTCCTTTACCGATCCGAGCACCTGAGGAATTCCATCTACCAATTGACGGAACACCACTACCGCTGGATTTTGTATCAATTCGACATTCACCAGCACACTCTGACACAAGACGGCCCCGATTGGATAGAGACATGACCGCGACCCACACGCCGGTAGTGAACATCTCGGATCTTCCATCAGATCAGGTGCTCATTGAACTGACAGAAGCTCGCGCACTCGCCCTCCTCGAGGCCTCCCTCGCCGACACTTCTCGCAAGGAAGCGGCTTCCGCCCAACGGCTCTCTCGTTTACTCGCCGATGAATCCGGCCGCGACCTGCTTTTGGATCTCACCGATCAGGTATTGCGCATTCGTGACCCTAAGCGGGCAGCACGTCGCCTCGCCGACCTCACCGAATCAGGGATTCCTGCATCCCTCGGAGGATTCGATCGATTCGGTCTTGCTTCCCTTGGCAAAGTCGCAACCCTTATTCCAGGGATCACCGATAAAGCGGTTGACTGGCGGATCGCCAAGGACACGGCCGGTGTGATTTTGCCCGCCGAGGACCCCGCATTCAGTAGGTACGTGCGTCACCGCAAGGCTGACGGTTTCAACCTGAACATCAATGTGTTGGGTGAGTCAATTCTGGGCGACCAAGAAGCAACCGCTCGCACCGACATGGTGCGCAGCCGTATTCAGCGACCCGATATCAATTATGTATCGGTAAAGATTTCGGCAATCTGCGCGAACCTCGACATTTTGGCAAAGAAGGAATCACTCGCACGCATTGAAGAGCGACTCGTTGATCTCTATCGGGCCGCTGCGGCCGCCACCCCACCCACATTTGTCAACCTCGACATGGAAGAGTTCCGCGACCTCGAGTTATCCGTGGAGTCATTCATGGCTGTTCTGTCCAAACCAGAATTTACAAACCTGTGCGCCGGTATTGTGCTGCAGGCATACATCCCCGACAGTCACAATGCATTGATCACGCTCATTGACTGGGCCAATGACCGATTCCGCAGTGGCGGCGCACCGATCAAGATTCGATTGGTCAAGGGTGCGAACCTCGCCATGGAATTTGTTGAAGCAGAGTTACATGACTGGCCCCAGGCGCCGTATCCCACCAAACATGACGTAGACGCTTCTTATAAAGCAATGCTGGAAACTGCTTTGACCCGCTCAGATCGCGGTGCGGTGCGCCTCGGCATTGCCAGTCACAATCTCTTTGAGGTCGCGTGGGCACTCACACTCCGCGACCTGCTCAACGCCCACGACATCATTGATATTGAAATGCTCGAAGGCATGGCTCCGCCGCAGTCGCGTGCCGTTCGCAACGACGCCGGCGAGTTACTTCTGTACTCACCTGTTGTGGCAAAGGAGGATCGCGATGCATCTATCGCTTATCTCTCACGCCGACTGGACGAAAACTCATCGCCCGAAAATTTCCTGCGTGCACTGTTTGACATCACTCCAGGGTCACCAGAGTGGCACCGCCAGGCAGAGTGGTTCCGCACCTCGGTACATGAGCGTCACGCGGTGTCGCGCGTGTCACGCCGCACTCAGGACAGACGTCAGCAAATAATCAGATACCCCGTAGACGGCACCTACATTCCCAGTGTTGACACCGATTTCACTCTTGCCCCGAACCGCGAGTGGATTGAATCCGCTTTTGCATCTGCAACCATTCCGCAACCACCACTGGTGGAAACCCTCACTCAAGTTGACGCTGCCATCGAACGCGCGCATGCTGCCCAACAGCAATGGCAGAGCATGTCCTTTGCTGCTCGCCGCGTTGTTCTTGCACAAATTGCTGAAGTCATGGAGGAGCATCGCCATGAAACACTCGTGGTCATGGCGAAAACCGTGGGCAAAACTGTCCGCGAGGGTGACCCTGAAGTCTCCGAAGCCATTGACTTCGCCACCTACGCCGCTCACTCCACCATTGCGCACGAGGAATTCATTGCTCGCGGGCTCACCTGGACTCCCCACCGACTTGTTCTTGTTGCCGGTCCATGGAATTTCCCCGCTGCGATTCCCATGAACGGTTTGGTGAGCGCTATCGCTGCAGGCAGTGCTGCAATTCTCAAACCAGCACCAGAAGCTCGTGCCGTTGCGGCCACACTGGTTCAACAACTCCACGAAGCTGGCGTGCCCGAAAACCTCGTGCAATTGGTGTGCACACCCGACAACGAAGTGGGGAAACACCTCGTCACGCATCCCGGTGTGGACATGGTCATGCTCACCGGCAGTCTTGAAACCGCAGAAATGTTCCAAAGTTGGAAACCAGACATGTATCTCAACGCCGAAACAAGTGGTAAGAACGCCATGGTGATCACCGCCGCGGCGGACATTGATCAAGCGATCAAAGAACTGGTCAAGTCAGCATTCGGGCACGCAGGTCAAAAGTGCTCCGCTGCAAGTCTGGCGATCATTGAGGCTTCTGTTTACGATGACCCCGATTTTCATACCCGCCTTGCCGATTCTGTCAGTTCATTGACGGTGGGCGACACCACCGATTTCAACAACATGGTGGGTCCGGTAATCACCGCTCCCTCCGGAAATCTTCTGCGTGCACTGACCACCCTCGAACCTGGTGAAAGTTGGTTGGTCGAACCGCGCAAACTCAATGACAACACGTACACACCCGGCGTTCGTAAAGATGTCCAACCGGATTCCTGGTTCCACCTCACCGAATGCTTTGGTCCAGTACTCGGATTGATGCGTGCCACAGACCTCGATCACGCGATTGAATTGCAAAACACACCCCAATATGGACTCACCGGTGGTCTGCAGTCCCTCGACCCCAAAGAGATTGACCTGTGGACTGATCGCGTTCAGGTCGGCAACGCATACATCAACCGACATATCACCGGTGCGATTGTTGAACGTCAACCATTTGGTGGGTGGAAAAAATCCAGTATCGGTCCGGGCACCAAACCTGGTGGACCCAATCACCTATCCGGTTATGGCACCTGGTCGCAACCACAACTGGATTCATCTAGCAACGACTACCGCCAACAGTGGAATGAATACTTCACTCAACAACATGACCCATCGGGATTGCAAA
This sequence comes from Candidatus Nanopelagicales bacterium, assembly GCA_018401415.1. Taxonomy (GTDB): domain Bacteria; phylum Actinomycetota; class Actinomycetes; order S36-B12; family S36-B12; genus UBA4592. Next base: position 97,059 of record JAGYKV010000018.1, on the reverse strand, counting down.
GCGAAGCAAATATTTTGCGATATTTGCCAATCGACAAAGTTTTTGTTCGGTGCAGTGATCCAACGGCACCTGAAGTTGATCTAATTCGTGAGGCTTCTCGAGTCACTGGTGTTCCCCTCGAGATTTCCGTGCGCAGTCAAGAATCAGAGGCGGCACTCGGAACGCGACTGGGCAGAAGCTCCGGTGAGGTGAGACTAAGAATTCTCGCGCCGGCCACAAGCGAACTTTATGAACAAGCAAACAAGTACGGCGTGTGTGTTGATACGGCTCCGGTCACGAATGTTGGTCGACTCGAACTGACCCACTGGGTAAAGGAGCAGTCAATCTCGCGAACCATGCACCGTTACGGTCGACTACTCAGTAAATCCTGATAGGTCATTTGGAATATCAGCTGCGCATTCCTCTAAAGCCTCAAGCGGAACAGCACTCAAGGCGGCTTCATTTGTAGCCGCAAGAACAACAGGGGCTTTAATCCCAGCTTCATAAGACTGCAACCAGCGCCCCGCACACACTCCCCAGCGATCACCGGGTTTCAACCCAGGGAAATCAAACTGTGGAAGTGGCGTCGACAGGTCATTTCCTACCGACTTCTGGTGTTCCAAGAACTCCGCCGTGACCACGGTGCACACTGTGTGCGATCCAAAGTCATCTGGACCGGTGTTGCAATAACCATCCCGATAGAAGCCGGTCAGCGGCTCCACACTGCAAACTTCAAGTGGCTCCCCTTGAACATTGAGTTGATCCATGATCTGAGGCTAGCGTGCAAGGGAGAACTGCGCCGGTGGAACCTGTCACCGATCACTTGCGTCTTATGAATCACCATGAATAAAGCAAAGTTCGTAGCCTTTCTGGCGATATTTCTATCCCTTGGCCTGGTCGTTAGCGGGCCTGCGATCGCGACTCCGTCCCCATCCTCCCCCGTAACCCCAGCGCTCGTCGCGACAGACATTGCAAGCTTTCGGGCGACTAATGCTGCCCTCATGAATTCATATATGGAGACCTACGGGTCTCGCTTCACAGCCCAAGAGAGACGGACCTTCACACAAGCCAAAGCAAAAGCGGATCTCAGCCTGCGAGCAGTACAGCGGGACACATCCAAAGTCGATCGGCTATCAAAATCAGGTGCATCTACGGCACGCCTTTATAACGCGAGCCTTGCCGCACAGCGCTCCTACTCAATGGCATATGCAGAAGCTGAGGCAACCCAACAGACTCTAGAGCCCATACTGCGAAACAGGCTTTCCCTGTTCGAGGCACTAGGTGCTTATCGCGACTACTCCCAAGCACTGTCGGAATTCACTGAGATTGGTAACCGGATTAATGAAATTGCCGACCGATACACTCGACCCTCGGATAGCCGTAAGGCATCGCGGGTGTAGTGAAATGGCATCACACAACCTTCCCAAGGTTGGAGCGCGGGTTCGATTCCCGTCACCCGCTCAGAATGAGTGGGTCGCGCGAATCGGGAGGAGCAAAGCGACGGATCCCGTCACCCGCTCAGAATGAGTGGGTCGCGCGAATCGGGAGGAGCAAAGCGACGGATCCCGTCACCCGCTCAGAATGAGTGGGTCGCGCGAATCGGGAGGAGCAAAGCGACGGATCCCGTCACCCGCTCAGAATGAGTGGGTCGCGCGAATCCGAGGCTCCTTGCATCACTACTCTTCCGTAACGTTAGAGTTGAGGTATTCCTTGTGAATTCCAGTCAATAACTGACTGTCACATTCATCTCTTATCAAGTCACGGAGTTCTTTCTTGTCTTTATCAATTCCCACTGTTTCTCGACCCGCATGGCTTTCACCTCGTGTTTTCAAGACTGAAGTGCTCGCCGGATTAGTAGTTGCCATTGCATTAATCCCCGAGGCCATTTCTTTCTCGATTCTTGCCGGAGTCGATCCACGTGTGGGGTTATTTGCTTCCTTCACCATGGCTGTAACCATTGCTTTTACGGGTGGCCGCCCAGCCATGATCTCAGCTGCCACAGGTGCGATCGCGTTAATCGTGGCACCCCTAGCTCGTGATTACGGACTCGAATACCTGATAGCCGCAGTCATTCTCATGGGTATTCTGCAGATTCTCCTTGCCGTTGCTGGCGTGGCTCGCTTAATGCGTTTTGTACCCCGCAGCGTCATGGTCGGATTTGTTAATGCTCTAGCAATTCTCATTTTCATGGCACAAATCCCCTACCTCATTAACGTTCCATGGATTGTCTATCCCATGGTTGTCGCGGGCATCGCCATCATGATTTTGCTTCCCAAAGTAACCACCGCGGTACCTGCACCACTGGTCGCCGTGGTTCTCCTCACTGCGGCAGCTGTGAGCTTGGGGTGGAATGTTCCAACAGTTGGCGACCAGGGTGAACTCCCCAACGGACTACCGATTCTTGGAATACCCATGGTCCCGTTCACATTTGAGACCCTTAGCATTATTGCGCCATTTGCCATTGCCATGGCGCTCGTCGGTTTGATGGAATCCCTCATGACCGCCAAATTGGTAGACGACATTACCGATACTCATTCCAATAAGACCCGCGAATCGTGGGGCCAGGGTGTTGCAAACATTGTCACCGGATTCTTTGGTGGCATGGGTGGCTGCGCCATGATCGGTCAAACCATGATCAACGTCAAAGTCAGCGGGGCCCGCACTCGGCTTTCAACATTTTTATCCGGGGTGTTCCTCATGATTCTGGTGGTGTCATTTGGCAGTGTTGTTGCGGTTATCCCTATGGCCGCACTCGTAGCTGTCATGATCATCGTGTCATATTCAACATTCGATTGGCATAGTCTCAAATCCTTGGCACACATGCCCAAGAGTGAAACAATTGTGATGCTCGCCACGGTGATAGCCACGGTTATTTCCCACAACCTGGCAATTGGAGTAATCACCGGAGTCGTCACAGCAACAGTGCTCTTTGCTCGCAGAGTGGCTCACTTGGTCACCATGACGCGTGAGGTGGCAGAAGATGGTGACCACGTGACCTATGAAGTGCACGGCGAATTATTCTTTGCATCCAGTAATGATCTTGTCTACCAATTTCATTACACCGATGACCCACCGTGGGTTGTTATCGATATGACCGGCGCACACCTGTGGGATGCCTCAACAGTTGCGGCACTCGATGCAATTGTTTACAAGTATGAACGGCGTGGTAAGACGGTCGATGTTCTTGGACTCAACAAGTACAGTGCAGATCTCCGAGCCCGCCTCGATGGTCGACTACCATCGGGGCACTAATGCCTCAGCCACCAGACACTGAAACTGGACTCGTTCATATTGGAACATTGGCGGAACGAGTCGGCTTGAGCTTGCGGACCGTCCGCTACTACGAAGAAGTTGGACTATTTGAACCAGCAGCCCGATCACAAGGTGGATTCAGGCTCTACGGGCCCGAACAAGAAACCAGACTTCGTGTACTCAAAGCCATGAAACCACTCGGTTTTTCACTTGATGAAATGCGTGACTTCGTGGACCTACTTAATGAAGTATCCCGAGTTAAACCAGGCAGCCGTAAAGCACTCGTTCTCCAGGAACGTATCTCGAATCTGCAGCAGGAGATCCGTATTCGTCATACCAATCTTGTCAAGCAGATGGATGCGACAGCTCAGATAAAGGCTGCCCTCGATAGTGCTCGTAAGAGTCTTCATTAAGTCCTTAAGACACGAGCTCGGCTAATCAACTCACGGCATTACCCCTTTGATTACCGTCAATGCATCTCCCTACTAGTCTCGGATCCCACGCTCTCAGTTGGAAAGTAGGCGCACCATGAAGTGGGTCGTTCTGACTGCGGCGATCATTGCTGAGGTTTCTGGCTCACTCGCCTTAAAGGCCGCCGTGGAGAACCCGTGGTGGTACATCTGGGTTGCCATTGGTTACTCCATTGCGATTGTTCTACTTGATCGTGGGCTGCGTCTTGGTTTGCCCCTCGGAGTTGCCTACGGAATTTGGGCGGCTACCGGAGTTGCACTTACGGCCCTACTCGCTGCGGCGATTTTCGGTGAACCACTTACAGGACTCATGGGCTTGGGAATTGTCTTCATCATGGGTGGGGTTCTTCTTGTTGAGCTCGGTTCACACCCACAAAAGAATGAACAGGAAGTAACCTGACATGGGGTACGTGTTCCTGGCACTCGCGATTTTAGGTGAAGTCGGTGCGACTTTGTCACTCAAAGCTGCCGCGCGTGGCAATCGAAAAATGTATGCCGTGGTTGGTGGCGGCTATGTTTTTGCATTCACCCTCTTGGCGCTTTCACTGCGCGAAGGAATTCCACTGGGGATTGCATACGGTATTTGGGCAGCGGTGGGCGTTGCTCTCACGGCAATTTTGAGCCGTGTCATTTACAAGGAGCCCCTCACAAAAGTCATGCTTGCGGGCATCGGTCTGATTCTGGTGGGAATTCTGATTATCGAATTATTTGCGCAGCACTAGTGAGTAACATGCGCTCATGGGTAAATGGGCAGACGGCAAAGCACTCAGTAATAAGAGTTGGGGACTGCTCAAGGAAAATAAGTATTTCCTATGGTTCCCGATCATTGGCTTCTTGCTAGCACTTATTCCATTTCTGGTTTTCGGTGGTGGAGCGCTCGTCCTAGCCGTTGAGGAAATCAACGTATGGGCAATCGTGGTGGCTGCCATCGGCCTGATTTTCATAAACCTCTCGTTCACCATTTCGGGTGCTGCATTGGTTGCCGCGGTGGACGAAGAACTCGCCGGTCGTGACTCCTCACTCGGGCATGGATTTGGTAAAGCATTTGGTCGTATAGGTGCTCTGTTCTTGTGGTCCTTGATTCAAGCGGCTGTCTCAGCACTCCTCGGCTTGCTCCGAGGAAATAACAATGGTGGAGCAGCGATTGCCGGCAACCTCCTCGCCGCAATTGGTGCAGCTGCATGGTCAATCGTGACGTTATTTGTCACGCCGTTCATCATGCTCAAAGGGCAAGGAGCCGTTCAGGCTCTGAAATCTTCCGTTTCCATGGTGAAAGAGAAGTGGGGGACACAGGTCACCGGTGGAATTAGAATTGGACTTCGGTTGCTTATCATTGTTTTACCCGCCATTGCGCTGATCGTCGGTGGAATTTTCCTCCTCACGGGTTCAGGCGCCTCGGTGAGCTTAGGTCTAGTGTTGCTGGGGATCGGGATCTTGCTGCTCATGATCTCTGCCGTTCTTGGTAACGCACTCCGTTCGATTTTCTCTGTTGCGCTTTTCCACTTCACCACGGGTGAGGGTTCCTACGGACCATTCACACCACAGGAACTTGAAGGCGTTCTCAAGAAAAAATAGTAACTCGACAGGAATCCTCAATCATTAATGCTTATGGTTGAGACATGGGAAAACTTGATGGCAAGGTCGCATTAATCACCGGTGGCGCCAGGGGCATTGGCGCTGAAGACGCCAGAGTACTTGCTGCTGAGGGCGCGAAGATCGTGGTCTGTGATCTCCTCGATGAAGAGGGTCAAGCACTTGCCGAGGAAGTCAGCGGTGCCTACCAACACCTTGATGTCACCAGCGAAACTGATTGGCAAGCAGCAATTGCCTTTGCTGAAAAAACTTACGGTCCGGTGGATATTTTGATTAATAACGCCGGCGTTGTCGGTTTCACTCCCCTGGATACCTGCGACCTTGATGAATGGAATCGAGTGATTGGCATCAACCTCACCGGAACATTCCTCGGTATTCGCCATGTTGCCGATTCCATGAAACGCGCGGGCGGCGGCGTGATCGTCAACATGAGTTCCACCGCGGGTCTCATGGGTTACTCCCAATTAGGTGCCTACGTAGCCAGCAAGTGGGGTGTTCGCGGACTGACCAAGTCGGCCGCTTTGGATCTGGCGCAATACAAGATTCGGGTGGTGTCGGTGCACCCTGGACCCATTGAAACTCCCATGACCGCAGGGCTTGATGTGGGCTTCTCGCGCCGTCCCATTCCCCGCATCGGTCAGCCCTCTGAAGTTGCCGCCATGACACTTTTTTTGGTGGCCGATGCCACCTTTAGTACCGGAACCGAATTCGTTCTCGATGGCGGCGCAACAATCGGCGAAATGATGCGCACCTAGTCGCTCAATTTGTGAAAGTTGCTCATGAGGGTAATTTGCGGAAAACCTGTTTTGGAAGAATCTTCAGACCCGCCATGACAAACCTCAGTGGACCGGGTGCATAAACCGTGCTTTTGCCCTTGCGCAACGCACTCACAATTACTTTTGCAACATCTTCCGGGTCGGTGGTCATGGGTGCCTCGGGCAAATGAGTTGTCATTTTGGTGCGCACCATTCCGGGGCGCACGATCAACACATGGGCTCCGGTGCCAGCTAGTGCTGCATCGAGGCCTTGAGCAAATGCATCAAGTCCTGCTTTTGTCGATCCATAAACGTAATTCGAACGCCTAGCGCGATCACCTGCAACGCTGGAAAGAACCACGAGTGCGCCGTGACCTTGATTCCTGAGCCGTCGCGCAACATGCAAACCCGCGCTCACCGCGCCGGTGTAGTTGACCGTGGCAATCTCCACCGCGTGTCGAGGATCCGCCTCTGCGTCCATCTGATCACCTAGAACACCGAATGCGAGAATGACCAAATCAATGTCGGAGACATCGAAAGCTGCATCGATGATGGCACCATGTGAATCCGTGTTCTTGGCATCAAACTCAATGCTTTCCACTCCAGCAATATTCATGGCTTGTAATTCGGTCACCGCTGTGTCAAGTGCAGGTGATGGCCGACCGGCCAATAAAACTCGACGTAATCGCTGGCGTGGCAGGCACTTAATGGTGGCAAGTGCGATTTCACTCGTACCTCCAAGAACCAAGACTGACTGGGGTTCACCTAGTGCATCCATCATTTCCATTGCCTTTCAGATAGCGAGTCGTCGAGATAGGTCAGATACAAAAACATGGTTCGGGTCGAGACGATTGCGTATTTCTCGCCATTCATCGAGTCGGGGATAGGTACGGGCAAACATGGAAGGTGACTGGCGCGAGTCCTTCGCAAGATACAAGCGGCCACCTTCTGCTGCCACGAGTGCGTCGAGTTCATCAAGTGCCCGCCCGAGTGCGGGAACACCTGCAGGTACATCGACCGCTAATGTCCAGCCGGCTTGCGGAAAGGACAACATGCCATCATTACCGGGTCCAAAACGCTTGAGTACCGTCAAGAAACTCAATGTTCCCACCTCACGCAACTTGCGTAATGACAACTCCACCAGATAGCCGGCCGAGTCAGGAACCTGAAATTGGTATTGCAAGAACCCCTTGGGACCATAGATTCGATTCCACTCCTGCACGCCATCAAGTGGGTGAAAAAATCCGCCTATTCCTTGTAGTTCGCCTACCCGGTGGGTTGGGTGCTTGCGGTACCACGCTTCATTGAATGCACGAACACTCCACCGGTTAAGCAGACCGGATGGAACGAGCCCGGGGGCTGTCGCGATTTTCTTCGGGTCGTAGTCCTGGGGGTGTGCGACACCGTCGAGCCGGCACTCCTCCAGTGTTGCGTGATCACCGCGGGTAATGACACCGCGTCCAGAAGTCGCCACGGAGTCAATCCACGCGACGCTGTACTTATATTCGTCGTCGCGTTCAATCATGCGAGACATGACATCGTCGAGGTCTTTACCTCGCTCGGTATCAACTGAAATATAGGAACTTTGAATTGGTATGACTGTAAATGTCGCGGACACAATCACTCCGGTAAGTCCCATGCCACCGATGGTCGCCCAGAATTCCGGTGACGCGGGGGTGAGAACACGAATATCTCCGAGTCCGTCAATCAGAGTGATCTCTAGAACGTGCGCACCAAAACTGCCATCGAGGTGGTGATTTTTGCCGTGTATATCTGCCGCGATCGCCCCACCCACAGTGATGATTCGGGTTCCTGCCGTGACGGGAACAAAGAAACCCAGTGGAACAATTTCCCGGAGAATTGAATCGATACTGGCACCTGCATCAGCAGTGACTGTCATGTTCTCAGGATTAAGGGTGAAGTTATTGAATGTCGTCATGTCAAAAACGGTGGCACCGCCCGACTGTGCGGCATCTCCATATGAACGACCCAAACCTCGGGCGAGTACGCCGCGCGACCCTGCGGAACGTATGTATTGCGACATTTCTTCCGGGTGGTGGGCGGGAACAAAGTTCGCGACAGAAGTCATGGCACGACCCCAACCCGAAAGTGGTTGCGGATTGTTCAATGGTGTGGTGGTCATACGCCAAGTGCCCCTAAACCAAAAAGGATTAACCACGCTAATCCAAGGAGCATAAGAACCTTGTCTCCTAACACGGCGTCTTCGGGTGCTTCAGCGTCACCTTTATCGATGACAACCCCATAACGCAAGATCGCAAGCACGAAAGGCAGCAGGCTCCACTCCGCCCAGGGCAGAGATGATGGTGTTTGCGCAACATCAAATGCCCACAGGGCATATCCCATGATTGCAACGGCAGCAGCCACGGACCACACGAATCGCAGGTAGCCCAGGGTGTATCCATTCAGTGCTTTGCGCCGTGTGGCGCTCTTGTCTATTCCTGAATCTTCTTCTCTTTTGAGCTCGCTGTATCGCTTACCTGCAGCCATAAATAGAGAACCGAATCCTGCAACGATTAAGAACCACTGGGATATCGGAAGACCAGATGCGGCGCCACCCGCCACCGCGCGCAGCAAGAAGCCCATGGACAACAGTGCGAGCTCGATAACAGGCTCGTGCTTGAGCGCCAGCGAGTAGGCCAGCGTGAATACTGCATAGGCAAAAATCACTCCTGCCAACGCCGGGGCAATGAAATAGGAACCAACAAGTGAAACCACAGCGAGAACAATCGCCATGGTTGTTGCAACGGGTACCGATAGTTCACCTGCCGCAATCGGCCTACGGAATTTGATTGGATGCTCACGATCACTCGCAGCATCGCGAATATCATTTATCAAATAGGTTGCGCTGGAAATCAAACAGAAGGCAACGAAAGCTCCAATGCTGGGCCAGAAAACATCTGGCTCGAAAATCTTTCCCGCGGCTAAAGGCGCTGCAAAAACGAGAACGTTCTTGGCCCACTGCCGTGGCCGTAGCGCAACAAATGCCGCCACCGGCAATGATCGCGGTGTGCTCACCTAGAGAACCACTCGATCAACACGAGCACCCGGCTCAGTGTCTCCAATGATTCGCGCGATCTGTGGAACCACCAGGAACCAGGTGATCAGGTGCGGAATGGAGAGCCATATTGCGGTCGATACAAGTTCTGAGCGCATGATCGGGAAGGCCAAAGATGCGATAGCAATGACCGTGCCCGCCCAAAAAACTATTTGACGCGCATGCGGAAGGCCGCGAGCCAATAAAGACGCCATGGCACCTATTTCGGCGGCAGCCAATGGAACAATAATTATGGCAACCCACGGAACCATGACCGGTAGTCGATCGGTATCAACCTCTAGCGGCACACCAATTAATCGAGCGAATGCGTAAACGATCAAACTCAACACCGCTGACCACGCTCCCGTGACCAATCCGGCATAAGCCAAGAATCTGGGGCCGGCATCCATGGAAATTGCCGGCGAAATAGGAGTCTTGGAGCCGACCCAATCACCCACGGAGGCTTGAGTGGACTTGGACATTCCCCTATTCTGCTCAGATTTAGGCACGTTGGAGTTCCCGACCCACGGAATTAGCCGAATGCAGGTTAGTTCTTCAGCATTCTCCGCAAGATTTTGCCTGAAGCGCTCTTGGGAACTTCGTCAATGAACACAATGTCGGTGATCACCTTGTAGGAGGCGACATGGCCTTTCATGAACTCGGTAATCTCCTCGGCGGTGACTTCTTGACCCGCCTTGACCACCACAAAAGCGCGAGGGATCTCACCGGCCTCGTCGTCGGGGACGCCGATTACAGCGGCATCGGCAATTGCCGGGTGGGTGAGTAAGAACGCCTCAAGTTCAGCGGGAGCGACCTGGAAGCCCTTGTATTTGATCAGTTCCTTGAGCCGATCAACAATTGTGACAAAGCCTTCGGAGTCGATCATGGCCATGTCTCCGGTCTTGAGCCAACCATCCGGGTCAATCGTGATCGCTGTCGCTTCGGGGTTATTCAGATATCCGAGCATGACCTGCGGTCCACGCACCCAGAGTTCACCCACTCCACCCGCATCCTGATCCTCGCCGGTTTCGGGATCGACAATGCGAGTCTCGGTGTTCGGGGCGGTGATACCCACGGTTCCCGGCTTTGATTTGCCTACAGGTGAAATGTGACTGACGGGTGAGAGCTCGGTCATGCCGAACCCTTGAACAACATCGCAATCGATTCGCTTTGCTGCTTCTTCGCCCAACTCCGCACTCAGTGGAGCAGCGCCCGAGAACACCTGCTTCAAACTCGACAGGTCGTACTTGTCAACGAGTGGGTGCTTGGCAAGAGCCAAAACAATTGGTGGGACCGCAAAGAATCGAGTGATCTTGCGATCTTGAATGATTCCCAGTGCTTGTTCCAAATCAAAACGTGGAAGGGTCACAATCGTGGAGCCCCGGGAAAGGAATTCGTTCATAAGAACTTGCATGCCGTAAATGTGGAAGAACGGAAGAACGGCGAGCACCACTTCACCATCGGCGACATCGAGAGCGTCTTCGCACTGCATCAGGTTCGCAATCAGGTTGCGATGCGTGAGCATGACACCCTTCGGAAGACCTGTGGTACCCGAAGAATAAGGAAGCACAACAACTTGGGTGGCAGGATCAATGTCTACCTGGGGAATGGGTGCACCGAATAATTCAGTGACCGCGATTGTGCCTTCAATTGCGTCACCGATGATTGCAATTTCGGAAACACCCGTTCCTTCAATGGCAGCTTTCGCTGTGTCTGCAAATAGCCCAATGGTGATCAGAAGTTTCGCTTGTGAGTCATTGAGTTGGAAACGCACTTCGTCAGCGGTGTACGTCGGGTTAATGGTGCTGACGGCCACGCCTGCAACAGCAGCTCCGTGAAACACAACCGCGAACTCGGGGATATTGGGTGCCATCAGTGCGATGGTGTCGCCTTTTCCTAATCCACGTGCGGCAAGGCCGCCGGCAAACGCATGGATCATGCCCTTGAGTTGACCGTAGGTGTAACTGCGCCCGGTGGGGCCATCGATGAGGGCTTCTCGATCGGGCACCCGATCGGCTTCTCGGAGGATAAATTCGGTAATCGGGATATTGGGGATCTCGACATCGGGCAATGGGCTCTTATGGATGATCATGCGCTGGAGTCTGGCATTTTTTCGCGCCCCCGTGGGGAAATATCAGGAATTTCCTCAAATCCTTGGTCTTCTGCTTGCAAAAGTTGTCACGAGCCTTCATCATTGTTACTGGCGGGTAACTTAGCCCGTTCGTCGGCTATTGGGAGAAGACATGGCGCATTACAAGAGCAACCAGCGGGACTTGGAATTTAACCTCTTCGAGGTTTTTGGCGCTGGTGAACGCATGGGCAAAGGCCCCTACTCCGAAATGGATGTGGATACCGCGAAAGACATCCTTGACGAAGTCAATCGCTTGGCTACCGATGTGCTCGCCGAGAGTTTTGATACCTCGGATCGCGTGCCTCCTGTTTATGACCCCGCAACAAAGACCGTCACCATGCCTGAGGATTTCAAAAAGGACTACAAGGCACTTATGGATGCTGAATGGTGGCGCTTGGATCTGCCCGAGCACCTCGGCGGTACCGGTGCACCCCCTTCACTGCGTTGGGCCGCGAGTGAAATGCTTCTCGGCGCAAACCCCGGAGCATTCCTGTTTATGTCCGGTCCCGGTTTTGCCGCCATTCTCGATGCACTGGGCAATGACAGCCAGAAGCGTTGGGCCGAACTGATGATTGAGAAAGCATGGGGCGCCACCATGGTTCTCACCGAACCCGATGCCGGCTCCGATGTCGGTGTCGGGCGCACCAAGGCCATTGAACAACCCGATGGCACGTGGCACATTGAAGGTGTCAAGCGATTCATCACCAGTGGCGAACACGATATGGCAGACAACATCATTCACCTCGTTCTTGCTCGTCCCGAAGGCGCTGGACCCGGAACAAAAGGACTCTCCCTCTTTGTTGTTCCCAAGTTCCACGTTGATTTGGAAACCGGTGAAATTGGTGAGCGCAATGGTGTGTATGCCACCAACGTTGAAAAGAAGATGGGCCTGAAAGTTTCCACCACCTGCGAAATGACATTCGGTGAGAAAGAGCCGGCAATTGGTTGGCTCGTGGGCGATGTCCACGACGGCATTGCACAAATGTTTAAGGTTATTGAATATGCCCGCATGATGGTCGGCACAAAAGCAATTGCAACGCTGTCCACCGGTTACCTCAACGCACTCGAGTACGCCAAGACCCGCGTTCAGGGTGCTGACCTCACCCAAATGACCGACAAGACAGCACCACGCGTCACCATCACACATCACCCAGATGTTCGTCGTTCACTCATGTTGCAGAAGTCGTACTCCGAAGGCATGCGTGCACTCGTTGCTTACACCGCTTACTGGCAGGACCTGATTGAAATGGGTCACGCTGGTGACACGTCAGTCGATCTCGAGATGGCTGAGCGCATCAACGACCTGCTGCTGCCCATTGTCAAGGGTGTGGGTTCGGAGCGTTCTTATGAAATGCTTGCAGTCTCACTTCAGACATACGGCGGATCGGGTTACCTGCAGGACTACCCAATTGAGCAGTACCTGCGCGATGCCAAGATCGACACCCTCTATGAAGGCACCACCGCCATTCAGGGTCTGGACTTCTTCTTCCGCAAAATGGTGAAGGATCAGTTCAAGTCAATTAGCTTCCTGGCTCAGCAGATCACCGAGACAGTCAAAGGTGATGAAGGCTCGGGGCAACTCTCCGTTGAGCGCGAACTACTAGGTCAAGCGCTGGAAAATGTTCAGGGGATCTTGGGTGCCATGGGCCAATGGGCCATGGCCTCGCAGGAGAACATCACCGAGATCTACAAGGTGGGCTTGAACTCCACTCGCCTGCTCATGGCCTCCGGTGATTTGATCATTGGCTGGCTTCTGGTTCGCCAGGCCGAAGTTGCCCTCGCGGCGCTGGCAAATGACCCCAGTGATCGTGACCGTGACTTCTACACCGGCAAGGTCGAGTCAGCCCGCTGGTTCGCTCGCAACCGCTTGCCACTCATTGCCGCCGAACGCAGCATCGCTGAGGCAACAACGGGCGAGATCATGGATATTCCAGAGTCCGCCTTCTAAAACAGCCACAGGTCATTACTTCGCACTCTCGAGGGTGTGACTTTGTGCATGCGATTTTTGTCGGGGGTCCTGACCTGAGAGACTGGGGCCGTGGAAACGCTCGTGGGGGCCGCAGCATCTGATCCAGAACTGCCTGCCCTTTTCCTTGAGTTTGGCTCCATGCTCCTCGTGCTCGGATTGTTGGCCATGCTCGCCCGCAAATGGGATATCTCGGCTGTTCCGTTCTATTTGGTAGCAGGCTTGATTTTTGGCCAAGGTGGATTTAATGTCATTGATCAAACAAACACTCTGGTCCCCACACTTGCTGAACTGGGCGTAATCCTTTTACTTCTGTTATTAGGGCTGGAGTACTCCGGTAGAGAAATTATTGACACAGCCCGCCAACAAAACAAGTCTGGGGCCATTGACTTCATTGCGAACTTCACACCCGGAGCACTTTTTGGTTGGCTACTCGGCTGGGGTCTTCCCGGTGCTTTTGCACTAGGTGGAGTTACCTATATATCTTCTTCCGGCATCGTGGCTCAAGTGGTGCGTGATCTTCGTTGGCGACGAAATCCAGAAACCAAGCCCGTTGTGAGCGTTCTCATTATTGAAGATCTTGTTATGGCGCCATACCTGCCAATTCTCACAGTGATACTGACCGGAACCGGATTACTCGCTGGCCTGATAAGTGTGGGCGTGGCACTCATTGTTGTTGCAATTGTGTTCGTCATATCCATCAGACGGTCGGGCACAATACAAAAACTTTTCAATGCCAGTGAACCGGTGGGCATTCTCCTTGTGGTTTTCGGTGCCGCAGTTGCGGCAGGTGGATTGGCTGGCCTGGTGGACTTCTCCCCGCCGGTCGCAGCATTCCTTGTTGGCCTATTACTCACCGGTGAGATCGCAGAAGTGGCCCGACGCCGACTTGATCCGCTTCGTGAGCTGCTTGCGGCGATCTTCTTCGTGTACTTCGGTTTGAGTACCGATATCAGTGAAATTCCCAGCATGCTCATCCCAGCGGTGATACTGGCGATACTGACAATTGGAACAAAGTTTGTGACCGGTTGGATCGCGGCTCAAACCGTGGCCACATCGACCATCTCACGACTTCGTGCGGGTGCCTTGCTCAGCGCCCGCGGTGAATTTAGTGTGATCATTGCGGGGCTGGCGGCCACGAGCACCCTTCTTCCCTCTGATTTCCAGGCTCTTGTCGCCGGATACATTCTGATCACCGCAACGGCGGGTCCCATTCTCGCCCGATTCGCCGAACCGGTTGGCTGGTGGTGGGATCAGCGGCCTCGGGCCGTACCCTCTTAATTATGCGATCTTTATTCAAGTTGGCGCTGACGTCCCTGATCTCTCTTCTACTCCTTGTGGGGGGCACCTCAGTGGTGCAGGCGCACGCCAGTCTGAGTTCCAGTAATCCAGAAGATGGCAGCACATTGAATGCACCACCTACTGTTGTTGATCTCACATTCAATGAAGAACTTCTGCCCGACACCGTGGAGATCGCGGTAACAACAGAGACCGCCGGGCTTATTGCCGATGTCGATTTCACGACCGTGGGTCCCACTGTGCAGGTCAATTGGCCCCAGGATCTCCCGGATAACACCTACAAGGTCGCCTATCGAGTTGTGAGTAATGACGGTCACCCCATTACCGGTGCCATAACTTTCAGCTACACCGGGAGTGGCGCACCGGCAACCGTGGAATCAGAGATCGTGGTGACCGAAACATCTGAAACCCAGGAACCGGAATCCACGGGAATTGCACCCATCTGGTTAATCATCGGTGGGCTTGTTATTGGTACTGCGATTGGCTACTTCATGTGGCGACGCGCTAGTGGGCGAGTCAGCAGTTAATACGCGAAGATATAACAGTGAAGTCAACAATCAGCACACCACAAACAATGCCGTTAGCGCGCATTTCACTTGTCGGTGCTTTGCTCGTTGTCCTCGCGGTGTCCACAACAATTAGTGGCCTCTTTATTGCCGGTGGATCTTATGAAACCGCACCAATTGGAATTTCCGATCCCGGTCCAGTGGTGGTATGGGGGTCGGTACTCCTTCGAGTGATTACCGACATCGCTGCAGTAGTCACAATTGGATTTCTTTTGGCGGCGGCGTTTCTCGACCCGTCGGGTAAAGACGGAATACTTTCACCAGCCGGACGTAAGGACGTTCTTCGTGCTGCCCGAGCCGCAATCGTCTGGATGATTCTGGCTCTAATTCAGACCGTATTTCTTTTGGCCAATGTGCTCAGCATCTCTTTGTCGGATGCAATCAATCCCACCGTCATCAGTACCTATGCCACCGAAGTTCCTGCCACTCGAGCACTGATTGCCATTGCCATCATGGCCTTGATCATTGCCTTGGGTGCATTTGTCACATCAACAACGGGAGTTAGTGCGGCGTGGTTGGTGTTTGCGGTCCTCGCTGCATCCCTTCCCGCACTTGCCGGTCACGGTTCCGGATTCGGGGACCATGCCCTAGCACTCACAGCAGGTGTCGCACACGTGGCCGGGGCAGTGCTGTGGATCGGCGGCATCTTTGTTTTGATCCTGCACGCACTGCGCAAAGACATTCCCTTCCAGCGTTCAGTGGAGAGGTTCTCTCCACTAGCGCTGACCGCCATTATTTTGGTGGCCTTTAGTGGGTTGGCAAATGCATACACACGGTTGAATTCACCGGTTGAACTTTTCACCACCGGTTACGGCCAAGTCATTGTCATGAAAATGACATTGATCATTGGTCTAGGTGTCATTGGATACTTCCTGCGCAAACGAGTGATTCCCCAATTGGATCGCATGTCACGATCCATGATCTTTGCGCGGACAGCACTGACCGAACTCATCATCATGGTGATGGCCATGGGACTTGGCGTGGCACTAGCGGCTAGTCCCTATCCACGAGCGGAATTCGAGTTACTTTCCTTCGGCGAATCACTCCTCGGGTATCCATATCCCGAGCCCCCAACTCTGGAGAGAGTTGCTCTGGGCTTCCAACTTGAACCGCTCTTTTTGATCGGCTCGCTCATTGCTGCATCTTTATACGCAATCGGATACGCCCGCTTGCGTCAGCGTGGTGATAAATGGCCCATCATGCGGCTTGTGTCCTGGATGGCCGGGATCGCAGTTGTGATCTGGTGCACCAATTCAGGGATTGCCTTGTACTCGCAGGTATCTGTTGGGTTGCACATGACCCAACACATGACACTCACCATGTTGGGGCCAATCTTCTTAGTCATGGGTGCGCCAGCAACATTGGCTCTTCGGGCATTGCGGCCGTCGCGTACCGGTGAGCGCGGTCCACGCGAATGGCTCGTGTGGTTCCTCCACAGTCCAATTTCTCGAGTGCTGACCAATCCGGTATATGTATTCATTGTTTATGTCATTGGCTTGTACGGGTTGTATTTAACGCCCGCATTTGGTTGGCTGATGGGAAGCCACGTGGGTCACGTAATCATGCAGATCCATTTCATTACGGCCGGGTACCTGTTCTACTGGGTGTTGATCGGAATTGACCCTCGTCCCAAGCCGCTGCCCTACTGGGGTCGCATTGTTCTTCTACTTCTCGCACTCAGTGTTCATGCATTCTTCGCCGTCATCATGATGATGGGCACTACCCCAATGGCGGTGGAGTGGTACGGAATTGTCCGCCCAGAATGGGTCACCGATCCGCTGCAGGACACTCTGTACGGAGGTCAGGTCGCGTGGGGACTTGGTGAAGTGCCCGCACTTATCGTCTTGATTGCAATCATGGTTCAGTGGGCACGCAGCGACGATCGCGAGGCCGTCCGCAAGGATCGACAGGCGGATCGCGATGGCGATGCCGAGCTCAACGCCTACAACGATCGCCTCGCCGAAATGAACCGCCGAGCCACCCCCCGAAGTTGACTCTCCCGATAATTGATATACCCTAGGGGGTATGACTATGAAGAAGATTGGCGTTGCCTTCGCTGCCGCCACCATTGCCCTGTCCATTCCCCTCACCGGCTGTTCGAGCGACTCAGCGACCGCCACGGTCGAAACTCCCGATTCTTCGGTCGTCGTCGAGCAACCATCCGGCCCTGAGCGTGTCGATGCTGCCCAGTTCGCCAGCGTCGTGGCTACACCGGGTATGCAGATCATCGATGTCCGTACCCCAGAAGAGTTCGCCATTGGACATATTGAAGGCGCCGTCAACTTCAATGTGGAAGGTCCGGATTTCGGTGCCCAAATTGCCACCCTCGACCCCTCCGGTACCTATGCCGTCTACTGTCAGAGCGGCAATCGCTCCGTTGCAGCCGTTAATTTCATGTCCGGCCAGGGGATCAATGGGATTTTTGAACTCGAGTCGGGTATCTCCGGTTGGGAACAAGCAGGTCTTCCGGTAGTTTCATAGGTATGTTCCTTCAGCAATGGCGAGTGATTGCATCGCTCGCCATTGCTTTTTCTTTGTTCACTCCATGGCTTCCCTCGATTGCAGCCCCCTCGCTGCCGTCTGCGTTGAAGAATGTAGAGAATTCACAACAGGTCGTTCTTGTTCAAGCACCCAATTGGAAGTCCACCAAGGGCACTCTTCGGGCATTTGAGCGAACCAACGGTGAATGGGTCGAAGTTGTTCCGAAAGTCACCGCAGATCTGGGTTACGGCGGACTGGTACCGGGCCAGCAGAGAATCCAAGGAACTGGGAAAACTCCAACCGGGATGTACGCAATCACTTCCAGCTTCGGTCGGAAAGTTGACCCCGGAACAAAGCTGGATTACATCCGTGTTGATCGCAATGATGCGTGGACATACAACCCCAAGTATCCGAATACCTACAATATTTTTCAGAGTGCAAATCGAAGTTGGTCCAAATACGGGAATTATGTTGAGCGACTTTATTCCTACGGTAAGCAGTACAACTACGTTGCGATTCTGGACTACAACCTTCCTCCCGGGAAAATCACCCAAGGAGCTCGCGGAATAAACCGCACCGATGAATATGCGAACACCCGCATGGGTGGTGGAATTTTCCTACATGTAAGCAACGGCAATAGAACTGCTGGCTGTATAGCCATCAAGGAAAGTGTCATGAAGGAAATAATGAATTGGGTGGACCCGAAAAAGAACCCGGTGATTGTTATTGAGGTTACTTAGTGCGTAACCACTGGTTTGGTCACAATGTCGTTCGCTGCTGGGAACTCACTTCGCCATTCATTCGCTAATTCAGAATCAATATCCACGGTGAAAATCTCTTCTGTGTCAGCTGCGAGTGCACGCACCATACCCATAGGGTCAATCACGGCTGAGTTACCGCCGAGTACGTGTGATCCTTGCTGCCCAACTTGATTGTTGGCAATGACCCACGCTTGATTTTCTACCGCACGTGCAGGTAATAAGGCATTCCACTGACCGATTCGCTTGGTTGGCCACCCAGACGGAATGAGAAATGCTTGGGCTCCAGCTTCCCGCATGGCGCGAAACATCTCGGGGAATCGAGCGTCGTAGCAGGTGGCAAGACCGGTGAGTCCCAGCGGTGTTTCCACAACAACGTACTCCTCGCCGGGTGTCATGGTGTCTTGTTCACGAGCATACGTAAAAACGTGCACTTTTCGGTATTTCGCAACCAAGTCGCCCGAGTCGTTAAACACCACGCTGGTGTTGAACAGGTGATCCCCATCGCGCTCAGTAAATGACCCACCATGAATCCACATGCGGTGTTGGCGGGCCTTGGCACTTAGTGCAGTAGGAAGCCGGCCATCAATCGATTGGGCGATTTCACGACAGGTATCGAGGTTGAATGCCCCTGCGTTCCACAGTTCCGGAAGTAGCACCACGTCTGTTTTTCCAGCCAGTTGATCCAGCAGATCCATGACACGATCAACACGCGAATTGGGTGCCTCCGAACTGGAACAATCGAGTTGAATCACGGTCGTTCGCACGCTCATGGATTAAGCGTATTGCCTGCAACACTGAATCAGATCCGGCAGACTTCCACCATGACAGATGATCTCCGCAGTATTCGCTCCCCGGTAGACCCGAATACAACGTATCTGGAGGCCCTACGTGACCTGAGCCAAGTGCTGGAAGGTCTCAATGATTCACAGTGGGCTTTACCCACCCCCTGTCCCGGATGGACGGTAGCGGATGTCACAGCACATGTGATTGACCTTGATGCCATGGCCATGGGTGCACCGAAACCTGACCATCAACCCGATTGGGCTTCACTTCCCCATGTCAAGGGATCATCCAATCAATTTACCGAACTCGGCGTTGACTATCGCCGAGGAACTCCCCCCGCAGAATTATTCGAAGAGCTAAATCGAACAGGAGAAGCATTAGCAGAGTTTCTTATCAATAACTCACCAACTATCAAGGTTCCTTGGGTAAAGGAAGAGATACCCATGGATCAATATCTCTCCATGCGAACATTTGATATCTGGACCCACGAACAAGATATTCGAACAGCAATTAACGCACCTGGAAACCTTGGAACGAACCCTGCCCGCACAGCCGCTCAACGAATGTTCACCACAATTCCCCTAATCTGGGGGAAAAGGGTGGGGGCGCCGACTGGGTCCGCACTCACCCTGACCCTCACCGGTCCCAATATCGCTGGATCGGCGCACATCCTGGTGGCGCCAGATGGCCGCGCAGGTTTTGTGGACGCACCCCTTCCCGGCGCCACCACGGTCACCATGTCCTGGCCGGACTTCTTCAATGCCTTCGGTGGTCGGGTGCCCGCATCTGAATCATTGGCTGCAGCGGAATTGAACGGTGAACTTGCCGACGAGTTCATTGCCAAACTTCCTTCCACCCCTTAATGACAACTGAAGGCATAATGGTGACATGACTCCCATCCGAGTTTTTCTCCTCGATGACCACGAGATTGTTCGACGTGGGCTGGCCGATCTCATTGGCATACAAGATGACATGGAAGTCGTGGGTGAGGCCGGTACGGCAGAAGAAGCACTGCGCCGAATCCCAGCCGCCCAACCCGATGTCGCAGTACTTGATGTTCGCCTCCCCGACGGCAGTGGGGTGGAAGTGTGTCGCGAGGTGCTGTCTGCTTTACCGTCGGTCAGTTGCCTGATGCTCACTTCCTATGCAGACGATGAAGCTCTTTTCAATGCGATCATGGCCGGAGCGTCCGGATACGTCCTGAAGGAAATTCGCGGACACGACCTCATTGAAGCTATCCGACAGGTCGCAGCCGGTAACAGTCTGCTGGATCCCAGCATGACCCAGAAAGTATTAGAGCGTTTGCGTCACGGCTCCAAAGAGGATTCGGAACTTTCACAACTCTCCGAACAGGAACGAACAATTCTGACACTGATTGGACAAGGCATGACCAACCGACAAATTGGTGAAAACATGCACCTCGCGGAGAAAACAATCAAAAATTATGTTTCCGGCCTTCTCGCCAAGTTAGGCATGGAGCGCCGCACCCAGGCTGCCGCTTTTGTGGCGAGACTGGAAGCTGAAAAATAGTTAAATCACCGCCGTCCATGTGACCGCGGTTCCCCCACCGGCCTGAGTTTCGATCGCAAAAGAACCACCGTTTTCGTGTGCCCGGCGCTCCATATTCGCCACCCCTGAACTCCTGCTGCGTGGTTGATAGCCCACACCGTTATCGGTCACACTGCAGGTCAGGGTTCGATTCAAGATGCTCACCAACACCGACACTTCGGTGGCCTGGGCGTGCTTAGCGCAATTCGTCAGGGACTCCCGCACAACTGCGAGCAAGTTTTCGGTGACATTGCTCGGGACCACCACTTCTGCTAATCCCAACAACTTCAATGTGGGTGCAAATCCCAGTGCCACGGAGGCCGACTGAACTTCCTGTGTTACAAAGTGGCCAATGCTGTGCTGATTCGTGTCCAGGTGCAAATCGAAAATCGTCTGTCGAATTTCGCGAATGGTTTCATCCAGTTGATCCATGGCTTTTTCAACTTGGGCAACAGACTTAGGCCCAGTATCAGCGGACTGCGTCACTCCTTGAAGCATCATGCCGGCCGCGAATACCCGCTGAATAACTAAATCATGAAGATCTCGGCCGATCCGATCGCGATCCTCCAAAATCGCAAGGTGCTCCTTATCGCGTTGGGCATCTGAAAGTACAAGAGTCAGTGCCGCCTGTGCGGCAAAGGATTCAACGAGGTCAATGACCTCACGTCGAGCCATGCGGGAACCCTGAGGCCACAGCAGCAGTAACACGCCGAGAACTTGGTCGGCAGTGCGCAGTGGCAATGCGACGGCAGGACCAGATGCTTGATCTGCCGCGAAGTCGGCCCACAGTCCGCAGTCCTCTTCAATCACACTCGAACCTAGATTGAACGAACGATCCAGAATGGAGTTAGCTGGAACAGGCTTACCCAGCCACTGACGAAGCAGGCTGGTGGCTTTGTCCGGGTCAGTATCCGTGTCTAATATTTCTATACTCAACGTCTGTTGTGCATCGGGGAGTGCGATGATCGCAGCTGTCGCCTTTGTGAGGTTTCGACTCTTTTCGGCAATGAGGTTGAGGGTCTCACCGGAGTCTTTGCCCGACAGTACAGCCGTACCAATGGCCGACACTGCGGTTTGCCACCGCTCACGTTGTTGAGCGAGTTCGAAAAGACGAGCATTCTCAATGGCAACGGCGGCCGCAGCGGCAAGTGCCATGACCGTTCGTTCATCTTCTACCGTGAAGTAACGCCCATCCCTTTTCTCGGTCAGATACAGATTGCCGAACACTTCGCCTCGAACACGCACCGGTACCCCAAGAAATGTTGCCATGACCGGGTGATTGTTGGGAAACCCGATTGAAGCTGAGTGTTGCCGCAGGTCGGGCAAACGAATAGGCACAGGGTGATCAATGAGTAATCCCAGGATTCCATTGCCCTGCGGTAGATCTCCAATTCGCTCTGCTTCCTCGGCAGGAATACCCACATGAATGAAGTCCTGCACATTGCCATCTTCATCAAGGACGCCTAACGCTCCGTAACTAGCATCAACCAACTCAACGGCATTGGTAACAATTCTTCGAAGAGTGGAGTTGAGTTCCAAGCCAGCGGCAACAGAAACAATCGCCGAGAAGAGTCCGCGATTGGTGTCCACGGCTACATTCTGCTCTAGCTCACGTTGCGACATGGCTACTGGCGTACTGCAACACCGACAGGTAATCGGTTAATGGTCGCCAGCATGTGTAATTGACTTTCCTGGGCTTGCCATGTGGCCGCATACCAGCCACCAATGTGCATCAGTTCCTCGTGGGTACCAATTGCAGTGATGTGACCGTTGACGATTTCAAATATTCGGGTGCAGCGTGCCGCTGCGGTAAGCCGGTGCGTCACCATGATTGTTGTGTTCCCTGTTGTGGAATTCCATATTTCCCGCTCCAGCGCTTCAGCCGTTTCAAAGTCAAGATGCTCTGTCGGTTCATCGAGAATCAAAAGTTCCTTGTGTGCTGCCAATAGTCGGGCGAAGGCCAAACGTTGTTTCTCACCGCCAGACATGCGAGCACCGAAACTCCCGAGTTCCGTGTCCAGACCCTCGGGTTGTTGCTGCAGCCACTGCGTTAGCGATGCACGATTGATCACGGCTTCGATTGCGGGCGTGCTCATTTCGCCGCCACCGATTTGAATGTTATTGCGAATCGTGGTGTCGAAAATGTGACTCTGTTGACTCAACATGACGCGCGATGGGTTGACCGACAGGGATCCGGTGAAAGGCAAATAGCCCATGAGTGTGTAAGCCAATGTTGATTTCCCGGAGCCGCTTGGACCGACAATTGCAATGTGGTCCCCTGGGAGAACACTGAAGGACAGGTCGTGCAAGGTGTCGGAGTCACTACCTGGCCAACGGCTGGAGACTCTCTGTGCCTGAACTCCCGCAGCTTCGGGAACACTCGGGTAGTAACTATCCGAATCCTCCGAGTCGTTCTGCAAATCGCTGATTCGATCTGCCACGCCCTGAATGTTCTTCCAGGCTATGGCCGTTGAAGGCAACTGGGCCAGAATCTCAAAAAGGGCAAGTGGTAGAAATGCAACCACTGCCAACATCACGGGTGTCATGCGGCCACTAGTCACGGCAGGAATACCGAGGATCAGCGCGCCCACCACCGCGACGCCTTGTAATACAACGCCCATGCCATTGCCCAGACCCATGTTCCAAGCTTGCTTTCGTAATTCACTGTTGACCGCTTGATCGCGCTGGTTCAAGGAGTTAAGTGCCGAAGTTCCTGTACCGGACATCAGAATTTCACTCGAATTGTCGGTGATGGCCACGACACCCTGAGTGACATCGGAGCGCACTTCAGCAAGAGCCCGATCGCTTCGCGATGCAATAAATCGCACGAGAACGGGAACAATAAATAGTGCCACGACTCCCGTGGTTGCCATGACCAGGCCAATGGAGGGAATAAGCCATACGGTGAACGCCACCGTTGCCACGGTGACGAGTGCGGCCTGAGCCCATGGGAGCACAATTCGCAAAGGTAAATCGAGGGCAGAATCAACATCTGCGCCAATTCGAGCGAAGAAGTCGCCCCGACCAAATCGCCTAAGGCCAATAGGTGTGATCTTCTCGAGACTCTCATACACGGTAACGCGCAGATTCGTTAAGCCTTTGAGCGCCGCGTTGTGCCCCAATAATCTTTCCACGTAGCGGAAAATGGCCCGCGATAGTGCAAAGAATCTGACGGACACGGCCGCCACGGTCAGAGTTAAAACGGGTGGCATCTCCGCAGCAGAAGAAATTAACCATGCAGATACCCCCAAGAGAGCGACCGCACTGAACGTTGCGAATCCCCCGATAAGTGCGGCGAATCGCAGGCCACGTTTATCTGTCGCCACTTCTTTCCATAATTGGGTCACGGCGCTCATATCGTTACCAGCCCCTCGATCCTGTGGGGACTACGGCATTGATATCAACTTCGACTTCTGCCTCTGCCCCACGACCTTCTGATTCCACTCGCACAACTTGGTGAGCAATTTCCATGAGTGCAGGTCGATGCGCAACAACTATTACCGTCATTCCACCCTGGGCGGCCCGCTGCAAAGCCCGGGCAATGGCAATCTCACTTGCTGAATCTACGGCAGACGTGGGTTCATCCAGCAAAAGTATCTGCGGTTGCGTAATTAATGCACGGGCGACAGCGAGTCTCTGTAGCTGACCCCCGGAGAGACCAGATCCGTGTGCGTCAAGGGTGAAATCTAAGCCAAGGGGTCGAATCTCAGCGGCTACTTCCGCCTCGGTTAATGCATTCCAGATCAGAGAGTCCGTGTGATCCCCATGAAGATCAACCACACTTCGAATGGTCGGCTGGGCCGCGAGGTCCCGAGAGAAGAGGTGCGTGTCTTGTGGAAGCCAACTGACCGCGTGGCGCCATTGGCGCATGTTCACATCCACGAGTGGGGCGCCACCAACGGTGATGCTTCCGGACGTCGCTTCGACCAACCCACCCAGTGCCTTGAGGAGCGTGCTCTTTCCACTCCCGGAGTGCCCAACAATCGCTGTGATGGACCCGGGAATAGCCTCCAGTGAGACGGGCGAGAGCGCCACGTACTCACTTTTCGGGTACCTCACCGAGAGTTCAGTCACGGTGATGGTCATGTCAGCAGTACCGATGGGCAGGTCAATATTTCCACCGGACACGGCCGGTTGACTCTCAATAATGCTGAACAATTTGTCAGCGGCTCCTAGTCCCTCCGCAGCCGCGTGAAAGTGCTGCCCAATAAGACGAAGGGGTAAATACACCTCTGGTGCGAGTAGGAGAACGAAGAGACCCACGCGGTAGTCCATCTGCGCCTCAGCCAGACGAACTCCAATCGAGACTGCCACCAGTGCCACCGACAGTGAAGCAACAAGTTCCAGGGCGAGTGAGGAAAGAAAAGAAATTCGCAGCACACCCATGGTGCTGGATCGGTATTCGTCACCAACTCGCTTAATTACTTGAACCTGGGCCTGGGCTCGTCCAAAGACCTTCAATGTTGGAAGACCTGAAACCAAATCAAGGAAGTGGCCGCTGAGTGAAGATAATGTGTTCCACTGTTTGTCCACCTTGTTTTTTGTGAAAAGTCCAATCAAAATCATGAACATGGGAATCAGTGGAATCGTGACTGCAACAATGATCGCCGAAATAATGTCCTGGGTGAAAATCACCACGAGGGCCGAAATCGGCACGATCACTGCCAAGACAAGTTGCGGAAGGTACCGAGCAAAATACGTGTCGAGTGCGTCAATTCCCCTGGTAGCCAGTGCTGCCACTTCGCCAGGATTCGAGTGCGTTGATCCGGATTCAATGACCGCAGACATGGCCGCCTGACGTAGTTGAGCTTTGGCCTCTCCTGCCGCTCGCACGGCAATTACTTCCGCGCCCCAAGCCAAAAATGCACGGGCAACGAAGACCCCGGCAAGTGCTCCAATGCCGAATCCGACATCTGCCAGAACTTCATTGTCGGCGGTGACCCCCACAATTACTCGGGAGAGGAACCATGCCTGTGTGATCACCAACACTGCGGTGAAGGTTCCGAGAATGATCGCGTAAAGCATGAAGATCCGAGTGCTTCGGGCGTACCGAAACAATCTCGGATCAACAGGCTTCACGGTGCGACAGTAACTAGTTGGGCACGGGGTAACTTACTTGCTTGCTGCAAAACGATCATCACTGCGACCTGGTGCAGCCTGTGGAGGAATCATGGAGGTGCTGATTCTCTTGCGGAAAATCCAGTAGGTCCAACCCTGGTACATGACGACAATAGGTGTCATGATGACGGCAATCCACGTCATGACCGTCAATGTGTATTCCTGGCTAGATGCGTTGTACACCGTCAGGTTGAAAGCGGGATCAACGGTGCTGATCATCACGTTCGGGAACAAACCCACGAACAGCGAAGCTACCGCGAACAGGATTGTTCCGCTGGTAAGTAAGAAGGCCCAGCCATCGCGATTCTTGAGGGTCATGAACAGTGCCCCGAGGAACAGTACCGCTGCGATCAAGACCATGGGTAAAGTCCACTCAACCCGACCGGAGAATGCTTGTGCCCAGAGCAGCGCAACAACTGCAGAGAGCGCAGCCACTATCCCCAACTTCAGGGCAACTCCACGAGCTGCCTCACGTACTTCACCAGACGATTTCAGCGAGAGGAAGATCGCCCGTGTGTGGTGAACACTAGGAGCGTCATGACTCCAAGAGCAATGCTGAACGGATTCAGTAGGTCAAAGAAATTCCCCGTATAGTTGAAGTTTCCGGCATTTGTGGCATCTGTTCCCGGGAGCGGCTCAATTGCGGTTCCCCCAACAACATTGCCGAATGCAACCCCGAACAAGAACGCCGGGAGAACTGACCCAATGAAGATTGCCATGTCCCAACGGGAACGCCACGAAGCGGAGTCCTTTTTACCCCGGTACTCAAAGGCGACTCCGCGCATAATCAAAGCCAGGAGCAAGACAAAGAACGCGAGGTAGAAGCCACTGAACATGGTGGCGTACCACAATGGGAAGGCCGCAAATGTCGCCCCGCCAGCTACCAAAAGCCACACTTCGTTGCCATCCCATACGGGTCCGATTGTGTTGATCATGACACGTCGCCGAAGATCGTCACGACCTATGACCGGCAACAGCACTCCCACACCAAGGTCGAAGCCATCGAGGATGAAGTAGCCAATCCACAACACCGCAATAAGTATGAACCAAACGGTCACGAGATCCATGAGTAATTCCTCTCAGTTCAACTCAGTACGCGAAGTACAGTTGTGGGTCATCAGTTTTCTGCGAATCGTCATAAGGATCTGCAATGATTTCTTCGGGTGGCCCTGCCTTGATGTACTTCAACAGCAGCCCGACTTCAATCACGGCGAGAATCGCGTACACGAGGGTGAATCCGATCAAGCTGATCCACACTTCCGTTGCGGTAGTGAGCGGTGAAACTGCGTCTGCTGTTAATTGTTCACCAAACACAATCCATGGCTGCCGACCCATTTCAGTGAAGATCCAACCGAAAGATGCGGCTAGCAGCGGGCCGAGTAGCACGAAGTACGTTGAATACTTGAATACGGCACCCTTCTGCGGATTGCGTCCACCGCGATAACGCCACAATGCCCACAGAGCCCACGCGGCGCCGAGCATGCCCAATCCGATCATCAACCGGAAACTCCAATAGGAGACTGGAACATAGGGGATAAAGTCGCCGGGACCGTACTGACTTTGATAGGCGGCCTGCAGGTTATTGATGCCCTGAACTGTTCCGTTGAAGTCACCGGTGGACAGGAAGGAAAGTAGTCCTGGGATTTCGATGATGGGTGTAGCCGTATCTCCGGATATATCTCCGATTGTCAAAATTGAGAAGGGTGCATTGGCCGTGGTTTCATAGAGCCCCTCAGCGGCCGCCATTTTCATGGGTTGTTGTTCGACCATGATTTTGGAGAACATGTCGCCAGTGATGCTCACTCCCACAGCTGCAATCAGCGTGACAACGGCACCGGCTTTAACCGCCGTACGGAACACATCGACATTTCGATTCTTTGTCATGAACCATGCGCCCACCACGGCGACGCCTGTTCCGGCAATGAGGAAGCTTGCCGTCATGGTGTGCAGAAATGCCATGACCGCAGTGTTTTGGAATAACACGGCGCTAATACTGTTCAGAACTGCACGACCGGTCTCGGGATCAATGTCGTACCCGACCGGGTGTTGCATCCAGGAGTTAGCGGCCAAGATGAAGTAGGCCGAAAGTAAAGTTCCCACGGCAGCGGCCCAAATAGTTGCCAGATGGAGCTTTTTAGGCAATCGATCCCAACCAAAAATCCACAATCCGAGGAATGTCGACTCCAAGAAGAACGCTAACAGGCCCTCCATGGCTAGCGGTGCTCCGAAGACGTCGCCCACGAACCGGGAATACTCGGACCAGTTCATGCCGAACTGAAATTCTTGCACAATACCGGTCACCACACCCATGGCGAAGTTAATCAAAAACAACTTTCCAAAGAACTTGGTGAGTTTGAGATACTTCTCTTTACCTGTTATGTACCAAGCGGTTTGGAAGCCTGCGACAAACCAGACCAAGCCAAGCGTGATTGGCACAAAAAAGAAGTGGTAGACCGTAGTGATTCCGAATTGCCAACGTGCAAGATCCAAGACGTCCATGTCCTTTATCTTTGTGGCGTGTTCCCCGCGCGGATCCCAGAAAGTGGCACCACTTTCAGGGACTAAAGTCCCTTCATGGCCTCGGACTCGGTGATGGACGTCCGCGGGGTAACCGAGGCACCCCTTTCTCGGATTCTCACCCCGCTCATCACGCTATGGATTGTGTGGGGCTCTACCTACATGGGGATTGCCTTGGTGGTGCAGTCCATGCCCCCTCTTGTCGGAGCGGGCACCCGATTCCTCGCCGCCACCGTGGTCCTGGCAATCGTGGTCGTGATCATTCGCGGACCCAAAGTATTTCGAGTCACCGGCGCCCAATTTCGTGGTGCAATGTTTATGGGAATTTTCATTCTGTCCGTGGGAATTGGAATTGTGTCTCTGGCTCAGCGATACGTCCCCTCCAGTATTGCCGCACTGATTGTTTCCGTCATGCCCCTGTGGATCATCATGTTTCGGTACAAGGCCGGTGATCGGCCATCACGATTGACATCAGTAGGTGTGGGCGTCGGACTACTGGGATTGGGTCTCATGCTGCTGCCGGGTGGTACCGAACCGGTGGGCGGAGCCACTCCCGGGCAGGTGGCAATCTGGTCACTCGCCATTGCTTTTGGAAGTTTCAGCTGGGCATTCTTTTCTTGGCGATCTACTCGCTATGAGCAACCCAAGGATGCACTCGTCACCACAGTGATTGAGATGCTTACGGCATCCATAGTGCTGACCGTTATCGGATTTATTATCGGAGAAAGATGGAACATGTCGGAGTACACAACTGCTTCATGGGCTGGCTGGGGATTTTTGGTTATTGCTTCAGCGGTTGCATACTCAGCATACGTTTGGCTGATTGGAAATGCACCCATGTCACTGGTCTCGACATACGCTTATGTCAATCCGGTTATCGCAGTGATTCTTGGGTACTTCATTTTGAGTGAGCCGATTACAACGGATGTGATTATCGGTCTCACCGTTGTTATTAGCGGAGTGGTTTTGGTTGTCTCCGGTGAACGCCGGAAAAAACAACTATTACAAGAGCCTTTATAGCCCCGGTATTTTCATCAGGGTATCCGCGTATTCCGGAACATAGTTGTTCAGATCACGAGGGGGCCGTTGATACCCAATCGCTTTGGGACGCTTAGGCAATGACAACAGCGGTGGATCCGCGCGGTAGTAATCAATGGATGATAAAAAATGATGAATCGTGTTCAAGCGTGCTCTGCGCTTACAGTCCGCTTCCACGATGTGCCACGGAGATTCCGGAGTGCTGGTATGCACGAGCATTTCATCCTTTGCTTTTGAGTAGTCCTCCCAGCGAGTAATGGATTCGACATCCATCGGGGAGAATTTCCACCTGCGCATGGGATCATCTAGTCGCGACTTGAATCGGCGTTCCTGCTCGGCATCGCTGATACTGAACCAGTACTTGCGCAGAATGATTCCGTCCTCAATCAAAAGCCGTTCGAAGATCGGAGTCTGGTGCAGAAAGCGGCGGTATTCATCTGGCGTACAGAACCCCATTACTTTTTCAACACCCGCTCGGTTGTACCACGAGCGATCAAAAAAACGTATTTCACCAGCCGGAGGTAGGTGGTGCACATAGCGCTGGTAATACCACTCGGTTCGTTCGCGTTCGGTGGGTGCAGGCAAAGCAACAATGGTTGCTTGCCTCGGATTCAGGTACTGGGTGAATCGCTTGATTGTTGAGCCTTTGCCGGCAGCATCACGTCCTTCAAACAGAATGACGACCCGCTTGCCCTCGAGTCGAACCCACTCCTGAAAGTTCACTAGTTCAGCCTGAAGCCGAAATAATTCCTCTTCATAGATCTTCTTGGGGATTTTGGCCGGATTTTTCATCGGATCCTTGTCGCATACAGAGGGCACTCAGTAAATGAGGGCGAATCGTGTTGAATCTCAAATCTCTCTGGATTCACCAAACGCATTTAGTAGCCTACAGGAATGACTCTGAGAAGGCGGGTACTCATTGCCTCGGGATCAGCATTCGGGGTTGTTTTGCTGGGTTTCATTATTGTGATCATTCAATTTGGTTCCGTTTCAAGTTCTCAGACCCGCCTCGATAACGTTCTGTCTCCTGCAACCCAACTTGCCGATTCACTCATTCTTGCTCAAACCTCTGCCTCGGGTGATCTTTCAGATTACATTCTCACCGGGTCCGAGGAAGCACTCGCCAGTTACCAAAGTTCCTTGTCCACAACTTCGTCCCTGGAGAGTTCCCTCATTGCCCTTTTAGGTGAAGGAGATCCAGCGCTCACCGCTCTCGTTGAGAGTTCAGCCGCAGCACAGCGCGCATGGGTGAGTGCCGATGCCCAACCCGCCCTCGATGCCATGGCAGATGGCAACACTGCGAAAGCGGCCCGTATTACCAATAGGAAAAAAGCGGGGACCACTTATGACTCCATGATTCTTGCCAGTAGTGCTTTGCAGGTTGAGATTGAGAACCAAAGGGCCACCACAGTGAACGCTGTTTCCGGTTCTGCTCGAACTCTTGGATTTTTCTTGATACTGGGAGGCCTCATTTTATTGGGTGGATTCATTTCCTATTTCATTTTCTTCCAGAGATGGGTGATATACCCACTCATGGATATTCGTAAAGACTTGCAACTGGCAACACGCGACCCCGCGCACACACATCCGATTGAACCACTAGGCCCACCGGAGTTCATCACACTTGCAAAAGATGCTGAAGGACTGCGCCGCAAGCTGGTAAGCGAGATAGACGATGCCGCTACTGCGCGCAAGGGACTACAACAGGATGCACCACTTGTTGCCGCAGTGCGAGCAGAAATGCAGGTCGATTCTCGCATTCACTGCCCAGGTATTGCTATCGCCGGATTAGCTTCTAATGCCGAAGGCTCGCTCGCAGGTGACTACTGGGATTACGTTCCACTTGACGATCATCGAGTCGCATTAATTATTGCCGATGTCTCCGGACATGGTCCAACATCCAACGTTGTCGCACTAAGAGTCCGTGCAATTATGAAAGCAGCTCTTGCCGAATCGGGGTCATTAGAAGATGCAGTAAAACTTGCAGCCGCGTCTACTATCGCAGATGAACACTTTGTGACAGCGATCCTGATGCAATTCAATACCTCCACAAATACGGTGGAATGGATCAATGCTGGTCATCCAGCCGCCATCGGAGTGACGCACGACAAACAGGACTTCTACCTTGACGTCACCGGCCCATTGATTTCATCCCTGGGGGGAATCTGGGAAGTTCAGAGTCGTTCATTTGAACCTGGCGATGTCGTACTTGGGGTCACCGATGGCTTCCTTGAAGGACAGGCTCTCACAACAGGTGAATCTGAAGCTGAAAGTTCTTCTGTTGCCCGCGTTCTGCGCTCAATGGACGCCCCCGTGCGGCGGCAACCAGAAGAAATTGTCCATCGCCTCGTCTCCCATATTCGTGAGGTTGCTCCCCGCTGGCACAGCGATGACACCACCGTGGTGGCAATTAGTCGACTTGATTGATCGGCTGAATCGGCTCCATGGCACACTAGCCGAATGCGAAAATCACTCACCACAACACTCGCAGCCCTGATTGCTGCCGCCCTCGTAATCCCCATTGCCACCCCGGCTCAAGCAGCCAAGTTGGCAAAGCCTGCCCAGAACCTTAAAGGCACAGTTGTCAAAGATGACCTTTTCGGTCTCCATGTACGCGACGAACAAAATGGCGTATGGCCCTCAATAAAGTTCGGCTCCCTGCGTCTCTGGGACAACGACACCACTTGGGCAAATATTGAAACGTCCAAGGGTGTTTTTGATTGGACCACTCTGGACAATGCTATTGCCAATGCTGAAAAGAACGGAATGGACGACATCCTGATGGTGCTGTCCGGTACCCCTGCATGGGCAACCGATCAGCGAAACCCTGATGCCCTCCCGCGACCTGATGCCTCCGGCATGCCACGCAACCTCAGCGATTGGGATGACTGGGTCCGTGCCGTTGCCACTCGGTACAAAGGTCGGATAAATAACTATCAACCGTGGAACGAAGCAAATCTCACCACATTCTTCACCGGCACACCCGCCCAAATGGCCGAGTTGACCAAGCGGACATACGACATCGTTAAAGGCATCGATCCCACGGCAACCGTTGTGGCACCAAGTACCGGCACGCGGCTCGGCGGTCCATTTAAGAAGTTTTATCCCGCATTCCTGCAAGGATTGAAGCAACGCAATTGGCCGGTAGATGTGTGGGCAGCCCACACCTACCCAGCATCACTGGGCGACACCAATGACCGAGCCG
Organism: Candidatus Nanopelagicales bacterium; assembly: GCA_018401415.1. Taxonomy (GTDB): domain Bacteria; phylum Actinomycetota; class Actinomycetes; order S36-B12; family S36-B12; genus UBA4592. The sequence continues at coordinate 64,542 of JAGYKV010000018.1, read as the reverse complement.
ATCTCGCCAATGCATGGATCGGTTACCTGAGGGCCGCCGGTGCACCCGACCTGCCCCTGTGGGACACCGAGAACAATTACGGTCTGAAAGGGCCTGGTCCCAATAACCCCAAGCAAGATATTGAAGGAGACCGGGCGGCCGCCTGGACCGCGATTACCTACCTTGATGCACTCCGCCTCGGGGTTTCCCGGGTGTACATGTACCAGTGGGGTCCCAATAATCCTCTGTGGGGAATTCAGTACAACGAAACCGCTCCGGGCGCTATTGCCATGGACACCCTGCAAGATTGGATTGTGGGCAGTACCTACAGAGGATGCAAGGAGAAGAGTCGCAAAGTTACTTGTAACTTCAATACCAAGAATGGCCGTGATCAGATCATTTACACCGAGAAGGGTGTGAAGTCCTTTAAGATCAACAAGGCGTACAAGCAAATGTGCACATTAGACGGAAATTGCAAAGCAGTGCCCGCTAATCGCAAGGTTCGCACATTTGCGCCAGTGCTTTTGACTCGTTAAATTCACGTGTCGAATAAAGGGTCGGTGGCTAACCCCACCGGCCCTTTATTGTGATCTTTCTTCCGCGACTGAGTTCCCACCATCGACCGCAATGCACTGACCGGTGATGTAACTTGCTCCCGGTGTTGCCAGGAAAGCAGCTACCGCTGCAACTTCCATGGGTGTGGCACTTCGCAAGATAGGAACGAGGTTTCCTTCACGAGCTTCATGTTCGGTCTGCGATCCGGTGTGAATCCAACCTGGTGCAATGGCGTTCGCGGTAATTCCCTGGGCGGCGTAATCCACAGCGAGTGAACGGGTCAGTCCGACGAGTGCCGCCTTTGCAGTGGCATAGGCACTTTCACCACGCATGGACATGAGTGGCCCCGTCACACTTGATATCGAGATTATTCGCCCCCACATGGTCTCCTGCATAAACGGCAAGGCACATCGGGTTGCATGCACCGCGGTCATTAGATTGCGCTGCACGGCACTCATTAAAGTCCGATATCGCTATTGATCCAAGTGCACCTGACTCAATCCCGACCGGCTCACCCACGCTCGCCATTCCAGCGTTGTTAATCAAAATGTCAATACCACCTTGATCCCTACCAATTGAGGTGAACATTCCTTGCGTTGATTCCATACTGGTCAAATCGCAGACATAACTTCGGACTGTTCCATATTCACTCAGTGCATTCACCCGCTCATGAATGTGCTCCCCCGTCGCGGTGATTGCGACTTCCGCTCCCAACTCCAAAAGTGCCTGAGCACATGCGTAACCAATACCTGTTGCGGAACCAGCACCGGTCACCACCGCTCTTCTCCTGTGCAGCGAAAGCCATGTTGGAGTGTTGGATGTCATTGGGTGATCCGTGCCACAGCCTCACCGAATAACTCCGAATGCCTGTCTACATCTGACCGGCTTGTTGCCGGACACATCAGCGCCATGTTGTGAAACGGGGTCATGAGCACACCTCGGTTACTCATATAAAGGTGTAAATACTCTTCAATATCTGCATCAAAGGATGCTGCCGACTCTGTTCCGTTCCTGGGTGCCGGCGAGCAGAATCGGTACTCAGCTCGCGCGCCCAGTTGCGCAATACTCCACGGCATTTGCGTTTCCGCCAGAACCTTTTCCACGCCCTCGCGGAACGCTGTTGCGAGTTCAATCATGTGGTCAAAGGCAGTGGGGGTGAGCACCTCTCCCAACGTGGCGCGCATTGCAGCGATGGACAAAACATTTCCTGCAAGTGTTCCGCCAACCCCGCCGACATCTTCAAGGTCAGCATCTTTGGCCGCAAATATTTTGGCGGCCAGTTCCTTGGTTACTCCATATGCACCAGAGGGAATACCGCCACCAATGCTCTTACCAATCACAAGGATGTCGGGCTGCAGGTTCCAGGCTTTTGTGCAGCCTCCCCAACCAGCGGAGATTGTATGTGTTTCGTCAATCAATAACAGTGATCCATATTTATTGCACAACTCCCGCAATCCCTCAAGGAATCCAGGATCCGGTAAAACAATTCCAATGTTCGTCAGTGCCGGTTCAGTAATCACCACGGCAACATCTCCATGCTTCAACGCATTTTCGACTGACTCTAAGTCATTGAATTCAGCCACGCGCGTTGTCTCTAAAACATGGACCGCTGGTCCCACATTGCCTTCACGGAAATCCGTTTCTCCCCCTACCCCCGTGCGCACGAGTGTCTCGTCAACTGCTCCGTGATAGCAGTAGGAGAATGCAAGGACCTTCGATTTCCCGGTCACTTGGCGCGCAATGCGCAATGCCCATCGATTTGCATCGGTTGCGGTCAAACTAAATGACCACAGAGGCAGCCCGAACCGATTACTTAGATCTTGGGCAACCCACTCCGCATCTGCGCTGGGCATCATGGTCGTGATTCCGCCCTCAACCCCAATGCGCTGATTCACGGCCTTAACGGTCGGTTCCGGTGAATGTCCCGCCATGGCACCGGTGTCACCTAGGGAAAAGTCAATGTATTCATTACCGTCAACATCGGTGATTCGGTTTCCACGTGCCTGCGCCAAATACAACGGGTATCCGCCAGCCCACTTGTTCATCCAGGTCATGGGGACGCGACCTAACAGGTGATCACCTGCAGCGAAGAGAGCATGGGATTGGGGTGTTCGCGTCCGGTGAAGTTCGCGTTCACGAACAAGTTCCTGACTGAGCTTTTCTCGGTCCAGCACGAAAATCATTCCTCTCAATGAACACGTGATCGTCGACTACCTGGTCATCGACTACCTAATCATTGTATTGAGGAAACCTTCGGGCACAGACGCGATTACAGCTGCATTAGGACTTGCCCAGCATTTTGCGAATTGTCATGCGTGGAATTCCGGTTGCTGTGGAGACTTTGTTCTCGGACAAAAGTTCACTGTCCACGTGTTCCCGGACCAAGGTAGCCAATTGATCGCGGTGCGCCCGCTCCTTCTTTTTTGATGCGTGCCATTCCTTGGCAGCCAATTCAATCTCTACGAGTGCCTGCTGCTTCTTGGGGTTGGGGGATTTAGTCATGGGAGATCCGTGCGCCAGCCATGGTGTCGGCTAGGGGGGCAAGCTTCCGATGCATGGATGACCACTCAAGGGCCTCGTCTATATAACGAGTTTCATGGGACGCACCGCAGGAACAGGTCACAATGAACCGGCATTTGCTGTAGCAGAAGTCCGAGTCGACGGCGTGGGCCTTTACGGGACGCTCTAGGACAGTGCCTGTCGGGTTCCGACGCACCTTGTGAAATGGATTAGTCATGATGACTCCTTTCCGCCAGACAGGCTTAACACGTAGGGGAAGAAATGTACCTGTCTAGACATTACTGTCTAAGTATATACATATACAATAATTTGTCAATGGTGCAGACTATGCCCGTGTCGGACAACAAGTTGGAAAACATTGATTCCCTGAGGGGAATTCAAGAACGCATGCGGATTTTTGCCCAGGATCGAGACTGGGAGCAGTTCCATGATCCCAAATCCCTCATTCTTGCCCTCGTGGGTGAGGTGGGTGAGTTGTCGGAGCTTTTCCAATGGCTCCCTGCTGACCAAGCCAGCACACTTGCCCAGCAACCCGAACTTCAGCAGCGAGTGGGCGAAGAACTGGCAGACATTTTGCTCTACCTCGCCCGTCTTGCCAGTGTCGTTGGCCTGGATCTCGGGGAAGTCACCGACGCCAAATTCACGTCAGTGGAGAACCGCTTCCCCGCTGAGCACGTAAAAGGCGACGCACCAATTAAGAAGTAACTTCCTGCACAACGACACTGGTGCCATCTGGTTGAGGGGCCACCATCAGGCGTTCAGGGAATCGATCCTTCATTTCACTCACGTGACTAATCACTCCAATTACTCTGCCACCTGACTTTAAATTCTCCAATTGATCTAGTACAACTTGCAGAGGTTTCTTGGTCAAGTGACCCGAAGCCTTCATCAACAAAAAGTGTTTCAAGACTGACTCCCCCGGTTTCGGCATGCACAACATCGGCTAAACCCAGCGCCAAAGACAGTGACGCATAAAATGTTTCGCCTCCGGACAGTGATGCTGGTGGACGTGACTCGCCCGTCCATGAATCCACAATGTCAATGCCCAGGCCGGCTTGGGCATTTGATTGTGACTCTTGATCTAATGCAAAACTCAGTCGACCAGAACTCATTTTGTCGAGGTGGTGGCTGGCAGCTTCGAGATACATGATGGAAACGTAACTGGAGTGCATAACTCTCTAATGGAAGTTTCTTCACATTTTGCGCTGATTGGGCCGTGACAATTCCCGCCAACCGAATAGATGGCCCGTGTTCGGCCTCCAACTTTTCATTCTTTTTCATTTGTCGTTGAAAACTCCTGTTTCAGAGTTTCCATTGACTCAGCAGCGGATTCCGCAATGGCGAAGGAGCCTGCGAGTGATTTAACTTTTGTAATTAACTCCTGCCGGGTCTCAGTGAGCTTTTCAAATCTTGCAGTGAGTTCACCAATATCTGTCACTTCAGTTGTGAGTGTGCGTTCACGTTCTTTGAGGGTGGCATGTGCCGCACCAAATGCAGCCAGTTTTTCCGCCCGTCCCCAGAAGAATTGCGCGCTGAGCACGCAGCACTCGATTCATTGCCTACCGCCGCAACGATCTTGGCCAACATATCTGTTACCTGCTGATCAAAGAATTCCATTTCCTTCAGTGCATCCGCATGTGCCTTGTTGAGTGCTGTGAGATTCGCGGTTCCGTTCTCCAGTTCACTTTCCAATCTGGCAATGAGTTCTTGGCTCTCAGTGAGACGATTCACTTCACCTTCAAGATCTGCGACCGATTGAGATACATCTACCTTCTCCTGCGCTAATGACTCAGCGGTGCTTGCACCGACCTGTCCCTGGAGTTGCGCAACAACGAGTGCGGATTCCAGGTGCTCTTTCCGCGCAATTTCAGCCGCCGCTGCCACTACCTCGTGTTGCGACACGAGTTCACTGACCGATTGCTCCGCTAATTGCACTTCTTCTTCAGTTACAACGGCACCGACTGCTTCGGTGTGCGCAGGTGCAGGATGCACGGTGGAGCCACACACCTTGCACGGTTGACCGTCAATGAGAGCTTGCGCCAGCACAGCAACGCGCTGCTCAAGTTGTTGATTGAGTAGTGCTGTGACAGCGCCTCGTGCCTTTTCAAGGGACACGGAAATTCCGTTGAGTTCAGCATCTGCACTCTTTTCGGCATTCGCCAACTGCGAGTCAATCTGTTGTGCTTCGCTCAATTGATCAATTAGTTCCAATTGACCATTTATCTCAAGGAGTCGTGCACTCTTTGTTCGTAACTTCTCGGAAATGGCCGGAAGGGTTGCAAGGGACTTACGCAATGCGTCGATGGTGGTCGGCAGTTGAGCTAGTTCGGTCTCGCACTCCACTACGCGAGCCGAAGTCTCAGTGACTTTCGCGGCAAGTAGTTCGCGCTGTCCTGTTCGCGCTTCCGCTTGTGATTCCCACTCGGCTAATGGTTGCAATGCTCCTGCATCAATGGAGAGTGACTGAGATCGAGCTTGTGCCTCAACAGGGGTAATTCCCGCATCCAATGGGTCTAGTGCCAGTTCCGATGCCGCAATAAGGGCCAAAGCCTGTTCAATATCTGTAATCATTTCCATGACGTGTGAGGTTGCGATGAACTCCTTTTCCACCGGTTCCAATTCCGTGCGTGCTTGTGCAAGTTCCTTTTCCAGGCGCAAAGAATCCATGGAGAGAACTTCTGCAATTCGAGCGAACGCATCACTTCGTTGCTCGGGACTCACATCTACATCTCGCAAAATCTCAAAGAGTGGGTCAAGTTCAGCGCGATTGAATTCGTCAATGAAGACTTCGGCTTGGGTGGCAGTGACCTGGAGTTCTTTTCGAGCCTGGGCAAGAACCTCTCGACTGCGCGTGCCTTCCTCTGCGATCACCGTCTGAAGATCTTGGAAAAACTCTGTTCCCAGCAGGCCACGCAATGCTTCAAGTCTCTCCTTGGGTTTCATGCGGAGAAGGGCTGCGAACTCACCTTGAGCCAAAACCACCAGTTGCCGGAATTGTTGTGCCTGCATATTCAGCAGGCGGGAAACATGCACCCCGATATCTGTGGCACTTGTCAGTGTTGTCTTCACTGAGCCATCGGTGTTGTATTCCGTCAGTGTTTGTTTTGCGGGTTTGTTGGTGAATCCCTCACCATTGGCTTTGGCCGCGGCATAAGCAGGTGAGCGAGTGATTCGGTGTTGCCGGCCCTGAACAGAGAAGTCGAGAATCACTTCGGATTTCTCATTGCCTAGGGCGTGATCACTGCGGATTCGTTCCTTAGATGTTGATTCACCACTCAAACCACTAAATAACGCGAACACGATTGCGTCAATGATTGTTGTTTTACCCGCTCCCGTTGGTCCGTCAATGAGAAATAATCCCGACTCAGATAACTGCGCGAAGTCAATTACCTGCTGGTGACGAAATGGTCCAATTCCGGTCAGCTCAAGTCTTTTAACTCTCACGATTCCATCACTTGTGAATTCACTGTTTCAATGGCTGCCTGCATCAAAACTCGTTCTGTTTCAGTTACTTGATCATTGGTGACATGGGCAATAAATGCCGCTGCCAGTTCCAGCGGCGGTGTTTTCTGTGGATCCAGTCGTGAGTTAACTCCAGTCTGCGAGTCAATGTCACCGGGTGAATTCGCTTCGGGGGTGAATTCAAGGTGCATCACGTGATTGAAGCGCTGGGAGAGGCGCTTCATGGCATTCTCTGGCCTGCGTTGATCGGTAATCTGGCAGCGCACCCACGAATCAATGTGTCCGTCCAGTGAGGAATCCGTCTCCAGAAACTCGATGGTTCCGCGCAATGTCACAAGTGGTGCCGGCTGAGGGACAGGTATCACCGTCGTTGTGATCTCGCCACGTGGTGGGATATCAATCAAGGTCACACTCTTCACGTGCTTTTCTTCGGAGAATGAATACGGCAATGGTGACCCCGAATACCGAATAATGCCTGACTCACTACCAATTACCTGCGCTCCGTGCAGGTGACCCATGGCGGTGTAGTCCACCCCTGCGAAGACCGAAGCAGGAGCATCGCCGATTCCACCTATTTCCAAATCCCGCTCCGACTCGCTACCCGCTCCACCGGTCACGAATGCGTGCGACACCACCATGGATCGAACATCACCCCGGTCAGCAAGATCGGTGCGAACTCTGTTCATGGCATGGGTCAGCACTGCTGTGTGTGATCGCTCCACACCAAACTCGGCTGCGTGAATATCTGGATGTAAATACGGAATTCCGTACACACTCAGTTCGGTCCTGTCAGGTGAGGTAATTACTAATGGTTGATCAATGAACTCCGTAGTGGATTGAATATGCACCCCACTGGCAGCAAAGAATGTGCCGCCATAACCCAAGCGCACGGCCGAATCATGATTTCCCGGAGTGACAAACACCGGGCACAACGCACTCAATCCGATCAATGCTTTTTCAAAAAGCGCAACAGACTCCTGCGGTGGCACCGAACGGTCAAAAATATCGCCGGCAATCACGACTAACTCAATGCCAAGATCCGCAGCTGTATCAATTAACCAGTCAACAAAGGAATCCTGATGTTCATGCATGTCCTTGGCAAGGAACTTTCGGCCCAGATGCCAGTCAGATGTATGCAGAACTCTCACCAGACAAGGCTAACCGACGAATTCCGTGCCCAATTTCACGGGACGTAGGGGCAACCTCCCCCCTATTGCTTCCCATCGTGATCCATCGAAAGATCACCAGCTGTGTTTGTCTTCACCGCGGTGCTTGTGCTGCCACCATCCCCGGGGGTGAACAACTTTGTGGACGGTGCCCTCACAGTAACTCCTGCATTGGCTGCAAGAGCACCGCTTCACGAAATCCTGAACCCAACGATAAATAGAGTAGGCAAATAGATGAAGTGATGAAGGGCTAGAAAGCTCGGACCGGACGGACGCCGAACGTGTGGAGCCATGATCCGCTGCCCTGAAAGCCATTGACGAAATCCTGGTACCACGCGTTGGCCGTGTCGATCTGACTCGAACTCCAGTTGTTGCGAGTAAACCCGTCACGCAACGTACCGGTGTTTTTGCAAACTTCGGATTGATCGTCAGGGGACGTTGACTGATTGCGTGCGTATTTACACAGTTGATTGAGTTCATTCTTGGACGGCAAGAACCAATCGGAGTAGCCACCAGCGGTAGCAGAGACAACCCTGGCAGCGATACCATCCTCGGCGCAGTCCTTCTTGATGAGGTTCGTGTTGCTTGCCCCGTCACCGATAGCATCCCCGGTGGAAATTCTGGTCGAATTACATCCCCACCTCGCTGTTCCCAGGTCACTGCCGACTTCCCAATACTGACTACCTTTGGCCCTGGATGTGTCAACGAAAAACACCGTCCCACCACCAGGACCAACATCACCCACGCGATACGTCACCGATCCATACTGATGGTGATCAGGTTTGACATCACGCGAAAGTTTTCGGTGGCGAAGTAGACGGCGACATCCTTGCCCGTGTTGCGACTCCAGGAGAAAGAGCCGTCGGCCCCGATCTCAGGACGAGCGCACCCTGCCGAGATAGGTGGTTTGGCCCGGGAACCGGATATACGGCACGACCGTGTCGCCCTTCTTGAAGCCCGTGGTGGTGCCGTTGACGGTGATGCCGGACTTGCCGCCCACCGTCGTGCGTTCACCTGTGATTGTTATTGATTTTGCAACACATTGAAGGGGATCCCTTTCAACAAAAATAAGTCCGGCGACTTGGTTAACAAAAGACCCACTAACAAACTGAGGGGTGTAGTTTGGATCAAGTTCGAAGTTCACCTGCACCCGCCCCGAATCATCGGTCGTTAACTTTTGTTGTGTGATCGGTGGTGCGCCGGTACGTGCTACTTCCACGTCAATTATTTGGCCCGCTGCTGCAACTCCATTTTTAGTCGCAGTGAAGGTCACCAATTGCGAGACTCCGGCACAAATTTTCACCATCCGCAGCTGCTCCGCGCTGTTAACAATCAACGAACCCGCCTGCACTGAGAGATCAAACCGGTCAGGTTCCCATTTCGCGTACAGGGTTTGCGAAGTTCCCGTAAAACTTGCTGGAAGTGCCGCACCCTTGACGAGCGTCAGGGGACCTGCACCCGTCAGTGACCAGCCGTTGAGAGTGTGACCTGGCGGAGTGCATGGCGCCTGTGCGGCTGCGGCACTTGACGCTGGGACAACAGTCGGTGTGGTCCGCCGCTCGGCAGCCGTCGTCAAATTCGTTCCATTAGATGATAGGCACTGCGTCTCGAGACCAACATTGGCGTCATAGACAATCTCGATGCCGTTGGGCCGCCACACCGCGAACAACGTGAAGCCCTCGTCACCAATCGTGACCGTTGATCCCGGCTGCCACTCAACCGACCGCTGCTGTCGCGGATCGTGCCCAACCAGCAAGCGAAAAGTTCGTGCGCGTGCAGGAAGCGGCAGTTGGTGCAGTGAAAGTGCCACTCGCGGCGTTCTGCCACTGGTACTTGATGTACTGCGTTGGCCCCTGACAGGTGCCACCATTCGCATTAATCGACGCGGTCGGATAAACAAGTGCGGGATCGGTGACTGCTCCGCTGGCTCCGCCACCCCCGGCTGCCTGGAGAAGGATCGGCCCGATGGGCACATCGAGTGTCACATCCGCCATAGGTGATGGAGATGGTCCGAGCGCCATGATCGTGTAGCGTGGTGCCCGGTGCAGACTGACAGCGCTCGCAGGCCACTTGGCTACCAAGGGGATCACACCGCAGGCCTGCCGCACTCACGACCCCGCTGTCCAACCCGGGAGTCGTCCCCACATTCAGAGCAGGGCCCGGGGTCGCATCCACCACCCAGAAGGTGTCTCCCACCGACCCAGACAGGGTGAGAGGGGAGTACGCGTAACTGCCAAGTGTGCCAGTGACCGTGATGGTTCCCAGGTCAGCCGCCCGTGCGGGTGTGGCACCGATGGTTCCGGCGCCTAGGGCAACAACTATCGCCATCATCACAACCCGAATCCGAGTCCACTTCATTATTTAAGTGTGTCAGTCGCTAGGAGCTATGGCTACTAACTTCCCGAATGAATTCAAAAGATGGTTGTTTCCGACAGGTTTTCCTCGCTCATGACGGAATGGTGCACGCGGTGACGTGGGCGGGCGGATAATCCGTGTGTGGCGCTCTCGGTGTTGGTCGTGGAGGACGATGGCTTTACCCGCATGCTGTTGCAGGGTCAATTGGAGAGCCTGGGATACCAGGTGTGTGGGATTGCCGAGTCGGCCACTAAAGCCTTGGAAATCGCACGGACCTCCCAGCCGCAGGTCGCGCTGCTGGACTTGGATCTCGGACGCGGTCCGACGGGAATAGATCTGGCCTATGGTCTGCGCGATTTATATTCGCGGATCGGGATCGTGTTACTGACCAGTTACGTTGACACCCGCCTGATGGGCGATCGTCGATCATTGCCAGTGGGCGCAGGATTCATTGTTAAACGAGCACTGGAAGACCCCAATCAACTCGTTGCCGCAATTGATCGCGCGGCGGGTGATCCCCTCGGGGATCAAGCGATCAAGATTCGAGGCGATGCTCCCAAGCTCAGCGACGGACAAGCGGAGATATTGCGTTTGTTAGCGAATGGTTTCTCCAATGCAGAGATCGCACGGCGCAGCCACCTCAGCGAATCGGCGGTGATCAAGGCGCTCGGTCGGTTAATTGACCAACTTGGAATCACCACTGGTGCCGGTGACAACCAACGGGTACTCCTGACGCAGGCGTACTTCCAACTCACCGGAACAGCACGGGATCAACGTGGATAACCAAGCCTGGTCATGGCCACGGACCCTCCTCATCTCGGTGCTGTGGTTGCTGTTTGTATTCACGAACACACCTGTGCAAAGCATCGGGTTCGAAGGTGCCCTCACAATTCTTGGGTACGCACTCATCAGCCTGTTGGTAGCGACGGTGGGTGGCACTGCCTTTTTCCTAGGTTTGCGCAATCTTTTCAAACCTTCCTCACGGTCAGTCATCATTGCCGTGCGCGCCTTCAGCGTCGGGTTTTCCGGTGCGGTCGCCGGCGCTATCGTCATTGTGCTCAGTAACACGGGAGCGTATGCCGGGTCGCTTTCACCAGCAGTTTTCATTTTGGTGCCAGTAATTGTCGCGCCCATTTGCCTGTTCGGCTTCGACGTCATCACGGAAACCCGTATCGCAACCTTGGCTCGAAGGGAGGAACTCGTTCGAGAAGCTGCCGACCTGATAGCAACATCGGCATCACAGGCCGCGATCATGGCAGATATTCGCGCATCAATCATGACTGCCGTGGATCAAGAACTCGCACCTGCCCGCTCCCACGTTGCACGTCAACTGGATCTACTGCGATCGGAAACACCGGACATGTTTGGTGGTCAAGGAGATATCCACGACGCTGCACACAATTCGGTTCGCCCGCTCATTGATCGGCTCTCAGCATCCGGCATTGGTACACCAGAGCGACTTGGACTCGTCGGGGCCGTACTTGCCATCATTCGAACTCAACCTTTTCGGCCGTTCGTGTTAGCGGTTATTTTCATTGCCGCATCTATTCCCACCATTGCTATTGATGATCTTCCAGTAGTTGCCGCACTCGCCGACGTTCTCGGCGTGGCCTTGATCTTTGTGATTCTGGGTGGCGCAAACCGAGCGATGCGTCACTGGCCACAGCATCACGCCGGAATTTTCATCACCGGTTTTATCGCACTCCAAATCCCAACCGTGATCGATATTGCAATCCGCGGTCAAGATCTCACGCAAATCCTCGTCTCAGCACTCGCCTCCGTACTTGCCAGCGCGGTAGTCGTCCTCTTAACGTCGGGTTTCACCTCGTGGAAGACCCGCCAGGAGACCGCGCAGCAAACCTTCCGCGATCTGCTCGACCAACAACGCATTGAATCACTCGCCCGATCCCGTATTGCGGGCGAAGTTGCCCGAGAGGCAGCGCAAAACTTGCACGGTCCGGTGCAGGCCCGCCTCACGGCCTGCGCCGTGGCAATGGAACTCGCTTCCCAAGCCGGTGACACGAACGCTTACCGCGAAGCCCTCTCTCGGGCGCAGTCAGTCCTTGATGCTCCACTTTTCGCAACCCAAGGACCCGAATCCGGACTCGAGGCACTCCTCCAAACTGTTGCCGAACCTTGGCGCGGACTTGTTGACGTTGTCATTGAGGTACCTGACATCGATCTTCCCTTCGTAACGCAAATGAATATAGAAAAGATCGTTGAAGAGGCACTGACAAACGCGGTTCGCCATGGAAGTGCTCGGCGGGTTTATGTGAACGTCACGGCGGCCAACGAAATAGTCACCGTCGAGGTTGACGACGATGGAGTAGGACCAACGTGGGGCGGCGATGGACTTGGCAGCGCACTAATCGCCCGCATGACAAATGGGAACTGGCGATTAACGGAAAACTCGACACTCGGTGGAGCCCGTCTGCAAGCGATCATCGCGCTGCAGGAACAACCCAATCAACTCCGTGCAAACAACTGAGTCCCGATGGTCGAGGGGTCGGGTCTCCTACGCCAAGTAGGTCAATTCCCTGATGTACTAAATACCGTCGCGGGCCATGTCAACGAAACGTGAATAGTGGCCCTGGAAAGCTACCGTGATGTTCGCTGTGGGGCCGTTGCGATGCTTGGCAACAATGAAATCCGCTTCACCTGCACGCGGTGATTCACGTTCATAAAAATCTTCACGGTGAAGAAGGACAACCATGTCTGCATCTTGTTCGAGCGAGTTATGGACGACAACTCCGTCGGCAATAAAGTTATGGGTACCGAACACTTCAGCGTCAAAGACCGGCATTGCACCTTGGTGTTCAATACTGACAATTTCATCCCAGTAGACATCGTTTGTGGCGAGCAATTCGAGATCGTCTGCATCAAGTATTTGGGCAACCCGGCTGAGTCTTTCGCGACTCGGCGCTGACCTGAAAAGAGAACTACCGCAATACTGGCTTCCTAATTTCTCTTGGAATTCGCGGTGCGACAGGCCTTGCTCTGCAATAACTTCTCGCACCCTGTTCCACACTTCACGCGGTACCGTATCTCGGTTGGTGTTCGGTTCAATTGTTTCCAGGATGGCCAACAGTTGGTTGCCCAGGAGGCCGCGAGCTCCATGGGCATTAATTCGACGAAGGAACACCTTCTGATCGGCTGATCCTGAGATGGCAACGTGGTAGCCGTCGCGATACCCCGCTTTTCGCGCAATGGAAATGCGGGTATGGATGCCAAAGCGCAATAAGAGTCGGGACAGATCATCTGCTAAGCGTCGACTTGTCGAGGCGTAATAGATGCGCCCACCGCGACGATTCTTATTAATACTGATGGAGCCATCGGTGGCCCAGAGATGCCGAATAAAGAGGGCGATCTGTTCTTTAGGCAGGGAAAATACCTGATGCGGAATGAATTTCTCGTGGCTACGCTTTCCAAATAGGCCCAATGAATCAAACCACTCCGCCATTGGATTGCGAACACCATGTGTCACTGGTCGAATGCTGGCGAATCGCAATGTGGTGCAGCGGGCAGCTTCATAATTATCGACTCGAAGTTTGACAGCAAACGCAGCGACCGCGGACTCACTCATGGCAGCGACATTTGCTGGATCCGTGGTGGCGTAACGAATGGGTTGCCTTGGTAGGACTGAGCCGTCGCCCAACATATGTGCTAGAACAATTACGTGGTGGTCTGACCACTGTGTTTCCTGGGATGGCCCCGGTATGTGACGTGTGATCCCGATTCGGGATCCGGAGTCCAATTCACCAAGGGGTTGCCAGCCGGAATACGTCAGCATGGGGTGATTGGCTGTTGCCTCAATAACTCGACCACTTGCCGTACGCACTCGATAGACATCTTTTGTTCCCGTGGAGAAAACGTGACTCAGTGAACCGGGCACGTAACGCAAGGAGTCATCCAATGTCCACACCGGGATATTGCGCTCCCCTGATTCGAAGAGTTCGCCCATGGTGACTTCAGCGCCTGTATCAGCTCGAATGATGCGAGTGGATGCGGGTAGGCAGCCCGATTCGCGAAGGTCTGACAACATGGGTCGTTTGTCTTGGCGTTGTTCGGGACCGCGGTTGAGCTGCGAGATCGCAATGACGGGAACTTCGAGTTCTTTTGCCAGAAGTTTGAGGGACCGAGAGAATTCGGATACTTCCTGCTGACGACTCTCCACCTTCTTACCACTTGTCATGAGTTGCAAGTAGTCAACGACAACGAGCTTGAGATTGTGACGCTGCTTGAGTCGGCGGCACTTTGCGCGGATCTCCATGAGGGTCATGTTGGGTGAATCGTCAATAAACAGTGGTGCTTCACTGACCACGCCCATCTTGTTGGCCATTTTGGCCCAGTCCGCTTCCGTCATGGTCCCAGAACGCATATGTTGCAGCGACACTTGAGCTTCAGCGGACAACAAGCGCATGACGATTTCATTGCGAGACATTTCGAGCGAGAAAATCACACTGGTGATTCCATGTTTGATAGAAGCGTTACGGCAAACGTCTAAACCAAGGGTCGATTTTCCAATCGCCGGCCTGGCAGCAAGGATCACCAGTTGTCCGGGATGCAAACCGTTAGTGAGCGAATCTAATTCTGCGAAGCCGGTGGGAACGCCCACCATTTCACCGTCGCGATTGGAGATCGCTTCGATTTCGTTCAGGGTTCCTTGCATGATGTCCGACAGTGGTGCGTAATCCTCTGAGGTGCGGCGCTCGGTGACTTCGTAGACCTCGGCTTGGGCGCGATCGACGACGTCATCTACTTCACCTTGACCGCTGTAGCCCATGTGAACAATGCGCGTGCCAGCGGTGACAAGTCGGCGAAGAATCGCTTGCTCGCGCACGATGCGCGCGTAATAGTTTGCATTCGCCGCCGTGGGAACCATGGAGACAAGTGTGTGTAAGTACGAGGCGCCACCAATACGTGAAATTTCACCAACCTTGGTGAGTTCAGATGCAACGGTGACAGCGTCAGCCGGTTCACCACGACCATAGAGATCAAGGATGACGTCGTAGAGGGTGCAATGTGATGGCCGATAAAAATCGTCTGCACGCAGTGTCTCGACGACATCGGCGATTGCATCTTTGCTGAGCAGCATTGCGCCCAGTACGGATTGCTCCGCGGCAATGTCATTGGGTGGGGTGCGATCAACGGTTTCACGGGGTTCCTCAGGAATGTGTAACTCAGTAACGCTCACAACTCACCCTTTCCTGTGATCAACCCCAGACATACCCCAGTAAACACCGAGGGTCTGACGTTAGGGACTACATGAACCCGTGTCTATTCACCCTGTGTGCGCAACTGTGCACCCATTGGGCACTACTTGTGCCAAGGGTGTGGACAAACTGTGCATCGTCAATGATTTTTTCTCAATATTCCCGAATTCATGCGAAAGAAACACCCCACAGCCTGTGGATAAAAAATATTTCCCGTGGCTAGAGTTCCCCCTATGTCCATTCCTACCCCTTATCGAATCACCACAGTCTGTTTGGGCAATATCTGCCGATCCCCCATGGCAGAGGTGGTACTGCGGGAGCGGATTCAGCAGGCAGGATTTGCGGATCTGGTGCAGGTGGACTCTGCTGGAACAGGTGACTGGCATATCGGGTATCCGGCCGATGAACGTGCCCAAGGGGAATTAGCGCGCAGTGGCTATACGCCTGCTTCTGGACACAAAGCCCGTCAAATCAATGAAACCTGGATTTCCGAGTTGGATTTGATAGTCGTGATGGACTCCAGTAATTACGCCAATGTGCAGGAAATCATTCGTCAATCTGGTCACGCATCCGAGTTGGTCATGTTTCGATCCTTTGACCCTGAGCTTGCCCACCTTGATGCACCGCATCCCGAGCTCGATGTTCCCGATCCCTACTACGGGACCGGCAATGGTTTCACGGTTGTGTCTGAACATGATCGAGCGGGCAACCGATGGATTAATATCCCAGTTGCCCGCTCGATTAAATCAGCGATCTAGTTCATAGGGTGAATTAACCAGGGCGAAGAACTTCACCATCATGAGACAAACGACGGTAGGCAAGTGCATCGGCAAGATAAGTAAAAGCAGAGATGAACACATTGATCAACAGTGCGAGAATTGAACCAATGATCAAAAGGATTGCCGTGAGTGCTCCGGCACCCGAATCACCCGCAGCGACACCAAAGATTGACTGGATAGCAAAGCTAACAACAACGAGTGCAGCAGTTGCACCGAAAAGAACAATGCGCAACCCGATATAGCGCCAGAACGCAGTCGTGATCAGTTCCCAGCTACGTGCCAATGCTGCGAAACCGGTCATGCCAGGGTTGCCGATCAAGGCAAACGGAAATAGTGCAAACATGAATGCGAAGATCAAACCGGGAATGATCAAAGCGAATAGATCCTGCGACCACAATCCCAATGTATACCGCTCCAGCGACAAGGAACCACCAGAAGCGATCTGATCGGAACAGAACACTTAATGAAGGCTTGGCACCTTCACTTGCGTTATAGGCATTACGAAGAATGCCGAGGAATACATAAAAGTAGCCCAAGACACCGATCAAAATGACAATGGCGCCAAGTACTGGAATAGCCACTGCTGCCGCAATTCCAATACCAACAATGATTGTCGGTACTAGAAGTCCAACAACGATCACCAGTAACCAGTTCCAGTAATGGCGTTTCGTTAGGCTCCAGGCTTCATCGAGAATTTCTGCGATATTAAAACTATTCATGACGTGCTCTCCCTAACAATCGCGGTATCCCACATCTGTGGGATGCTCAATCAATCCAACTCTGTCCTATTTGTAGGGATTT
This sequence comes from Candidatus Nanopelagicales bacterium, assembly GCA_018401415.1. Lineage (GTDB taxonomy): Bacteria > Actinomycetota > Actinomycetes > S36-B12 > S36-B12 > UBA4592. Next base: position 47,712 of record JAGYKV010000018.1, on the reverse strand, counting down.
CCTTTGTATTGATGGGGTGTTTTGGCTACTAATCGAGGTTCAGTCTTCTGAACTGTGGAGGATCCACCCTCGGTCACGACTGAAATTAGGTGTCGCATGACCTGATGTTGCAGCAGTTGAATTGTGCGAATCTGACCGCGCGTACCCAAGAGAGCCTAAACACCCTCAAGGAATTCCTTCGAATTTCACCATGTTATGGGCATTTGATCAGTATGTTTCTGGTTACGACAAGCCTTGAAGGGGTATTCATGTCATTCGGCGAAGCAGTTAAGTCTGGTTTCAGTAACTATGCAAACTTTAAAGGAAGGGCAAGTCGATCTGAGTTCTGGTGGTTCTACCTATTCACGATTCTTGTCTCCTTGATTCTTAATGTCATTGATATGGCTGCCGGATTTACTTACGGCGGATCTGAAGTTGATATTTCCGGCACCATCTACAGCATCCCCGGTACAGGAGTACTCACCACCATTTGGACACTGGCTGTGTTGTTGCCGATTCTCGGTCTGATAGCACGGCGTCTGCACGACACCGATCGCACCGGTTGGTGGATTCTTTGGGGAATTCTGCTGAGCATTCTTTGTTTCATCGGTGTCATTATTTTGATTGTCTTCTTGGCATCAAAAGGCACCCCTGCTGACAACAGATACGGCCCGCCAGTCACTCAAAATAAAGTCTAGAAGTTCACGACCGTGATCAGATGCAATGGAGATGTCTTCGACATGTAGGTCAATGTCCGCAAAGGACTGCAGTCGTAAAACGTCTCCATTGCGTTCACGGTTGGGGAAAACTCCCGCGAAACCGAACTTGGTCTGATCGGTTAATGAGTCCAGCACTAATTGTGTTGCATGTGACTGCAAAGGTAAGTCCACATACACGGCATCGCGATTCACCTCAGTTAACTGACGCTCCTGTTCATTATTCATGACTTTAATGAGATCACGCCCCACCCGAGTCACGTGAATAACTGAGAGGTTGTGGTCATCTTTCTGTTCAATTTCGAATCTCAGATGAATCAGGAATTACGGTGTTTGGATCCGCTATCAGCCAAATAACTGTGCAAGCCAGATGTATTCAATGATGTTCCCAACGATTCCTTGATACTTTTCAGGGACATACATGGGTCGCAGTGGGCCTTCATTGAGTTTGAGATAAAACAATGCAACTGATTGCCGGTGTTTATCTAAAGTGTGCGCTGCATTATTGGCCACTGAATCTGGAATCCAGCCAAGGAGGAAACCTGTTTCATGTGCACCAAGTGCAATATTGGCCTTCTGTGAATACGGGTGAGCGGCGGTCGCCTCACTGAATAAACCGAGGTAACCGGCTTTTGTTGCCCATTCAGCGCTGAATCGCTTCATTCGCTCAAAAAGGTGATGTCCGCGAGCGGCATCACGCACAACAGCCACACCTGCGTGCAAGACCCGCTCAGCGCTTTCTTCCACCATGAGCGCCATGTGACCCAGGACTGTTCCGTCGGCTAAATATCCAATTGCGCTGCGAAGTCGGTTGTTGTCAATACGGGCTGCGATTTCGTTGGGGAGATAGACCCAATCTGCGTCATATGAATCACCGTATGTTTCCTGAATCAGATCAACGAGTACTTCGGCTTCATGGGCCTCGAGAAACCGAATTTGTATTTCTTCAGGATCCGACATGTGGGTGAGTATGGCAAATGAGAGTGGGACTACTCAAATGAGCAGCCCCACTTCAAGTGTTCGAGTATTAACTACCCTGCTGAAACCTCAAAAGTAACCTTGGCGGTAACACCTGGGTGCACCTCGACCGTTGCGTTGTGCTTGCCAACAGTCTTGATCGCCTTGGCTAAGGTGACCTTACGCTTATCAATGGAAATCCCACCGGAAGTCTTGACCGCTTGGGCGACATCGGATGCAGTGACCGAACCGAAGAGTTTGCCCGTCTCGCCAGCTTTGGCGGGAACAATGATGATCATTGTTTCCAGTGCTTGCTTGACTTCATTGGCGTGATCGCGATCACGAATCTCGCGCACCTTCTGGGCGCGCTTGATTGACGTGACCTGCTTCTCGCCACCGCGGGTCCAGCCAATGGCGTAGCCGCGTGGAAGAAGGTAGTTGCGGCCGTAGCCGTCTTTAACCTCAACGATGTCTCCCGGGCTACCGAGACCACTAACTTCCTGAGTCAGAATGAGTTTCATGTCAGTTCCCTTTCTTAGCGAGTTGCCGCTGAGTAGGGAAGAAGTGCCATTTCGCGGGCATTCTTCACTGCCATGGCCACATCGCGCTGATGTTGCGTGCAGTTACCGGTGACTCGACGCGCACGGATCTTGCCGCGGTCGGAAATGAACTTGCGCAGCAAGTTCACATCTTTGTAGTCGAGTCCCTTGACTTCTTTTTTACAGAAGGCGCAGGCCTTAGCCTTGACCATCTTGTTCTTGTCCAACATTTGTTGGCGCTTGTTATCCCGTGCCATTAAATACTCCTAGTTAATTATTGAAAACTGTGATTTAAAAGGGTGGTTCGTCGAAGTTCGCTGCGGGTGCACCGGTCGACCATGGATCGTCGGCTGGTTCACTAGCGCCGCCGCCTTGGCCTCCACCGGAGAAACCACCATCAGAACGTTGAACTCGGTTGATTTTTGCTGTTGCATAACGCAATGCGGGACCAACATCTTCGACTTCAACTTCCATTACGGTGCGCTTCTCACCCTCGCGGGTTTCATAAGAACGTTGCTTCAACTTTCCGGAAACAATGACTCTGGTGCCCTTGGTCAACGACTCGGCAACGTTCTCGGCGTATTGACGCCACACGCTGCAACGAAGATAAGTCGGATCTCCGTCCTTCCATTCATTTGTTGTTTTGTCCAAGTAACGTGAACTGGTTGCAACCGTGAATGAGGCAACCGCGGCACCACTCGGGGTGAAGCGCAGTTCCGGATCGTTGGTCAAATTGCCAACAACCGTCACGTTGATATCCCCGGCGGCCACTAGCTAACCTTTTCCGCGACTGACCAGTTGGGCCGTAGCACCTTGGTTCGCATGACTGCTTCGTTGAGGGAGAGTTGACGGTCCAACTCAGCAACAGCTTCTGGGCTTGACATCAGTTCAATGACTGCGTAGTAACCCTCGGACTTGTGAGCGATCTCGTAAGCAAAGCGACGCTTGCCCCACAGATCAACTTTTTCCACGGAACCACCATCGGCCTTGATGACATTAAGGAATGCATCGAGGCTGGGGGCAATTGTTTTTTCATCGAGTTCAGGATCGAGAATGACCATGACTTCATATTTACGCATGAATTAACCCACCTCCTTCGGACTAAACGGTCACGGTCGTTCCGTGACAGGAGGGTTTCTGCCCCCGAAGGTTATCTGTATCCACAGATTCAGACTTCGCTGCCCCCAGATACACATTGCCCACCGGCCCCTACCTTTAGGTAATCAGCCGAGGAATCATGCAGACATGTCCATCACTGCTGCCCCGCCTAATTGGTACCGAAAGTGGTACCGTTTTCCCATGGGAATGAACCTACGGCTGCCTGATGAACTCGCCAACCGACTTCGTTCTTTGGCCAAGGAGACCGGGAAGTCGCAGCAGGTACTGGTCCGAGATGCCATCGAGATGTACCTGCGGGATTACCAGCTTGCGGCCTACCCGCCGGAGATCCGGCACGCAATCACGCCAGCTTCGCGACTGTTGAGCGAGATTCTTGGTGAGTTACCGCCGCCCACGGGTTGGTCTGGAGAAAAGTCAATTGTGGAGAGCATCCGGGAAGACCGCGACAGCCGCGGTTAGGACCATGAACTCGGCTCGCACCATGAACTCGGCTCGCACCATGAAAACTTATGTCGATACCAATGTGTTGGTAGGGAGTGTGACCCATGCCAATATCCGAGCTCAACTTTACGCACTCGCCGAGATAGCTGCGAGCAGTAATACTCCGCTGGTCACAAGCGAACTGACGGTGGTGGAACTGAGTCGGACGCTCATCCGTGAAGGGAGGTCCGGAATAACCGCGGAACTTAACCTCTTTGCCGGCTGCGAACTCGTGGCACCCAGACCACTAGTTCTCCGCCTCGCCGCAGAACTTCCTGTCCGGCACCTCAAGACTTTGGACTCCATTCACCTTGCCAGTGCACTTGTCAGCGGCTGCGAGGCGGTAGTCACCCAAGACAAACAGTTCGCTCGCGCTTGCCAAGAAGTAGGTTTAGCGGTCGTATAAAAAGTTCGAGTAACCGCGGGGTTGACACTCGAGACTGGAAAAACGGTAAGGAGATCGCCTGGCAATAGGCTGCACCTGTGCGAATTGCTACCTGGAATGTGAACTCGGTCGGGGCCCGAATTGACCGGGTGGTGGAGTGGTTGGAGAGCGCTCAACCGGATGTTGTGGCCTTGCAGGAGTTGAAGTGCACCGATGAAGCTTTTCCGCACATGCCGATTAGCGCTTTGGGCTATGAAGCCGTGACTCTCGGAACGGGTCGGTGGAATGGTGTCGCAATTCTGAGCCGGGTTGGAATTACCGATGTTGTACGTGGACTGACCGATCAACCCGAGTTTGAAGGTGCACAGGAACCGCGCGCAATTGGTGCAACCTGCGGTGGTGTTCGGGTGTGGAGTTTGTATTGTCCCAACGGCCGCGAACCTGGACATGATCACTACAACTACAAGTTGGAGTGGTTTAAGGCCTTGAATACAACGATTGAATCTGAATTGGCTGCCAATCCTGATCTGCCCTTTGCTGCTATCGGTGACTACAACGTGGCACCCACGGATGCAGATGTCTGGGACATCAATGTTTTCAAGGACTCCACTCACGTGACACCTGCGGAACGAGCGGCACTGGCTGATCTTGAATCAATTGGATTGAGTGAAGTCATGCCTCGTGCACTCAAGGGCGAGCCGTACACGTTTTGGGATTACCGCAATGGCTCATTTCACCGCGGGTGGGGCATGCGCATTGATTTAGTTTTTGGTAATGCCGCATTCACTTCGCGGGTGCGTGATTCCTATGTTGATCGGGAAGCACGTAAGGGCAAAGGCGCCTCCGATCACGCACCGGTGGTTGTTGATCTCACATGAGTATTACCGTTCGCCAAATCAGTCAGGAATCTCATTCGGAATTTCTGAACACCACCAAGGCTCATGTTTCCTTCCTGCAACTACCGCAATGGGGCACGGTGAAAGTCGGGTGGAAACCAGAATCAATTGGTTTCTTTATGGACTCCAGATTGGTGGGAGTTGCACTTGTTCTTTACCGGCCGATTCCCAAACTTCCACAAAGATCATTGGCGTACATTCCCGAGGGCCCGGTAATTGGGGATTCCGACATTGATGTCAGCGAATGGAGTCAGGCACTGATTTCGCACGTGAAATCCCGCGGTGCTTTCCAGGTAAAAATGGGACCTCCCGTTCCACTCGCGCAATGGAATGCAGAGACCATCAAAGCTGCGATCGCAACCGAAAATGCGTCACTTCTCTTAAGTGACCTCACCCCCGACCGTAACTTTCCTGATGCGCAACGACTTATTCACTCACTTGAACAGAGTGGCTGGACTCAGGAGAAGGCCGATGGCGCCGGGTTTGGCGATGTTCAGCCTCGGTTTGTTTTTCAGGTACCACTTGCTGGAAAGAGTGAAGATGAGATATTCGCTGGCTTCAATCAACTGTGGCGGCGAAATATTCGAAAAGCAGAAAAAGCGGGGGTGAGTATTCGCTTCGGTGATCGAACTGATCTTCCGGCCTTTCACGAGATCTATGTAGAAACTGCGAAGCGTGATGGTTTCACTCCACGTGGACTGGTGTACTTCGAGCGCATGTGGGAAGCCCTAGGCGATCACTTCACGCTGCACGTTGCCGAATACCAGGATCATGTGGCTGCTGCCACGATCATGATCACGGTGGGCCCACACGCGTGGTACTCCTACGGTGCGAGCACCACGGCGGATCGTGATGTTCGTCCATCGAATGCATTGCAATGGCACATGATTACGGCGGCGAGAACCAAAGGGTGCGCAACCTATGACCTGCGAGGGATTTCTAACACCCTTGATCCGGGAAACCATCTTTTCGGGTTGGTGACATTCAAACTGGGTTCTGGTGGCTTTGCCCAGGAATATGTGGGCGAATGGGATTTTAATATTCGTAAAGTATGGGCGCGCGCATTCAGGTTCTATCAGTCGCGCGGGTAACTCAGTACAGTTAAGAATCAGAACAGTTGTGAGTGTAAGACAACGACAAGGGGCACCGAGTGGCATTTACTCTTCGGATTGACTCCGAGAAGTGGCACAATCATTTACATGCCGTGTATCAATCGATCACGGTCGCGAGCGGTCTGCCGCCTGTCCCTGTCATTAAGGGAAATGGTTATGGACTTGGCCAAGCGCTCTTAGCAGCAGAGGCCATGAACTTGGGTGCAGACACAATCGCTGTCGGTACCGTATTCGAAATTGAGTCAATCGCCTCGGTGACCGAAGGCGACATCATTGTGTTAGAGCCATTTGACCAACGCGATGCAGGTGCATCTGCCCATTGGTGGGAAATTAGCCAGAAGTACTACTCGGGTCGAATTATTCGAACAATCGCTACGCCCGAAGCATTACATCAATTACTTGATGGTCCGGGTGAAGTTCGCATTATCCTTGAAGCCCGTTCGAGCATGTCAAGGTTCGGTTTCAGTGAAAGTGAATTGCTAGGCGCACTGACTAACGAGAAAGTTCGCCATGCAATGGCGACCGGGCGAATCTTTGTTGAAGGTCTTTCTATCCACCTTCCCTTACAGCGAAGTAACCCGGATGCACATGCCCATGAAGTCATGCGCTGGGCCGGATTGTGGCAAGCCGAAACCGCGGTGTGGGAGGGGCACTCACCGCCTGCACCGATTGTGTGGGTGTCACATTGCACCAACAGCGAACTAGCCCTCATAAAAGCCAGTCTGCGCGAGGTATCGGTGCGCATGCGCGTGGGAACTCAACTGTGGTTGGGTGATCGAAGTGTGCTGACTGCAAGTGCCACCGTGTTGGCTGTGCATCCACTCTCTGAAGGAATGAAGGTGGGATACCGACAGCGAACCGGTCCCAAGGATTCCAGTGTGGTGGTTCTTTCGGGAGGTACCTCCCACGGAATTGGTCTCACGGCGCCATCGCCTTCAAGCACAATTCGTCAAAAGATCGTGTCCCTCGGCACAGGTGCACTCGATGCCACCGGCCGGGCAATGTCACCGTTCACCATTGGCGGTAAGCAACGGTGGTTCGTGGAGCCACCACACCAGCATGTCTCCATGGTGTGGTTACCCAATTCCGGCCCGCTCCCACGGATCGGCGATCAGGTGCGCACCGAAGTCCGGTTCACAACCTCACGCTTTGACTCTGTTGAATTCATCTGAATATCCCGGATCACCATCGCTGCGAAGTACACCGTGGCTGCAACATGAATGAGAACCGCGGTTGCATACCACTGCGGTGTAAGAGTTCGAGAGTCTTCTATTCCGTATCCGGCCAAGAACCACCAAATGCCTGTGAAGTACACCAGCTCGCCAACTTGCCAAATCAAGAAGTCTCGCCAATTTGGTCTCGCTAAAACAGCAAGTGGAATTAACCACAAAACATACTGCGGTGAGTACACCTTGTTGGTCACCACAAATGCCGCGAGTACCAGGAACAACACCTGATAAATGGTCGGTGTGTGCTGTGTCTTGTACACAAATACTGCAATCGCAATCAGTAATACTGCAAACAGTCCACTAGCGCCAAGATTGAGAATCGAGTCAGGAATTGCGGGCAATCCATATTGGTTGACCGCGTACCAGATCGACCCGAAATCAATCGCTCTATTCGCATTGAACTGATAGAAGTGAAACCAGCCTTGGAAATTCGCGATAGCGAATGGAATGTTAACGGCTAAGAAAGTAATGATGCTGACAACGATCATGTGCAGGGTGGGACGCCACGCATTTGTTCTCGCAGCCAAAATCACAAAACCAATCAGCAAAATAACTGGATAAAACTTTGCCGCTATTGCCAACCCAAAGAAAACACCGGTCAAGGTGATTCGATCACGTGACCAGGCTAAAAGCGCCAGAGAAACCAGCGCCACCGGAATCAAATCCCAATTAATAGTTGCACCCAAAATAACGGTGGGGGCAAAGACAATCATGGCGGCCCGCCAAGGATTACCTTTAAAAGTCAGTGCCGTTGCCACGACGGTGACAACAAATGGAATGAAAAGCATAACGACGTTGACGTCGAAGAACGCCCTGAATCCATCTGGATAGAAACTTGCCACCATCCGGGTAAAACCTGCTGCGACATACATGAACATTCCGGTCAAAACCGGGTACTCCAGATACGCACCATTGCTACCTGTTTGTACATAGGGAAATATTCCCTCAGAGAAACCGCGCTCGGCGAACAGCGCTGGAATATCCGTGTAGCACAAATGCATGTAACGCATGGGATCTTGCCAGCCATCCACAACACAGCTGTAGTCCAGAAAATACCCAACGGAGTAGGTCAACGCTGCCAAAACAATGAGAGCTTGGATCGGTGGAAATAAGGTGTAACTCCGGTGCACAAGAACACCAAAGGGACCCCCCAGGCGCTCACTCACTGGATAATTCACTCACTGAACAATCATGCCTTAATCCGGCCGTCCCTCACCGACGGTTGGATCCTCGAAACCTGTTGCCGGATCCGGACCAAATTCATTGTCCGGTACCACCGGCTCAACCGGCACCACTGGCTCAACCGGCACCACTGGCTCTACCGGTTCGCCTTCGAAGGGATCGGGTCCGGAGCCCATTCCCTCCTCCGGACCAAACTCATTAAGAACCTCAGGAACTGGGCAGCCATAGGGAATATCTTCCAAGTCCGCTTCAATGAAATCTGGACATTCAATGGGTACCAAAGCATCCTCGGGTGGAGGCGCGAATTCCACTACCGGTTCGTTCTTCAAAGCATCTCGCATGAATGCGGTCCAAATCGCCGCCGGGAATGATCCCCCCGTCACCGTCCGTAAACCACCCGTGCCAGACATGGAAATCGGCATTCCACTGGAATCTTCTTTCGCCATGAGAACTGCAGCAGAAAGTTGAGGTGTGTAACCGGCAAACCAAGCGCTCTTGTTGTCATCTGTTGTTCCGGTCTTTGCACCCGCCGGACGATCCAATGACAGTGCCGCTTTACCGGTTCCCGAAGTCACCACTCGCTCTAATGCGTAATTCACCGAGTTTGCTACATCTGTGCTGAACTCTGTCGTCAACTGCGGATCAAATTCGTAGAGGAGACCATCATTTGATCCAATGACTCGGGTAATAAATGTTGTTTGAGCACGAACTCCCTGATTGGCGAATGTTGCGTAGGCATTGGCAACATTCAGTCCCGAAGGGGACGCGGTGCCTAACACAAATGTGAGATCAAGTGCATCCAGATTCATACCGGGAGTTTCGGCTGGAATACCCGCTTTCATGGCTGCTTCGGCGACACTGCCGACACCAATGTCCGCCTCCATTTCTACAAATGCAGAGTTGATGCTCAGTTCGGTGGCTTGAAGAAGTGACACGGTTCCATAGGAATTACTTCCATAATTATTAAATGTGTACCCGTTAACGGTCGAAGGAGAGTTTCCATTCCACAGTGAGTTAAGTGGGACACCTTGTTCAAGACCGGCCGCCAATGCAAATGTTTTGAAAGTTGATCCCGCTTGGGCGAATTGGCGAGTCGCGTTATTGATTTGGTCATCGATAAAGTTCTTGCCGCCGTACATGGCGACGACCTCACCTGTACCCGGCCGGACAGCAGCCACACCAATTCGTAAACCCTCGGTTCCAGATGTTGGACCGTTATTGCGAACCGCCCGCTGCGCCGCCCGCTGCGCCCTTCGATCGAAACTGGAGTAAACCTTCAGGCCACCGCGTTGAATTTCTTCTTGGTCAAATCCTTGGGCAAGTAACTGTTGTTCCACTGCGGTCAGAAGGAAACCAATTTGACCACCCAGCCGATCTTTCTGCTTAAAATCAATGATGTCAGGGAATTGGGCGGACTCCGCCTGTCGTGGAGTAATGCTGCCCATGTCCAGCATGGAATCAATGACATATGCCCAACGTGCCTTGAGTGCTTCTGTATTCTCCTCGGTTGACAATGCAGTTGGTGACTTGATTACAGACGCAAGTACTGCAGCTTGTTCGTAATTTAACTCACTAACGGGTTGGCCGAAATAGGCAATGGACGCCGCTTCAATGCCATTGGCATTGCGACCAAAGTAAATAGTGTTCAGGTAGTCCTCAAGTATTTGTTCCTTGGAAATCACTGTTTCGAGTTTGAATGCAAGGAGAGCTTCTCTGATTTTGCGGTCCCAGGTGCGATCTTGGGTGAGGTAGGCGATCTTGGCGTACTGCTGTGTGATGGTGGATCCACCTTGGGTGTTGCCACCGGTGACATTATTAATTGCCGCACGAGCAATACCCAACGGAGAAATTCCACCGTGGTTATAAAAGTCACGGTCCTCAGCGGCCAGCACAGCCATTTGGACATCGATGGGGATTTGATCCAGTAGCACACTGCGTCGGGTCGATTCACCGAGTCGGCCCACTTCATTCTTTCCATCGGCGTAATAGACGACCGTAGCTTCACTGGTGGCGAGTTCATTGGGGGTTGGTACTTCGGTACGTGCAAGAAGAACAGCGAAAATAGCCGTGCCAATTGCGAGCACGAGGATTGCGATCCAGAGCAGCCGCCGAAACCACATGCGGCGCCAAAGCCGTTGTTTCGTTGAGGACGCTTTCTTGCTTCGGGTGCTCACAGGTGTCCAATCGGGGAAGGGGACGAACTGTTGTGGTTATTTCGGTTCTCGTGCAGGTCTAGTCCAACAGATCACCTGCATGAATGGACGGCACGGCACGCCGCGGAGTTCCATCGCCCAGGGTGAACGCCTTGATCAGGTAATTCCAGCCACAGCCCAGGCAGACCTCCACCTGGTACACCCGAAACTCACCAAATTGGCGACACATGGGGGCCAGTTCATCCGATTTTCGGATTCGACCAGCGTAGGGGCCGAGTTCGTCGCCATATATATAGTGCAAATCCTTGAGGGAATCCTGACTACATGCTGGGCATGACCGTGCGGACTTTTCCCCATGGAATGCGGCTGCTTTGAGTAAATACGGATCCGGATCACAGAAATCACTGGTCAGCATTCCGCCTTTGTGGAAGCGTTTGACGTCTGCGGCCCTCTGCAGGGCGTAATCAACCACGGATCGTGGGGCCGTGGGGTCTTTTATGGGCTCCGGTGGCGGAAGTGGTCCCCTGGGTGTTGGTTTGGTAGTGGGCTCCCCACGGGCAATTCGCCCTCGAATCGCGGGACGTCGCATTTGAGCCATGGCGGGAGTTTATCTTCGATTCCCTGGGGGTGCTCGACTCAGAATATCTCGGAATTATTGGGTAACCATGCGGTAGATATATCGAATCGATATACTCGTCTCCATGTCCAGTCGCCGCGATGTTCTGAGTTTTGCCATTCTTGGCGTGCTCGGTGACGGCGAACAACACGGATACGAACTCCGCAAGCGCTTAACCACGGTGCTTGGGCCCTTCCGAGCCCTGTCCTATGGCTCGTTATACCCGGCCCTTAAAAGAATGAATGCCGCCGGACTCATCGAGGAAACATCGGTGACTCCCGCAATTGATTCAACCGCGCCGGCACTCACCGGTCGTCGTGCTCGGGTTGTTTATGCAATCACCGCTGAAGGCAAGGAAGTTTTCTCTGAATGGGCAAATAGGCCCGGTCCAGAGGCTTGGGAGGACGAGGGCTTCGCCGCGCATCTTGCATTCTTCTCCGCCACCGAAGCTCGCACCCGACTTCGCATTCTTGAAGGTCGACGATCCCGCCTCGAAGAACGTGTCGATTCCTTGCGCGACTCACTGGCGCGCGGTCGTGAAAAAGTCGATGCATACACATTGCAATTACAACAGCATGGACTCGAGGGCGCAGAGCGGGAAGTTCGCTGGCTCACCGAACTAATTGACCAAGAAGCAACAAGCTCACCACCACACACCACTGCAACATCCAATGAGAGGTAAGACATGAGTGCACAATCCGGCGGAGAAATCCGTGTAGCAATTGTTGGCGTTGGTAACTGCGCGGCATCCTTGGTTCAAGGTGTTGAGTACTACAAGAACGCCAAAGAAAATGAGTTTGTCCCCGGGCTTATGCACGTCAAGTTTGGTCCATACCACGTGAACAACGTTAAATTCGTCGTCGCATTCGACGTTGACTCCAAGAAAGTGGGCTTGGATCTTTCCGATGCTATTGGTGCATCTGAGAACAACACGATCAAGTTATGCGACGTTCCCACCACTGGAGTGACCGTTACTCGTGGCCACACACTTGACGGGCTCGGAAAGTATTACCGCGAGACAATTACCGAATCCGATGCTCCTGAAGCAGATGTAGTACAAATCCTCAAGGACAACAAGGTCGATGTAGTGGTGTGCTACCTCCCTGTTGGTTCTGAAGTTGCAGCCAAGTTCTATGCACAGTGTGCTATTGATGCGGGCTGCGGTTTTGTTAACGCGCTACCCGTATTCATTGCCGGTACTCCGGAATGGGCAAAGAAATTCGAAGATGCAGGCCTACCAATTGTTGGCGATGACATCAAGAGTCAGGTGGGCGCCACAATCACCCACCGAGTTTTAGCCAAACTCTTTGAAGATCGCGGTGTCATTGTTGACCGCACCTATCAGCTCAATGTGGGTGGGAACATGGACTTCAAGAATATGCTCGAACGAGATCGCCTCGAGTCAAAGAAGATCTCAAAGACCCAGTCGGTCACTTCCCAGCTTTCCCATGATCTGGGTGCTGACAATGTGCACATTGGGCCATCTGATTACGTGGCTTGGCTAGATGACCGCAAGTGGGCCTTTGTCCGCCTCGAGGGTCGTGCCTTCGGCGATGTACCGCTCAGCTTGGAATACAAACTCGAGGTCTGGGATTCCCCCAATAGTGCCGGCGTAATCATTGATGCCGTTCGTGCAGCAAAGATCGCCATGGATCGCGGAATGGGCGGACCGATTCTCTCTGCTTCGAGTTATTTCATGAAGTCGCCACCCGTGCAGTACAACGATTCTGAGGCCCGTCAAGCGGTTGAGGATTTTATTGCCGGGACCATCGAAAGCTAGTATTTTTTGAATCGGTAGCGTCACCCTCGTGGAGGCGCTACCGATTTTTCGTTCTCTGCTGCGAGAGCGCAAATTCCGAGCTCTGTACAGCACCCGACTCGTTGGGCAATTCGGCGACGGATTCTTCCAAGCTGCTCTGGCTACCTTCGTTCTTTTCTCACCAGAGCGTGAACCTAACGCAACCGCGATTGCTGCCGCATTTGCGATCCTGCTAATACCTTATTCGATTCTTGGTCCATTTATTGGTGTCTTCCTAGATCGCTGGTCACGCAGAAATATTCTATTTCGAGCCAACCTTCTGAAAGCTCTTCTGGTAATTCCCGTGATTGCTGTTGTTTTGGGCGGCAACGATTCCTGGTTATTAGGCCTCCTCGTTTTGAGCGTGCTGGGAGTTGGTCGGTTTGTCTTGGCCGGATTATCAGCATCACTTCCGCACGTGGCCAGTGGAAAGCAGTTGATAACAGCAAATGCGTTAACGCCTACGTCCGGAACTATCGCATTTGTCATTGGTGGCATCACCGGGCTCGGGATCCGAGAAATATTCGGCGGTGGCGACTCAGGCACCGTCGCACTTCTCCTCTTTGCGGTGGGCACTTTTATCTCGGCCGGAATGGTTGCAGCAACACTCGCTCCACAAGCACTTGGACCTGATGCTCCTTTGACGCGCCGCATGGTCGATTCACTTCAAGGGGTGAGTCACGACCTGATTAATGGAGCCAAAGCCTTATTTGAATATCGAGATGCCGGAAGAGCTGTGCTCCTTGTTGCCATCAATCGCATTTCATTCGGTGTCATTATTGTGGGATCACTGCTTTTACTGCGCAATACATTTCACCCACCCAGTGAGCCCAATGCGGCACTTGCCGACTTTGCGATTCTCACGGGTTTCTCCGCCACCGCAGCCCTCATTGCCGCCGTTCTCACACCTTGGGTAACTCGCCGAATCGGAATTACCCGTTGGTCTTCATTGGTGGTGATCCAGGCCTCGATCGGGATGGTGGTATTTGCCTGGGGAGCCTCAACCACGAACTTTCCAGCCCTGGCCGTTACTGCGTTCAGTCTGGGTCTCGCCGGTCAGGCGGTCAAGGTGTGTTCAGACACCGTGATTCAGCGGGATGTTCCCGACAGCAGTCTGGGACGCGTCTTTGCAATTTTTGACATGACCGTGAATATCGCGCTCGTTGTGGGGATCATTGTTGTTGCGATTCTTGCTCCGCAGAGCGGAACCGCCCCCGTGTTGTACAGCGTCATTGGGATCTTTTTAGCCGTTGCAAGCCTGTGGTACTTCAAAAAGCGTAATCCTGTTGTTCCCGAAGAAGGGGGTCTATAGGGTTCTGCTATGCCTACGAGCGCTACAGAGTCTTATCAGAAGAGTCCCGTGACCCGTGATCGGCTCCGTCCACGAAGTATTTTCTCAATAATTATTTTTGTCCTCGCGACAATCCTCACCCCGATAGCGGTGGCAGGGCACTGGGCACACTCGACCGTCATTGACGCGGAGCGTTACATTGAAACCGTCGGACCCATTGGCGCAGACCCTGAAGTCCAAGCAGCATTCGGTGAAATTGTCACCACCGCAATTCTCGAGCAGGTTGACACCGAAGCGATTGTGGGTGACTTCCTTGGTGGATTACTCCCCGGGCTTCCCATAATAGGAGAGCGGCTCTCAGGTCCAATTGCCACCGGAATCAATGGCTTGATTGGTCAGGCCGTCAACACTTTCGTGACATCCGATGCATTTACGCAAGCTTGGTTGACACTCAATATTGCAGCACAAAAAGGGTTGATCGCGGTTCTTGAGGGCAAGCCAGGCGGCCCACTTGAAATCCAAGGCGACAATCTTGTCCTGAACTTGGATCCGCTCATTGCTCTTGGACAGGAAAAACTTGTTGAGCAAGGAATTACATTTGCTGAGAACATCACGGTCCCACAAACGGACCGTCAATTTATCCTCATGAGTGTTCCTGCTCTGGAGCAGGCTCGAACCATTTATTCATACTCGGCACCCATTCTTAACTGGGTTGTTGTATTTGTTGCCTTCATGTTTATTGGTGCGATCCTTCTGGCTCGCCGGCGGGCACGCACCGCAGTGGCGGTTGGAATTGTAGTGATGGCCAGCGCCGTATTGCTGTACGCGGCCGTGACCATTGGTGAGGGCACATTTACCAATCAATTTGTTGGTTCCATATTTGAAACCGCCGCGGTAATCGTGTATCAGAATTTCCTGGCTTACCTAGTTGCCGGAGTTCAAGCACTCTTTGTTCTCGGAATCATGATTGTCGTGGGCGGCTGGCTTTCCGGACGAACAAATTCTGCGCAGTATGTGCGCGGACACTTCACGAACGGACTCAATGAAATCGCGGCTCGCACAGGTTGGAATACCGGCGATGTTCTCGGACCCTATGCACCCTGGATCCGTTGGGCGGTCATTGTTTTTTGGTTGATATTCCTGTTGAGTGGAACTTATCTGGGCAGTACTTCAGGAGTCATGTTCACGTTGCTCATGGCAGGTGTGTGGACCGGACTGGAAATCTTAATCAGGGCTTCCGCGCAGCCCACCATGCAAGAAGTGCTTGTTGAGCAATTTGAGGTGATTGAGGTCCGCGATCTAACCTAAATTCCACAAGGAATTTATACGCCTCACCCACCTCGCGTCCCGGTCCAATGCCCAGAATTTCCATTATTTGATCGCCATCAAGATCGGGCCGGATCGCATTGAGTTCCTCCTGCGCTTCCAACACTCTGATGCGGTCCTCCAAGTTGTCATATGCTCGTTGAAGTTTCGCCGCACGGCGCTCATTACGCGTTGTTGAGTCGGCACGCGTTAACTTGTGTAGGCGAAGCAACATTGGACCGGCATCGCGGACATAGCGCCGCACGGCGGAATCCGTCCACTCTCCGGTGCCATATCCGTGGAAACGCAAATGCAGCTCAACCAGAAGTGAAATATGGTCAATTTGATCATTGCTAAATCGAAGGGCCTTGAGGCGTTTCCTGGTCATGCGGGCACCGACAACTTCATGGTGGTGAAATGACACGCGGCCATCTGATTCAAACTTCCGGGTTTTTGGTTTGCCAATATCGTGAAGAAGTGCCGCAAGGCGCAAGGTTAAATCGGGGGCCAGCTGTGGCTCATGGGCTTTCTCCAAATCAATAGCCTGCTCGAGAACCGTCAGACTGTGCTCGTACACGTCCTTATGATGGTGGTGTTCATCTGTCTCCAATTTCAACAACGGCAGTTCCGGCAATATATATTCAATTAATCCAGTCTCCACCAGTGGAGTCAACGCTGCTCTTGGGTTCGCAGACATGATGATCTTGATGAGTTCATCGCGAATGCGCTCCGCGGAAACAATTTCCAAACGTTGAGCTTGTTCCCGCATGGCTTCAAGGACATCGGGAGCAATCCCAAAGTTCAACTGCCCCGCGAATCGAGCAGCACGCATCATGCGAAGTGGATCATCGTCAAATGATTCCCGTGCAGTGAGCGGAGTCTTGATCAGGTGATTTTCAAGATCTTGGACACCATTGAATAGATCGACGAATTCCAATTCCGGCAGTGTGAGAGCCATCGAATTAATGGTGAAATCACGCCGACTGAGATCCTGTTCAAGACTCAACCCGAATGTCACCTCGGGTTTGCGGGAATCCTCACTGTAACTCTCGGTTCGGTAGGTGGTGATTTCCACCGACCGATCACTTCTTATGGCACTAATCGTGCCGAATTTGATTCCGGTTTCCCAGACATTGTCCGCCCAGCCGGTCAGACAGGCAATGATCTGCTCAGGGTGAGCATCTGTGGTGAAATCCAAATCAGATAAATCGGTGATTCGCCCGAGGAGCGCGTCACGAACAGGACCACCAACGAGCGCTAATTGGTGTCCGGAACCGTGAAAGCGTGAACCAAGTTCATGGAGCAAATCCGCAACGCTGCCAAGGTTCTCAATTGCAGTGCGTTGCGGAGAAGTGGACACGGGAACCAAGGATAGCCACCTCAGCGGTTTATCCTCACCATATGGCGACACCACGTAGCAGGATGCGGATCCTGTTCAGCGGCCTCGTCATTGCTCTCATGATCACTCCGCTTCTTTCGGTAGCCCGCGAATCCGCCATTTACGCTGATCCATTGGGCTCTCGGGTCGCCGTTGTCCTCGATCGCCTTACTCCCGTTGTGCCGACACCCGGGGACACATTGCGGATTTCCGGGAGATTGGTGAATATATCGGGTACTTCGATAGACCGAGTTTCGATTCGGTTGGGAATTTCTGCTGGCCCGTTGCTATCCCGTTCCAACATCACCGAGGTTGCCGAATTACCCCTGGTTCCGGAGAAAGACCCTATTGATTACTTTCTGGATCGAACACTCGTTGACGTACCCGGTCCCCTACGGGCTGGCGATGAAAGACCCTTTTCGATACAGGAACCCATTGATTCACTGCCTCTCGGCAAAGACGGTGTGTACAGCCTGATGGTTGAGGTACTTGGAACAACCGCGGGTAACACCGCGCTGGTACGCATTGGCGGGGCACGCACATTTCTACCCTGGGTGACATCTGATATTGACCCGATTTCATTGGTATGGCTGTGGCCACTTGCCGACTACCCGGCACGTGAGGCCGATGGTGTGCTTCTCAATGAAAACACTCCACAGTCTTTAGCACCCGGAGGAAGGCTCGACAACCTATTAACGATTGGTGCCAATAATCCAGGAAAAGTCACGTGGATTGCAGATCCTGAGTTACTCCAATCGGCCACCGATATTGCTTCTGGGTATCAGGTGCGAACTCCTAATTCAACTGCTAACCGTCCTGTAACCGTAGGTGATCTATCCGAGAGTGCTAGCAATTGGCTGACCCGTTTAAACAATGCTCTCGCCGCCGCAATACCGAGAAGAAGTAAGTCCCAGAACGACCGATTGCCTTTGCGGGTCATGCCGTATGCCGATGTTGATGCGAGCGCATTGGAACGTGCACAAATGGATGTGGATGTGGTGCGGGCAACAACCATGGCTCCGGCGATAGCTTCGACAATCCTGGGTGGCAGTGTCAGTGGAACCGTTTATTGGGCCCCATTTGGACGACTGAATAAAAAGACCAGCGATGTTCTCGCGTCCTCAGGTGTGCGCACGGTGATCTTAAACTCCAATGCACTTCCACCCATTAACAAAGATGTTCCCAGCACCGGACTCGGTGTTATTGGCACCACATTTGGCGGCATGAATGCAGTGTTGACCGACAATAGACTCTCGACCACGTTGGGCTTGTCTCAAAATTCGCGTTCACAATCTATCGACATGCGTCAACGTTTTCTTGCGGAGACGTTATTGGCAAGTCAACTTGTTCCTGCCGATGCTCCCTCACGCTTCATGGTGGCCGGTCCTGCCGATATCAGGTGGGACCCCAATGCCACCACTTTGAGTGAATTACTCAAAGCGACCGGTGCAGCGCCATGGCTGGAAAGCGCGACCTTAACGGATCTACTGGAAGAGGGAGCGACAGCAATTGCACGTGAGCGCGGAGGTTACGGACCGCAAGCTAAAAACTCAGAATTGAGTGCGCAGTATTTGAACCAAGTTCAACGCGTATCCACGCAACTGGCCTCCCTCACCGCAATTTTAGATAACCCCACAGGGTTCTCGGACTCTTATGCGGAGGCGATACTGCGCACCGAATCATCTGCCTGGCGAAGTGATCCGGAAACTGGACTTGAACTGCTTCGCAGTATTCGCAGGGGTCTGACCGAGCAAATCGGTCAGGTGTACGCCCTTTCTGCAGGAACAATTACCCTTTCCGGCGATGAGGGGCTTGTTCCAGTCACAATCGCGAATGATCTTGATCGGGCTATCACAATCGGTGTACAACTCCGCGGATTACCAAGTGCCCGACTAATCAGCGAACCCCTGTTTGGCATCACAATCGAGCCCGGAAGAAAAGTGAGTGTCGAACTCAATGCTCAAGTGGTTGGTGGTCGCGCATTAACTACCAATGTTCAATTACTCACACCAGATGGCCAGGATTTTGGTGACCCCGCCCAAATTCAATTGGAATCAACCGCCTACGCGCAGGCAGCGGCCTGGGTCATTGCTGCCGCCTTTATTGCAATTATTGTCTTTGTGGTTGTTGGAATTAGCCGGCGAATTCATAAGGCCACGAAAGGTGGTCACAGTGTCTGAGCGTTCACTTATGAAACCCAGCGCCATCATGGCCGTGGGTACCGTGAGTTCGCGCATCACCGGAGTTTTGCGCGATATCACCATGACCGCGGCGTTGGGGTTCTTTTTAGTCTCCGATGCTTTCTCACTGGGTAATTCCTTGCCCACCATGATCTACATTTTGGTGATAGGGGGTGCCCTCAACGCTGTCTTCATTCCACAATTAGTGCGCAAAATGCAAGAAGACTCGGACGACGGTAAAGCGTATGCAGACAGACTAATCACAATTACTGGAATTGCTCTTCTAGCACTTTCCGTCCTCGCGGTCGTCCTCGCGCCATTAATCGTTGATCTCTACACACCAAGTGACTATCCACAAAAGGAATTCGATTTGGCGGTAGCTTTTGCGCGTCTTTGCCTACCCCAGATCTTTTTCTATGGTGTGTATGCAATGTTGAGTCAGGTCCTCAACTCTCGGGGCAAGTTTGGTGCCCCGATGTTCGCACCAATTGCTAATAACGTTGTTGCAATTGCCACATTCCTTCTTTTCATAATTATCGCGGGAACTTCCGCCGCCGCAGATGGAATCCTCACGACCGATCAAGTTCTACTTTTGGGAGTTGGAACCACATTGGGTGTCGTTGCCCAAGCCGTGATTCTCCTTCCTGTTCTGAGCCGGTCCGGTTACATGTGGCGGCCCCGCTTTGATTGGCGCGGCCACGGTCTTGGCAAAGCTGGGACATTAGCCATGTGGACAATTGGCTTGGTTCTCGTGAACCAATTGACGTATTTGGTGATTACTCGACTAGCCACCCAGGCCAACGTGAATGCGGCCGCAGCGGGTGAAGTTGCTGCAGGCTTAACCACCTACCAGAAAGCTCATTTGGTATTTATGCTCCCGCATAGTGTGATCACGGTTTCCATTGTTACCGCGTTGCTACCAGCACTAAGTCGGGTCGCCCACGCGGGCAAACTTTCACAAGTTGGTAGAGATGTTTCCGGAGCCATGCGGCTTGTGTCATTTTTTGTCATTCCCATCACCGCTGTCCTTTTCGTTGCCGGAATCGGAATTGCTGTACTTCTTTTTGGTTACGGTGCGGCCACAACAGAGCAAGCCGAGCTTCTCGGATTTGTTATTTCCATATTTATGTTGGGTTTGGTTCCATTCACCCTCTTTTACGTGTTACTTCGTGGTTACTATGCCCTTGAAGACACTCGAACTCCCTTTATGATCACGGTAATTTTCTCCATTGTTCTTTTGGTAATTCTTGTTCCCTTATTCAGTTCGGTGGAAGGTGGCGGGACCCAAATCGCATTTATTGCTTTGTGTTACTCCATTTCCTATTGGGTGGGGCTGGTCATAGCGTGGGTAGTTTTGGCCCGGAAGGTCAGGGGAATGGAATCAGTTAAAACCTTGTGGTCCATCACTCGCATGTTTATGGCCGGGATTTTTGCCGTGGCAATCATGCTCTTGACTTCCCGCCAATTCAATAATCTCTCTATTGGGGTTGGTGAGGGTGTTGATTACTCAAACAAGGGAACGGTGCTGATTCGGTTAATCATTGTGAGTTTTGTCGGCATTGTCAGTTACTTGATTGCTGCCTGGATACTTCGTGTCCGTGAAATCAATATTGCTCAACGTGTAATTGCTCAGAAGATCAATCACAAGGTGCACACATGATTCAGAGTGGAACGACATTAAGTCGTTACACACTTCTGGAACTGGTCAGCGAGCACCTGCCTAGTGGGCCGGATCAATTCATGGTTCAACTGTGGCGAGGTCGAGATGAAATTTTGGAGCGCTCCGTTTCAATTCGGTTATTGCGTTCAGATGATTCACGTATTTCAGCTGTCCTTGGGGCGGCTCAAGCTGCCGCTCGTGCCGAAGACCGAAGATTACTTCGACTTCTCGATGTTCTGAGTATTAGTGCCACATTTTCAGACCCCGCCTACACGGCAATCATTAGTGAGTGGTCCACCGGCGTACCACTTGATCAAGCTCTGGAGGATCGTGAAGGCACACCATTTGAAGCCGAAGAGTCACTGGACCACGTGGCCAATATTGCTTGGGCCTTAAATTCCGCACTGAAGGTCAATTTGGAACACGGTCGATTACGCCCGAGTTGCGTTTTTATCACCGAATCCCATGAAATAGCCGTGAGGGGTCTGGCTGTTGACCATGCACTTTTCGGCCCACTTTTTGTTCGCGAAGGATCCGATGATTCCGTAAAGAACGATGTTGATGGGCTCGGTTCCTTGCTGTACTGCTTCACCACAGGCTTGTGGCCTTATCCCGTGAATGCTGAGTCAACGCCGGAGCCCTTGCGTGTTCCGTTCACCCCTAAAACTGGAAAAAATGTTCCGCTGCCCTCCAGTATTCGAGCGAGCATTCCACGTGGTGTGGACGATGTAGTCGGTCGCAGTGTCACCGGTGTCCAACGATCCCGAGGAGTAACTCGGATACAAGACTCTTTGGGTTTTGCGAATGCCATTGCTTCAGCAAGAGACTATGTCGCACCGGTGAGTACCACCACGGTTCGAGGACCTGTTCTCACTTCACCCAATACCCCAAGCACCTATGTAAAGCGGGCCCTTGGCGCTATTCTCGCGCTAGCGGTTGTTTTCGCGCTGATCGCGACCGGTGTTTCATTATTGGATTCCCCGCGTAACACCGATGCCGGAGTTACCGCTCCAGGAGCCAGTGGGCTGACACCCGAGCAAGCTTTGGAAATTCTGGTTTCGCCGGCCACTCCGTTCGTCGAGGTCGAAATAACCGACTCGGAGAGATCACTTCCCACAATTAGTGCCAGATCCTTTGATCCACGCGGAAAGGATTCCCTTGGTCGTGAACAGGGTTTATTGGGTACCGAGCGCGAGAAGCTCGCGCCACTGGCGATCGACGGTGATTTGGTCAGTGCCTGGCTCACCAAGAAATACCCCAGCCGAAATGTCGGGAAGAAGGGTGGGGTCGGTGTAATTGTTGATCTAGGTGAAAGCGCCTCGGTCCAAGGTGTCTCATTAGGACTGGTGGGATACGGAACAGATGTTCAGGTCCGAGTATCCGAGGATCTTCAAGATGATCCTGATTTATGGACCAAACTGGTCTCGATCGAGAATGCCGGCCCGAATATTGAGTTGCGAGCTCCCCGACCCGTGACCGGTCGATATGTCCTGATTTGGCTCACCGGACTTCCTTTAACCGAGGACTCCGAGGCGTATCGCGGGGGAATCAGCAATGTCGCCGTAATTGGATCCCCGCAGGTAGAGGCTGACTGATTATTGAGGCCTCATGGGTCATTAGGCTTGATGGGTGCCGGATGTAGCCCTTCATGACCTGACAGATCGGGAGTTGCTGGCTGCCCACATTAATCAAGATCCACAGGCTTTCAATGTGCTGATCACGCGCCACAAAGATCGCCTATGGTCAGTTGCCCTGCGCACCACAAGTGACCCCGAGGAGGCATCCGATGCCCTCCAAGACGCGTTAATTTCAGCGTATCGTCGAGCTGAGCAGTATCGGGGCGATGCCGCTGTCACCACCTGGCTACATCGAATTGTGGTTAATGCAAGTCTGGATCGCCTGCGGCGCAAATCTGTCCGGCCCACCACCGTTCTCCCCGATCATTATGACAACAGTTCGGTGGAGATCCCCGATAGCCGGGACCATATTTCTGAACGGGAGACCATGATGGAGATTTCTGCTGCCCTTGCCGAACTGCCCTTGGACCAACGCGAAGCTGTGGTCCTATTGGATATTGAGGGTTACTCGATTGAAGATGCAGCTATCGAACTCAATTGCCCCCCGGGAACAGTCAAGAGCCGAAGTAGCCGGGGTCGGGCGAAATTAGCTCAGCGACTTTCATATCTGCGGAACCAAGACCCCACCACTTCCGTCACAAGGTCGAGAGGAGGAGCTCGCGAGCATGGCAACCAATAGTCCTGAAGAATTGAACCCAGAAGATGCGCAACTAGTTCGCGATACCCTGGCCTCCTATTCCCGTTACCTCGATGCCGAACCCATCATTCCCATGCCTGAGGGTGTGTGGGAGCAGATTCACACCTCACTGTCACTCGAATCCGCCAATGGGGTCACGGATCTCGCTGAGCACCGGCAACGCCGCCTGGGCACCAAGTGGGTCGGTGGGCTGGTTGCCGCGAGTGTCACCCTGTTGGCCGTCGGTATTGGCGCGAATATTCTCTCAACCGATGAATCAGCCGTCACCGATTCCGGGTCGGTCGTTGCTGATGCCCCCGTTGTTCTCGGAGAGTCCACCGGTTCGCCAGCGGCCGAAGCCCCAACTCAGGTTGTTCAAGCTGGTTTCGTTCCGCCGGCCGTCACGATCACCGCAAGCGGTGACGATTACAGTCCACAAAATTTGACCCAGACCGTTACCCGAGCTTTGAACAAGGTGGGGGTCAAGTCACCCCTTGATTACTTCCGGGTTCCCGTGCAAAAGATGTCCATGAGCGCACCAAGTGGCATGCTGAAAAGTGAAACTGCCTTACGTGACTGCATTACCGAGCTGACCAAGTCGGATACTTCACAAGCATTGCTCGTGGATCAAGGAACATATATGGGTAAAGAAGCCGGAATTGTGGTGATTCCTTTTGCCATGGTGAAGGGGATGGACTCCGTTCCAGAAAGTGCCGCTCGGTTCGCGGTGGGCCAAGCAATTTTGGACAGTAATCGGTATTTGAGTTTCCTTGATATCTGGGTAGTGGGACCAGGTTGTGGAACGGTTCCCTTCGATGTTTATGCCCATATCACGTATTCACTGAACTAGTTTCCCATCACTGTGAGTGAGTCACTGTAATTCGGAATTTACCCGGTCACAACCGCTTCACGGATCGCCGAAGCGTAGACTGGAACCAATTCCAACATCATTAACCCGGCATAAGCCTGGTGTAACGTGAAAGCAGTGATTGTCCGTGAGTGATATCCGAAATGTCATCATTATTGGTTCTGGCCCTGCTGGTTACACAGCGGCTGTCTACGCCGCCCGCGCACAACTGCATCCACTTGTGTTTGAAGGAGCAGTCACCGCCGGCGGCGCCCTCATGAATACCACCGACGTTGAAAATTTCCCTGGTTTCGAAGATGGAATCATGGGGCCGCAGCTAATGGAAAACATGCGCGCACAGGCGGTGCGTTTCGGCGCGGAAATTGTGACCGATGACGTGACCGAGATCAAAGCTGAGGGTGACGTTAAGTACGTCACCGACGGGTCCGGAAATGTCCACCAGGCACGTGCACTGATCCTTGCCACCGGTTCCGGTTACCGTGAATTGGGATTGCCAAATGAAAAGCGACTCAGTGGCCATGGTGTGTCGTGGTGTGCTACCTGCGATGGCTTCTTTTTCCGCGATCAAGATATTGCTGTGGTGGGTGGTGGTGACTCTGCTCTTGAAGAGGCAACTTTTTTAACCCGTTTCGCGAAGACCGTCACGTTGATTCACCGTCGAGAACAACTTCGTGGCAGTAAAATCATGCAGCAACGTGCACTCACCAACGAGAAAATCAAGATCGCATGGAATAGTGAGGTTGCGGCTATTCATGGCGAGGAAAAGTTGACCGGAGTCACACTGCGAGACACGGTCACCGGTGAAGAGCGGGAATTAGCCATCACCGGTTTGTTCATTGCAATCGGACACGATCCCCGATCCGAGCTTCTGCACGGACAGATTGATCTGAATGCCGAGGGGTACGTAGAGGTTCAATCTCCATCCACCAAGACGAATATAGATGGTGTTTTTGCATGTGGTGATTTGGTGGATCACACCTACCGCCAAGCGATTACTGCCGCTGGTACCGGGTGTTCCGCGGCGCTTGACGCAGAACGTTTCCTCGCACACACTGAGTAACACCATCCATAAACCTGACCATTGAACGTTTTCAAGGCTGGTTCGGCTAAGTTAGGCCCTGACTTAAAGGAGTTTTCCATGGGAGAAATAAAAGTAGTTACCGACGCCAATTTCGCTGAGGAAGTCCTCATGAGCGAGAAGCCTGTTCTTGTCGACTTCTGGGCCGAGTGGTGTGGCCCGTGCAAGAAGATCGGTCCGATCCTCCAGGAGATTGCCGCAGAACAGGATTCCTTGATTATTGCCAAAATGAACGTGGACGAAAACCCGTCTACCCCTGGCTCCTACGGCATAACATCCATTCCGACTTTGAATGTGTATCAGGGTGGCCAAATTGTGAAGACAATTATTGGTGCCAAACCCAAAGCCGCACTCATCGCTGATTTACAGCCGTACCTGTAGGCGTGTAGGTACTGGATGCTCCGCCTTGGTTCCACCGGGGCGGCCGTAGCGGAGGTTCGCGCACGGCTCGCGCACCTCGGTCTATTGAATAACTCAGGTTACGAAACACTTAATGTGTATGACGAAAACGTTGATCATGCCGTGCGAATTTTTCAGCAAGAGCGTGGCATCACCGTCGACGGCATTGTAGGAGCGGAAACTTTTCGCCGGCTGGATGAAGCCCGATGGAACCTCGGTGACCGTGTTCTATCTTTCACCGCAGGTCACCTCATGATCGGTGACGATGTCACCGAACTTCAACGCAAACTTAATGAACTCGGTTTTAATGCAGGTCGGCCTGATGGAATCTTTGGGCCGTCAACCGACACGGCTCTCCGAGAGTTCCAACGGGGTGTTGGCGTGAGCGCAGACGGTATTTGCGGCCTAGAAACACTCCGCTCATTTGATCGACTTTCGCGTTCCGTTATTGGCGGTGATTCAGGAGCGCTGAGAGAACACGTTCACATCAGTTCATTGCAAACAGGTATCGCAGACAAAGTTGTTGTCTTGGACCCTGGTGACCTGCTGCACCCGGAACTCACCCACGCCATTGCAACGCGAGTGGAGGGACGTCTCGCGGCACTTGGTACTCAGGTGATTCTGACCAGACCCGCTATCCCAATCACTCCCGGCACACCGGCGCAGCGGGCGGCTTTTGCTAATGAAGTCACAGCTGATCTCGTGGTCTCCTTGCATGTGGATCAATCCGATAGCCCGAAACCCAATGGAATTGCAGTGTTCTATTTCGGTAGCCCTGGCGGTGGCAATCATTCCCCTGCCGGTAAACAGCTCGCCGAGTTGATTTCCGCCGAACTCATTCGACGCACCGACCGCAAGGACTGCCGCACCCACCCGCGCACCTGGGATCTTCTGCGGTTGACCACCATGCCGGCGGTTCGAGTGGATCTTGGCTACATGTCCAATGTCGATGACTCAAAAAGATTGAACTCCGAGGCGTTCCACAATGCAATTGCCCAAGGGATTGCAGCAGCAATCACGGCTTTTTGTGCCCCCCGGTAGGCCACAACAGTCGAATTAAGAAACCTAGGCCTATCCCAAGGGCAATGAGTCCACCTGCGCGAAGAAAAGGTTTCACAAGGGAAGGTTACCTGTTCAGTGGGCACAAGGGTTACTACTCTTGCACCATGTCCGAGCAAATGGGTTCCCGACTTGATCCATGGGTGGAGTCCTATGCCCAGCGAGCTCAGGGCCTGACAGCTTCGGCAATCAGAGCACTGTTCGCTGTTGCATCCCGCCCCGAAGTAGTGTCCCTCGCCGGTGGGATGCCATACGTCAACGCACTAGATGCCGATCAGTTCGCGGATATCACCGCTCGAGTGATCAGAGAGCAGGGCAACACTGCTCTGCAATATGGGTCCGGTCAAGGTGATCAAAAGCTGCGGGAGCAGATTCTGGAGATAACTTCTTTGGTGGGTGTGCACTCACACCCCGACGACATTGTGGTCACGGCTGGTTCCCAGATGGGCTTGGATCTCGTCACTAAAATCTTTTGTGACCCAGGAGACACCGTCCTTGTTGAGTCCCCTTCCTATGTTGGCGCCCTCGGTGTCTTCCGCTCATATCAATGCAACGTTGTGCATGTCGACATGGATGAACATGGACTTAATCCCGAAGCATTGCGATCCGCACTAGCGGCGCACAACAATGTGAAATTCATTTATACGATTCCGTCATTTCACAATCCTGCAGGCCTCACTCAAAGTCAGCAGCGGCGCGAAGAAATCCTTGCAATTGCTCAGGAATTCAAGGTTCCAATTCTTGAAGATGATCCGTATGGATTACTCGGCTTTGAAGGGGAACCACCGCAAGCAATTCGAGCACTCGATGATCAAAATGTTATTTACCTTGGTTCCTTTTCCAAAACAATTGCTTCCGGGTTGCGGCTCGGTTGGGTAATTGCACCACATGGTGTTCGAGAGAAAATAGTGTTGGCCGCAGAGGCTGCGACCCTATGTCCGAGCAATTTTGTGCAACTCACTATTTCCCGTTACTTGGCAGAACAACCTTGGCAGCAACAGATCAAAATGTTCCAGGAGTTGTATCGCGAACGGCGAGATTCCCTGCTCGATTCAATGCAAGCACTCATGCCTGATGGCACAACATGGACCATTCCCGAAGGAGGCTTCTATTCTTGGGTTACTCTTCCAGAGGGCCTTGATGCCAACACTATGTTGCCGCGCGCCCTGACTGAATTAGTCGCCTATGTCCCCGGGTCCGGGTTTTATGCCGATGGTCAAGGAGCACACAATCTTCGATTGTCTTACTGCTATCCAGATCCTGACCGGATTCGTGAGGGAGTGAGGCGGCTATCCACCGTGATCGAGGCTGAAATCGAGTTGGTCAATACATTTGGCCCACCACCCACCTCACTGGCGTCCCCGAAAACTCGGTTTTTTACTCCTCAAACTGATATCAATTAAGGGGATTTGCGTGCATATTCTGGTTCTTTCCGGTGGTTTATCCCCTGAACGAGACGTGTCCCTTCGTTCTGGGCGCCGGGTGGCGGAAGCGTTGCGCGCATCCATGCCCGAAGTGGAAATTACCGAGTCAGATATCACCGCAGAGACAATTCCCTCCTTGGAATCGAACCCTCCTGATTGTGTGATCTCCATGGTTCATGGTTCAGTGGGCGAGGACGGTTCATTACGCAGTGTTCTTGAAGCCCTCGGCATTCCTTTTGTTGGATCGGGTTCCCAAGCTTCACGCATTGCTTTTGACAAAGGTGTTACCTCCTCTCTTCTTCCGAAGGAGAACATTCCTCGTTTCGTTGCACTTCCGCAGAGTTTCTTCAAGGAGATGGGTGCGAATTCAGTGATACGGACCATCATCGGTGATCTAGGCATGCCATTAATTGTTAAACCATTAACCGGTGGTTCAGCACTCGGTGTCACCAAGTGCGTGGTTGACACCGAGGTACCCACAGCCCTCGTTACCGCATTTGGTTATTCCGACTTTGTCATGATCCAACAAGCAAAAACAGGGATCGAACTCGCTCTCACCGTGATCGATCGGGATGGATCACCGCAAGCACTTCCACCGGTTGAAATTGTTCCCCTCAGCGGTGTGTACAACTACGATGCCCGGTACACGGCAGGCGCCACCGAATTTTTTGTGCCGGCACGACTTGATCCAGCAATCGAATCCAAAGTCAAGAAGTTCGCACTCATGGTTCATGAAAATCTGAATTTACGTGATATTTCCCGCACCGATGTTATTGTCGAATCAGATGGGAATATTTGGTTTCTTGAAGTTAATGTTGCCCCTGGCATGACAGAAACTTCCCTTGTACCGCAAGCACTTTTGGCTGCTGACCTTGAAGTTGGACGTATTTTTGCTGAGTTGATTCAGGGAGCTATTCGCCGGTAATTATTTGGGTTATTCGCCGGGCGTCGGCCATGTCCGCAGCTTCGATCACAATCTTGCCCAGTGCTCCACTTTTTGAAAATCCTTCCACTGTGATCGTGGTGTCAAGAGTGTCCGATAACGATTCACAGATGACTCGAACTGCTTCCTCGAGTGCTTCGGGTCGTGACTTTCTTTTTCGATCGATCTTCTTTCGATGTTTACCGCCAAACGTTCCCAGTGCAATGAGTTCCTCAACACTGCGGACACTTAATCCTTCGGCCACAATTTTAGTCGCCATTGCTTCCATGGAATCTGAATCGGGTAACGCAAGAAGTGCTCGTGCATGTCCGGCACTTAACACGCCTGCGGCTACCCGACTCTGTACTTTCGCCGGAAGTTTGAGAAGTCGCAGGGTATTACTAACCTGTGGTCGCGAACGACCAATGCGTTGGGCCAATTCTTCTTGGGTGCAGCCAAAATCCGAGAGCATCTGAGAGTAAGCAGCGGCCTCTTCCAGCGCATTCAGATCCGATCGATGTAAATTCTCCAGTAACGCGTCTCTCAACATATTCGCATCTTCGGTATGACGGATAATTGCTGGAATCTCCGTTAAACCGGCCAGTGTGCTTGCACGTAAGCGTCGCTCACCCGCGACAAGTTCATATACGTTACCCCCATGGGGTCGGACAACAATTGGTTGTAACAATCCAATTGTTGAAATTGAGAAAACAAGTTCCTGTAATGCATCTTCATCAAAGATTGACCGAGGTTGCTGTGGATTAGCCCGGATTGAGTCAATGGGAAGTTCCCGATACCCCACCACCGAGACCTGGGATTCCTCAGCATCCAAGGCAATGGGGTAATCGACCGGTCCGGTAGGAATGAGGGCGCCTAAGCCTTTTCCTAAACCGCGTTGTGGTGTCGCCATCCCAATACTCCTTGTAATCTGTGGATAAGTTGGGGATAAGTTGGATTTTTCACTGGTTGTGTGGCTGGTGTGATTCGAGTGCGTCAAGTTGCTCAGCAGCTTCCCGATAGGCAATTGCCCCCGGTGAGGTGGGGTCATAGGTTAAAACCGTTTGCCCATAAGACGGCGCTTCCGACACACGAACACTTCTGGGGATAACTGTCTCGATAACTGTTGCCCCGAAATGGGACCGAACTTCATCGGCAACTTGGCTCGCAAGTCGGGTGCGACCGTCATACATGGTCAAGATAACGGCCGAAACCGTTAATTTGGGGTTGAGGTGTTCGGTCACCATGCCCACACTCTTAAGTAGTTGAGAAAGGCCTTCAAGGGCGTAATACTCACATTGAATTGGTAGGAGAACCTCCTTGGCCGCCACCAGACCATTGAGGGTCAACAATCCCAGGCTGGGTGGGCAATCCAGAATCACATAGTCGAATTGCTCTTTGGTCAAAAGTTGTTCCAGTGCCTTACTTAATCGGTATTCTCGAGCGACTTGAGAGACCAACTCGATCTCCGCTCCAGCCAGGTCAATGGTGGCCGGGGCCCCCCACAAACCCGGCACGTCAGCACAAGGGTGGATCACTTCCAGTAGGGTTTTCTCCCCCATCAGCACTTCATAAACCCCCGGAGTACCTTCCCGGTGTTCAATCCCCAGGGCTGTTGTGGCATTGCCTTGAGGATCAAGGTCAATCACCAGGCACTTTTTTCCATTTTGGGCAAGCGCGGCGGCAATATTCACTGCCGTTGTCGTCTTACCTACCCCGCCTTTTTGGTTGGCAATTGTGATAACTCGGGTCATTCGGGCCACCCAAGACCGGTAGTGCCCACGGAATCTTGTTGTGATGTTTCACGGGAAACACTGATCGGCCAACCCAAGCCAGAATCTTTGCTGCCGGTTTCTAGCTCGGCGGGGGTGGTCACCGCACCATTCTGCCCCATGTAGTTACCGCTCTCCCCGGTGGGCGAGAACCACGGTTGTCTCGGGTTCCACTACTCCCGCGCCACAGGTAAGTACCTCAATTGACTTCAGATTGAAATCCGCAATAGCTCTTTCTGCGGATTCCAGCTCGCTGGCAGCACTACTACCTTTCATGGCAACGAGCCGACCCTGTGGTTTCAACAGCGGAATGGTCCAGCCCAGCAGCCGATCTAATGGGGCAACCGCTCGGGCGGTGACGACATCGACACCAGCCCACTCCGGGTTGGCCATTACTTTCTCGGCTCGCCCCCGAACCACCGATACCCGATCGGTAAGGCCCAGAGCGACCACAGCCTCGGTTAAAAAGGTTGCCCGCCGCAATAGTGGTTCTACCAGGACAATGGTCAGATCGGGGCGAACGATTGCCCAGACCAGACCCGGCAGGCCAGCGCCTGAACCAACATCGGCAACCAGTGAATCAGTGGGGACCAGGTCAAGTGCTGGATCGGCAACAACGGCGCAATTGAGAATATGCCGATCCCACAGTTTTGGTACCTCCCGTGGACCCATCAAGCCACGTTCCAAACCCGGCCCGGCCAGTATTTCCAGATAATTGTTCAGGCCAGCCTCAGCGGGCTGCATCCAGCTCGGCAAGTCCCGGGATGTTTCACGGGAAACCATGGGACTAGGAAACTCGAATTACCACGCGCCGAGCGGGTTCATCGCCCTCTGACTCGCTAGCCAGACCAAGGGTGGCCACCATGTCGTGGACAACCTTGCGCTCATATGGATTCATGGGTGCCATCCGGACGGGAGCCGATGTGCGCTGGGCTTCGGCACAGGCCGCCTTCGCAGCGTCTTCCAGCACTACTTTTTGTTTGGTGCGGAAACCAGCAATATCGAGCATGAGCCGTGAGCGCTCCCCGGTCTCCCGCGCTGCAGCCAACCGGGAAAGTTCCTGAAGGGATTGAAGAACCTCACCGTCTTCGCCCACAAGATGCGCTAGATCGCCGGTTTCAACCTCCACAATGGAGACTCGAGCCCGACTGGCATCTACCTCAATATCAATATCGCCATCTAGATCACAAATATCGAGTAACCCCTCAAGGTAATCAGCAGCGACATCTCCTTCCTGATCCAACAGCTTCTTGTCGGTGGTGTGTTCTTCGGTGGTCTCAGTCACGGGGACTCCTCATAGTCAATAATTTTGTACGGTGAATGCTTCACAATTACCGTGCTGGTGCACGGTCCACAGGTTTCTTTTGGGACTATTTCTTCTTTTTCTTATTGGGGGAGCGGTTACTCCGGGTAGTTCGCTTAGGTTGTACCCGCTCCGGGGTTACCGACATAGTGTCGGTAACCTCTTCGGTTTCGGTGGTTCCACCTTTGTTCTTCTTCTTTGCTTCTTTCCGTGCTTGCTGGGCTTCAAAAGCTGGGGTTCCCGGCTGCGGGCTGTTTCGAATTACGTAGAACTGTTGACCCATGGTCCACAGGTTCGTGGTGAACCAGTAGATCAACACACCAATCGGGAAGTTCACACCACCCACTGCAAAGACAACAGGGAAGACGTAGAGAAGAATTTTCTGTTGCTTCACCATTGGATTTCCAGGAGCGGTGTTCTTCACTATCAATTGACGTTGGGTTAAAAACGTTGTTGAGCTCATCAGGATAATCAAAATAAATGCCAACACACGGGTGTTCATTGGATCAAAGCCATCGACCGCGACTTCATCTGCCAGCCAAAAAGTTGCATACAGTGGGACACCAAAAATAGAAGCTTCACGAGCTTCAACCATGAGGTATGCATACTGAGGCCAGTTGAAAACACCTTCTGGCACGCGATTCGCAATACCTTGCAACACACTAAACAACGCGAAAAAGATGGGCGCCTGCAACAAGATTGGCAAACATGAAGCGAGTGGATTCGTACCGGTTTCCCGGTACAACTTCATCATTTCTTGTGATTGGCGCTCACGATCACCCGCGTACTTCTTTTGAATCTCTTTCATTTGCGGCTGAATAATTTGCAGATTTCGTTGCGCTCTGATCTGTTTCACAAATAGTGGAATCAAAAGAATGCGAATCACAATTACCAGGCCCACAATGGAGAGTGCCCAGGTCCAACCGCTGGCGGAATCCATGAACGTGCTCAGTAGTTGGTGGAATTGCACCAACACCCAGCTGACTCCAGTACGAAGCCAATCAAGAATGAACATGATCTCCGCTCAGTTTTAGTCGTGGTTGCCCATCCGGATACACATCTGCTAACCAGCGACCTTTTTCGGGCACCGGATTAACACCACCTTTATTCCACGGGTTGCACCGTAGTAGACGAACTGAGGCTAAGGCTAAGCCCTTGGCAGATCCATGGGTACGCACACTCCCATATGCGTAGACCGAACAACTCGGGTGGAATTTGCAACTCGGTGGTAGAAGAGGGGAGATTGTTAACTGATACCCCCGAATCAACACTAGAAATACCAAGCGAATCACGTATCCCAGGGTGTGATCCCAGACCCACAAAATCCCTCGGCCTAGTGAGAACAGCAGGTTCCTCATGAACTCACCTTGTGCGCAAAGTCATTCAAAGTCAAAGCAATATCTCTATCGTGATTCGCAGAAGGTAGAGCTCGAATCACCACACCACTACCCGATGGCAGCAGTTCTATCAGTGGCGACACTGCTCCCCGAATCCTTCGGCTTAATCGGTGTCGCGACACAGAATTTCCGCAGTCCTTACCCACCGTGATTCCAATTTGCGAAGATCCTCCAGCGAAAAAGCCTTTGGAGATATGGATAACTAAACTTGGATAGACATATTTTTTGCCTCGTTGGCGAATGAGCCTGAAGTCTTCAGATTTTCGGAGACGATGAACTGATGGAAGCAAGATGACCTCCGCGTTCACTCACTCATTGCGTAAACCTAATTACCCTACGTTAATTAAGCCGAAAGGCGGGTGCGGCCTTTTGTGCGACGAGCAGCGAGAATGCTACGGCCAGCACGAGTGCGCATGCGAACCCGGAAACCGTGGGTCTTCGCCCGACGACGGTTATTAGGCTGGAACGTGCGCTTCATGATGCTCCTCAAGTAAATGTCGACCGGGGTCGATGCAACCCAAATCAACGGGCAGCCGCCTGAGACTACGCCACACCCGTCACGGGGTCAAACCCGCCCCCGGAAAACTGGTGACACCCTGAGTTTGTCACCACCATACCGCCCGTATTGTTCCGGGCCTCACACGAATATTCCCAGATCGCTTGTCAAAATGGTGATGTGACCACTAATGTTATCGCGATGATCCACAATTGTGGATAAACATGTGGATAGTTCTGGGATAATAATGAATGATGAGGCGAAATGGCTGGGGAAACCGATCTGACCACAATGTGGACAGCGGCTCTCGCCACCCTAAGCGATGGTACCTTGAGCCCCCAACAGAAGGCTTTTGTGAATCTCACCAGGCCCCTTGGCTTCGTTGAAGACACCGCCTTGATTGCGGCCCCAAATGAATTCACCAAAGATGTACTGGAAACCCGACTGCGCCCACTGGTCACCCAAGCATTGAGTTTAATTGTTGGTCGGGAAATTCGATTAGCTGTGACCGTTGATCCATCTATTGCTCCGCAATTGGATGAAGATGAAACAGATGATCTCGCTGACAGCACCTACGCCTCCGAGCTCGATATCCCGGTGGAACTCACTACACCTGACACAACCAGTCGACCCGGCATGGGTTCACCTGCTAACAAGGAAGACACCGGCAGGCTAAATAGCAAGTACACCTTTGACACATTTGTTATTGGGACAAGCAATCGTTTTGCTCACGCGGCCGCAGTCGCCGTTGCGGAACAACCCGCTCAGGCATACAACCCGTTGTTTATTTATGGAGGATCTGGCTTAGGAAAAACTCACCTGCTCCATGCAATTGGTCATTACACTCGAACCTTGTTTAAGGGTACCCACGTCCGTTACATCAGTTCTGAGGAATTTACCAATGAATTCATCAACAGTATCCGCGATGACAAAGCAGCGAATTTCCAACGCCGGTATCGTGATATAGATGTTCTTTTAGTTGATGACATTCAGTTCTTGAGTGGAAAAGTCCAGACACAGGAAGAGTTTTTCCATACTTTCAATACACTTCATAATGCAAATAAACAAATTGTAATTACTAGCGACCTACCACCAAAACAACTACAAGACTTTGAGGATCGCATGCGTTCCCGATTTGAGTGGGGTCTGATCACAGATGTTCAACCACCCGACCTCGAAACACGTATTGCAATTCTTCGGAAAAAGTCAGCTCAGGAGAGGCTCACTGCGCCGCCGGAAGTTCTTGAGTTTATTGCCTCTAAGATCTCAACAAATATTCGGGAACTTGAAGGTGCGCTTATTCGTGTCACCGCATTCGCTTCTTTGAATCAACAACCGGTTGACCTTGCCATTACCGAAGCTGTTCTCAAGGATCTATTGCCTAACGACTCTGGCCCTGAAATCACGGCTGCTCAAATTATGGGAGCCTGCGCATCCTATTTTGGTGTCAGCATTGAGGAATTATGTGGTGCAAGTCGCAGTCGCACGCTTGTCACTGCTCGACAAATATCCATGTACCTGTGCCGGGAACTCACTGACCTTTCCCTTCCAAAAATAGGGCAGGCTTTTGGTGGGCGTGATCACACCACGGTTATGCATGCTGACCGTAAAATTCGGGAGCTGATGGCTGAGCGCCGAAGCCTATACAACCAGGTCACCGACCTCACAAGTCGAATAAAATCCCAACCTCGACCCATGTAACAACCCTCACCATATGTCACATTCGTTAACATTAATCTCATCTATCCCCATGGTTATCCATAGGTGTGGATAAGTCCTGTGGATTAACCTGTGTATAACCTGAGAAATTACAGATTGAAGGGGACAAAGTGAACAACACATGTCCCCCAATCCCCAGTAGTGCACAACTTGTGTATAACTTCAACCATTTCTTCTCTTTCACCAGAATATTGTGGATACCTAACCTTCAATGTGTGTACAAGGCTGGATTTTTCAGTGGATATCCACCTCCCTCCACATGTAGACATGGACTTGCCCACATTCGCTGTGCACAACACCACGCGATAAGGCGTGCTTAGCTTCTGGGTTATCCACAGTTCCCACAGCCCCTACTACTACTACGACTTATAACTTTGATGAGGTTTCCTTACCACCCATAAGGATCAAGGTTGTGGATGCCCAACTCCCACATTCCCAAGACGCATAAAGGTCACTAGTCTTAGCGTTCAGACATACACTCTAAAAAGAAGTACAAGGAGTTTCCGTGCACATCCGAGTCGAACGCGATGCATTGGCTCATGCTGTGACATGGGCGGCTCGAACACTTCCCATTCGTCCATCCATGCCGGTTTTATCCGGTGTTATGTTGGTGGCCGAAGGTGATTCGCTTACCCTCAGCAGTTTTGATTACGAAATTTCAGCGAAAGTTCAGTGCCCAGTAGATGTCCTGACACCCGGCAAGACACTCGTGTCGGGTCGGCTACTCGCTGACATCACAAAAGCTCTTCCTGCACAACCGGTTGTTGTGAAAGTTGAAGGTAATCGGGTAGTTATTGAGTGTGGGCGAAGTTCATTCACACTCCCAACCCTCCCTGTTGAAGATTATCCATCACTTCCGGACATGCCAGATACAGCTGGAAATGTGGATAGTGGGGTTTTTGCCCAAGCAGTTGCTCAGGTAGCAATTGCCGCTGGTAAAGATGACACGTTGCCGGTGCTCACCGGAATTAGAATGGAAATTGATGGAACCAACGTCACTCTTGCAGCAACGGATAGATATCGATTAGCCGTTCGGACATTCCCTTGGTCACCGAAGAAAACCTCTATGGAATTAAACACCCTTATCCCGGCTAAGATCCTGGCAGATTCAGCAAAAAATATGGCAGGTTCCGAAACTGTTTCATTTGCTATTGCCCCAGACGGTGAAAGACTCATTGGGTTTGAATCAGATGGCATGCGCACCACAACACGTTTACTCGATGGTGAGTTCCCCAAGTACAGGTCGCTACTCCCAAATGAATCATCGACACGGTCGGTTGTTGACACCCAGGAATTACTCAATGCAGTGAAAAGGGTAGCTCTAGTGGCTGAACGCAATACACCGATTCGCATGGTTTTTGAGGGTAGTGAATTAAATTTGCGTGCCGGGACCGGTGAAGATGCTCAAGCGAATGAGACACTCAGTGCGGAAGTAGATGGAGATACCATTGAGATAGCGTTCAATCCAGGATTTCTCATAGATGGACTGAATGCAATTTCGTCAACAAAGGCCCTGTTCTCCTTCACTCAATCAACGAAACCAGCGGTAATAACGGGGCTGACAGCAGAAGGTAAAGCTGTTGAAGAGGACTACCGCTACCTGTTAATGCCTATCCGTCTCACTGGCTGAAAACCATGTGGGTGCAGGCCCTGAACCTACATAATTTCAGGTCGTACTCGGACATTCATGTGGAATGGGACCCTGGCGTAAATATTCTAGTTGGTGCCAACGGGCAAGGGAAAACAAATATTGTCGAGGCAATTTATTATCTCGCCACACTTAATAGCCACAGGGTTGCCTCTGATCAGCCACTTGTTTTAGCAGGTCAAGAATCAGCCGTCATCAGAGCACGTTTTGTCGAGGAAGATCGTTCGGTCAATATTGATATTGAAATTTCACCTGGGAAAGCTAACCGGGCAAACATCAATCGATCACCTACACCACGAGTCAGAGATATCCTAGGAATAATTAGAGCGGTCATGTTTGCGCCAGAGGATTTAGCATTGGTCAAAGGCGATCCAGTGGATAGAAGAAAGTTTCTGGATGAAACCTTAGTCCAAAGATCACCTCGTTTTATTGGTGTTAAAAACGACTACGAAAAAATCTTAAAACAGAGAAATGCCCTTTTACGTTCACCTAATAAAGAAAATATTGACAGCACTCTAGATGTATGGAACGAACAACTTATTCGAGTGGGAACTGAAATAGTTAACTCACGTTTGAAATTACTCTCTGACTTGGAACCACATTTCACCCAACGCTATGCAGCAATAAGTGGTGGTGAACAGGCCGTCAGTTCATCTGAAATTTCTTTAAGTTATCAATCTAAATATTTATCATCCACGGAACTGACCGCAACTGAGATAGAAAATGAATTTAGGTCAGCCTTATTGGATAGAAAACGAGAGGAACTGATTCGTGGAGTCACATTGGTGGGGCCACAGCGAGATGATTTTCTGGTGACCTTGGGAGACTTGCCATTGAAAGGCTTTGCTTCCCACGGGGAATCATGGTCAGCCGCACTAGCACTTCGGATCGCAAGTGCTGATGTGCTTAGAGGTGACGGTGTGGAACCAATAATTATCTTGGACGATGTATTCGCTGAACTGGACACACTACGACGCGAGACACTGGCAGAATTAGTTGCTGATGCACCACAGGTATTTATCACTGCTGCCGTTGACAATGACATCCCAGAAACAATGGGAGGTAAGCGGTATCTCGTCACCACAGGAAGTGTGCAACCGTCATGACGGATACCCCGAATAACTTCACCCCCGAGGATCAAGCCGCTGCCGCCCAGAGGTCACTTCGTCGGGTGACAAAAGGAGGACCGCAACGCACCCGGAAAATAAAGGACCGAACGGGAAGGGATCCAGAACTTATTGGGACAGCCCTGGAAAAACTCGTGGTCGAGCAGGGGTGGCAACATGACAGCGCGGTGGCTGCCCTCGCTACCAGATGGTCAGAAATTGTGGGCCTTGATGTTGCCGCCCACAGCACCCCGGGGGAGTTCAACGGTGGCATTTTGCATATTCAAGCTGAATCAACGGCATGGGCCACCCAGCTCAAACTACTCACCACCTCGATCCTGGGGGCGATTGCGGCCGAAATTGGCGCTGGCGTGGTGACCGGGCTTCGGATCACCGGCCCCCAAAGCCCCTCATGGAAAAAGGGTGCGTGGCGGGTACCGGGCCGCGGGCCCCGTGACACTTACGGCTGAGGCCCCCAATTTTGGCCCTCAGATCACCGATGTGACATTTTCCCCCATATTTCGTACCCCTATGCACAGGTAGGGGGTCAAATGACGTACTTATGCCCAGAACCGCCGTTATGGGCTAGGTGGACTCAGTAAAAGCCAGTACACTGGAACAACCGTCAATCCTGTTTTTGTGCTGAAGTACCTCATCAGGAACCTTAACCAAGGAAACCCCAAAAGGAGGCTCGCCAGTGTCGTATGACGCCAGTGCGATTACCGTGCTTGAAGGCCTAGATGCCGTACGCAAGCGCCCCGGCATGTACATCGGCTCTACGGGTGAGCGTGGACTACACCACCTGGTCTACGAAGTCGTGGACAACGCGGTCGACGAAGCCCTCGCGGGGTACGCCACCGATATTCAGGTAACAATCCTGGCCAATGGCGGGGTTCGGGTTATTGACGATGGCCGTGGAATCCCGGTAGATGAACACCCGATCGAGAAAAAACCAGCGGTGGAAGTTGTTCTCACCGTCTTACATGCGGGCGGCAAATTTGGCGGTAGTGGCTATTCCGTGTCTGGGGGGCTCCATGGTGTGGGCGTCTCCGTTGTGAACGCTCTGTCCACCGATCTCGACGTCGAAATTCATCGCGATGGTTTGGTGTACCGCCAAAGTTACAAATACGGCGTCCCGGTTGCTCCATTAGCCAAAGGTGAGAAAACAGATCGCACCGGCACCACGGTCACATTCTGGGCTGATGGCGATATTTTCGAAACCACCGAATTCGACTTCACCACATTAGCTCGCCGTTTTCAAGAAATGGCCTTTCTGAACCGTGGACTCCGACTTGATCTCACCGACGAGCGCGCAACTGCAATCACAGTTGTCGAGGTTGGCGAAGTTATTGAAGAAAAAGAAGAGATTCGCCATGTCAGCTATAAATATGACGGTGGCATAACTGATTTTGTCAAACACATAAATGCGAGCAAAGGTGTCGCCAACCCCACCATCATTGAATTGGCCTATGAATCAGAAGATAAAACTCTGAGTGCGGAAATCTCCATGCAATGGAATAACACCTATGCCGAATCTGTTTACACATTTGCTAACACCATAAATACAACCGAAGGTGGAACCCACGAAGAAGGTTTCCGCACCGCATTGACTTC
Organism: Candidatus Nanopelagicales bacterium; assembly: GCA_018401415.1. GTDB lineage: Bacteria > Actinomycetota > Actinomycetes > S36-B12 > S36-B12 > UBA4592. The sequence goes on along the minus strand of JAGYKV010000018.1, from coordinate 7,682 downwards.
CTTGATCAATAAATTCTCTCGCGAGTGGAACATTCTGAAAGAGAAAGACCCGAATCTTTCAGGTGAAGATATCCGTGAAGGCCTCACCGCAATTGTCAGTGTGAAACTTGCTGAACCACAGTTTGAAGGCCAGACAAAATCAAAACTTGGTAACACTGAAATGAAAGCCTTCGTACAAAAATTGGTCAATGACCAATTGGGTGCGTGGTTTGAACAGAACCCGGCGGAGGGTAAAGAGATTGCTCGCAAGTCAGTCAATGCTGCAACAGCTCGTATTGCGGCCCGAAAGGCACGTGATCTGGCTCGAAATCGAAAAGGCCTCCTCGGTGGTGCAGGAATGCCCGGTAAGTTGATTGATTGCTCCAGTCGCGAACCAGAAGAATGTGAAGTTTTTATCGTTGAAGGTGACAGTGCCGGTGGTTCAGCACGTCAAGGTCGAGACCCCCGTACCCAAGCAATTCTGCCCATTCGCGGAAAAATCCTCAATGTGGAAAAAGCTCGCATTGACAAGGTTCTCCAGAACACGGAAGTCCAGGCGTTGATCTCCGCATTTGGTACAGGTGTTCAAGAGGAATTCGATCTCAACCGTTTGCGTTACCACAAAGTTGTACTGATGGCCGACGCCGATGTAGACGGACAACACATTCGCACCCTGCTTTTGACACTCCTATTCAGGTTCATGCGTCCACTCGTGGATCAAGGTCACGTGTATCTAGCGCAGCCACCGTTGTACAAAATTAAGTGGTCGCGTGAAACGGCTGACTTCGCGTATACAGAGCGCGAGAAGGATCTTCTCATTGAAGCAGGTCTTGCTGCCGGCCGTCGACTACCCAAAGAGGAAGCGCTTCAGCGCTACAAAGGATTGGGTGAAATGAACGCAGACGAGTTGTGGGATACCACCATGAACCCGGCTGATCGCGTTTTGCTGCAGGTCACCCTTGACGATGCAGCCCAAGCCGATGAAATGTTTAGCGTCCTCATGGGCGAAGACGTTGAGTCTCGGCGTAACTTCATCCAACAAAATGCTCGCGATGTTCGCTTCTTGGATATTTAAAGACTTTCACCAGACCATTAACACACAACCGTAGACGGAGATATACGTGTCAGATGACATTGAGGTCGAAGTAGAAGTAGTGAGTAGCCACGGCCGAATCGAACCGGTGGATCTGCAAACCGAAATGCAGCGTTCCTACCTGGACTACTCAATGTCGGTCATTGTTTCGCGAGCCCTCCCCGATGTCCGCGACGGCCTTAAGCCGGTGCACCGAAGAGTTATCTATGCCATGTACGACGGCGGCTACCGACCAGATCGCAACTTCTCCAAGAGTGCCCGCGTTGTGGGCGATGTCATGGGTAGTTATCACCCGCACGGTGACAGTGCTATCTACGACGCACTCGTGCGCCTTGCCCAGCCGTGGTCACTGCGATACCCACTAGTTCAAGGTCAAGGAAACTTCGGCTCCCCTGGCAATGACCCGCCCGCTGCCCAACGTTATACCGAGTGCCGCATGGCTCCTCTTGCCATGGAGATGGTTCGCGATATTGATGAGGACACCGTTGATTTCCAACCTAATTACGACGGCCGCACACTAGAACCTTCGGTTCTGCCAAGTCGGTTCCCGAATCTGCTGGTCAACGGTGCTTCCGGTATTGCCGTGGGCATGGCTACCAACATTCCCCCACATAACTTGCGGGAAATTGCCGCTGCGGCCCAATGGCTATTGGCCAACCCCGAGTCGACATCTGAACAACGTCAAACCGCCATGATGGAACTGGTCAAAGGACCAGATTTCCCAACAGGTGCGTTAATTGTTGGTCGCAAGGGAATTGAAGATGCCCAACGCACCGGCCGTGGTTCTATCACCATGCGCGCGGTTGTCACCGTCGAAGAAGATAAACGTGGTCGCCAAATTTTGATTGTGACTCAATTGCCGTACCAGGTGAACCCCGACAACCTTTTGTTGCGCATTGCCGAGTTGGTTGGCGATGGCAAGCTGACCGGCATCTCCGATGTCCGCGATGATTCATCTTCACGCACCGGCATGCGTCTGATCATTGAACTCAAGCGCGATGCTGTGGCGCAAGTTGTGTTGAACCAGCTGTACAAGCACACCCAACTGCAAGACAACTTCGGTGCAAATATGTTGGCACTGGTTGACGGTGTTCCTCGGACATTGAGTCTCGAAGCGTTCCTGTCGCATTGGGTCACTCATCAAATCGAAGTGATTCAGCGCCGCACCAAGTACCGGCTGCGCAAAGCTGAGGAACGTGCGCATATTCTTCGCGGCTACCTCAAAGCCTTAGACGCTCTTGATGAAGTCATTACGTTAATTAGGTCTAGTGCCACCGTCGAAGATGCTCGCTTGGGCTTAATGAACCTACTCGAGATCGACGAAATCCAAGCAACCGCGATTCTTGACATGCAGTTGCGCCGCTTGGCAGCACTCGAACGCCAAAAGATTATCGATGAATTCGAAGAACTCAGAGTCAAGATCGATGACTTCAATGACATTTTGTCAAACCCCGTTCGTCAACGTCAGATTGTTAGCGATGAACTCACTGAAATCTCAGACAAGTTTGGCGATGACCGCCGCTCCGATTTCGTTGTCTGGGACGGCGATGTCACCGACGAGGACTTGATCGCTGTCGAAGATGTCGTTGTCACTATCACGTCTGGCGGATACGCCAAACGCACCAAGAGTGATTTGTATCGCGCTCAGCGTCGCGGTGGCCGAGGTGTCAAAGGCGCGGCACTTCGTCAAGACGATGTCGTTGACCATATGTTCATCACGACCACCCACCACTGGATTCTGTTCTTTACCAACCTCGGTCGGGTGTATCGGGCCAAGGTGTATCAGCTTCCCGAGGCCGGTCGTGACGCTCGCGGCCAACATGTCGCCAACCTGTTGGCATTTCAACCCGACGAAACCATTACTCAGGTTCTTGCGATTCCAGACTACGAAGCCAGTGCCTATTTGGTCTTGGCCACCGAAGCCGGTTTGGTCAAGAAAACCAAGTTGAGTGAATACGACACCAACCGTCAAGGCGGAATCATTGCGATCAACCTGCACGACGGCGATCACCTGATCGGTGCGCGTTTGGTGTCCGAGGAGAACGACCTACTCTTGGTGTCCAAGAAGGGACGTTCGGCTCGCTTTAGCGCCGCGAATTCAACATTGCGGCCAACAGGTCGCGCAACCGGAGGTGTCATCGGCATGCGCTTCAAAGAAGGTGACTCGTTGTTGTCCATGGATGTCGCAACACCGAATAGTTACGTAGTCACTATCACCGATGGTGGCTTCGGCAAACGAACAAGCATTGACGAGTGGCAACCCAAGGGTCGCGGTGGCACGGGTGTGCGAGCCATGAAGTTGCCGGAGGAGCGCGGTCACCTTGTTGGCGCCATGGTGTGTGCCGAAACCGATCAAATCTTTGCGATCGCATCAAACGGTGTTGTCATTCGGATCCGAGTAGATGAAATCCGTGCATCAGGTCGCGACACCATGGGTGTGCGCATGATGCGCCTGGGTGAAGACACCAGTGTCGTAGCCGTTGCTCGCGGTGGTGAAGTCGACGAAGACGATCAAGACGACGATCAAGAAGCGACTGAGATCGAAGAAGTTGTATCAGTAGAGACAGAGGTCCCTGCAGCGGAAGTAAGTGAATGAGCGCCCGGCGCGCACGCCTCTATGTCACCAAGTTTGACCCTTGGTCGGTGACAAAGGCTGCGTTCCTTCTCTCGCTCGCCATTGCGATCGTTCTCGTTGTTGCGGTGTCAGTTGTGTGGTTTGTGCTTGATCGCACCGGTGTGATCGTGTCACTCTCGGGAACAGTCACCGACGTTGTTGGGAGTACCAGTGGGCTCGACCTTGTCACGACCCTGGGTTTCGGCCAAGTAATTGGCGCAACCCTGATTGTGGCTTCAGTGGAGATCGTTTTAGTCTCGGCGCTCGCCGGCCTGTTCACGATCATGTATAACCTGACCGTGGGCATCACCGGGGGAGTTGAAGTGGTTCTCAGTGAAGATGTCTGAGTAGTAAGCACTCTTTTGTTCACCGAAATGTCACCCAAGAAGGGGGAAACAACCACACCTTCAGCCTTAGAGTGGGGCTCATGAACAACATGACGCCGGAGTTTTTTGAGAACGAGAACGAGTCCGAACTTGAACGGGATCCAACCTCACCGGTTTTCCTCGACGACTTAACCGATCTCGACGACGAATAACCGTCCCAAACCCTCAGGGCAATAATTGCTCGAGGTGTTGATGTGGTCCTCAGTGTCGATGTTTAACCAAGGCTGTGTAGGCTCAGTCTGCTATTTCGGGCCCATAGCTCAGCTTGGTTAGAGCGCTTCCCTGATAAGGAAGAGGTCGATGGTTCAAGTCCATCTGGGCCCACCGTCTCACCACCCGGCGGATCAGTTTCTGAAAGGATGTATCTTCAGACCATGAAGAAACTTCTATTGCTCGTGGCGCTTGCAGGAATTGGGTACCTGGTCTACCGCCAGGTAACGGCAAATCAAAATGACGATGACCTCTGGTCTGAAGTTGGAGCCGATCAAGACCTTCGGTAACCCCTCGGCTACGATTCCGCAGGTTGTAACCACCCAATAAGAATCACCCACCCGGGGCTTTAGCTCAGTTGGTAGAGCGCTGCCTTTGCAAGGCAGATGTCAGGAGTTCGAGTCTCCTAAGCTCCACAGGTTGTACCGGGATTTCCACCTTTTGATCACTGTGCTACACCGTGCTACGGTAGTTCAGTGACAATCGAAAGAATTAGCCACCGCACCCTGCGCAATGAAAGCGGCCGGATCCTTAAAGCTGTGGCGCAGGGCGAGTCGTTTGTGATTACCAATAATGGCCAGGAGGTCGCAACCATCTGCCCACTATCAGATGATCCCTTCCCGGGTCTCACGGTTACTAGGTCAGATCCACATTTCTCCTTCGCCTCAATTTCCGCCCATGCGCGCCCTAACATGGAATCCAATGCCCAGATTCTGGAAAGCCTGCGTGGTGAGGGGTGATTATTTACCTAGACACATCTGCTGCCATTCCTTTAATTCGTGCCGAAGATTCCACATCACAAGTTCAGGAGTACCTACAAGACCTGAAAGTTGATCAGCATTACTTGATTTCAGGGCGCATTATTGAGACGGAAATGCGTCGCGCAGCAACTCGTTTGGACATCGATCAATTTGAGGTGTCCTCAGTTTTACACGGAATAGAGATCATTGAGATCACCCCGGCCATTTTTCGTGCAGCCGGACAAACTCCACCACCGCACCTGCGCAGTCTTGATGCTCTGCATTTAGCAACAGCGCTGGCAGCCAATGCTTCAGCCATGCTCACCTTGGATCAACGTTTGGTGGAAGCATGCTCGGAGGTTGGTCTACCTGTGCTGGATATCAATATCCCGCGCGAATACGCCTCGACCTGACATGAAAGTATTCACCCATGACAACTCAAGCGATTCTGCATACAAACCTCGGCGATATCACCGTTAATCTCTTTCCTGACCAGGCCCCAAAGACCGTGGAGAACTTCATCGGTCTGGCGGAGGGCACCATCGAGTGGACCGACCCACGCGTGCGTGCCAAGTCCACCGCACCTTTGTACAAAGACGTGGTCTTTCACCGGATTATTCCTGGCTTCATGATTCAAGGTGGCGATCCTCTGGGCACCGGCACGGGTGGCCCCGGCTACAAGTTCAAAGATGAAGCACACCCCGAACTCACATTCGACAAGCCTTACATTCTGGCCATGGCGAACTCAGGTCCCAACACCAACGGTTCGCAATTCTTTATTACCGTTGCAGCAACAACGTGGCTGAACTTCAAGCACACCATTTTTGGTGAAGTCGCCGATCAAACATCACGCGATGTCGTTGACGCCATTGCAGCGGTGGAGACAGGTGCGCAGGATCGTCCCAAGTCAGATGTTGTAATTGCATCCATCGAAATTGTTCGTAGCTAAAGCAGTAAGAGTTTCACTCGGTGGATCCTGAGGTCCCAACTCCCGAAGTCCCCGGTGTTATCGGTTTCTGAAAGGATGTATCTTCAGACCATGAAGAAATTTATATTGCTCGTGGCGCTTGCAGGAATTGGGTACCTGGTCTACCGCCAGGTAACGGCAAATCAAAATGACGATGACCTCTGGTCTGAAGTTGGAGCCGATCAAGACCTTCGGTAACCCCTCGGCTACGATTCCGCAGGTTGTAACCACCCAATAAGAATCACCCACCCGGGGCTTTAGCTCAGTTGGTAGAGCGCTGCCTTTGCAAGGCAGATGTCAGGAGTTCGAGTCTCCTAAGCTCCACAGGTTGTACCGGGATTTCCACCTTTTGATAACTGTGCTACACCGTGCTACGGTAGTTCAGTGACAATCGAAAGAATTAGCCACCGCACCCTGCGCAATGAAAGCGGCCGGATCCTTAAAGCTGTGGAGCAGGGCGAGTCGTTTGTGATTACCAATAATGGCCAGGAGGTCGCAACCATCTGTCCACTCTCAGACGATCCGTTCCCGGGACTCACGGTCACTCGGTCAGATCCACATTTCTCCTTCGCCACAATTTCCGCCCATGCGCGCCCTGACATGGAATCCAATGCCCAGATTCTGGAAAGCCTGCGTGGTGAGGGTTGATTATTTACCTGGACACATCCGCTGCCATTCCTTTAATTCGTGCAGAAGATTCCACATCACAAGTTCAGGATTACCTACAAGACCTGAGAGTTGATCAGCATTATGTGATTTCAGGGCGCATTATTGAGACGGAAATGCGTCGCGCAGCAACTCGTTTAGACATCGATCAATTTGAGGTGTCCTCCGTTTTACGCGGAATAGAGATCATTGAGATCACCCCGGCCATTTTTCGTGCAGCAGGACAAACTCCACCACCACACCTGCGCAGTCTTGATGCTCTGCATTTATCAACAGCGCTGGCAGCCAATGCTTCGGCCATGATCACCTTGGATCAACGTTTGGTGGAAGCATGCTCAGAGGTTGGTCTTCCCGTGCTGGATATCAATATCCCGCGCGAGTACGTCAGGACCTGACATGAAAGTATTCACCCATGACAACTCAAGCGATTCTGCACACAAACCTTGGCGATATCACCGTTAATCTTTTCCCAGATCAGGCCCCGAAAACCGTGGAGAACTTCATCGGTCTAGCGGAGGGCACCATCGAGTGGACCGACCCACGGGGAGCCAAGTCCACCGCCCCTCTTTACAAAGACGTGGTCTTTCACCGGATTATTCCGGGTTTCATGATTCAAGGTGGCGATCCATTGGGCACCGGAACCGGTGGCCCGGGCTACAAGTTCAAAGATGAAACACATCCAGAACTCACCTTCGACAAGCCATACATTCTGGCCATGGCAAACGCCGGTCCCAACACCAATGGTTCACAGTTCTTCATTACTGTTGCTCCAACAACCTGGTTGAACTTTAAACACACCATTTTCGGCGAAGTTGCGGATCAACCATCACGCGATGTTGTTGACGCTATTGCAGCGGTGGAAACAGGTGCTCAGGATCGTCCCAAGTCAGATGTTGTAATTGCATCCATCGAAATTGTTCGTAGCTAAAGCAGTAAGAGTTTCACTCGGTGGATCCTGAGGTCCCAACTCCCGAAGTCCCCCGGTGTTATCGTCATCCGGATCGCGAAACACGCATTAGCTGTTCCC
>JAGYKV010000006.1 GCA_018401415.1 Candidatus Nanopelagicales bacterium | reverse complement strand
ACGAGGGTGGTGACAACAGGTGGGCGGCACACGGTGACCTGGTCGTACCCGGCCGCAGCAGCCAAGGAGATCACCTGCGGGGTGATCAATGTGTCGGCGGGAACCAATTCACGGCCGGCCGCAGCAATTGCTGCCTGGCGAATGATTCCCGCACCAAAATCAGGTCTAGCGTTTTCATCGGGGGTGCCGTTCAGTGCATCGCGCGCAATTAAAGTGGCAATATCTGCATCTGTCTCAACAACAGATTGACCGATTGCAAGAACCGCATCCGTGTGCGGGGGGATGGGCTCGAGTGACCGCACCTTGACCGCATAATGCGGTGGCAGGGCTACATCGGGGATTAGTTCGGTGACGATCCACGGACCACCGGCACACACGGCGAAACCATCGAATTCGGCTACATCGGTACTGGGTTCGTCCACCAAACTAAGGAGTGGTTCGCCGAGTAATGAACCGCTGGCTTCGTCGAGTCGAGCTCGAGCGAATGGGAGTGGCCGTCCGGCTGAGTAGGCGACGAGTCGGGCCTGTGACCATGCGAGAAGTCCATCAAGGCCTAATGCGGAGTCGTTCATACCTGCTCCAAACTTGCGTTAATTACACGCCTAATTCAGCCATGAGTACTCGAATGTCTTCCACACTCAGCCACTGGTCGTTGGTGTCAGATGAATAGGAGAAACCATCGGGGACAATTTCACCAATAGGATCGATGAAACCCCACTCGGCAAGGGTCGGAGGAACGATATACCGCGTTGGTTGCGCAAAAGTCCGACGCGCATCTTCAGCAGAAATCATTTCTTCATGTAACTTCTCACCCGGTCGAATACCGATCTCAACCAATGGCGCACCCGGGGCGATTGCTTCCGCCAAATCGGTGACCTTCATGCTGGGAATTCGTGGCACATACAACTCGCCGCCGTTCATGTCAGCGAAACTCTGAACAACAAAATCAACAGCCTGCGGCAAGGTGATCCAGAACCGGGTCATGCGTATGTCGGTAATGGGTAGTGGCTCACCCTTTTGCGCCAAGTCGCGGAAAAAGGGGATCACCGAACCACGGCTGCCCATGACATTGCCGTAGCGAACAACAGCGAATTTGGTGCCCGCATTCGTTGAATAGTTATTACTCGAAATAAATAATTTGTCTGCGGTTAACTTTGTAGCGCCATATAAATTGATGGGAGAGGAAGCTTTGTCGGTGGAAAGGGCAACAACTTTTTTCACACCGGCCTGCATGGAAGCGCGAATCACATTCTCTGAACCCAGCACATTTGTTTTGATGTACTCCATGGGGTTGTACTCGGCGGTATCAACTTGCTTCAGGGCGGCAGCGTGCACAACGTGGTCAACACCGTGAAGGGCGATTACTAAGCGGTCATAATCGCGAATATCGCCCAAGAAGAACCGAACGCGATCGTCGGTTCCCCACTCCTGCTTCATTTCATATTGTTTGAGTTCGTCGCGGGAGAAGATCGCCACGCGGCGTGGGTCGTGATCATTGAGCACGGTGCGGAGGAATTCCTTGCCAAAAGATCCGGTTCCACCGGTAATCAGGATCGAAGAATCCTTCAAAGGGGATACCGACGACATGTGTTCCTCCTGCTGAGCGGGTGTTGCTGGGTCAAACGCACCTGCAGCCTAACTTCGAATATCGGTGCGCTTTCCACTGACCCGGTGATTTATTCTTAA
>JAGYKV010000005.1 GCA_018401415.1 Candidatus Nanopelagicales bacterium | reverse complement strand
CCAAGGCGTGTACGCCGCCCCCGCTGAAACTGGAATGGTGGGTGTACCAGGTCGCACAATCTGGCAAATCACCGCTAAAAAGGTTGGCAAAGCCGTTGTCACCGTGACCACCACTGCACCCGGTGGCGGAACCAGCAATGTGGGCAAGCTCACCGTGATCGTGATGGCGCCGTAAAGAAAAGGCAATATTTCGCCTCACCACAGGGCGTAATCTAGGGATTCGGTGCACCCACTCAACGCAAATGAACCGATATGAATTTTAAGGACTTGCGCTAATTCTCTGCAATGCCATCAACGGTGGCTCGGAGTTTGTCATCGAAATAGATTTCATAAAACTCAATAATCTTCCGGTGTTCAGGTGTCTCACGCAGTTTAATCAGTCCGTCATGGTTGGTGAATTGCGCGAGCAGAAGCACATCGTGAGTGGATTCGCCATCACTCACGAAAACTTGGATACTTAACACCATCGGGCTATCCCGCTGTGATTCCAGAAGACTTTTCAGTTCACTAGTCAGTTTCTGACGGTCGCCTTCAAATGTTGGCCTAAGTGCAAACATGGCTGCATGGGTGTACACGGACGAGTCGACCAGATCACTTGAAGTTGTCTGAGGAAGCAAAGGCTGCCACTTTGAGAGTCATGACCCGACCGTAGCGCTCATTGTGGGAAATACTCCACCTACTACTCATCCATATCAGCATTTCCAGAGCCCCCAGCTTGCACACTCAGATGAAATACTGAGAAAACTCTGAAATTCCGGCCAAGTCTGCGGAGCCTAATAATTTCAACCTATAAGAAAAAGCGCGAATGTAAAAGTGGAAATGAAAGGGCGGGCGTCCCAGCCAAAAACAGGCGTCTTCTTGGGTTCACACCAGCAAATGCCTAGTCGCGCTTGCTCGCAATGATCTTGCGTTTCAAGGGTCCAAGACTCGCAATTTGCTTGGGTCTAAGTTCTCGAGCTTGTCGGGGGGTGAGAGCACGGATTTGCCATGCTCGAAACGCGTTAAGGGTGCGCGGCTGAAACGCCCGGACAGCCTCGGGGGACAGTGCGCGCAAACTCGCTCGACTGATTTGTGGTGTGATCTGATTTGGACGCAGTGCGCGAACTTGAGCCGGCGTCATTACCGCGAACGCTTGTGGGGTCAACTGGGCTAATTCGGTTCCACTGAGTTGTTGCACCTGAGTCGGGCTTAAACCCCGAACTACGTCAACCATGTTGGGTTGCATTGGTTTAACAGGCGATGGATCCGGGTTAGGAAGCGGTGTCGTTGGAGGTGTTGGTACTGGCGCTGGAACTGGCGCTGGGACTGGAACTGGATCTGGCGCAGGGGCAGGCGGGGCCGGAGGTGCTGGATCGGCATAGGTGAACGTCAGTCGGTTGCTTTGACCCGAGACACTGCGGACCGTGACCGCTACCGTACCCGCGGGGTTCGGTGGGACGATAGCGGTGATCTGCGTTGGTGTCACCGAGGTAATTGCCACCGTCGAATCGCCGAATCGCAGTGAGGTCACGCTTGCAAGATTTGACCCATTGATCACCACGCTCGCACCACCTGATGGCACACTCGTATTGGAACTCATCCCGGTTAACTGAGGTGCCGTGAACGCCGCAGCATTGGCTATTCCCGCACCACAAGTTTTCGACGGCTCCAACGGATCACAAACCAGGTCATTGGCAAAGGGCTGAGCGGTGTTCTGCAAAAGCGTGCGAACCGCAGTTTCACTGCGTGGGCCGCCGGGCGCGGACAGCATCAGGGCGACTACTCCGGCCACATGCGGTGTCGCCATGCTGGTTCCGGAGATAGAGCCATAGTTAGGCGCTGGTACGGCCGTGACTGGATCCGGATAACCAGTTTCACCACCGGGGTAGCCCGGACCGGTTGCCGTGGAGCTGTACGTTGACAGGATGCCAGGATCCTCACCGGTGCCTCCGGCGCCACCGGGAGCGGCAATTGTGATACCGGAACCGTAGTTGGAGTACCAGGATCGGGTTCCGGCCGCGTTTATCGCGGCGACGCTAATAACCCCGTCACAATTAGCGGGTCTAACGTTCGCAACGTCTTGACCTTCATTGCCAGCGGCCACAACAACAATGGAGCCAGCCGCGCGGGCGGCATTGATAGCCTCCTGATAAGAGTTGGGACATGCACCTGTGCCCCCAAGTGACATGTTGATAACGTCCGCACGCTTGTTACCATTTATGGGAACTCCCGGCACCTCTAAACCGGCTGCCCAACGTATGGCGTCAGCAATGTCAGACTCCTGGCCGCCGCCATATCCCAAAACACGAACCGGCACGATCTTGGCATTGGGTGCCACACCTGAGACGCCCACCGCATTATTTGTCACCGCGGCAACGGTGCCGGCAACGTGCGTTCCATGCCAAGTCGACGACCCAAACGTTGATTGGACGACACCGCTCAAGTCGCAGCCGTAACTGCGACCCCAATCACCTGGATCAAGTGGATTGCTGTCACGACCCACAGCGCCGTAGCCAGCCGTGTCGAGGACATCGCCGTCCATATTGCTGTTAGGGAGAGACATGCCAACTGCGCGAATAAGCTCAACGGGAGTGCCGCCCAGAACACAGACCGCCGACCCGGGAACAGAACTGCTGACGAAGTCATATCCAGGAAGAGTGTTCCCATCGAGGTCTGGATGCTCGATCTGACCGGTGTCGAGCACCGCGACGACAATTCCATCCCCTCGACTGGTTGTCCAAGCAGGAGTCATGTTGGTGACGCTTGATCCCACCCGAACCCCGTAGGTGTCCCACAGACCCCAAAGATCGTCGTAGTCGCTGTCGTTCGGGGGCGATGCGGGATAAGCACTAGGGAAAACCCAGCCATTGGGTTCGGCCCACTCAACGCGCGGATCGTTTTGCAAGGCATTTGCGATTTGCTCAGCTTCGGCTAGAACCACCGGTTGTTCAAGTTCAACAACTGTGGCACCACCGCCAGCTGCGCGCGGATTTTCAAGATCAACTCCTTGCGGAACGACGCTCTGCCCGGTGACCATGCCGCCTTGTTCTGCTGGAACGCCCGCTTTGTATTTGACGATCACGCTGCTGATCGGTCGGATCAACTCCCAGCTAGGAGGCAGTGCAATCTTGCTCGACTCCTGAATTGATGCATTTGGCTCGTTTGCTTGGACGACGGTACTCGGAAGAATCAACAGGAACGCCGATGCCAACGCTACAAATACCTTGCTATAGGAAGTCTTGACCATGGACATTTTTGTCGCGTCCCGCTCTCAGGAGATAGATTTAATGAAACAGACTCGTTTCGATGAATGGCTCGTAATCTGTTCGAAGTCAGACTTAGTTGAACACAGATTTGTGGTGGTGTCAAGAATGCGTCATGTGCCCCATGGTTCAGGGCACGGCTAAACCCCTCAAAGTTACCATCACTCCAGACGGAAGAAACTTTTTGATTAACAGGTGTGCACAGCAATTTGAATGGCTTGACACCCGTTAGATCCGAGATCCATCGATCCGGCAATAGATTTGTGATTCCACATTTTCCAAATGGAATCCATGAATCCTCGTTCACGTTGGCATGTCCCGAGACACGACATTGTGGAGCTGAGGGGACTCGAACCCCTGACCCCCTGCATGCCATGCAGGTG
>JAGYKV010000004.1 GCA_018401415.1 Candidatus Nanopelagicales bacterium | reverse complement strand
TTCGGTGAAAGAATCGGCTCCGCCACCAATGGGGTCATTGAAGTTAAGGGCTTCGGGGAATACGGCGGCCCACAATTGCTGACGGGACACCATGATCGCCACGATGGTGGCGATACCCGCGGCAATCAGACCGATTCGACGGCGCAGGAGCGGCTGACCGGTGAGCGGGATTTGATTGCTCTTGATGACGGCGGCAGTTGTTGACCGATCGAGCATCACGGCAATGAGCACAACAGCGAGCCCCGCGGTCACGCCATCGCCAATACTGCGAATCGACAAAGCTCTTAGGATCGGTTCTCCTAGACCGGGCGCACCAATCAGCGCGGCAATGACCACGAAGGAAAGCGCGGCGAGTGTTGTCTGGTTGATCCCCAAAATAATTGTTCGCTTGGCCATGGGAAGTTGCACTTTGGTGAGCTTTTGCCAACGGGTGGAACCCATTGACTCAGCCGCTTCGATGGGACCGTTGTGCAAACTGCGAATTGCATGTGCGGTGATGCGGATCCCGATCGGAATGCTGTAAATCATGGTGGCGATCGTGGCGGCGGCAACACCAATGAGGAACACCAATGCGAGTGGGGCGAGATAGACAAGGGTGGGAGTGATTTGAGCCAGGTCAAGAATGGGTCGAACCGCGGTCATCACTTTGTCGTTCAAACCAGCCCAGACACCAATGGGTAGTGCGATCGCGAGCGACAAAATGACGGCGCCCAAGGTCAAGGCCAGGGTGTCCATTGAATAGGTCCACATGCCGAGTACGCCGCAACTGAAAATCAGCACCATGGACAACAGCGAAGTTCGCCAATTTGAGGAAGCAAACACGATGAAACCGATCAGAGCCACAACACCGAACCAGCCAATGAGCGGAATGACACCACCGGATGCAGGTTCGGAAATGGTCAGACGAATGACCTCAATGAAACTCTCAATACCCTGGCGGAATGGATTAAACGCGTACACGAAGATGGGGTTCTCGGCCCTGGCGGCTCGGATGTTCGCGGCCATGTCACCTAGGAATGCTGTGGTGGGAGTGTCTTGGGCGTTAGGGAGATCCAGGGTGTGCACACCTCTGAAGATCCGCCCAATGACGAACCACACAATCAACAGTCCAACGACCAGAACCCATTTTCTTCGAAAGAATTCGGGCACATGATCGTCTACCCAGGCTTTCATGTCTTCAGTTCCTCTACGACATCTTGGGCAAAGACTGTGGTGAGTTCTTCGCGACCCACAACCCCAATAACCTGGCCGTTCTTGACCACGTTAATTGGATCGGGGTCACTCATGATTCGGTGCATGACCGAACGAACAATGACATCGGATTCAATGGGTTGGGTGGTGCTAACCGTTCGCTCGCCCAACGGGCGGGCAATATCTTGCACGCAAAGCACATGTGACTTTGGAATATCGTTGGTGAAGTCGGCGACGTAGTCATCGGCGGGGTTGAGTACCAACTCGGTGGGTGTGCCGATCTGGACCATGGCACCGTCACGCATGATCGCAATGCGATCGCCAATGCGCATAGCTTCGGCGAGATCGTGGGTAATGAACACCATGGTGGTGTTGAGGTCATGGTGGAGTCGAACAATCTCATTTTGCATATCGCGTCGAATCAGTGGATCAAGGGCACTGAATGGTTCATCAAGAAACATCACCTCGGGGTTCACCGCAAGTGCGCGGGCAAGTCCCACTCGCTGCTGCATGCCCCCAGAGAGTTGCTCCGGATAATGATTGGCGTACCCGGTCAAACCAACGAGTTCAATCACTTCATTGGCACGTGCATGGCGCTTGTCCTTCTTCATGCCATTCACCTCGAGCGAGTAAGCAATATTATTAATGATTGATCGATGGGGGAGAAGTCCAAAGTGTTGGAAGACCATGGAGAACTTTGTTCGGCGCAACTCACGCAGCCGGGAAGCCGATGCCCCGAGAATATCTTCACCTTCAATCAGAACCTGACCCGACGTTGGTTCAATCAGACGGGTGAGGCAGCGAACGAGGGTGGACTTACCGGAACCGGAAAGGCCCATGACAACAAATACTTCGCCATCGGCGACATCGAAAGAGACATCGTTCACGGCGGCGACGCAACCTGTTTCTGCGAGTAATTCGGGTCGGCTCAACTCAGCGTACGGAGTGCCCACGATCGCGTTCGGGGTCGGTCCGAAAATTTTCCACAGGTGGCTTACCGAAATGGCGGGTTCTTTGCCATTTGAACCGTTGTCAGCGGATTCGTTCTCTGTCGTGATCGTCATGGGTACTCCTTTTATGTGGCTGAACCAAACCAACCTGATGGCGCCGGGTCGGTGTTCTGATACACGTGTTTGGCTTCGAGGTACTCGAGGAGTCCATTGGGGCCGAGTTCGCGACCAATGCCGGACTGCTTAAACCCACCCCATTCGGCTTGTGGCACATAAGGGTGGAAGTCGTTGATCCACACCGTTCCGTGGCGAAGTGCATTCGCCACCCGTTGAGCTTTGCCGGCGTCCTGTGTCCACACTGCACCGGCGAGGCCGTAGTAGGTGTCATTGGCCAAGGCAACTGCCTGTTCTTCGGTGATGAAAGTTTCAATGGTGAGGACGGGTCCAAATGATTCGTCCTGGACACAGCGCATGGCGGTGGTGCAGTTGCCCAAAATGGTGGGCGGATAGAAGTACCCGGGTCCATCCATGGGTTGACCACCACACAGCAGGGTGGCACCTTCAGCGATTCCGGCAGTGACGAATGCGTGCACTTTATCCCGGTGCTGCGCACTGATCAGGGCGCCGGTTTCGGCACTGTCGTCGAATGGCCCACCAAGTCGGATCTGCTTGGCCCGGGCAACGAGTTGTTCCACGAAAGTATCGTGAATTGATTCCTCAATGATCAGTCGGGAACCGGCGGAGCACACTTGCCCCGAGTGCAAGAAGATCGCGGTGAGGGCATTGTCCAGTGCGGCCTCAATATTGGAATCGGCGAAGACCACATTGGGGTTCTTGCCGCCCAGTTCCAGGGCGACTTTCTTGATGGTGGCGGCAGCGCTGATCATGACGCGCTTGCCCGTTTCCAGACCACCGGTGAAAGACACCATGTCAACTTCAGGACTCGCGGTAAGGGTGTCGCCGATTGCAGAACCCGCACCAAGAATCAGATTCCCGACACCTGTGGGCAGCCCGGCATCTACCAAGGCCTGCATGAGCATGATGGAAGTACTGGGGGTGAGTTCACTGGGCTTGAGGATAAATGTGCACCCGGCGGCAATGGCGGGTGCGACTTTCCAGGTTGCCTGAAGTAGCGGGTAATTCCACGGGGTAATCAAGACGGCCACGCCGACGGGTTCATATTGCACCCGGGATTCGATGGTGGGTTCACCGGTGTCGACCTTGCGACCTGAAAAGGTGGGGCCCAGTTGGGCGAAATACCGAACGCACCGAATCGAGTCGGCAATGTCGTAGCGCGCTTCCACCAGTCTTTTGCCGGTGTCGAGGGATTCGGCCCGAGCGAACTCCTCGAGCCGATCCTCCATCAGGGCGGCGGTCCGCTCCAAAATTCGACCACGTTCAATCACCGAGGTGGATTTCCACCAGTTGCCATCGAATGCCGCTCGGGCGGCCTTTATCGCTCGGAGGGCATCGGCCGGATCGGCTTCGGCAACGGTTGCCACCAATGTTTCGTCGGCCGGGCAGCTGATCTCGCGAACTGCCCCACCGCTGGCGCCCACCCAGGCCCCGTTGATGAACAGTTCGCTCACGACTTTCTCACTTCCCTCAATTGTGTGAATCCGGTGCGCTGATTCCCCCGCCAATTATCAAGACTTTGAATGCCGATAAAAGGGAATTGACTCAGGTGGGAGCGGATTGTTACCTTTAATAAGATCCGCGGCTTTCTCAGCGATCATCATGGTGGGGGCATAGATATTCGCATTCGTCACTACCGGCATAACCGATGCGTCGACTACCCGCACACCTTCCAGTCCGTGCACCTTGAGTGAATCCGGGTGAACGACCGACATGTCATCGAGTCCCATTTTGCAGGTGCAGGACGGATGGTAGGCGGTTTCACCGTCCTTTTTGACCCATTCCAAGATTTCCTCCCGAGTTTTCACGCTCGACCCCGGTGATATTTCGCCATCCGAATAGGGATCGAATGCGGATTGACCGAGAATTTTTCGGGAGACTTCCACCGCCTCAACCCATTCCTGTTCGTCCTCCGGGGTGGATAGGTAATTAAATAGGATCGCGGGTGCCTCTGTGGGATCCGCGCTCTTGATCTTCACACTCCCTCGGGAATTCGAGTACATGGGTCCAATATGAACCTGATAGCCGTGGCCACCCTCGGGAGCGGTGCCGTCATAGCGCACCGCAATCGGGAGGAAGTGGAACATCAGGTTGGGGTACTCCACATTTTCATTGGATCTCGCGAACCCGCCCCCCTCGAAGTGATTGGATGACCCTGGTCCTTTTCGGAAAAACAGCCAAGCGGCGCCGATGAAGGGCCGCTTCCAGAAGGCAAGATTCGGATTCAATGAGACCGGCTGCTTACAGGAGTGTTGCACGTACACCTCGAGGTGGTCCTGGAGATTTTCTCCAACGCCCGGTAGGTGGTGCACCGGCTCCACGCCCACGCTCTCGAGGTGATCGGAATCGCCGACACCGGAGAGTTGCAGTAACTGCGGTGAATTAATGGCTCCGCCACAGAGGATTACTTCTTTGCATTTATAGGTGACCTTCTTTTTGCCCCGGTGAAGTACTTCCACTCCCACGGCCTTCTTGCCCTCGAACAGAATTTTCGTGGCAAGTGACCTGGTTTTAATGGTGAGATTGGGCCGGCTCTTGACCGGACGCAGATACGCGGTCGAAGCAGATACGCGCAGCCCGCGACGAACACTGCCGTCAAAAGCCGCGAACCCCTCCTGCTGATATCCGTTGACATCTTCGGTGAGTGGGTATCCCGCCTCCTGCGCTGCGCTAAAGAATGCACCGAACAGTGGATTTTTGACTTTCCCGCGGTTGACTTCCAGAGGGCCGGTAGTGCCACGCCATTCACTGTCGCGGCCATTCGCGGTTTCCATT
>JAGYKV010000003.1 GCA_018401415.1 Candidatus Nanopelagicales bacterium | reverse complement strand
TGGGAGCGTCCATTCTGGTACGAATCCAATGCACCACTGGTGGAGAAATTCGGCGATGCTGTCATGCCGCGCACATCTGAATGGGAATCACGTTGGTGGTCCCCGATCATTAATGCCGAGCACCTGCAAATGCGTGAAACTGCCGGCCTTGTTGACCTCTCGGCATTTGCAATTTTCGACGTCACCGGACCATCTGCACTCGATGTTGTCCAAAAAGCCGCATTGCGTCAAATGGATGTTGCTATTGGCAAAGTTGTTTACACACCAGTGCTCAAGCCAAATGGCGGATACCAATCTGATCTCACGATCATGCGCCTTGGTGAAAACCAATTCCGCGTTGTCACCGGTGGTGCCCACGGCATGGCAGATCTCAAGTGGTTCCGTGATCTGTTGCCGGAGAACGGCACCGCGTCCATCACAGATCTCACATCCGCGTATTCCACGATCGGTATTTGGGGACCAAA
Organism: Candidatus Nanopelagicales bacterium; assembly: GCA_018401415.1. Classification (GTDB taxonomy): domain Bacteria; phylum Actinomycetota; class Actinomycetes; order S36-B12; family S36-B12; genus UBA4592. Next base: position 1,993 of record JAGYKV010000003.1, on the reverse strand, counting down.
TGCGCGCAAGGTCATGGAGAAAGTGACCAGCACCGATATGTCCCATGAAGGATTCCCCTTCGGCACCTGCAGGGTCATTGAGATCGGCACCCAACTTGTTTTGGCATCGCGAATTTCTTATGTCGGTGACCTGGGCTGGGAGCTGTACATTCCGATCGAGCAGGGGCTAAAGCTCTGGGATGCGATCTGGGACGCGGGCCAGGAATTCGGACTCATTCCCGTGGGCATCGGTGTGTACGGCACAACGGGCCGCCTCGAAAAGGGCTACCGTGCCTACGGTGCTGAACTTGACTCGGAGTACACGGTGTTGGAAGCTGGAATGGCCATGAAGAAGGTCAAGGATGCTGACTTTGTGGGTAAGGCTGCGCACCTCAAGCACCGCGAAGACCCGGTTGTTGCCCACATGTGCGGATTGACGGTGGTGGATCACACCAGTTCCACCGGTGAGAAGCGTTACATGCTCGGTGGTGAACCGATTCTGACCAAGGACGGCACCCCAATCACCGATGCAAAGGGTCGCCGTTCTTTTGCCACCAGCGCGGGAAGTGCTCCCTCGGTCGGTAAGCACATTCTGATGGCATATCTGCCACCCGAGCATGCCAAGGAAGGCACAGAACTCTTGGTCGAATATCTGGGCGAGCATTACCCGGTACTTGTTGAGCGCGTGGGTATCGCCGGTCTCTTCGATCCAACAAACGAACGGATCATGTCCTAATGGAAATTGCCGTATGCATTAAGCGGGTGCCACTGCTCGGGAGTGCGATTGTCCTCACTCCGGACAGCATGGCCATTGATACGTCCAAGTTGGGTTTCGGTTTGAGCCCACACGAGGAATGCGCGGTCGAGGCAGCTGTTCAACTGGTGGAGGCTAATGGCGGTTCAGTCACCTTGTTCAGCATGGGTCACGTGGACGGCGAAGAACAAATCCGGGAGCAGTTGGCCATTGGTGCTGATCGTGCGGTACTCATTGACACCAATGGTGTGGAACCAGATCCACAAGCAGCGGCAAGTGCTCTCGCCGATGCAATCAGCGCAGACGGCACGACTTTCGATCTCGTGATCATGGGTTCGGAAAGCGCTGATTACGGGGGTTCGCAGACCGGTATTCGTGTTGCCCACAAATTGGGGTTGCCCGTTGTGACATCTGTCAAGGGACTGAAACTGGATGGTGGTGTTGCGACCTGTGAGCGGGCTGTGGGTTCCACGCGAGAGGTGTACACGGTTCCACTCCCCGCGGTCATTACGGTGAAGGACGGCCTGAATATTCCACGTTATGCATCTGTGCCTGGCCGCATGAAAGCTCGCAAGAAGCCGGTAGATGTCAGACAGGTCACCTTCGCCGAGCCGCGCATCACCACCAAGAAGTTCACCATTCCCGAGCGAGAAGCAAAGGGAGCAACATCACTGGGTTCCGGTGACGAGGCCGCCGCAGCCCTTGTCGATGTCCTCAAAGAGATCGGAGTTCTCGCATGATTCTCGTTTATGTTGACCATGATCGTGGTGAAATTGATCCGATCTCACTCCAAGCTATTAGTGCTGCCACTGCCTTGGACCCTCAGGTGGAGGCGGTAATTGTCGGGCACGGTGGCAAGGACCTCGCGAGCGAGATTGCTGCCTACGGAGCAACCGCAGTTCACGTGGGACATCATGCAGACCTAGTGGACTTCACCCCACGGGCACATGCGCGGGCGGTGCATTCCTTAATTGAGAAGACATCGCCACGTGCGGTACTTGCAGGTGGCACGCCCCGAGGTAACGAAGTTCTCAGTCACGTGGCAGCCATCATGGATGCCCCGTTCGCCAGTGAATGCGTCTCCATTGTGTTGACCGGTGCTGACAGTGCCGACATTGTTCGTGCCCGTTGGGCCGGAAACATGTTGGAAGATGCAGTTGTTGTTTCACCAATTCTGATTGCATCAGTGCAGGCACACTCATTTGCAGCTATCGCATCCGCAGCACCTCTGTGTCTGAGTGAGTTTGAAGTGCCGCTGGC
>JAGYKV010000002.1 GCA_018401415.1 Candidatus Nanopelagicales bacterium | reverse complement strand
AACCGTGTATATGGGTGCTGCCGGTAAGCGAAATGTGGTCAAGCGGTAGTTCAAATCTTTTTCCCGAACACAAAAGGTGAGTAACAGGCGCTTGGCCAGGGTTAGTACGTGATCTGTTGGCGGGGACAATTCCGGCAGGGGGTGACGAATTGACCGCCCTGCACCATAATGAGTGGACTATGCCAGCCATTGTTCACCTCGCTGCGGTCACGAGTGATCCGATTGATGCCGCTGAGCTTTCTGCCCTGGTAAGTGATCCCAGCACCGGTGCCGTGGTGGTATTTTCCGGCGATGTGCGCGACCACGACCACGGGCGTGCTGTTCTCTCTTTGACATATGAATCTCACCCCAGTGCGGCTGAAGTCATGCATTCGGTGGTGCACGATCTGGCCGAGAAACTCGATGCCACTCATGTCGCAGCGGCGCATCGGGTGGGAAATATCCCGATCGGCGAGGCAGCGCTGGTAGTCGCGGTTGGCAGTTCCCACCGTGGCGATGCCTTCGGTGCATGTCGTGAAATTGTGGACCAGATTAAACTGCGGTTACCGGTGTGGAAGCATCAGCACTTTGCCGACGGCACCGACGAATGGGTGAATTGCGCGTGAATGCATCTGAACTGGTTGACACGTATGGACGTGAGCACCGAGACCTGCGGGTATCTCTCACCGATCGCTGTTCCTTGCGGTGCACCTATTGCATGCCCGCGGATTTTTCCGATTGGATCGCCAACGGCTCACTTCTCACCACCGAGGAACTCCTTACCGTCATTGGCGTTGCTGTTGAAAACGGTATTACTCAAGTTCGATTGACCGGTGGTGAGCCTTTGCTGCGTCGCGATATCGCGCACGTGATTGCGGGCATCAATGCGTTACCCAACCCTCCTCGTATTTCGCTCACCACCAACGCATTGCGCTTGGCCGAAGTCGCTCAGGATCTTAAGGACGCTGGCCTGCAGCGGGTGAATGTTTCCCTGGACACCCTTTCGGCGGAGCGCTTCAAGGAGATGACCCACCGTGATCGTTTTCACGATGTAATCGAAGGAATCAAAGCGGCGCAAGAAGCAGGACTGACCCCGGTCAAGGTGAATTCGGTATTGCTCAAGGGGATTAATGACCATGAGGCTATCCCGCTTCTCAAGCACGCGTTGGCCAATGATTGGAATCTGCGATTTATTGAGCAGATGCCCCTGGATGCGGGTGACCTGTGGGCGCGTCCGATCATGGTGACGGCAAATGACATTCAGCAGGAACTCGAGCGCGAATTCACCCTGACACCCGTGCCAACGCGGGGCTCGGCACCCGCTGAGGAATTTTATGTCGATGGAGGGCCGGCAACGGTTGGAATTATTGCGAGCGTCACCCGTCCTTTCTGCAGTGCATGTGACCGGTTACGCCTTACCGCCGATGGCCAATTCCGAAACTGCCTATTCGCCCGCGATGAAACTGATGTTCGGGCTCTCATGCGTTCTGACCTCACCGATGCACAAAAGCGCGAAGGAATTCGAGAGATCCTGCAAACTGTCACGAAAGCGAAGTTGCCAGGACACGGAATCAATGATCCGAACTTTGTGAAGCCAGAGCGCCCCATGAGTGCTATCGGCGGATAGTTCGCCGATGAGATAAGCCCGGCGGGTATTTACGCGGAGTTTGGGAATCAGCCGCCGGAGAATGGTGGCATGACATCAATGCGTGCTCCGGGACTAAATAACGTGTCCGCATCTCGGCCGAAGGAAAGGCCATTGACGAGAAATGAACACTGGGGCACGATTTTTTCTAACTCGGGGAATGCGGTGATCAAGTTGGTGCGGAGTTCATGCAGTGATTCGGCGTCAACGCTAACGCAGTCTTTTCCGACCGCGTGTCTGGCTGCGGCATAAAGGTTGATGTCAATGTTCATGGGAGGGCTCCTGGGTGAGTTGTTTCCTCGGTGCCGGACTTCGATTACGGAATTCCCACGGTACACCAACTCTGCGGAGCGCGGACATGAGTCTCAGTAGGCTGAGGGGGTGTTACAGGTCCAGGAGTATCTCGAAAGAGTACTGAATTCCATAGAGTCGCTCACGGCGCTGGAACTTCCCCTGCTGGAAGTTACCGGTTGTGTTCTGCAACAGGATGTCGCAGCTCCATGGCCACTTCCGTCCTTTGATAACTCTTCCATGGATGGCTATGCCGTACGCCATGCGGATATCTCCTTGGCAAGTAAGTTACATCCAGTTGAACTTGATGTAATCGACGACATCCCTGCTGGTTTCCGTTCACTTGAAACACTGAAGCAGGGTCAAGCGATTCGAATCATGACCGGGGCGCCGGTGCCTGCGGGTACCGAATGTGTTGTTCCGGTTGAATCAACGGATGGTGGCACCGAGAAGGTTCGCATCACCGCGTCTGTTGATCAGGGTGCTTTTATTCGTCGTACGGGCGAAGACGTGATTCAGGGTGAAATCGTGTTGCGCAAAGGCGCATTGCTCACATCACGTTCGGTTGCACTACTCGCCGCCGTCGGTCGCAGCCACGTACTGGTGATCCCGCAGCCACGTGTTGCCGTCATGTCAACGGGCACCGAATTGGTGGAGCCCGGTGAGGAACTCAAACCAGGTTTGATCAGTGATTCCAATTCCTTCATGCTGGTATCCGCGGCTGACAATGCGGGGGCATTGGCGTATCGCGTGCCGGCGGTGCCGGATAACGAAGATGCACTTTTAGAAGTGTTACAGGATCAAGTGCACCGTGCCGACATGGTGATCACCACCGGCGGGGTCAGCATGGGTGCGTACGATCCCGTCAAAGCTGTGTTCAATCGACTAGGAACGGCGGAGTTTCACAAAGTGGCCATGCAACCCGGAATGCCCCAAGGTTTTGGCAGCATTGGTACACCGGGAATCCCGGTAATCACCCTTCCCGGTAATCCCGTGAGCGCCTACGTGTCCTTTGAAGTTTTTGCTCGACCCGCATTGCGCAAACTCAGCGGTCGCGATCCGCAATCGGATCGAGTGGTGCACGCAACTTTGACTGAATCCATGAAATCACCTGAAAGTAAGGTTCAATTTGCCCGAGGGCGCTTTGTGGTGACACCGGAAGGTGTATCGGTTGAACCTGTGGGCAGCGGTCAGGGCTCGCATTTCATGGGCGGTCTTGCCCAAGCCGAATGCCTTATTGTGATTCCGGTGGGTGTAACCCACCTAGATGCGGGGTCTTCGGTAGAAGTAATTGACATTCGCGAAAGGTTCGAAAGATGACATCCGAATCAGGTTTCACCCACCTCAACTCATCCGGTGAAGCTCATATGGTCAACGTGGTTGAGAAAACTGTGACCGAACGCAGTGCCACCGCCTATTCATTTGTGTCCATGTCACCCGAAGTGATTGCATTATTGCGGGCAGGTGACATGTCCAAAGGAGATGCCCTCGCGGTTGCTCGCATTGCCGCCATCTCCGCGACCAAGAAAACAAGTGATCTGATTCCCCTGTGTCACCCGATTGCCATTCACGGTGTTGATGTCCTCATGGAAATCACCGACATGGGTGTTGCCATGTTGGTGACCGTCATGACCGCTGACCGAACCGGGGTGGA
>JAGYKV010000001.1 GCA_018401415.1 Candidatus Nanopelagicales bacterium | reverse complement strand
ATGGTCGTTCTGGGAACCGTGTTTCCCTTTTGGTTGGTGGTTGAATCACTGCGCCACCTGCGGGCATCACAGGCCTCCACCGTGGGGCTTACCGAACCACTTTTTGCCACGATCATTGCCTGGATTGTGCTGAGTGAGTCGCTCACCTGGATTCAAATGGGTGGAGGCGCCCTGATATTGCTGGGAGTGTTCCTCGCCGAGAAATCTCGCGCCAATACGGTGGCCGCTAACCCATTGTGATGTGGCGCACGGGTCCCATGTGACAATGTTGGGGGTCTTTTACTGAAACCAGCACTGAGCACGGAAATGACCGCAACACCGATCACAAGGAGTCTGACCCCGCATGAAGTTGACGAGAATTCGGCTGGGCCTCGTGGGGCTCACCGCCGCTCTCCTCCCCCTCAGCATGCTGCCCTTGGGTGTCGGGACCAGTTCCCCCGCGCACGCGGGTCCGTGGGACGGTGTTCGAGCATGGGAAACAGCCACGGTCACTCGGATCGTGGACGGCGACACTCTGATCGTGACCGATCAGGTGACCAATGCCGAATCTCGCATCCGACTCCTAGGAATCAACTCTCCCGAAAAAGACAATAAAGGCTCTGGAGGCCAATGCGGCGGATGGCAAGCAATGGACGCTCTCTCCGAACTTCTCCCCTTGGGGGCAACTGTTCGGCTGCTTTCCTCAGACCCGAATTCGAAGGGGAAAGCGGCTCGCCCTCAACGAGTGGTTCTGACCGAAAACCCAATCACGGGTGAATTCGATCAAGACATTGCCTGGGCCATGGCCGAACGTGGCTGGGGATTGTGGTTCACGCTTGCAAAGGAAGCAGCCATGAGCGCGCTCTACCGAGATGTCATTGCCGGCGCACAGGAACGCAAAGTCGGAATGTGGAATCCCAATCTATGTGGGGAGTTGGAGCAACCCGATGCATCGCTAAATCTCAGAATCAGTCGCGGTGCGGTGGGAAGTTCACCAACCGACGAATGGGTGACGGTGCGTAACACCGGACTCGCCGACGTTGACATCAGCGGATGGACATTGCGCGACTCGGGGAACCAAGGCAGTTTTGTTTTCCCCGTCGGGAGTGTCATTAACCCCGGTGACTACCGGGAAGTTCACACGGGTACGCGTCCTGCAGGTGCAAATGATCCGCGAGCTCTCTACATAAATTACAAGTCACGTATTTATTCAGATCCAGGTAAGGAACCCAATCTGGTGGGCGATGGCTCCTATTTGCTCGACAGATTTGGCAACTATCGGTTCTGGCGGGAATACCCGTGCACAAATGACTGCGAGATTGACCCGCTCAAGGGATCAGTTGTTATTGCCGATATGTCCCTCGGGAAAAAGCGTGGCAAAGCCAGGGCAGCCACCCAATGGGTGCGAGTCCAAAACATCAGTTCCGCAACACAATGCCTTGACGGATACCGGCTGGATACGGGCAACACCCGTTTCCGATTCCCTTCGGGCACGTGCATTGCTCCCGGTGGTAACTGGCTGATGCGCACCGGCAAAGGGCGCTCAACAAGTTCCACCGCCTACTTGGGAAAAACCGTTCCCGTTTTATGGACAACAGGGTCCATCACCATGTACAGCGACCAAGACCAACTGATTGCTCGCCGTTCCTGGTGAATCTGTGGTGATCACCCACTTGACATACTTGCCGCATGACGGAAAAACGGGTGGTGGTCGTCGGAGCCGGGCTAGGCGGACTGCGTGCGGCGGAGTCACTTCGCGCAAACGGATTCACCGGAACCATAACGATCGTGGGCGACGAACAATTTCACCCGTATAACCGTCCACCACTATCCAAAGACGCCCTTAAATCTGGACTAGGGCATGAAGAACTCAAGTTTCGTCAACGTGATTCGGTCGCAGATGTCGAATGGGTTTTGGGTGAGCCCGCAACCGCCCTCGACCTCGCTCAACGCACGGTGTCCCTCGCTGACGGCCAGGTCATAAATTTTGATGGACTGGTGATCGCGACTGGAATTCGCCCACGGCTGCTCCCAATACCTGGACCGGCACAGGGTCTTTTCACATTGAGAACTCTTCAAGACGCCCAAGCACTCCGGGAAGCTATCCAGCCCAATGAAAATATGGTCATTATTGGGAGTGGGTTCATCGGCTGTGAAGTTGCCGCGACAGCAACACTGCTGGGTGCCAAAGTTCATGTGGTATCACTAGATCAGGAACCCATGATCATGCCCATGGGCAAAGATCTTGCAGCTTCCATGCGCCAGCGCCATGAATCACAAGGTGTTGTTTTTCACCTTGGGCGCACAGTTTCATCTTTCAACGGTACCGACCACATCACGAGTGTGACGTTAGACAACGGCGAAGTTATTCCGACCACCGTTGTCGTGGAGGCAATCGGTTCTGTCACCAATGTTGAGTGGTTGGAAGGAAATGACTTAGACCTCAGTAATGGGGTTTTGGTAGATCACTCCATGAGAGTTACCGGTACCGATGTCCCAGTGGTTGCGGTGGGTGACATCGCCAGACACCCGGGA
>JAGYKV010000017.1:630000-971729 GCA_018401415.1 Candidatus Nanopelagicales bacterium | reverse complement strand
GTGGCGGTTTTCCATTCGGCCCTGAACATGTTGGCATCGGCTGGAATTGACCCTGATCTGAAGCACATGGCGAACACGGCCGGGGCGTTGTGGCACCCCACCGGTCGATTCGACCTCGTGCGCATTGGAATCGGCATGTATGGCCTCTCGCCCAATCTTGATCGAGCCACCTCAGCATCTTTGGGTCTTGTTCCCGCCATGCATGTACAAGCTCGAATATCACAGGTAAAGGAGATTCCCGTGGGCTCGGGCGTCTCGTATTCGCACACCTGGATTGCTACCGAACCAACGCGCGTGGCACTTATTCCCGTGGGTTACGCGGATGGAATCCCGCGTAATCTCAGCAATAATCTTCACTTCGCGGTCAATGGCCTGCCGGTTACTCAGATCGGCACTATTGCCATGGATCAATGTGTGGTGAATGTGAGCGGTCTCGAATCTGTTGCGGCCGGCGATATTGTCGATATTTTTGGGTCTGGGTCATCGGGTGAATTGACCGCGGATCAGTGGGCACAGCGCATGAACACGGTGGGATACGAAATTATTACTCGAATTGGCACGCGGATACCCAAGGAATACACCTGAACGGGTATTTTGACCGGACAGACATTAAATTCAATTTCAAGGTGGTGAAAGTTACCGGTGGCAGTTGATCTACCACGCGCCGCTGGTCGCGCCGCACTGTCCATTGGTGCACTAGCCCTGGGCGCTGCAGCAGGTGCCGCCGCTGAACGACTCGTCATGCGACTTAGCGCAAGCGCTGACACCGAAACTGACCTCAGTGAGTTCTCGTCACTGAAGGGTGAGCGGCGCGAGATTTTTACATCCGATGGCGCCGTGCTCGTCGCCGAAATTGATCACCTTGAAGGATCTGATTTCACCATTGTCATGCCGCATGGATTCGCTCTGAATCGTCACTCTTGGTTTTATCAGCGCCAGGCACTTCGACCACTCGCAAATATCGTGGTGTATGACCAACGGGGTCACGGTGAGTCCAGTTATGTCGCCGATGCTCAGAAACGCGATCACAGCATTGATCAACTGGGCCGCGACCTCTATTCGGTCATTCAGCAATGTGTTCCTACTCGGAAAATGATTCTGATTGGGCACTCCATGGGTGGCATGTCTGTACTTGCACTTGCCGATCACCATCCTGAACTCTTCGGTAATCGCGTTGTCGGAGTTGGCCTGATTGCGACCGCAGCGTCTGCCGTGGCCAGCACCACCCTTGGGTTACCGCGTCCACTCGCCCGAGTGGTGCAAGGAGCGCTACCTGGGGTGGCCAATGTTGTTGCCCGCGGTGGAGATCTGATTGCACACAGCAGGTGGAGCAAGAGCGATCTGGGGCTTCTCCTGACTCGACTGTATTCATTTGGTTCGGTAGCGCCCACCCATGCGGGGGAGTTTGTCGCTGACATGATCGCTGGCACTGACTTTAGGATTCTCGTTGATTTCCTGCCCAATCTTTATGAACATGACAAACGGTCAGCTCTCAAGGTCTTGCAGGGCGTTGAAACCTTGGTCATTGTGGGGGAATCCGATCGACTAACCCCGCAGGAGCAAAGCGCCGCAATTATTGAAGCAGTTCCTGGGGCGGAACTTGTGGTGCTCGCTGAAAGTGGACACATGGTCACGATTGAACGTCCAGTCGAAGTAAATGAATTACTCGTTGGATTTGTTGAAAAGGTTATTGAGCGCAATCACAATTCCCATAAGGATGAATCCCTTGCGGGTGCATAGTGCCACCGAGATGCAGGAATTCGGTGAGAGAGTCGCGTCTGTCGCACAAGGTACCGACGTCATCATTCTCACCGGCGAATTGGGTGCGGGAAAGACCACATTTGCCCAAGGGGTGGCTCGCGGCCTCGGGATAACCGAGCCCGTGACCAGTCCGACTTTTGTGCTATCCAAGAGTTATCCGGGAACCCCGCTTGGGCTTTTGCATCTTGATGTGTATCGGATTTCCTCCCCGGATGAACTCCTTGATCTGTGGTCGGAATCAGATGCGCAGCACGCGGTCACACTTGTGGAGTGGGGGGCGCCGTGGCTGGGTGAATTCAGCGGTTCAGTTGTGGAATTAATTTTTAATGTACCGATCCAGGGTGATGCGGATGCACGTGAAATTGAACTGGTTGCGTGCTCGGATAATGCCGATCTGGTTGGCCGAATCACCGGTGTCATGTGAGACGCATTCTTGCCATTGATACTTCAACGGATATGAGTGCGATAGCACTCGTTGAAGGTAATCAGGTAATCGGCTCGGCGGAGCACACAGATGCACGCGGACACGTTGAAGCAATTGGAACGCTTTTTGCCCAAATTCCCGAACTGAACCACGGAAGTAGTGAATTTCGCATTCCCGACCTGATCGTGTGTGGTGTGGGCCCCGGCCCATTTACCGGATTGCGCGTGGGCATTGCTTTCGGTGAATCACTGGCACTTGCTTGGGGAGTTCCAGTTGTGGGCATTTGCTCGCTGGATGCTGTTGCGCACAACATTGTGCGCACTGAGAATCCGGATACCCACTTTGTGGCTGCGACACCCGCACGCCGGGGTGAGTATTACTGGGCGAGCTATACCCAATTCGGACAAAGGATTTCTGGTCCTCACGTGAATTCCATGGAGCAGGTTGAAAGTAATCCGCTCGATGTAAAGATCGGTTTCTTTCCTTGGGGGATTGACCTTGCGGGCTGCGTAGGTGTGGCCGAGGAACTCGCGATCACACCGTTGTATTTGCGCCCCCCCGATGCTCGGCCGCAGGTCCGGAATCCTGGAGTGAATAGTGCTGGTATGAATAATGTCTAACACTCTCCAGCAGAATCTGACTATTCGCCGCATGCACTGGGCTGATATATCCGCGGTGGATCAACTTGAATCTGAGCTTTTCCCAACAGATCACTGGTCGGTGGAGCAGTGGTGGCGGGAACTCGCTGCCGAACATAATCACTATTGGGTTGCCGAATTATCCGGCAAAGTAATTGGCTATTGCGGGTTATCCGCACAAGCACCCGATGCAGACATACAAACAATTGCAATCGGGGTCGAACACCAAGGTGGTGGATTGGGTGGTCGGCTTTTAGATTACGTGCTGGCGGCGGCTAATGAATTATCAATTCAATTCATCTTTCTTGAGGTTCGCGCAGACAATCATTCGGCAATCTCTTTGTATTCCAGTCGTCATTTCAGCCGAATCAGTGAGCGAGCCAAGTATTACCCCGACGGGGAAACCGCGATTATCCTGCGCAGGGACAGCAAGCGGACCGACACCGAGGTGCAACGGTGACTCGTGCGTCTTCGATCTCCCATGATCCCATCATTTTGGGCATTGAAACTTCCTGCGATGAAACAGGTGTAGGGATTGTTCAAGGAAGAACCCTATTAGCGAATCACTTGGCTTCCAGTGTTGATGAGCACGCACGTTTTGGTGGAGTTGTGCCTGAAGTTGCCAGTAGAGCGCACTTGGAAGCAATGGTTCCCACAATTTCGCGAGCATGCCAGGACGCGGGTATTGCGGTGACCGACGTGGACGCCATTGCTGTGACCGCGGGTCCGGGACTTGTTGGCGCCCTGATAGTTGGGGTTGCTTCTGCCAAAGCGCTGGGGTTGGCTCTCGGGAAACCCGTATATGGGGTAAACCATCTGGCTGCGCATGTATTGGTAGATGAACTCGAGCACGGCCCACTTCCCGAACCTGTTGTTGGTTTACTCGTATCCGGTGGTCATTCGTCTTTAATCAGAGTTGAAGGCGGTTCCTTTGAATCACTCGGAAGCACTCTTGACGATGCCGCAGGTGAGGCATTTGACAAGATCGCTCGCCTGCTCGGCTTATCTTTTCCTGGCGGTCCGGAGATTGATCGGGTTGCCGTGGAAGGTGACCCCCATGCAATTGATTTTCCGCGGGCCTTGAGTGTGGATCCGGCCCACGCATTTAACTTCTCTTTCTCAGGTCTTAAAACCGCCGTCGCCCGTTGGATCAAAGATCAACAGGCACAGGGAAACAATATTTCCGTCCCCGATGTCGCAGCATCTGTGCAGGAGGCGATTGCAGATATTTTGACGCGAAAAGCTATTGCCGCTGCTGCGGAATTCAATGCCGCCCATCTGGTGATCGGTGGCGGAGTGGCCGCGAATTCCCGATTACGTGCACTGGCACAGGAGCGGTGTGCCGCCGCAGGTATCGGTTTGCGCATTCCTCGACCGGGTTTGTGTACCGACAATGGCGCCATGGTTGCGGCCCTGGGATCTCACGTGGTTCGCTTGGGTGCACCTGCCTCACCCTTGGATTTCCCCGCAACATCTACCCTGCCGATTGCTCAGGTTCTCCTGTAGCCGATTCACGACTGACCAAAATTCCCACATCTTCGCCTTTGAGGTTTGTCACCACCACCGCCCACCTATTGTGATCGGGTTTTTTACTGGCTGTGCGCAAGACTGTTGACTCCAAATGTGAATCCCTGTTTTTGATGGCAACACCGGGGGTGTGCGCCACCTGCTCGGCAAGGTCCTTAATGGGAGCGACCGAGTGGACCGTGAACATTCGCAGATAGGTAGGTGCCTGATCGAGTTGACTCCCCGTGAGCCACATTCCTTTATTGCCTAATGTGCACAGACCAAGTTCCGTGGCGACCTGCCGCTGTAACCCTGCTCGGTAAATTGCCGGATCCACTTCGTAGACGCAGCCCCCGATTTCGAAAGCGGGAGTCGAAGACTCCTCAGGTAATCGTTTTTCAGCAATTTCAACCGTTACCCGCAAGGTTGTGTCAATCATGACGGCGAAGTTTTTGGAATCGGAGTTAAGTGGTGAAGCGTTCGTGGTAAACATCTCAATCAGTGTTCGATTGACACTGATGCAATAACGGGTCCATTCCTTCGGTGGCTCAAATGCGGGCGCCGCTTTCATGAACACGATTGCGGAGCGACTGCGATCAATGACCGCTGAGAGTGGCGGAGACCAACGCTCCGGATCGCGCTCGGGCAGGGCCCTACTGCCATCTGGGGTTCGAGCACCACTGCGACGGGCCGGGTCAACGAAGTATGCGGGGGCACCAAATTCCATCAGGTCGCTACTACCGAACATCACGGTTGCATTGGCAAAGTGTCGGAGATTGTGCGAGAGGTAATCAGTGGTTCGCTGGTCACGCTCCCACGCTGTGACGGTTAATCCTTGTTCGGCCAGGGCGTAACTATCAGATCCAATTCCAGCTCCCAGATCCACGATCTGATCGATCCCGGCCTTTTCGAGAATCCCACTGATCACCCGGGCGTGGAATTCAGCGACCAGCGGGTGGCTGGCCGCTTCGGCACCATCGCGGGTGAGCATCCAGTCAGTTGGCCACCAGTGGTCGAGTTTGTGCCGCAAGGTGACCTGTTCCAGCGCGGCCCGCACCGTGTCCGGGTGATGGCCTCGGGCTCGAAGGGTGGTGATTACGGCCAACTCGGCTCCTGGATTTGGGTCCTTGCCCATCAGCTCCTCCACCTGAGCAATCAGGTTCAGAATGGGGCTGAAGTCCGACATGGGGGGAGCCTACGCGCGTTCTGGATGCGGGATTTCGGCACGTGGTTGGCACTCAACTTGACAGAGTGCTAACCGTTGCGTAACCTTCACTTGGCACTCTCACCATGTGAGTGCCAATTATTCCAAGCCGTTGTCCGCCTAAACAGCGGGCGCCGACGTACCGGAGGACATAACCGTGTCGGTTTCCATAAAGCCGTTAGAAGATCGTATTTTGGTGCAAACTCTCGAAGCAGAGCAAACTACTGCCTCGGGACTAGTTATCCCTGACACCGCAAAGGAAAAGCCCCAGGAGGGCAAGGTTCTAGCGGTCGGCCCAGGTCGTTTTGATGAAGATGGCGAGAAGCGCATCCCCCTTGATATCAAGGTCGGAGACGTTGTCATTTACAGCAAGTACGGCGGTACCGAAGTCAAGTACAACAACGAGGAATACCTCCTGCTCTCGGCGCGAGATGTTCTCGCGATCGTGGAGAAGTAGTTCCCCGCTGTTGTTCTCTCAGCACTCTGGTGAGCCCCGCCTTCCTTCGGGAGCGCGGGGCTCACTACCAAATGAAACTCACAAGACAAAGGTGTAATCCATGTCCAAAATTTTAGAATTCGACGAGCAAGCCCGCCGCAGCCTTGAGCGCGGTGTTGACGCTCTCGCCGATGCAGTTCGCGTCACACTCGGTCCCAAGGGTCGCAATGTTGTGATTGACAAGAAGTGGGGAGCGCCCACAATCACCAATGACGGTGTCACAATTGCCCGCGAGATTGAACTTGAAAACCCCTATGAAAATCTTGGTGCGCAATTGGCTAAAGAAGTTGCCACCAAGACCAATGACGTCGCTGGAGACGGCACCACGACTGCAACAGTCTTGGCTCAGGCCATGGTGCATGAAGGGCTCAAGCAGGTCACCGCTGGCGCATCACCCATGGGTATCAAGCGTGGCATGGATGCAGGTGTTGCAGCGATCACCGCTGAGCTCTCCAAAATGTCCCGTGAAGTTTCTGGCAAAGAAGAAATCGCCAATGTGGCCGCGATCTCTTCCCAGGACCGCGAAATTGGCGAATTGATTGCCGATGCTTTCGACAAAGTCGGTAAAGACGGCGTGATTTCGGTGGAGGAATCCAGCACCACCGCCATGGAAATGGAATTCACCGAAGGCATGCAATTCGACAAGGGTTACATCTCGCCCTATTTCGTCACTGATCAAGAGAACATGGAAGCGGTTCTCGAAGATGCGCGCATTCTTTTGGTCCAGGGCAAGATTTCTTCTGTTGCGGAAATGCTGCCCATCGTGGAAAAAGTTGTTGAAACAGGGAAGCCCCTGTTGATCATTGCTGAAGATGTCGATGGCGAAGCCCTGTCTACGTTGGTGGTGAACCGGATTCGTGGAACATTCGCCTCCTGTGCGGTCAAAGCCCCCGCATTCGGCGATCGCCGCAAAGCAATCTTGGAAGACCTTGCCGTGTTGACCGGCGGTCAAGTTATTTCATCCGATATCGGCCTAAAACTCGACAGCGTGGGTCTTGAAGTACTGGGGACTGCCCGCCGAGTGGTTGTCTCCAAGGACAACACCACAATCGTTGAAGGTGGGGGTTCGGCTCAGGCGGTTGCTGATCGAGTTGCCCAAATTCGTTCCGAGGTTGAGCGCAGTGATTCCGATTGGGATCGTGAGAAGTTACAGGAGCGCCTCGCCAAGATTGTTGGCGGCGTTGTGGTGATCAAGGTGGGCGGTCACACCGAAGTCGAGCTCAAGGAAAAGAAGCATCGCATTGAAGACGCCGTTTCTGCTACCCGTGCCGCGATCGAAGAAGGCATTGTTTCCGGTGGCGGAACAGCACTCGTTCAGGCGGCCAAGGTGCTGGACGGATCACTGGGTCTCACCGGAGACGAAGCAACGGGTGTGAACATTGTGCGCAAGGCGACCTCCGAACCACTTCGCTGGATCGCGGAAAACGCGGGTGAACACGGCTACGTTGTTGTCGAAACTGTTGCGGGATTACCGGCTGGGCACGGTCTCAACGCCGCAACCGGTGAGTACGGTGACCTCATTGCCCAAGGTGTAATTGATCCCGTCAAGGTAACTCGCTCCGCATTGCAAAATGCCGCCTCGATTGCCGCCATGCTGCTCACCACCGAGGCGCTGGTGGTCGAAAAGCCCGCGGATCAAGAAGATGATTCACAGGGCCACGGTCACTCACATCATGGTCACTCGCACTAACCAATAACTCGAAGCTAATGAGTAAGGGGCGTCTCCTTCTGGAGACGCCCCTTACTCATTAGGTATTTGCAGATTAACTCGCGGTTGCGCTGAGGGCGCCGATACCCAGGACATCGGAACCGCGACCCGCATAAATTGCTTCGCGTTCATCTTCGCTGAGCCCACCCCACACGCCATAGGGTTCGCGCACGGCAAGGGCGTGGGCCGCACACTGAACTTTGACCGGGCAGGCGGCGCATATTGCCTTGGCAGCGGCCTCTCGGTTGGCTCGGGCTGGGCCGCGTTCGCCTTCAGGGTGGAAAAAGATATTGGGATCTTCGCCGCGACATAGGCCGATCATTTGCCAATCCCAAATATCGGCATTGGGTCCGGGGAGGCGAGAGATATCAGCCATGGCGTTTCTCCTTGGTCATGGGATCGGAATTTCCGAATTTTGCCCAATGACGTAACTATACAAAGCGCGTCAAAGGTTGGTCAAGTCCCCCCACCTATTTCAAAATGCGGAAAAGAGTGAGATGGAGCACACTTGGCGGGTGCCAGTTTCCGCCAATGCCGTGGTCGACCCGATTGACCTGCCTGGAGAGTTGGCCCTCACCGTCTCGGTGGTTGCCCGCCGACTAGGGGTGGCACCTGCAACGCTTCGCACCTGGGATCGGCGCTACGGCCTAGGGCCGTCTGCTCACAAAGAAGGCAGCCATCGACGTTATGTGTCATCAGACCTCGCCAGGCTGGAGTACATGCGCTCACTCGTGGTAGCGGGGGTCCCTGCCGCCGAAGCCGCTCAACAAGCCCTCACCCTGGTAATCACCGAGGAGTATTCGGTAGCCACGACCCGGTCAATAGTCTCGATCTGCAGTGCCGATGAAGCTGCCAGCGTGTCCACGAAGATTCCGGTGGGCGGCGGCAATGTGGTGGCCACGCCGGGAGCAGATCAAGGAGCCAAGGGGCTCGCTCGTGCGGCGACCGCACTAGATGCACAAGCGTGCCAAGAGCTGATCTGTCGTGGTATCGGCCACAACGGAGTAATCCCCACCTGGAATGAACTTATTGTTCCGGTGTTACGCGGGGTGGGTGAGCGATGGCAGTCCTCAGGCAAGGGCATCGATATTGAACATGTTCTGAGTTCCACGGTGGCCTCGGCCCTGGGTTCAATTGTCAACAACACGACCACCTTCATCAACCCGCGCCCGGTGATGTTGGCGGGTGCGAACAATGAGCGACATCAACTTCCCCTGTGGGCACTGGCAGCAGCGCTGGCAGAAGTGAATATTCGCACCCTCATGATTGGCTCAGGGCTACCCATTGATCCGTTGGGTGAGGCGATCACGAAAACAGGCCCTTCCGCGGTGTTCATCTGGTCACAAATTGGTCCGACCGATCTCGCTGAATTGGAGCGCCTTCCGGTAACGCGGCCGGCGGCTCGCATTGTCGTTGGTGGGCCCGGGTGGGTGGGCAAATCGCCGTCGCGGGTGGAGCGGATCATGGATCTGGAGAGCGCAACCTCCGTGATCCAGCGGGCAGTCTGTTCCGGGTAACGCGAGGGACTAACCTTGGGTTCACCCACGGTTCGGAGGTCCCATGTCAGACTCGGTGTATTCGTCAGGCGGAGTTTCGCCCGTCACCAGCAAGGTGGCGTTCCTTGGATTGACCTTCGACGATGTTCTTTTGCTTCCGGGTGAATCCAATGTGGTTCCGAGCGAAGTGAACACCACCGCATTTGTCACCAAGAACATTGAAATCATGATGCCCTTGGCGTCTAGCGCCATGGACACTGTGACCGAAAGTCGCATGGCGATTGCCATGGCCCGCCAAGGCGGAGTTGGGGTTCTGCATCGGAATTTGTCCATTGAAGCGCAGGCCAGTCAGGTGGATTTGGTGAAACGAAGTGAGGCGGGCATGGTGAACGATCCCATCACCTGCTCACCCGATGACACCCTCGCCGACGTGGACCGACTCTGCGGCCGCTATCGCATTAGTGGGGTTCCCGTTGTTGACTCGGACGGCACTCTCGTGGGGATTGTCACCAATCGAGATATGCGCTTTGAAGACAACCCAAACAGACTAGTCGCTGAAGTCATGACTCCCATGCCGTTGGTAACGGCACCGGTTGGAGTTGCGCCCGAAGAAGCCCTCAGTTTGTTGGCGTCACGTAAAGTTGAAAAACTCCCCTTAATCGATTCGAGTGGAAAATTGCGCGGCCTGTTCACGGTAAAAGACTTTGTGAAGTCAGATAAATATCCCCATGCATCAAAGGACAAATACGGGCGCTTGATCGTGGGTGCAGCAATTGGCGTGGGCGAGGACTCGTATAAACGTGCACAGGCACTGATCACCGCGGGTGTGGATTTTTTGATTGTTGACACAGCCCACGGCCACTCCAAAGCGGTGCTGGACATGGTGGAGCGGCTCAAGAAGGAAACTGACGTCGATATTGTTGGTGGCAATATCGCCACACAGGAAGGCGCTCAGGCGCTGATCAATGCGGGCGCAGATGGAGTCAAAGTGGGTGTCGGCCCGGGTTCCATTTGCACTACACGCGTTGTCGCCGGCGTGGGGGTCCCGCAAATCACCGCCATTGAGCAGGCAGCATCCGTGTGTCGCGCGGCAGGGGTTCCGGTGATTGCTGACGGAGGAATTCAGTACAGCGGCGATATTGCTAAGGCGATTGTTGCGGGAGCCGACACGGTCATGCTCGGATCGCTTCTCGCGGGTTGCGAGGAAGCACCGGGCGATGTCGTCTTTGTCAACGGCAAACAATTTAAGTCCTATCGCGGCATGGGTTCCCTAGGTGCCATGCAGTCGCGAGGTGAAGCGCGTTCTTACAGCAAGGATCGCTACTTCCAAGACGATGTCCTCAGCGATGACAAACTTGTTCCTGAAGGCATTGAAGGGATGGTGGCATACCGCGGACCGCTGTCAGCCGTTGCCCATCAACTCGTGGGCGGATTACGCGCCGCCATGGGCTATGCAGGAGCATCCACCATGCCGGAACTGCATGATCGAGGCCGACTCGTCCAAATTACTGCAGCAGGGTTACGGGAGAGCCACCCGCACGATATCCAGATGACCCTCGAAGCACCCAACTATTCAGGACGGTAATTGTGGTCGATGTTGTAATCGGGGGATCAAAACAGGGTCGCCGCGGGTATTCATTCGATGAAGTAGCCGTCGCACCTCACCGTCGCACCCGCGATGCCTCCGAGGTCTCCACCAGTTGGGCCATTGATGCCTACAAGTTTGACACTCCGTTCATTGCCGCCCCCATGGATTCAGTCGTGTCACCTGACAGTGCTCAGGCAATTGCCCGAAATGGAGCTTTGGCGGTTCTCAATATTGAAGGTCTCTGGACTCGTTATCCCGACCCCAGTCTGTTATTGCGTCAAATTGCTCAGGTTGATCACAGCGAAGCCACCGAACTTCTACAAAAGTTGTATTCCGAGAAGCCCGTAGACCATGGTCTGATCAAGGAACGGGTTGGTCAGTTGAAGGAATCGGGAATCACCGTTTCCGTGGCCGTGTCACCCCAAGGAACGCCAGAATTGGCCCCCATTGCGGTGGGTGCGGGCGCGGAGATCATGGTGATTCGTGGGACCACGGTCTCTGCGGAGCATGTATCGGCGAACGGTGAGGCACTCAACCTGAAGAGTTATATTCACGATCTCGATGTTCCGGTAATTGTTGGCGGGTGCGCAACCGCTCAGGCGGCCCTACACCTGATGCGAACAGGAGCGGCGGGCGTGTTGGTTGGTTTCGGGGGCGGTTCCAGTCATACGACCGCAGAAGTGCTCGGCGTACGGGTGCCCATGGCCACGGCAATTGCCGATGTCGCATCCGCCCGACGCGATTATCTAGATGAGTCCGGTGGGCGCTATGTCCATGTCATTGCCGACGGTTCCATGGGTAACAGCGGTGACATTGTGAAAGCATTTGCTTGCGGTGCCGACGCAGCCATGATCGGTTCGGTGCTGGCGCGCGCCACGAATGCACCCGGTGGGGGCACGCACTGGGGTTCAGAGGCGTGGCACCCCAATTTGCCGCGAGGGGAGAGGCACGCCATGAAACAGGTGGGGTCCATTGACCAGGTCCTCAACGGCCCGGCAACGCGTGGTGACGGCACCATGAATCTTGTGGGCGCATTGCGAAAGGCAATGGCCACCACGGGCTACAGTGATTTGAAGGAATTCCAACGAGTGGAAATGATTATTTCTGCGTCATGATTTCTCTATTGGCATGATCCTCGAAAAAGCGCCGTACTGGGCCAAAGCACGTGCTTGTGCCACGGCCACCAGTGGTGAGAAATTTACGGTGGTATCTCCATTCGGGCAAGATCTTTACTCACTCGAACTTTCTACTCCCGCAGATGTTTCCACCGCGGTTTCCACCGCGCGGTCAGCACAGGTTGCGTGGGCCGATACATCACTTCGCAGCAGGGCGCGAATCTTCCTGCGCTTTCATGATCTGCTGTTGCGTAATCGCGATCAGGTCCTAGATCTCATTCAATGGGAGACCGGAAAGCCGCGCAAAGATGCGAACGAGGAACTCCTCGATGTTGCACTGAATGCTCGCTACTACGCCCGGTGTCTGGGTGTCTTAAAAGAGCGCAAGCACATGGGGGCATTTCCCGGTCTCATTTCGGCAATTGAGCGTCATGTTCCCGTAGGCGTTGTGGGAATTATCTCGCCGTGGAACTACCCGCTCACCCTGTCGGTCAGCGATGCCATTCCGGCACTCCTTGCCGGCAATGGCGTTGTGATCAAGCCAGATCCGCTCACCTCGCTGACGGCCCTCTACATGTCTGAGCTGTTGATGCAGTCCGGTCTGCCCAGGGGCCTCTTTGGCATTGTGATCGGAGATGGTCGCGACCTGGGCACCCCGTTAATCAACGAGGTGAATTACCTGATGTTCACGGGCTCCACAGCGGTGGGCCGGATCGTGGCAGCGCAATGTGGTCAACGACTGATTGGGGCATCCCTGGAGCTCGGTGGGAAGAATGCCATGATCATTCGTGCGGATGCCGATATTGCCAAGGCAGCGGATATTGCAGTACGCGCATGCTTTAACAACACGGGCCAGTTGTGCATTTCGATCGAGCGTCTATACGTGCACGAACTCATCCATCAGCAGTTTTTAGCGGAGTTTATTCAACGCACCAAAGCCTTGGTCGAGGGAACGGGAATTGGGTGGGGTAGTGACTACGGTCCGCTCATTAGTGCACAACATGCGCAGAGTGTTCAAGCATTCATTTCCGATGCCATTGACAACGGAGCCACCGTGCATACCGGCGGAAATATCACCGGGAACTCCACCATTGCGCCCACGATTTTGACAGGCGTGAGTGAATCGATGCGCGTGTGTCGCCAGGAGACATTTGGGCCGGTCGTTGCGGTGGAGTCCTTTGCATCTGATCGCGAAGCGATCACCAAAGCCAATGACACGGTCTTCGGCCTCAATGCGAGTGTGATTTCCCGCGACCGCAAAGTTGCACTGGGAGTGGCACGGCAGTTGCGCGCGGGGACGGTCAACATCAATGAAGGCTATGCAACCGCTTGGTCGACCATGTCCGCTCCCATGGGTGGTTTCGGCGAGTCAGGCTTAGGCAGAAGGCATGGACTCGCTGGAATCCTGCAGTACACCGAGGGTCAAAACATTGCGACCCAGCATGCTCTTGGGTTCGGTCCACCATTTGGGCTTTCAGATCAAGTGTGGGGTGAGTTACTCACACGCTCAGTGAGCATCATGAAAAAAATTGGCTGGCGCTAAATATCGCGCGAGAAATTGAGAGGTCCGTTCCACTAGTTCAGACCAGAGAACGCTGCCATCTATTTGCCCGACCGGACAATCCAATAGAGTTTCGACGTGGTCACCGATACATCCCCGCACTTTGTGCGCTCAAGTGTCGCGGCTGCATTCTTTTTCCTCCCCTTGGAATTGTGGCTCTGGTTTTCAGCATGAGGTGTCAATCCGCGGTGAATGCGGGGGAGACATCGGCGGCCATGCGGGCCTCCACCAGATCCAGACGGTTCTCCCTCGCCGCCTTCATAATTGGCGGTCTGATCTATCTAGCCCTGATCGCCGGTTTCCTCTTGCTCGGCGCCTTTTCCTCGTGAGTGACTTCACTAGGCTGGGGCAGTGGTGAATCCGAATCCGACAGGTCCGGTTCTTGTCGTTGACTTTGGTGCGCAATACGCCCAACTCATTGCCCGCAGGGTTCGCGAGGCAGATATCTACTCAGAGATAGTCCCGCATTCGATCACACCGGATCAGGTGCTCGCCAAGAAACCATCTGCAATTATTTTCAGTGGTGGACCGTCCAGCGTTTATGCCCCCGGAGCGCCCAGTTTTGATAACTCGATTCTCGACCTAGGGATCCCGGTTTTTGGTATTTGCTATGGCTTCCAACTCATGGCCCAAGCACTCGGAGGGGAAGTTGCCCGCACCGGTACCAGCGAGTACGGCCGCACCGATCTCAATGCTCGCGATTCCGTGATTTTTGACGGAGTGCCAGCCAATATTTCCGTCTGGATGTCCCATGGTGACGCCGTTCATCAGGAGCCGGCGAATTTTCAGGTGTGTGCGGTGAGTGCGGGTGCGCCGATTGCTGCTTTTGAGAACATGGAATCTCGGCAAGCGGGTGTGCAGTTCCACCCAGAGGTATTGCATTCAGAACACGGTCAAACAGTTCTGACAAACTTCCTTGTGCAGGTTGCTGGGTGTGAACCGAATTGGACAATGTCGAATGTCATCGAAGAACAGGTGGCATTGATTGCCAATACCGTGGGGTCTTCACGCGTGATTTGCGGTTTATCGGGCGGTGTTGATTCCGCAGTCGCGGCCGCATTGGTGCATAAAGCTGTTGGCGATCAACTTACCTGCGTATTTGTTGACCATGGACTTTTGCGCGCAGGCGAAGCAGAACAGGTTGAGACCGACTATGTTGCCGCAACGGGAATCAATCTGGTGGTGGTTGATGCTCGGGAAAGATTCCTTTCCGCACTTGCCGGCGTAAGTGATCCCGAAACCAAACGCAAAATCATTGGTCGCGAATTCATTCGGGTTTTCGAGGATGCTGCCGCTCGGGTGGTTGCCGATGCTGGCACCCACGGTGAAAAGGTCGAGTTTCTCGTTCAAGGAACTTTGTATCCGGATGTGGTCGAGTCAGGTGGAGGATCTGGCACAGCAAATATCAAGAGCCATCACAATGTGGGTGGCCTGCCAGCGGATCTTGAATTCACTCTCGTGGAACCGCTGCGCACTCTGTTTAAAGATGAAGTTCGTCAGGTGGGGCTTGATTTGGGACTACCACCCGAAATCGTGTGGCGGCATCCTTTCCCTGGCCCCGGTCTTGCAATTCGCATTATTGGTGCGGTCGATGAACCACGTCTTGACATACTCCGGCGCGCGGATCTCATTGCGCGCCAGGAACTTTCGGCTGCGGGTCTTGATCGCGATGTATGGCAATTCCCGGTTGTGCTTCTAGCCGATGTTCGCAGTGTTGGTGTCCAAGGCGATGGTCGCACATACGGTCACCCCATTGTCTTGCGTCCGGTGTCCAGTGAAGATGCCATGACCGCTGACTGGTCCCGACTGCCATACGACCTTATTGCCAAGATCTCCAACCGAATCACCAACGAGGTCCCCGAGGTGAATCGCGTGACGCTGGATGTGACCAGCAAACCACCGGGGACAATCGAGTGGGAGTAATCCACACGACGTAGCGAGCCCGAGTGGGAATGAGTGATTTCCAAGGTATTGTGCCCACATGGAACTCGTTTTTAATCTGATTGTCGTACTTCATTTTCTCGGTCTGGCCAGTCTGGTGGGTGGCTTCCTAGTGCAAATGAAAAGTTCTGCAAAGGGCGTCAATCCGGCCATGTGGCACGGCGCGCTGGTTCAGTTGGTGACCGGTCTGGCCTTGGTGGGACTGGTGGAAAGTGGCGCATACGACGGATACGGCGAAATAGACACGGCCAAGATAACTGTGAAACTCGCATTCACCGTGATCATCACCGTATTGGCTTTCATTGGTCGAAAAAGTCGCCCCCTCAGGTTGCTTTTTGGGGAGCCATTGGCGCACTGTCGATCGCAAATATTTTTATTGCCGTTCTGTGGACCTGAGCCTCGGCTTAAGCGGTATTCACCACTCTAAAACTCTCGGCGAGTTCGCCTTCGGGTAAACCAGCTTCGGCTGCCGTTGCAGTCATCCAGTGGCGAATTCTTCCTTCAAGGTCTTCCATGTGGCCCGTTTGTGATTCGTGTGCCTGAAGTGCCTCGAGCTTATTTGGGAAGAACTGCGTGACATTTTCATAATGATTGACTTCGGGTGATCCCATGACCCACACCTCATCCACCGTCCATGCATCCAGTCCTTCATCTTGCAGAAGTACCGGGTGCGCAAATGGATTGCGCGCATCCGGGTAGACCGCGAAGATGGCAGCTTCTCCCGCTGCTAGGTGATCTGGGTGAGATGAATAGATCCGATCCCAATTGCGTTCGGGGGATTGCATGAGTAACCGTTGGGGTTTCACCTGCCGAATCACTCGACTGATATCGCGACGCAGATCTTGGGTGACGTGAAGGTCACCATCTTTGTAACCCAAAAAATGAATATCGGTCACACCCAGTGCTTTGCCGGCTTCGGTTTGTTCCCGACGGCGAATATCGGGAATCTCACTCCGGGGCACATTTGGATCGGCACCGCCAGCATCGCCGTCCGTGCAAATGCAGTAGGAAACATGAATTCCTGATTCGACCCACTTGCGAACCGTGCCACCAGCCCCAAAATCGACATCGTCGGGGTGGGCGGTGACCACAAGAATCCGGTCAATATTTTGCTCAGTTTCCATCTAATTTCCTCATAAAAATGCCCTTTCGGCGCCAAAAATTCGAATTACATGCGTGTGAGTAGCCGTGGGGAGTAGTCACACC
The DNA here is from genome assembly GCA_018401415.1 of Candidatus Nanopelagicales bacterium. Classification (GTDB taxonomy): domain Bacteria; phylum Actinomycetota; class Actinomycetes; order S36-B12; family S36-B12; genus UBA4592. Next base: position 955,085 of record JAGYKV010000017.1, on the reverse strand, counting down.
CGTCACTTTCGTGTCAGAGTAGGGACGTGCTTCCCCACATCAAAGGGCATCTTGCCCTGCCTAGCTTCCGCGTGCGCGCAGGTGGTGGCAGTTTCGAGTCTGGGTTCAAGCACGCCCTTGTGGGGGCCGTGAGCTTCGTTTCCATTTCCGCAGTAGTTCTTGGCATTGCCCCAGCCTCCGTGGCTAACAGCAGTGGGTGGACATCAACTACCTGGACGGGGGTGCGGGCAGGTGCCCCTGAGCCGGGGGTAGGTCTTCCACCCGCACCGGCTCCTCCCGGTGCACCGGTGGCGCTACCACCTGAGATGGACACGCCACCGGAGTATGAGGGCCAAGCACAGTGCGATCCCACCCCGAAACCCGGTACTGCGCGACTCGCCGATTACATTCGAGCCGTTTATGGCAGCCAGGAGTCGGTGTGGATTCCGCGTGGTTGTGATGTTGGCGGACAGAGTGAACACAAGGAGGGTCGCGCGGTTGATTGGATGGTCGACGTGCGCGATGCACAGGATCGCGCGAATGCCGAATCATTCTTGAATTGGATGCTTGGCCCTGATCAATTTGGTGTGGAGTACGGCAATGCAATTCGGCTGGGCATCATGTACATCGGCTGGAATGACCGAATTTGGCGCGGATACGACATCCAGCGAGGTTGGACCGAGTTGAAAGGTTGTTTCTCCAAGTCAGCAAAAAGTTCAGACAACTATTGCCACCGAAATCACATACATATTTCCCTGACCTGGGATGGTGCATCTGGCCGAACGTCCTTTTGGGACGGCACCCCGCTCAGTGCGCCATTCTGTCCACGCAATAGGTCCACCGCTGGTCCAGCGCCGGCAACTCGCGCAGCCGCAGTGGTGGGGATTGGTCAATTCCGCGTTCTCAGCTCGCGAAGTGGAGAAGGTGTTGGAGACTCGCTGTCGGTTGCAGCAGGATCGATGGAAGGGTGACAGTCGACGACTCTTCGCCAAGGTCACGGGCCAAGGCGGGGTTCCCGAGACCGGTGTTGCCGCCGTTCTCGTTCGGGTGACCGCGATGGGAAACAACGCTCCAACAACTATCCGCGCGTGGGCGCCAGGTTCCAGTTCGAGTGTGCCGGTAGTGAGGGCACCCATGAACTCGGACTCCAGCGGCGATGCAATTATTCCGGTATCCCAAAATGGAACGATCGCGATCGCCACCATTGCAGGCGCAACCGATATTGCCGTCGATGTCCTGGGGTATTACCCCGATGGCAGCGAAACAGAAAACAAGGCCGAAGTGGTCAGTGACACACTTGTTGCGCCTCTTTCCGAATTTGAACCTGTTGCACCTGCGCCTGCCCCCGCACCCGCACCCGTGACACCTGCTGTTCCGGAAGTGAGCCCCGATGGTGATCGATTTATTGGAATTGGATCCGAGTTGGGATATGAGTCGATTACCCAGGGGGCGATTCAACCCGGTGAAGTGCGCACGGTCACCTTGACCGGTCTCCCAATAGAGGCGACATCGGCACTTGTCACGATCACCACCAGCGAGGCCACCAAGAAGGGCAAACTGCGCATTGGTCAAATCGGTGAGAAGGTAAATGCCGCCAAGGTCAAAGTGCGCAAAAACAAGACTCGAACCTCCATTGTGGTGGTCCCGGTCTCCGGTGGCACCGTCCAGATAGCCGCCTCGAAAAAGCCGTCGGTGCAGGTCAAAGTTGAGATTCTTGGATACCGAGCCGGTGGCGGGGTACTGGGAGCGCGAGGAATAACAGCGGAACGCCTGATCAAGACCAAGTTCGACGGGGTAGAAGTGAAGGTAATAAGGGCAACGGGTGTGGGTTCTGTTCCCAAGAAAATGAAGAAGGTTGCCGGTGTAATTTTGCGAATCACCACAAAGGGTAGGGGAGCGGAAGGCCGACTGGCAGCTTATGCAGTGGGCGGTGCGGATCGAGGAACCCGATCCGCATCTGTGGCAGCGAGTGGCTCAACCGCGTCTATTGTGGTTGCGGAGGTCGGCGATAAGGGCCAGATCGCATTGGCATCCAGTGTTCCCACCAAGGCAATCGTTCACGTGATCGGGTACATCCGCCGCTAGTCAGCCGCGACACTTAGACTGCCACGGTGTTTGATCCGCAGGTACGCCTTACCTCTGAAGCTGATCGATCCGCAAATGATCGATCCGTTAATGATCGATCCATTAATGATCGACTGGAGGAATTGGTAGCCGATCTCAATCCCGCACAACGGGAAGCGGTGGCTCACAGGGGGTCGCCTCTCCTCATTGTCGCGGGAGCGGGGTCAGGTAAAACCCGCGTTCTCACTCGACGGATTGCTCACCTTTTGGCAAGTGGAGATTCCCACCCCGGTGAGATTCTGGCCATAACTTTCACCAATAAGGCAGCTGCGGAAATGCGCGAGCGAGTGGTGGAAATTGTTGGTCCGAGTGCTCGCAGCATGTGGGTGTCCACCTTCCACAGTGCCTGCGTGCGAATACTGCGCGCGGAGTCACATCGACTGGGAATTAAAAGCACCTTCACAATTTATGACACCGCTGATTCACTGCGACTAATCACATTAATCCTTCGTGATCTCAATGTTGACGCGAAGACAATTAGGCCGCGAGTAATTCTGAGTCGAATCTCCTCGGCCAAAAATGAACTCCAGGATCAGGAGTCCTTTGCTGCGGCCGCGGAAAGTGATCTTGACAAAATTGTGGGTGAAATCTATCGGGAATATCAATCACGGTTGACCATGGCAAATGCTTTTGACTTTGATGACCTGATTGGCACCACCGTAGCTCTGCTTCAACTATTTCCTGAGGTGGCTAATCATTACCGTCGCAGATTCCGCTTTATTTTGGTTGATGAATATCAGGACACCAATCACGCGCAATACATGCTTATTAAAGAACTGGTTGGCCCGGAAGGGGGAGAGATCCCGCCGGGTGAGTTGTGTGTGGTGGGAGACGCGGATCAGTCGATTTACGCATTCCGCGGTGCGAGTATTCGCAATATTGAGGAATTCGAACGCGATTACCCCAGTGCTCGCACAATTTTGCTCGAACAGAACTACAGATCAAGCCAAATGATTTTGTCGGCGGCAAATGCCGTGATCGCTAAAAATTCCTCCCGTCGCGCTAAAAATCTGTGGACCGATTCGGGCGACGGGGATCAGATTGTTGCCTACGTGGGTGACGATGAACACGACGAAGCTTCGTTCATTGCTCGGGAGATTGACCGCCTTTCCGACGCTTCTATTTCGCGACCGGGTGACACGGCGATCTTCTACCGAACAAACGCCCAGTCACGTGCGGTCGAGGATATTTTCATTCGAACCGGAATGCCGTACAAGGTCGTTGGCGGAGTTCGCTTCTATGAACGCAAGGAAGTTCGCGATGTTCTTGCCTATTTACGTGCAATAGTCAATCCAGCTGACGAAATCTCCATGCGGCGAATACTGAATACTCCCAAGCGAGGGATTGGGGAACGCGCTGAGGCAATGATTGGAGCATTCGCAGACCGTGAGCGAATCTCTTTTTTCGATGCCCTTGTTCGTGCTGAAGAAGCACCTGGACTGGCAACTCGGTCCTTGACTGCCATTAAGTCATTTGTTGCACTCATGCATGAATTGCAAACACTCAATGAGTCGGGTACTGCGCCTGCAGTCATGGTGCAGGCGGTCGTTGAGCACAGCGGAATGTTGGCAGAGCTGCGCAAGTCAATTGATCTGCAGGATGAGGGCCGCATTGAAAACCTTGCTGAACTCGAATCGGTGGCGGCAGGCTATTCAGCGGATAACCCTGAGGGAACCCTTCTGGATTTTCTTGAACAGGTTGCACTCGTCGCGGACGCAGATGAAATCCCCGAAGGTGAAGACCATGGCGGAGTGGTAACGCTCATGACCCTGCACACGGCAAAGGGATTGGAATTCCCCACGGTATTTCTCACCGGAATGGAAGAAGGTGTCTTTCCCCATGCTCGATCATTTTCCGATCCCAAGGAACTCGAGGAGGAGCGTCGATTGGCATACGTGGGGATCACCAGGGCTCGTGAACGGTTATACCTGACCCGATCACTCATGCGTTCCGCGTGGGGAAGCCCGTCGTACAACCCCGAGAGTCGATTTTTGGGGGAAATCCCCGAGCACGTTCTTCGATGGGAACGCGAAGCACCGGCAAATTCCATGTTGTCGGCGGGTGTCAGCGGATTCGGATCCAGTTCTTCATTCGGATCAGGTGTCCAGCGGGGTGGGCGCAAAGTTGAACCTCAAACGATCTCACTCAACGTGGGAGATCGCGTGACCCACGAAAAGTTCGGCCTTGGCACCGTCACGGAGACAGGTGGAGTGGGTGACAGAGCAGATGCCACCATTGATTTTGGTAGTGCTGGGGTTAAACGACTGCTGTTGCGTTACGCGCCGGTCGAAAAACTCTAACGTGCCACAGATCGCGTCTTTCCACTCGTGGCGATCACGGCTTCAGCCACAGCGGTTGCGACAGATGTGTCGAAAACACTCGGGACAATGTATACGGGGGAAAGTGCATCGGGGGTCACGCAACTGGCAATTGCCTCGGCAGATGCGACAAGTACCTCTTGGGTGATTTTCACAGCACCGCTGTCGAGTAGTCCCCTAAAAATTCCAGGAAATGCGAGGACATTGTTAATCTGATTGGGGTAGTCACTGCGCCCGGTGGCCACCACTTTTGCCACTTTGGCTGCCTCGACCGGATTCACCTCGGGATCAGGATTGGACAGCGCGAAAACAATCGGGTCGGTTGCCATGGTCGCAATGTCTTTGGCGTCAATGAGATTGGGTTGTGAAACGCCAATGAATACGTCCATTCCGGCCAAAGCTTCGTTCAATGTGCCCTCGTAACCACCAAGGTTGGTCCGGGTTGCTAACTCAGCCCGTGATGGATCAAGATCTTTCCGCTTGGTGGATACCGCACCCTTGGAGTCAAAGAGCATGATGTTCTTCAAGCCGGCAAACATGAGCAATTCGGCGACAGCAGCGCCAGCGGCACCGGCCCCTGACATGACAACATTCAAGTTGGTGAAATCCTTGTTCACAAGTTTGCTGGCATTGATCAGTGCGGCTAAAACAACGACCGCGGTGCCGTGTTGGTCATCGTGGAAAACGGGGATATTCAGTTTCTTGCGGAGTTGCTTTTCGATTTCGAAACACCGGGGGGCTGAAATATCTTCCAAGTTTATTCCGCCGAATCCTGGTGCGATTAATTCGACGGTGCGAACAATTTCATCGACATCTTGAGTGTCGAGGCAAATGGGCCATGCGTCAACATCGGCAAATTTTTTAAATAGGGCTGCTTTTCCTTCCATCACGGGCATGGCAGCTTCAGGACCAATGTTCCCGAGGCCGAGAACAGCCGATCCATCGGAGACAACGGCAACGGTGTTCCGCTTTATTGTGAGATTGCGGGCGTCAGCGGGGTTTTCAGCAATCGCCAGACAGACCCGAGCAACACCGGGTGTGTAGGCGCGGGCCAAGTCCGTGCGATTGCGAAGTGGCACTTTAAGCGAGATCCCTATTTTCCCACCGAGGTGAATCAAAAAGACCGAGTCACTGATCTTCTCAACCGAGCACCCTTCGATGCTATTGAGAACGGTGCGAATTTCCTCAGCATGCTGAGGATCACGGGCCATGGCACTGAGATCCACAACGGTCATGTCGTGGCCTGGTTCGGTGACATCGAGGCCAGTGATTACTGCCCCGGTTTCGGTGACAGCGGTGAGGATCGCACCGGAAGCATGTACCTCCGGGGTAACCTGCATTCGGATAATGATCGAATAGCCGGATCCCTGAGTCATGTCTAAACCATAGACCCCTTGATTATTGGGCAATTCATGGAAACGAGTAGCCTGTGTTCATGTCCACCACGACACGACCCGTTCGAATAGTTATTGCCAAGCCCGGACTGGATGGACACGACAGAGGCGCAAAGGTTATTGCTCGTGCCCTACGCGATGCTGGCTTCGAAGTTATTTACACGGGCTTGCATCAGACTCCCGCCGCAATAGTCGATGCTGCTATCCAAGAAGACGCAGATGTCATCGGTGTCTCCATTCTCTCCGGTGCCCACCTCACCCTCTTCGCGGACATCATGAACAAACTCAAGGATCTACATGCCACGGATATCACCGTATTTGGTGGTGGAATCATTCCCGAGTCAGATATTCCAGATTTGAAGGCCATGGGGGTCGCTGAGATTTTCACACCCGGCACTCCAACCGCTGCTGTCGTGGAGTGGGTCAATGCGAACGTGCGCCCAATCAACGTAGGGTGAAGATCACATCCGGCTAGGCTGAGCCAAGATTTAGATCTTTTAAGTAATCGGCCCCGAACAAGAAAACCAACCCAGAACGAGGAGTTCGCGTGGATCTGTACGAATATCAGGCAAAACAATTATTCGGCAAACATGATCTTCCCATCACTGCAGGCGATGTCTGCGAGACCGTGGATGCTGCGGTCGCCGTTTCCGAGTCAATTGGCGCTCCGGTGGTCGTCAAGGCTCAGGTGAAGACGGGTGGGCGCGGTAAAGCCGGTGGCGTGAAGTTGGCAAAGGATCCAGCGGAAACTCGCGAGGTCGCTCAGGCGATTTTGGGGATGGATATCAAGGGCCACACCGTTCACAAAGTTTTGGTGGCCCATGCGGCTGATATCGCCGAGGAGTACTACGTTTCCTTTCTATTGGATCGCGCCAACCGAGCCTTCCTTGCCATGGCGAGTGTGCAAGGGGGCGTGGAAATTGAAGAAGTTGCTGCCAACAACCCCGATGCCCTTGCCAAAATCCGAATCGATGCACTCGAAGGGGTAACCCCGGCTAAGGCCCGTGAAATCGCGGTAGCCGCGAAGTTTGACGAAGCTATTCAAGGTCAGGTGGCAGATATTTTGACCACATTGTGGGAGATCATGGTCCGCGAAGATGCCACCCTGGTGGAAGTCAATCCACTCGTGCTCACCCCGACGGGAGAGGTGATTGCACTTGACGGCAAAGTGACAATTGATGACAACGCCGCATTCCGCCAACCAGATCATGCTGACTTCCTGGATCAAGGTATTGACCCCATTGAGGCTCGCGCTAAGAGTTTTGACCTCAATTATGTAAAACTCGATGGTGACGTTGGGATCGTGGGCAATGGCGCTGGTCTGGTCATGAGCACCCTCGACGTGGTCGCGTATGCGGGTGAGGAATTTGGTGGGATAAAGCCGGCCAACTTCTTGGACATCGGTGGGGGAGCGTCCGCCGAAGTAATGGCAAATGGTTTAGACATTGTTTTAAACGATCCAGACGTTCAAGCGGTTTTCGTCAATATTTTTGGTGGGATCACCTCCTGCGATGCCGTTGCACATGGGATTTTGCAGGCTATTGAACAGCTGGGTGATCAGGTCACCAAGCCCATTGTGTGCCGCATTGACGGTAACAATTCGATTGAAGGTCGGAAAATTCTGACCGATGCAAATCACGAACTGATTGAACTCGTCGATACCATGGACGCAGCCGCGCGCAGGGTCGCTGAACTTGCTGCTGAGCGCAAAGGAGCGAAATAATAATGGCTATCTGGCTCAATGATGACAGCAAGATTCTGGTTCAAGGAATGACCGGATCCGAAGGAACAAAGCACACTCGACGCATGGTGGCAAGTGGCGCGAAAGTTGTCGCAGGTGTGACCCCCGGAAAAGCGGGACAGGAAGTCGACGGAATTCCAGTTTTTAACAATGTCGCAGATGCTATGGCCGCAACAGGCGCCAATGTTTCCGTTGTATTTGTTCCACCGAAGTTCGCGAAAGCAGCGGTCGAAGAAGCCGTAGATGCGAAAATTCCTTTATGTGTGGTGATCACCGAAGGTATTCCCGTTCATGACACCGCTCAGTTTTATCAATATGCGGTGAACTCTGGTTCAACGCGAATTATTGGGCCCAATTGCCCCGGAATTATCAGTCCAGGGAAATCCAACGCTGGGATCATCCCGGCAGACATCACCAAGGCTGGTCGGATCGGCCTTGTCTCCAAATCAGGAACCCTGACCTATCAAATGATGTACGAACTGCGTGATTTCGGTTTCTCCACATGTGTGGGCATCGGCGGGGATCCCATTATTGGCACCACCCACATTGATGCCCTCGAAGCATTCCAAAATGACCCGGAAACCGATGCCATCGTTATCATTGGTGAAATCGGTGGCGATGCCGAAGAGCGGGCGGCCGCCTTCATCAAGACCCACGTGACAAAACCCGTGGTCGGCTATGTAGCCGGATTTACTGCTCCGGAAGGCAAAACAATGGGTCACGCGGGAGCGATCGTGTCAGGGTCTGCCGGGACGGCCGCGGCCAAGCAAGAGGCACTTGAGGCTGCCGGGGTCAGGGTGGGGAAGACGCCGAGTGCCACCGCTGCTCTCATGCGCGAAATCATGCAATAACCAGGGGCGGGCGAGGGTTTTTCAGTCAGGTGCCCAATTGCAGTGCGTGCCAATACCCGCGAAAGTCCACTACGCCTGTAATCGTTAGCAGGTGAGTTCCATGGAGACCCTTGAGTCTGATCTGCCGCAGGGGCCCGAAAAACCTGAGGGTCCACAACGGCGGGCGCACCTGTTGAGTACTGCGCAATCGGATCTTCTGGCCGCGTTGTGGGGAGTGTTGTTTTCTCTGCGTTCGATTGCAATCAGCGTGGTGTTCACCGCCATGGTTGTTGCGCCCGTGGTTCTGGTGGATTCCACTGCCGTATTTGAAGCAAAAGCATTATTTGATTCAACAACGTGGGGTTGGCTCCTTATGAATGGATCCGCACCTCGATTGGGGGCCGCCACGTTCACCCTGCTGCCCTGGGGTCTGGTTCTGATTCCGTGGTTGTTGAATTACTTTGCTGCACGGGCTCTCGGCCGTAGGTTCATCCGCGAAAAACGTCTCATGAGCGTGTCGGTTTCACTGCTACTCATTACTTATATCGCAGCTGTGGTCGGTGCCGCAGCATTTATTGAATCGATCACTGTTTCATATTCCGCGTGGACAACTTTGGGGGCTGCGGTCTTCGTTAACGGATCTGCGGTGGTTGCGGGTGCCCTTTCGGTTACTCATTTTTCGATTAACATTCCTGAGATCGTGCGGTTCATTGTGGTGCGTGGATTGGCGGCGGCTCTCGCATTGTTAGGAATCGGTTCCCTACTTGTGGCCGTACTCTTAATCGCAAACTTTTCAGATGTTCTGTTTTTATTCAACCAACTCAATCCCGGTTACAGCGGTTTCCTCGCTCTTACCCTGTTAAGCCTTGGGTACCTTCCGGTTCTCACCGTGTGGGCGGTTGCCTACTTGGCGGGTGCCGGGATCAGTATTGGACCCGATGTCATTGTCTCTCCGTTCATCCCGGTCACCGCCCCCACTCAACTTCCTCCATTCCCTCCGTTAGCGGTGCTACCGGAAACAGCGGGTGCGATCTCGTGGCTTCTACCAATGTTGGTCATTGCATTGGGCATAGTGTGGGGGATCGGGGTATCACTGCGCATGTCTCGAGAAACAATGCTCATGCGCCTGGTCATTGCGGTCGGAATTGGCGTAGTGGCTGCGGTTGCCATCATGGGGCTGTCCATGCTGTCGACCGGAGATCTGGGCGATGTACGCCTGGTGAATTTGGGACCTGATCCCACTCTGGTGGGTTCGTTGGTGTGGCTCCTCGTGACTATTGGAATGATTCCAGCAGCGGTTGTTCCCTCGAGATTTTTTAATCGCAAACGTCCGGTCACCATGTCCGTAGTGGCAGTGGAGTCAAAAGAGTCAGTCGACCTGGGTGTGACAGAGTGAAATCGATGCCACAAGAATGAATAATGTCCGTTTGGGTGCGGCACTTCGGTGGGCGCGAATGGCTTACAAGAACAACTTCCTAGCTTTTGTGACCCTCGCACTGGTGGTCACCATTTTGCAATTTGGTCAGCAATTGGCTGCAGGTCCCCTCTCTGAAACGGTGGCCATTTGCCTCAATCAAGGCGTGCCCACGTCGACAGGTGCGGAACTCAATGTCACGGCTTTAACGGAATGCTTCAATGCCGAAATCAATTCCATTTCCATGGCACTGTTCGGTGCCCTGTTCTTTGTGATCGCCTCATTCTTGGCAACAGCAGGAGTTATCAGAGGTGCGCTCTACGTAACGCGGGGGCAACGCATTGGTTTTGCGGAAACTTTCCTAGGACCACATTTCCGGGCATTCGCGCTCACAATCTTTGTCATCATGATTGCTTTTGTGGCCGGCCTTTTTCTTTTTATACTTCCCGCGCTATTCGTGATTTTGCTCTTTCAGTTTGCACCATTTTTCGCACTTGATCGTGGTTACGCTCCGTTCGCAGCACTTCGCGCCAGTGCGAATCTGGTCCGGCTCAATTGGGCGGTCGCAATTTTGGTACTCCTGGTGAGTACCGCCGCCTATCTGGTTTCCGGATTGTTCTGGGGGATCCCGACGCTAATTGCGCTGCCTATTGCCGCCTTGGTGACAGCTTTTGCCTACCGAGCATTACAAGATGAAAGTGTGGAAGCGCCACAGTGAACGGTGGAGTAGTTGTTCTCGCGTCCGGCACTGGTTCACTTTTTCAAGCGATCCTAGATTCAGAAATCGGCCCAATGGTCTGTTGCTTGGTGACGGATGTTCCTGACTGTGGAGCAGTGGAAATTGCACGCAGCGCGGGGATTCCCGTGCAAACCGTGACTTTAACGGGCCGGTTGTCACGGGATGACTGGAACCGCGATCTAGTTACTGCGGTAGCGCGGTGGAATCCAGCCCTGATCGTTTCCGCGGGATTCATGCGAATTTTGGGGCCGTTGTTCGTGGATGCATTTCCGAACCGAATCATTAATTCACATCCGGCTTTATTACCCGAGTTTCCGGGAGCTCACGCCGTTCGCGATGCCTTAAAGGCTGGGGTAACTCGGACCGGGTGCACCATTCATTTTGTTGACCACGGTGTTGATACCGGTCCAATCATTGTGCAGGAATCCGTCGAAATAGAGCCCCATGACACTGAGGCCGAACTCCACGAAAGAATTAAGGCGGTCGAGAGGGTTTTGCTGCCGGCTACGATTAAACAGTTACTTCAATCCAACTGAACGTAAGTCGATCTGAAAGTAAGTCGATCTGAAAGTAAGTTGATAGTTGAGTTGTGGCCATAACGAGGAAGGTTTTCTACTCTGATGACGACACCGCCCGTTGGTCAGCGCCCGGTAAAACGGGCGTTGTTGTCCGTCTACGACAAGTCCGGAATCGTGGAACTGGCGACCGCATTACAAGCCTCCGGTGTGGAGATCGTGTCCACGGGGTCCACGGCACAGACAATTGAAAAAGCTGGCATACCCGTTACCCCAGTGAGTGCGGTCACCTCATTCCCGGAGTGCCTCGATGGTCGCGTGAAGACATTGCATCCGGCTATTCATGCGGGCCTATTGGCTGATACGAGAAATCCCGATCATGTACAACAACTCGAGGAACTCGATATCAAGCCATTTGATTTGGTGGTTGTTAATCTGTATCCATTTAATGAAACCGTGGCGAGCGGCGCCGGAATAGATGCATGTGTGGAGCAGATCGATATTGGCGGTCCCGCCATGATTCGCGCATCCGCTAAGAACTTCGCCAGTGTTGCCGTTGTGGTGTCACCCACTGCGTATCCACAGATTATTGAGGCCATTCGACAGGGAGGCACCGGTCAACAATTGCGAGCAGCACTGGCCGCTGAGGCATTTACCCACACCGCCACCTATGACATTGCCGTGGGCACCTGGATGACCACGGTGGTCGCACCTGGAGACCATGAATTTCCGCGGTGGCGTGGATCTACGTGGAAACTGAATGAGGTGCTGCGGTACGGGGAGAATCCGCACCAAAGTGCCGCCTCCTATGTCGGTGTGACCCATGAATTGGGTATTGCTGAATTGGGTATTGCGAATTCGGAACAGTTGCACGGTAAACCAATGTCGTACAACAACTTTATAGATGCTGATTCAGCGCGACGTGCTGCATTTGATTTTATTGAACCAACAGTTGCAATAATCAAGCACGCGAATCCGTGCGGCATTGCAACGGGTTTGGACATTCAAGAGGCGTATCACAAAGCACATGCCACCGACCCGGTGTCAGCATTTGGCGGTGTCGTTGCCACAAACCGAATGGTCACCGCAGACATGGCACGAGCCTTAATCCCGGTGTTCACCGAAGTGATTATTGCCCCGGATTTTGATCCCGAGGCTCTCGAGATCTTAGAAGAAAAAGCCAATCTTCGAATTCTCAAGATATCCGCTCCGCATCCGGGCCGCCGATTTGAATCCCGGACTATTTCGGGTGGTCTACTGGTGCAAACCACCGACAATCTGGATGCGCCCGGTGACTCACCGGATGCCTGGCGATTGATGTCGGGTAGTCCCGCTGACTCCGCAACCATGCGCGATCTGGAATTCGCGTGGCGAGCTTGTCGATCGGTGAAATCGAATGCAATTTTGCTGGCAAAAGATCAGGGTGCCGTCGGGATTGGCATGGGTCAGGTTAACCGCGTCGATTCAGCGCACTTGGCGGTGTCACGCGCGGGCGAGCGGGCAGCAGGATCCGTCGCTGCATCCGATGCATTTTTTCCCTTTGCAGATGGCCTTCAAGTCCTCATCGATGCCGGAATCCAAGCGGTGGTGCAACCGGGTGGGTCCATGCGGGATCAAGAAGTAATTGACGCGGCGCAGACGGCGGACATCACCATGTATTTCACCGACACGCGACACTTTTTCCATTAATCAGTATTTCTTCTAGGTGAGGATCGGCATCAACACACATCGCATGCGAGTCATTGCACTCTTGAGCGCATTTGTTGTTGGGGCAATAATTGCCGCCCAGGCCAGAACAAATGGCGAATTAGCGCTGTTCACCGGTAGCGGCCTTGAAGCCGCTGTCATCAGTTTTGGTTCAGGTTTAGTAATTCTCTCGATAGTGGCACTGGCCAGTGCGAAGCTTCGGACTGGAATTGCGCGGGTAGTTCGTGAATTCCAATTAGGTAGTTTCCCCCGGTGGCAGGTGTTCGGTGGCGTCCTGGGTGGATTTTTCGTTGGGGTGCAAACGAGTTCGGTTCCGGTGATCGGTGTTGCCCTGTTCACCGTGGCGGTAGTCGCTGGACAAAGCGTGAATTCATTGTTGGTTGATCGCCTTGGCTTAGGGCCTGCAGGCGTTGTTCGAATCACACTCCTGCGACTCGTGTCAGCGCTATTAGCGATCTTGGGGGTGGCCGTGGCCGTTTCGGGTCGTTTGGATGGTGCCGAATCCCAGGTCCTTCCCGTTGCTTTCGCGTTTAGTGCAGGTGCCGCGATTGCAGTTCAGCAAGCCATAAACGGGCGTCTGGGCGTGATCGCAAAGAATTCGTTTTCAGCTACTTGGTTCAACTTCTTTTTCGGTACAACCGCCCTGTGCGTGGCAGCGGGTGTGTCGATCCTGAGGAGCGATACCACCCTGCAGTCGACCGCAGGTGCTCCATGGTGGTCCTATACGGGGGGTGCCATGGGAATTATCTTCATTGCAGCTGCCGTGTGGGCTGTTCCTCGCATTGGCGTGCTGCTATTTGCTCTGGCTTCCATTAGTGGCCAGCTCGCCGGTGCGTTATTGCTTGACGTCTTCGCTCCAACAGATGGCACCGAATTAGGGCCGCAACTTTTTATTGGAGTGGGTATCACCGGACTGGCCATCGCATTGTCGACGGTGCCAAAACTGCTGAAGTCACGGAGTCGATGACAGGAAAATTTCAGCCCACGGCTTGTGCAAGGATGCATCCATGATTCTGGATGGAAAAGCCACAGCTCGCGCGGTCAAAGAAGATCTCCGTGTTCGAGTAGATGCACTCAAGGCGTTGGGAATATTCCCAGGATTAGGCACCGTGCTCGTGGGCGGTGACCCCGGCTCGCATGCATATGTGGGTGGCAAGCACAAGGATTGTGCTGAGGTTGGCATCACATCTATTCGGGTCGACATGCCGGAAAACTCCACCCAAGCCGAAGTCGATGCAGAGATTGCCCGGCTCAACGCTGACCCCTCGGTGACCGGTTACATTGTGCAACTGCCCCTGCCGAAGCACTTGGATTCCAATCGAGTTTTGGAACTTATGGATCCAAACAAGGATGCAGATGGATTGCACCCCATGAACCTGGGGCGTTTGGTTCTGGGCATAAATGCTCCACTTCCTTGCACTCCACGGGGAATTGTCGAGCTGCTGCGCCGCTACAGCGTTAACCTCAATGGCGCACATGTCGTAATAGTTGGTCGCGGAATAACCGTTGGCCGGCCACTGGGGCTACTCCTCACCCGCCGTAGCGAAAATTCCACGGTAACTTTGTGTCACACGGGCACACAAGACCTGGCGGCAGAACTCAAACGCGCGGACATCATTGTTGCGGCAGCAGGGGTGCCAGGGATTGTGAGTGCCAAGAACGTCAAACCGGGTGCGGCCGTTCTGGACGTTGGAATTACCCGTACCGATCACGGCTTGGTGGGCGATGTTGCACCCGATGTTGCTGACGTCGCTGCGTTTATTGCGCCCATGCCCGGCGGCGTCGGTCCCATGACCCGCGCCATGTTGCTCACCAACGTGGTGGAGTGCGCTGAGCGGACAGCCCGCACAAGCTCGTGAGTTGATAGCCTTAGGGTGATACGTATGGAAAACGAGGGCGCAAGTGTGCATCCGCTTCCTCAGCGGAGGAAACCCCGGTTTGCCCAGTGGCCCATTGCTCTCGTATTCCTCGGAATTGGTATTTCACTTGTTTTGATCGGTACGGATCACTTCCGGCGGGGATCAATTGGATTGGCAGTGAGCGTATTACTGGCGGTTTTCCTCCGACTATTCCTACCCAATTCGACCGCTGGAATGCTGGTTGTTCGATCCAAGTCGGTCGATGTTGCCGTTTTAGGTTTTTTGGGCGTGATTCTCACCATATTTGCCCTGTGGGTTCCTGCCCCGAACTGAAATACCACCCCATGACACGGTATCTTGACGTCAAGATAACTCGTCAGGTCAATGTTTTTCAGGTCGATGTTTTCATGTGGAGGGAATATTCATGTCACGCTCGGGCAAGGTCGCCGTTATCGGCGCAGGCTTCTATGGATCAACAACCGCATTGCGACTCGCCGAGTACGACATCTTTGAGACTGTTGTCCTCACCGATGTTCTCGATGGCAAAGCAGAAGGTTTGGCTTTGGATATGAATCAATCCCGCTGGATTGAAGGATTCGAAACAAAAATTGTGGGGCAAACAACCGGAATCGATGGTACCGGCTACGAGGCCATTGCGGGATCGGAAATCGTGATCATCACGGCCGGCATGCCGCGCAAGCCCGGTATGAGCCGGATGGATCTCATTGAAACAAATGCAAAGATTATGCGCGGTGTTGCAGAAAACATTGCCAAGTATGCACCTAACTGCGTGATCATTAACGTGGCAAATCCACTCGATGAAATGACCGCACTCGCCCAAATCGTGTCGGAGTTTCCGTATAACCGAGTTATCGGTCAAGCGGGAATGCTCGACACCGCTCGCTTCTCCCACTTTGTGGCTGAAGAGTTGCAGGTTCCCGTGTCCAGTGTCACCACCCTGACATTGGGCTCCCACGGCGACACCATGGTTCCGGTCGCCTCGGCCTGCAGTGTTGACGGCAAGCCCCTCTCTGAAATCCTGTCGCAAGAGAAAATCGATGAACTCGTGGAACGTACTCGCAATGGTGGTGCGGAAATCGTGGCACTTTTGAAGACTGGATCTGCCTATTACGCACCCTCTGCTGCCGCAGCCCGCATGGCTCGCGCTGTGCACGAGGACTCTGGCAAGGTGATGCCCGTCTGCGCATGGGTGGACGGCGAATATGGACTTTCCGGGGCATATTTGGGAGTCGAAGCAGAGATCGGAAACACTGGAATTAAGAAGGTCGTTGAAACCCCGTTGACCGATTCGGAGAAGGCACTGCTTGCTGAAGCATATGTGGCAGTGAAAGCCAAACAAGCCGACGTACAAGCCCTCTAGTCTCACACTTTTTGTCACCTCTATTACAGGAGTAGTTCTTCATGTCGAATAAGATCAAAGTTGTTAATCCGGTCGTAGAACTTGACGGCGATGAAATGACTCGCATTATTTGGGATTTTATTAAGAAGGAATTGATTCTCAAGTATCTCGATATTGACCTGAAGTATTACGACCTGGGAATTGAGCACCGCGATGCCACCGACGATCAGGTGACCATTGATTCAGCTCATGCAATTCAAAAATATGGTGTCGGTGTTAAATGCGCCACGATTACACCTGATGAAGCACGTGTCGATGAATTCGGGCTGAAGAAAATGTGGAAATCCCCGAATGGAACGATCCGTAATATTCTCGGAGGGGTCATCTTCAGGGAGCCCATCATTATTTCGAATATTCCACGGTTGGTTCCAGGCTGGACCAAGCCGGTGATTATCGGTCGCCACGCATTCGGTGACCAGTACAAGGCAACTGACTTCAAAGTTCCCTCCGCGGGTACTTTGACCATGACATTCACGCCCACCGATGGCTCTGAGCCCATGGAGTTCAATGTTTTTGATTTCCCCGCAGGTGGCGTGGCCATGGGAATGTATAACCTTGACGAATCAATTCGTGATTTTGCTCGGGCGTCATTGCGCTACGGCCTGAATCGAAACTATCCGGTCTACCTGTCCACCAAGAATACAATTCTGAAGGCCTATGACGGTCAATTCAAAGATATTTTCGCCGATGTTTATGACAATGAATTCAGGGCCGAATTCGAAAAGGCTGGAATCACCTACGAACATCGACTGATCGACGACATGGTCGCTGCGGCCCTGAAGTGGGAGGGCGGCTATGTCTGGGCGTGCAAGAACTACGACGGAGACGTCCAGTCCGACACAATCGCCCAAGGATTCGGTTCCCTCGGGCTCATGACCAGTGTGCTGATGACCCCTGACGGTCGTACGGTGGAGGCGGAAGCCGCCCACGGAACCGTGACCCGGCATTATCGCCAGCATCAACAGGGTAAGCCCACCTCTACCAATCCGATTGCTTCGATCTTCGCCTGGACCCGGGGACTTGAGCACCGTGGTGTCTTGGACTCCACCCCCGAAGTGACCGCTTTTGCCCGGACACTCGAACGAGTGTGCATTGAAACGGTTGAAGAAGGCAAAATGACCAAGGATTTGGCCTTGTTGATTGGCCCTGATCAGCCGTACCAAACGACCGAGGATTTCTTGGGCTCTATTGACGTGAACTTACAAAAGGCACTCCGTTAATCAGTGAGCACCCATCTCCGGCTAATTCGCCCTAGTGTTTTCCCGTGAGTGATATTTGGGTGAACATCCTCATCGTTCTGGTTTTCATCTTGATCGGTGGGTTCTTCGCTGCGGCAGAGATCGCTCTCGTTTCACTGCGAGAAAGCCAAGTTCAGCGGCTCTCAGAGCGCGGACGCCGAGGTCGAGTCTTAAAAAAACTCGTTGGTGACCCCAATCGATTTTTGGCAGCGGTGCAGGTGGGCGTCACGCTCGCGGGATTTATTTCGGCAGGTTTCGGTGCCGCTCAAATCGCACCATCTTTGGCTGCACCGTTAATGGGCTGGGGGCTGAATGAAAATGCTGCGAATATCGTGGCATTTGTATCGGTGACGGTGGCGATCGCGTATGTCTCGCTGGTAATCGGCGAGCTGGTACCCAAGCGAATTGCCCTGCAACGCGCAGAGCAGGTAGCACTGTTCGTGGCCACTCCCATTAATTTCACGGCGCGAGTAACCCGCCCATTCATTGTGGCGCTGGGGATTTCCACCAACGCCATTGTTCGTTTGTTCGGAATCGATCCCACCCAGGCCCGCGATCAAATGTCAGGTGAGGAGTTACGCGATCTGGTGGCAGCCCATGAAGAGTTATCCCCCAGGAACGCGAAATGATCGACGATATTTTCACAGCGGGCGGCCGCGAATTGCGCGAAGTCATGATGCCTCGAACCGAGGTGTCATTTCTGGATGCTCAGACCACAATTCAGTCCGCAACCCTGATGGTTATTGATCAGCCCCACTCCCGCTATCCGGTGATCCGTGGTTCGGCAGACGATGTCATCGGGTTCGTCCACATTCGAGACATTCTGGATCCGGCGAATCAAGATTCGTTCATGAGAGTGGAGCAAATTGCTCGTCATGTGCAGGTATTCCCTGGGAGTAAAGGTGTCATGAGCACGCTCAACGAAATGCGCCGCCTTCGAGCCCACCTTGCCATCGTGCAAGACGAATATGGAGGCACGGCGGGGCTGATCACCATGGAGGATCTGGTGGAGGAGCTCATTGGAGATATTAAAGATGAATATGATGCGGAGACACCGACCCTGGATATTTTCGCTCCCGGTGAGATCACCGTGGACGGGTTACTCAACCGCGATGATTTTGCCGATGAAACGCAAATAGTGCTTCCCGAGGGCCCCTTTGAGACCGTTGCGGGCTTTATAGTGGCCGAACTTGGCAGGCTTCCGGAGGTGGGCGACATTGTGATACTGGATAATCATGAACTGCACGTGAAGGAATTGGACGGTCGCCGGGTATCACGGGTGTGGGTGGTCACTCGCGAACTACCCCCAGAGAAAGAACTACCCCCAGAGAAAGAAGCTGATGTTGACTAGTTCGCAAGTGGGTAGCCGTCCACGAATATTTTCCGGAATTCAACCAACCGCGGATTCATTCCATATTGGGAATTTGCTTGGAGCTTTACGCCAATGGGTGCAGCTGCAGGAAACACATGACACCTTTTACTGTGTAGTGGACCAACATGCGATCACGGTCGACCATGATCCGGGTCTTTTGCGGGAGCGCTCACTCGTGTCATTTGCGCAATTACTGGCCATTGGCCTCGATCCAATAAAATCCACGATCTTCCTGCAAAGCCAGTCACCCGCGCATTCGCAATTGGCGTGGGTATTGGAGTGTCAAACTGGTTTCGGTGAGGCCAGTCGCATGACTCAGTTCAAGGACAAAGGGTCGAGGGAAGGTTCTGAACGTACCACCGTGGGTCTTTTCACCTACCCGATTTTGCAGGCCGCCGATATTCTTTTGTATCAGGCGAATGCGGTACCGGTGGGGGAGGATCAACGACAGCATTTGGAGTTAACACGTGATCTCGCTCAGCGGTTCAATAACACTTTTGGTTCAACATTCACCGTGCCGGAGGTTCTCGTTCTGAAAGAAACTGGCCGGATCGTTGACCTCGCGGACCCGACATCCAAAATGAGCAAGTCCAGTCCGACAGGGTGTGTATTTCTCCTCGACAATGACACAACAATGCTCAAAAAAATCAAGAGCGCCGTAACCGACTCGGAGCGAGAAATAGTTTTCAATGAAGCAACCAAGCCGGGTGTATCAAATTTGCTAACCCTACAAAGTGCTATCACGGGGCAAGATATTGCGACCTTGGTGGCCAACTACGAAGGTAGGGGTTATGGCGATCTCAAGATGGAGACCGCTGAGATTGTTCAGGGCACACTCGCGCCAATTCGCGATCGCGTTCACGAATTACTCAAGGATCGAGCAGAACTTGAGAGGCTACTTCACCTGGGTGCTGAGAAGGCTCGTGCCGCAGCGCAACCGACAATTGACTTGGTGTATCAGCGAGTGGGTTTTGTTAAGTGATCAACCTTCGAGTTTGATCCGTCCAGGCCGAGCCAAACGACTCCGATTTCGTCTTCGACCGACTTCCGAGCGAGCACCCAACAGCAGGAAAGTTCCAATGGCAATAAAGAGTGCAATCCAACCCACGGCAAGGGAATCCAGTGACGTCCCCTCGGTGCTCGGACCCGCCGTGGATGTTTGATTCGGGGCGAACTTAGCGCCTGCGGCAATTAGGTCCGTGGAGTCCGCCGTAATATTTTGTACTGTGGTGGCTGGTCCTGTTGTCACCAGAGTCCCAATGGGGGTGACCGTGTCCTTGTTTGCAAATGCCCAGTCCATTAATTTCCCGGCCGCGGTAGCGCTGGATTCTTTGATGCCCATGGCCACCACGATCAGGGTGGTGCCTTTGCGTTCAGCTGCGCCAATAAAGGTGCGTCCCGCATTGGTGGTAAATCCAGTTTTCACACCGAGTGCACCTTTATATCCTCCGGTGACGAGACGATTGTTGTTGTAGATTTCCCTTGTGCGCTTTTTATAAGGGAAAGTGTATTTTCGGGTTTGAATGATCTCGTTGAAATTCTCGATTTTCATGGCCGCGCGCCCAATGAGTGCGAGATCGTAGGCGGTGGAGAGTTGACCCGGTGAATCAAGCCCATTGGTGTTTTTAGCCACTGTATTGATGGCACCCAATGAGCGGGCAACCGAGTTCATTTGATCCACTGTTTTTCGGACGCCGCCATTTGCTTGAGCGAGTGCAATGGCTGCGTCATTGGCACTGGGCAGGAGCAGGGCGTAATACAGATCCTCGATCGTGTAAGTCTTGCCTCGTTGAAGTCCGACTTTGCTCCCGTATGTATTGAGCGCCTTTTTCTTCGCGGTCACCTCCACCGCTGGATCCAATTGGGGCATCAGGGTCAATGCGGTGAGTGCCTTCAAAGTAGAAGCCGGTGCCCGCTGAATATGTGGCCCCTTGGCAGCGTAGATCTCCCCGGTGTCGGCATTGGCGACCAGCCACGTCTTTGCCCACACCGAGGGCAATGGATCTGAGTCCGGACCAAGGTTCACGGTCTTACCCTTGCCGACCAGTTGCTCTCCGCCCGCGGGTGGATCACCCGGGGCAGCCCAGGTGCCGTGCACAGGAACCATGAGCCCCACCGCTAACAGGAGCGTGACTGCGGTTGCTTGTAGGCGGCGGATCGTCAACATGATCAACCTATGCTAAACGAGGTCCGGTCCGAGGGGAAAGGCATCTGGGCGTGTCCCCCGTGAGGGGACTAGATTGAGCGGAATATCCAATGAAAGGGCAGCCATGTCAGTTGATGCATTACCAGCCAGCACACCCACCCGCCTGTTAATCGGGGGTGAGTGGATTCCCACTGTTGCCGGACTGAATGTGATCAACCCGGCCTCCTACGGCACCCTGGCCCAGATCGGCGATGCGGGTGTTCCCGAGGCCCTACAGGCGGTCGATGCCGCCCATGAAGCCTTCCAAACGTGGTCGCTGACCCCAGCGCGGTTTCGCGCGGAAATTCTGCGCAAAGCCTTTGATCTCATGTCGGCCAATATCGAAGATTGTGCTCGGCTCATTGCTTTGGAAAACGGTAAAGCCTGGCGCGATGCCATGGGCGAGGCAGTGTATGCGGCGGAGTTTTTCCGCTGGTTCTCCGAGGAAGCAGCTCGGGTGGAAGGTGGCTTCCGTTATGCTCCCGCGCGCGATAAAACGATTATCACCGATCACCGCCCCATGGGTGTTGCGTACATGATCACCCCGTGGAACTTCCCGGCCGCCATGATCACTCGGAAACTCGCACCCGCACTCGCTGCCGGTTGCACGGCGGTGCTGAAGCCACCTGCCGAGACACCGCTGACCGCGCTGTGGATTGGTGAGATTCTGCAACAAGCAGGTGCCCCTGCCGGCGTGGTCAACATTGTCACGACTTCGCGCTCAGGACCAATCTCAGAGGCGATCCTGGCCGACCCTCGAGTGGCGACTTTGTCATTCACGGGTTCAACGTATGTTGGGAAATTACTGCTCAAGCAAACAGCGGAACGTGTTCTTCCTTCCTCTATGGAACTTGGTGGCAACGCGCCGTTCTTGGTTCTCGAGGGTGCTAATGTCGACGAAGCTGTAGCGGGAGCCATGATCGCGAAAATGCGCAATGGCGGTGCCGCATGCACGGCAGCGAATCGGTTCTATGTTCATGAATCGATCAGTACCGAATTCGCCGATAAATTTGAACTGGCCTTGCGTGGTCTGAAGATCGGCCCGGGAATTGATCAAGCGAATGATCTGGGTGCCATGGTCAGCGACAAAGAACGCGACAAGATCCTGGAACTGATTGGCGAAGCTGCCGCCGAAGGAGCCGCCATCACCGAAGCGGGAACGGCCCCCACAACGGGTGCATTTGTTGCTCCGCACGTTGTGCGCGGTATTGAGCACGGCTCCGTGCTGACCCGCAATGAAGTTTTTGGTCCGGTCGCACCGATCGTCACGGTGGCAAATACCGATGAAGCTGTGCGCATGGCTAATGACACCGAATACGGACTCATGAGCTATGTCTATGCCAAGGACGCTGGCGAAGGAATCAAGGTTGCTCGGCGCATTGAATCGGGAATGGTGGCCATTAACCGCGGGATCGCATCCGATCCGGCCGCACCATTTGGTGGCATGAAGGAATCAGGGCTCGGCCGCGAGGGCGGCTTCGCGGGGATCCACGAGTTCCTCGAGACCCAGTATTTCTCCGTCGACCTTTAAGCCGAAAATATATGTAGGGGAAAAGCAATATTGCTTACTTGCAATATTGGGTAAAGCGAAAGTGCCCAGCCGAGCTGTTCCGGGTTAAACCCTCTTGAAAATCAGGGCGCGCTTGACTTCTTGAATCGCCTTGGTGACCTCAATGCCCCGCGGGCAGGCATCGGTGCAGTTGAAAGTTGTGCGGCACCGCCACACGCCCTCTTTTTCATTGAGAACCTCTAGGCGCGCTTCCGCACCGGCATCGCGGGAGTCGAAAATGAATCGGTGCGCCGCAACAATTGCTGCGGGGCCGAAATATTGCTCATCGGTCCAGAAAACCGGGCAGGAAGTGGTGCAGCAGGCACACAGAATGCACTTGGTGGTGTCATCAAAGCGGGCCCGGTCCTCGGCTGACTGAATCCGCTCTTTGGTCGGTTCGTGGCCTTCTGGCATGAGGAACGGAAGAACCTGGCGGTAGGCGGAGAAGAACGGTTCCATGTCGACGACAAGGTCTTTTTCCAAGGGCAGACCCTTGATCGCTTCAACGGTGATCGGTTTGGAAATGTCGAGATCCTTCACCAGTGACTTGCAGGCCAGGCGATTACGCCCATTGATTCGCATGGCATCTGACCCACAAATTCCGTGACCACATGACCGACGAAATGTCAGTGAGCCATCGATCTCAGATTTGATTTTCTCCAACGCAGTGAGAACTCGATCGGTGGGATACAGGGCCACCGTGTAGTCCTCCCAGTGCGGCTCCGCGTCAAAGTCAGGACGGAACCGGCGAATCCGGAAGGTGACATCGGTCGCAACGGGGACAGGCGTCTCCGGTGCGGAAACTTCAGCGGTGAGAGTCATTAGTACTTGCGTTCCATTGGTTGGTAGCGGGTGACAACAACGGGCTTGTAATCCAGTGATACATATTCCTCGCCCTGAGCATTCACCTTGCGACTGGCCATGGTGTGGCGCATGTAGTTGACATCGTCGCGGTGCGGGTAGTCCTCGCGGGCGTGACCCCCGCGTGTTTCCTTGCGCTCCAGTGCGCTGACCACAAGCACCTCTGCCAGATCTAGGAGGAAGCCCAGTTCAATTGCTTCAAGGAGATCGGTGTTGTAGCGGGTTCCCTTGTCCTGGATCGACACGTTCTTATAGCGATCACGCAATGCCTGAACATCGCTGAGTGCTTGTTTCAAGGTGACTTCGGTGCGGTACACCTGAGCGTTCATGTCCATGGTCTCCTGCAGGGCCTTGCGCAGTGGCGCAATGCGCTCGCCACCGGTGCAGGAGCGCAGTTGCTCGACCAGCGTGATTGTTTGAGTTTGTGAGTGCTCGGGCAGTTCCACATGCTTCACCGAATTGGCGTACTCCGCAGCGGCGATACCGGCCCGGCGACCGAAGACATTGATATCCAGCAGTGAATTTGTGCCGAGGCGATTTGCGCCATGAACCGACACACAGGCACATTCACCCGCGGCATAAAGCCCGGGAACAACATGCTCGTTATCGCGCAGCACCCGCGTCTCGACATCGGTGGGAATACCGCCCATGGCGTAGTGAGCGGTGGGGAACACCGGCACGAGTTCGGTGACCGGATCCACACCGAGGTAGGTGCGAGCGAATTCGGTGATATCGGGAAGTTTGGACTCGATTTGCTCCTTGGGCAGGTGGGTGAGGTCGAGATACACGTAATCCCGGTTCGGTCCGGCGCCGCGACCCTCGCGTACTTCCTGCACCATGGCGCGAGCAACCATGTCGCGGGGGGCCAGGTCTTTAATGGTGGGTGCATAGCGTTCCATGAACCGTTCACCGGTGGAGTTTCGAAGAATGCCACCTTCACCGCGGGCACCTTCGGTCAAAAGCACGCCCAGACCAGCGAGACCCGTGGGGTGGAATTGGTAGAACTCCATGTCTTCGAGGGGTAGACCCTTGCGCCAGATAATGCCCATGCCGTCGCCGGTCAAGGTGTGGGCATTGGATGTGGTTTTGAATACTTTGCCGAACCCACCTGTTGCGAAAATAATGGACTTGGCTTTGAAAATATGAATTTCACCGGTCGCCAATTCATAAGCCACGACACCGGCGGCAACGGGCT
Organism: Candidatus Nanopelagicales bacterium; assembly: GCA_018401415.1. Classification (GTDB taxonomy): domain Bacteria; phylum Actinomycetota; class Actinomycetes; order S36-B12; family S36-B12; genus UBA4592. Next base: position 930,645 of record JAGYKV010000017.1, on the reverse strand, counting down.
CACCGGATTCCTCATTCAGGAGGACATCAAGGACATAAAACTCGTTATAAAACTCCACACCTTCTTTAATGCAGTTTTGGTACAGGGTCTGAAGGATCATGTGGCCGGTGCGGTCGGCGGCATAGCAGGAGCGGCGAACGGCAGCTTCACCGTGATTGCGGGTATGGCCACCGAAGCGGCGCTGATCGATCCGGCCTTCAGGTGTGCGGTTGAAGGGGAGTCCCATTTTTTCGAGGTCGAGCACGGCGTCGATTGCTTCTTTGCACATGACTTCGGCGGCATCTTGATCAACGAGATAGTCGCCACCTTTGACGGTGTCAAAGGTGTGCCACTCCCAGTTATCTTCTTCCACATTCGCCAAAGCAGCACACATGCCACCTTGGGCGGCACCGGTGTGGGAGCGGGTGGGGTAAAGCTTGGTGAGAACGGCGGTGCGCGCACGGGTGCTGGATTCAAGAGCTGCGCGCATGCCAGCGCCACCGGCGCCCACAATCACAACGTCGTAAACATGTGTCTGCATGTGATTCTCCCTAGTTAGCCAAGGTTTGGATCGAAAGTGAAAATAACCAGTGTTCCCAACACGATAATGAAAGCAGTAGAAACATAAAGCAGCATCTTGAGCCAGAATCGGGTCTGGTTCCGCTCGGCGTAGTCGTTGATAATGGTGCGCATTCCGTTGCCGCCATGAAGCATGGCCAGCCACAGCATGGACAAATCCCAGACCTGCCAGAACGGGCTCGCCCAGCGACCGGCCACGAACGCGAAGTTGATCCGCTGGACGCCGCCATCGAGGATATTCATGATGAACAGGTGGCCGAGAACAAGGACAACGAGAACGATGCCTGAAATGCGCATGAACAGCCAGCCGTAGAGCTCAAAGTTGCTGCGCTGCTTGGTGCGTGTCCCGCTGCGGGGTGCGGCAAGTGGTGATGAACTCATGGGGTGCTCCCGAACAGGGCATCAATGGTGTGGATCATCATGTAGTAGGTGCCGGGGATCATGACCACGAGCCACACCCCAGCCACAACCCAGATCATTTGGCGCTGAACACGAGGTCCGCGTTTCCAAAAATCAATGAGAATAATTCGAATGCCGTTGAGTGCGTGATAGAGCACGGCTCCCACCAGACCCACCTCGAGGAGGTTGACAATCGGTGTCTTGTAGGTGGCAATGATCAGGTCGTAGGCCTCGGGGGAGACGCGCACCAAAGCGGTGTCCAGGACGTGGACAAAGAGGAAAAAGAAAACCGATACGCCGGTGATGCGCTGCAGCACCCACGTCCACATGCCCTCCCCGCCCCGATACAGGGTGCCAATAGGCAGCGCCCTGAGCGATACCGGAGTTTTGCTGGCCACGATTCCATCCCATTCCGAAGAGCCTCTGACTGACATATGTTACGTGCTTAGGGTAGCCCCATGAGGAAAATCCGGCACAGCGGATCTGACACATATATATGTGATGTTCATGACCTAGCGACTGAGCTCACATTAGGTCGAGATGACCTATCTCACGGATATTGGCGAATCGGGCTCGGTCGTAGACCTCTAGGCTGACACCGTGACCTCATTGAGTGAATCAGGATTCCCGATCAAATCAGTTTATGACGGCTCTGATCTTGTGGATTTCGATGCCGCCGCCGAATTGGGCGAGCCAGGGGAGTATCCGTACACGCGGGGGGTGTACGCCTCCATGTACACCGGTCGGCCGTGGACCATGCGCCAGTACGCGGGGTTTGGTACCGCCGCGGAATCCAATGAGCGATACAAGCAACTTCTGGCCGCGGGCACAACAGGTCTGTCGGTCGCATTTGATCTCCCCACTCAAATGGGCATGGACTCTGATGCCCCGTTGGCGCACGGCGAGGTGGGCAAGGTTGGTGTTGCCATCGACTCCATTGAAGACATGCGCACCCTGTTCAACGGAATTCCGCTGGATCAAGTCTCGACATCCATGACCATCAATGCCCCGGCAGCGATTTTGTTATTGCTGTACCAGTTGGTTGCTGAGGAAAATGGAATTGATGCCAGCAAGCTCAATGGAACAATTCAGAACGATGTTCTCAAGGAATACATTGCGCGCGGCACGTACATATACCCACCCAAGGAATCGGTCAGGTTGATCACCGACATCTTTGCCTATTGCAAAGATGAGTTGCCGAATTGGAACACGATCTCGATCTCGGGGTATCACATGGCGGAGGCCGGTGCTAATCCTGCGCAGGAGATCGCTTTCACCCTTTCGAACGGCAAGGCATATGTCCAGGCCGCTATTGACGCAGGGCTCGATGTCGATGAATTCGCACCCCGGTTGGCCTTCTTCTTTGTTTCGCGCACCACCATCTTGGAAGAAATCGCCAAGTTCCGGGCCGCTCGCCGGATGTGGGCGCGCATCATGCGCGAGGAGTTCGGTGCCAAGAACCCCAAGTCCTGGATGCTTCGTTTCCATACTCAAACCGCCGGTGTCCAATTAACCGCGCAGCAACCGGAAGTGAATCTGGTGCGGGTAGCAGTTCAAGCGCTCGCTGCGGTTTTCGGTGGTACCCAGTCCCTGCATACAAATTCTTTCGATGAAGCGATCGCATTGCCAACAGAAAAGGCCGCGCGATTAGCGCTGCGCACCCAACAGGTCATTGCATTTGAATCCGATGTCACCGAAGTAGTCGATCCATTCGCCGGGTCTTATGCCATGGAGTCACTCACCGACCAGGTTGAAGAAGTAGCCCTGCAACTGATTGCTGAAGTGGAAGCCCGTGGTGGTGCAGCCGCGGCCATTGAGCAGGGTTACCAAAAACTCGAGATCGAAAACACTGCTTATTCAATTGCCCAGCAAATTGATGCCGTGGAGCGAGTGGTGGTGGGGGTTAATAAATTCGCCATTGATCAAGAAGAACCCTATGAACCACTGCGGGTGAACCCGGCCATTGAAGCCGAGCAGATATCCCGACTCGAGAAATTGCGCGCCGAACGTGACAACCAAAAAGTCGCGCAGCTGCTTGAGACCATCAGCGCCACCGCGCAAGGCAGTGGCAACCTTCTGTACCCCATGAAGGAAGCGCTCAAGGCCAAAGCAACGGTGGGCGAAGTCTCCGATGCCCTACGAAAAGTGTGGGGCGTTTACGTACCAAAGGATTTCTTCTAGACAACGCGGATCGAAATCGGCTAGAGTGTGTATGCCTGTTTCGCTAAGACTCAGGAAGTGAACTCGAGAAGCGTCCGGACGGTCGCGAGCTCGAGTTTCGCGCTTTTTGGGCATCTTCTCTATTTCTCTCCACGCCAGTGATGCACTGAACGCTCACTCTCCAAGATGATATTTTTCCAGACCCCGCCCCTAGACCAACACCAGGCAATTGCATCTGGCAGCGCCAGTAGCGGTTCCTCTCGTGCAGTGAGGAGCGCATATCGAAGTGAGTTTGGATACGGATGAATCAGTGTTGCACGAATAATTTGCTGCCGATCGAGATTGGACATCGAAGTATCAATTTCAAGCACCAAGTAGTAAGTCTGATTTGTAAGCATTCTGGTTAGTAATTGCTGCAGACAAGTATTCCGGGCGTGGCGTTCAGTAAAGATATCCGACTGACTGACTTCGTAGATCTCAATAGTCATATCCAGTTGCAGAATTGCGCGCAGGATTTGCCTTCGACGGTCTGGACGCTCCTTAGTGAAATGAATTCGATTCTGTCCTCTCAGCCTTAACTGATTGACTGTTTGGCGTGCACGCTGTAGGTGATCAGGTGCAATGAGTACCGCGACCATGATGTAGTTGCGGGCTTTGGATTCATCTACAAAGGCATGGAATGGCACAACTTAGTAGGCCACGGCAGCGCGGTCATTTCCAGATGTAAGCCATATCTGTGGATTATTTATTCGATCTACTAGCGTGTGCCCATGTCGACTTCTCCGATTCCATTTATCCTCGATTGTGACCCCGGGCATGACGATGCCCTCGCGATCATGTTGGCAACTGCCAGTCCCGAGGTGGAGTTACTCGGAGTGACCACGGTGGCGGGTAATACCTTGATGGAGAACGCCACCCGCAATGCACTGATTGTGTTAGACATGGTCAACAGGACCGATACTCCCGTTCACTCGGGAAGTGCTCGGCCGCTCGTGCGCGAACTGAGAACAGCCGCGAGCATGCACGGGGACGGGGGATTAGATGGTCCCGTTCCTGCCTCGCCAAGTCGTCCCGCGAATTCGACCGATGCATTGGGGTTCATCGAAAATATTTTGAGCTCCGCAACGCAACCGGTCACTCTCGTAGCGACCGGCTTTATTGGTCTAGCGGCCATGATCTTTGGGGCATGGAATCCCGTGGGAGCATTCGGCGCCGCTCTCATCTTTGGCTTCTCCGAGTCATTCCAGCAAAAACTGGCCCTGATCAATACCCCAATTCCCACCGAGTTCCTGGCCATGACCCCGTATCTGGTCACGATCATTGTGGTGGCGGGTCTGGTGGGTCGCGCGCGTCCACCGGCCGCTGACGGCTAACCATTTGAGAAGCAGTAAGAATACTGCCATGACAACCAAGGAGCAGTGGGCTCAATTACAGGCCGCTGCCGAAGAAATTATGACCAAGGCCTATGCCCCCTACTCACGATTCAAGGTGGGTGTTGCGGGGCTGATGGACGACGGCCGAATCGTGGTCGGCTGCAATGTGGAAAATGCCGCTTATGGTGTGGGGTTGTGTGCGGAGTGCGGCATGGTTTCCAGTATTCATGCCACCGGTGGTGGCAAGCTCACCGCCATTACCTGTGTGGATCAACACGGTAATTCACTCATGCCCTGCGGCCGCTGCCGCCAATTACTGTGGGAGAACGGCAAGCCAAACACCGAGATCACGACTCCCGAGGGAATCAAGACTCTTGCTGAGATTCTGCCTCAGGCATTTGGCCCCGACGATCTCGCGGCACGTGCCGAGGATCAACCGCAAATAGATAAATCATGAACCGCACGGAACCGTTCGCGGCCGTTGACATTATTCGAGCAAAGCGCGACCACCATGAATTAACCACCGACCAAATCAACTGGACAATCGACGCGTACACCCGCGGTGCTATTGCCGATGAACAAATGGCAGCTCTTGCCATGGCGATTTTGCTCAACGGCATGAATTCCCGCGAGATTGTCGAGTGGACCACCGCCATGATTAACAGTGGTGAGCGCATGGACTTCAGTGATCTGTCCCAACCCACCGTGGACAAACACTCCACCGGTGGTGTGGGCGATAAAATCACTCTTCCGCTGGCGCCACTTGTTGCCGCATGTGGTGCTGCGGTTCCGCAGCTCTCCGGTCGCGGTCTCGGTCACACCGGTGGCACCCTCGACAAAATGGAAAGCATCAAGGGTTGGAGAGCAGACCTCACCAATAAAGAAATGCACCAGATCCTGCAGGATGTTGGCGCGGTGATCTGCGCGGCAGGCCCAGGACTAGCTCCCGCGGACAAAAAACTGTATGCATTGCGCGATGTCACCGGAACGGTGGAAGCAATTCCCTTGATTGCATCGAGCATCATGAGCAAAAAGATCGCTGAAGGTGCAGGGGGATTGGTCCTCGATGTTAAAACAGGCAACGGCGCATTCATGTGGGATCCGGACAAGGCTCGTGAACTTGCCCGCACCATGGTCAACCTCGGCAACGACGCCGGTGTGAAAACAACAGCGTTGATCACCGCCATGGATGTCCCGCTGGGCCTGGCGGTGGGTAACGCCCTCGAGGTCCAGGAAAGTATTGAGATTCTCCAAGGTGGTGGCCCCGCCGATGTCCGTGAACTCACTCTTACCCTCGCCCGCGAGATGCTCGAACTTGCTGGCATTGATACTGACCCTGCGGAAAAAATCGACAACGGTCAAGCATTTGATGTGTGGCAGCGCATGGTCGCTGCCCAGGGTGGCGACAACAACGCCCCACTTCCTACCGCCTCGTTCAGTCACACCGTCACGGCAACTGAATCTGGAACCATCACCACCATGAATGCCCTTGCCATTGGCATTGCCGCGTGGCGTTTAGGTGCAGGTCGGGCTCGCAAAGAAGACCAGGTGAGTGAGGGTGCCGGAATCATGTTGCATAAAAAACCCGGTGACCAGATCACGGCGGGTGAACCACTCCTGACCATGTTCACCGACGAAGAACCACGTTTCGAACTGGCCCAGCAAGCACTAGACCAAACGCCAATCACCATTGGTTCCGCGAACGAGGTCAATAGACTTCCACTCATCATCGACAAAATCACCTAAGGAAATCCATGCCTGAGTTAATTCCCGGACCCGTCCAAATCCCCGTGCCCGGTGGCAAAATGATTCAAGAGTTTGTCGGCCATGCATCCACCGGCGACGACTCCGTGTCGATCGCCATGATGGTGGCACCCGCCGGTTGGGGCGAGCCGGTGCAAACCCCGGAATTTGATGAATTCACCGTGGTAGTTGACGGCTCGCTCACGGTCGACAGCGAGCAAGGACCAATTCATGTGATGGCGGGGCAAGCGGTTATTGCCCGCAGTGGCGAGTGGGTTCGGTATTACACCGAAGAAGGTGCGCGCTATTTCGCGATCTGCGTTCCTGCTTTTTCCATTGAGACCGTGCATCGGTCTGATGAAGATATCACTGTGATTGATCCGGAGTAGTTGTCTTTTTTCCGTAAATCATTTGCACAATAAGTTGTACGACAAGTCCACTGATAAGGGCAATGGCGACTCCAATGAGTGTGTAAACCACCCGTAACAGATCTATGTCGGTTTGGTCTGACACGGCATTGGAATCCAGCAGCACCACGCCCGGAGTCAAGAAAAAGACATATTTCCAATAGGGACCAGGAATGAAATAGGTCATGGAAACACTGAGAAATATCAGGGCCAAAATCAACTGGGCCAGGCCCTGTTGCCAATCGAAGGCTTCTAGGATTTCAAGGACGATGAAGGCAGCGAAACCACCGCCAATAGTTCCAATAACGCGGTCGCGCGTTCGAGCTTTGCGTTTATCTGGATCCGGTTTATACACCACGAAGATGGTCAAAATAAGCCACGCCCCCACCCCGCCGGGTGCGTAGGTCATGAGGAAGTAGGTCGAAAGTCCGGTGGAGATCCCGAGGGCCAAACCATATGGAACAAGGATTCTCATGGAGCGCGGAGAAGTCTCCGGTGTGGCCGGAATCCATTTGCGAATACTGGCAATCATCAATCGTGCCCAGAGGCCACCAATGAGCAGCAACAGCGCTGTGACCAGCACGGGGTCGAGATTGTCGAAAACTTGGTGACCGGATTGGCCGAGTTTTGGCGGGTTGATCACCAGAAAAGCGAGGGAGATTCCGACAAACAAGATTGGGCTGGACAGTCCACGTCGGGCAGATATGCCAATGAGAAATGCCACCACCGCAACCAACAGTGCCGAGAGGATCGGCGACTGGTCAAAGACTCGAGCCAGGGTCCCGGACACCACCATCACGGCAATGATTCGTGCACTAGCCGATGTGGCCCCACCAAAGTAGGCCACCGCCACGGGTAATGCACCAAAAAGCAGAATGCTGGCCGCCCCGCTCACCAAAAATATGCCGATTAACACACCCGGCAGCAACAGCACCAGCAGGAAACCGGAGCCCAAGAGTGGTGCCACTGCTTTATGCCAGATGGGCTTCTTCGCTGGGGCTTCGCTCACGCAGCGAGTTTAGTCAGTAGCTTGGTCATTTTTCATAATTACTGATTCGGGTCATTGAGATCTGCCTAGCCTATGAGCGTAGGTTTAGCCCATGATAACAACTTCCTCAGTATCGACTGACCCCGCCACATTTAGTCCTGTTCCCTTGGATTTGATCATTGAGGCTCCCAAAGCCTTGCTCCATGATCACCTAGATGGTGGGTTGCGCCCGCAAACGGTGTTGGAGTTAGCGGAGGAGGTTGGGTACGCGGATTTGCCTGCCCAGGATCCTGAGTCCTTGGGTCGTTGGTTTTCCGAGGCTGCTTATTCGGGTTCACTCGAGCGTTATTTAGAGACCTTTAAACACACTGTTGGAGTTACTCAGACCGAGTCGGCTCTGACTCGGGTTGCGCGCGAATGCGCGGAAGATTTAGCTGCCGACGGTGTGGTGTACGCGGAGATCCGGTACGCCCCCGAGTTGCACGTGGAAAAGGGTTTGAACGAACACCAGATCATTGAAGCGGTGCTGGCCGGTTTCGCCCAAGGTGTCGCGGCGGTCAAAGCTGGGGGGCGGACATTGCGCGTTGGTGTGTTGTTGACGGCCATGCGCACGGCAGCGAATGCCCGGCAGATCGCTGAGTTGGCGGTTGAGTACCGGAATAAGGGTGTTGTTGGTTTTGATATTGCCGGCGCTGAAGCAGGATTCCCACCCACCCGTCACCTAGATGCATTTGAATATTTGCGCAGGGAGAATGCTCACTTCACCATTCACGCTGGTGAGGCCTTTGGGTTGCCATCCATCTGGGAGGCGATTCAGTGGTGCGGCGCTGACCGGTTGGGTCACGGCGTTCGGATTATGGATGACATCACGGTGGATTCATCCGGTAATGCAACCCTGGGTGGTTTGGCCGCCTATGTTCGCGATCGCCGGATCCCACTTGAGTTATGTCCATCGTCCAATGTTCAAACAGGTGCTTCGGATTCCATTGCCACTCACCCCATTGGGCTGCTGCGCAAGTTAGGTTTCCGGGTCACGGTGAACACCGATAACCGATTAATGTCGGGAACATCCATGTCTCACGAAATGGAACTGCTCAGTGAGGCATTCGGTTGGGGCTTGAAGGATCTGGAGTGGTTGACCATTAACGCCATGAAGAGCGCGTTCATTGGTTTTGATGAGCGCTTGGAGATCATCAATAATCAAATAAAGCCGGGCTATGCCGAAGTTCGTGCGGAACTATCCCAACGAATTAATAAGGAGAATGCATGAGTACCCAATCAGTAATTGATGCACTCGGTGACAGTCACGACAAACTCGTTGAAGTCCGATCGGTACTCGAGCGAGCCGACTCAGCGCTGGCTGTTGCAGATGAAGTTGTTGTTCGCGCCGAGGAAATAATTGAGAAAGGGCGCCGATCCCTTCCAATTGTTCTGGTTGCTGTTGGAGTCCTAGCGGTTGTTGGCACAGGTGTGTATGTGTGGCGGAAACGGGCTCAGGCTTCCGCGGAAGACTGATTAACGCCTGGTACCCGTTCCTTCGTGGCCGAGCGCAAATGCGCGTCACTTATCCGTGAGCGCGGTCCATGTCTCATTTGATTATCCACAACCGAAAATCGCCCTGGCAGCGTCGTCCACAGATGCAATTTGTGAGTGGCCATTGGTTAATCTGTGAGTAATGGTTGAAGGGTGAGGCATCTATTTCTTTACTTTGCTCGTAAATTTCTTTACTCTGTGGAGGTGGCCGGAACCGTGTCCAGCAAAGGACAGATCACTATTCCCAAGCATGTGCGGGAAGCCTTGGGTATTGAACCGGGGGACCCATTGGAGTTTGAAGTTCGCGGCAGGGAATGTGTAATGCGCAAGAGAAACAAGTCCGCCTCCGGAATTGATTGGGATTCGGTTTACGGGGTTGTTGACTTGGCTGGTCGAAATACCGACGAGATCATGCGAGAACTGCGCCCGATTCGAGCTTGGGATGAATAAACATGGGATGAATGGAACCGTGGACTTCGCATGACCACGACGGCCATCGATTCAAATATTTTGATTGACATCGTGAGTGCTGATCCCCAGTACGGCCGAAGTTCTCGTCAAGCGGTCGAAAATTGTGCAATGGAGGGTTCGCTGTTTATTTGCGCGGAGGTAGTTGCAGAGTTCGCTACCGGCTGCAGTTCAGCGACAGATTCATTGGCGATTTTGCAGGCGCTCACAATCAACTACCTTGATATCGGGCTGCAAGGTGCGGCGGAGGTTGGTGAAGTCCGTGCAAGAAAAAGCGAGGACGGCCGAATCCTTGCTGATTACATGATCGCCTTGCATGCGGCAACGCACGCGGATCGACTGCTCACTCGTGATGCTGGCTTTTCTCGCATGAAAGTGCCTGGGTTAGTGGTAGTTACTCCTGAAGATGTTCTTGACGGGAGTCCGTGACGAATTTCAAGGTGCACCACTTAAATTAGTCGGTGGTACACTTACGGCATGCCCACGCTCAAGCGTCGAATTCAGGTGACCGAGACCGCCGAACTCACTCAGGCTCTGGCGATCGCTGAGGAGTTGTGGCCGGGGGAGTCCAAGTCCACTTTGGTGAGCAAACTTGCCGAGTTGGGTGCTCGGTCGGCGATTGAAACGCAAACGCTCCGCATACTTCAGGTGCAGCAAGCGCAGAAGTACGTTCAAACACATCTTGCCGGGGTGTATCAAGGCGTGAGGGTTGCTGACCTGAGACACATGTGGGAGCGCGATGCTTCTTGACTCAAGTGCGTTCATTGCATTTTTGAACCCACATGATCAACACAACTCGGCTGCGGTGAAGTTGATTGGTGGTGCTCGCACTGTGGAAATCCATGAAGTCTCGGTGACAGAATCACTTGTCCAAGCCAGTGCATCAGGCGCTGTGAGTCACGTGCTTGCGGTGATTGAGGCTCTGCAGGCAACAGTTGTTCACTCACGTGGATTAGAGGGCGCTGTTCGAATCGCGAGCATTCGAGATCGCACCGGACTGCCGCTACCTGATTGTTATGTACTTGATGCAGCGGTGGAGTTCGGTGAATCATTATTGAGTTTTGATGCGAGACTGAATAGGTGCGCGGAAGACCTTGGTGTTCGCGTCAAGGTGTGAGTATGGGTGTGAGTATGGGTGTGAATAAGAGTTTGAGTATTAGTTAGCGATTGCGCCCGAGGTTTTCGTGACCGCTCACCCAGTCACCAGCGATTACCGCTGAGGCGAGGGATATTTCACCGGCGAGCACGGTTGCGCCAACGATCTCCGCGAGTTTGAGGGCTTTGCCATCTCCCACACAGTCAAGAAGTGACAGGCATTCGTGTTGGGTGGGGAGGGCGGTGCCACCACCCCTGGTTGCCACGATCACAGATGGCAGGGTGATTGACCAGTAGTAGTCGCCGGATTCCAGTAGTTGGGAATACAGGAGTCCGCCGTGGGATTCGGAGACATTGGCAACATCTTGACCGGTGGCCAAATACAAAGCGGTGAGTCCGTTGGCGGCATGGGCGCCGTTGTTCGCCGACCCCACTAGGAAAGCACCGGCTTGGGAGATCTGACGTGCCCTGAAGAGTTTTTCGGGCGTGACCCCCAAGAGTTGTTGAAGTACTGCACGGGGAGTGGTGACTTCGGCAATGACCCGCTTGCCACGCCCGAGCATCATGTTGATCTGAGAATGTTTTTTATCCGTGTCGATATTTCCCGAGAGAATGAATTCCGGATGCTCCGCGTGGGTTTGCGTGATCCACTGGCAGGCAGCCAAGGTGGCTTTGCTCACCATGTTTTGTCCGGCTGCATCGCCGGTGGTGTAATCAAAGCGCAAATACAACAGCGGACCAACAGCGAACTGGGTGATTCCCTCAAGTTTGCCCACCCGCGTAGTTGCTTGCGCCACCTGGCGAATTGAGTCAATGTTGGTGTCCACCCACAGACCAAAGTCCCTTGCCTGGCGCGCACTGGGGAAAAGGAACACGGGTGAACGCTGCATGTGGTCAGCTGTCACCGTCACGACAGCACCACCGGATTCATGAATGACCCGCATGCCTCGGTTGTAACTGGCAACGAGGGCACCCTCTGTGGTGGCGAGGGGGACAAAGAACTCACCCTGGGCGTGTTCCCCGTGCACCAACAGCGGGCCGGAGATTCCAATCGGAACTTGAGCCATGCCAATGAAGTTCTCAATATTGCCCGCAAGTTTCTCCGGGTCAATTGAGCTGCTGGCAACGTGGGTGAGTTCCTCACCGGTGTGCTCGGTCAGGAATGCGCGACGCTGAGCGGCCGCATTGGGTGAGTAATCATTTTCTGCATCGCGCGGAATGGATTTCCTGGGAGCGCTCATCAGTGACCAACCATCCGATCGAAGAGGGCGAATGCGGAATCACGTGCCTCGGCTTGATTGTTACTGAGTGATTCAACGAGTGGCAGGTAGTGCTCGGGTGGTGTTCCTGCTGATGTCGCCATGCGGGTGAGGGTTTCCGGTGTCAGTTCAAGGTGCGGTTGAACCCCCCACGCCGACCCGGATTGGAAAAGCAAGACAACATTGTCATCTTGTGAGTGCACCCGCGCCGATCCGACATCGATAATAAAGTCTTCATGCCAACGAACCCACGGACCAAGAACTTCCGGGGTATTAACTGATTCGACCGTGCGAAGAGTGCTGGGTTGTCGTTCAACTCGACCACCCACGGCATTGGCCAACAATTGAGCGCCGTAGCAAATTCCAATATAAGTGTTGCCCGGTGTTGATCCATTCCTTGATGGCATCAATTTCAGCGAGTGCGGGTGCCTGGGTGTAACCGTCAGCAGCGGAATTCAGCGAACCCAAATTGATCAGAAGGTCCGCGGGTGGAAATGAAATAGGTGAACCCGCGTTGTTTCGGTACAAGCGTTCCACCGAGTATTCATTGGCATCCAACCACTCACCGACATAGCCGAGTTCATGGGCAATGTCGGTCTCCGAGTGCACCACTGCGCGCTTCATGGGTAGAGCCTAGAGATGCGAAACCTGCGCTCTACTTTCGCGTGAGGGTTCCCACAACGACTCTGTGATTGTTGAACGGATCCGCAGCGGGGGACACCGAGTAATACACCCGCCAACTATTCGGACCCGTGGGCACGGCCGAGGGGTCCAGGGAGTTCACGGAAGTGGGCGTCAATGCGTTGGTGTTTACCGACCACGTGAGCCCATCGGTGGATGTAGCGGAATAAAGGCGCTGGGGCGGAGTACCGGGGCCGGTGGAGACCAAAGCAATCCAATTTCCGTCCGTGGCTTGAATGATGTCGGAGTCAACGTAACCGCCGGTGAATCGGTACCCCGCATCTTGTGTGAATTGCGTCCCTGAAGAGTCGGTGGAGGTAGCGCTGACAATTACTTCACCCGAGCGAGTAGTAGTTGTGCCCGCAAGAATGCTCGCAGACACTTTGCATTTCTTGAGTGCCTTTTTATCCTTCGCCGTGAGGCTGCCGCCGTTACCAATTACTGCAACTCGCTTCTTGCCGAGTGCCTTACCCAGACACTTCAATTGTGTTCTCGTGGGTCCAGTTGTCTCGACAATTGGTTCAGTCGGCATGCTGACCCAATACAGGCGAACCCTGCCGTCGGGCAGCACAACGGAATCGGGAACACCCCATGCTCTTTGTTCCGGAGGAGATGCGATCCCAAGATTCGTTGTTGGGCCAAGTTGAGGAACACCGGCAGCGTTGTAGGTGACACTCGCTGTTGCAATGGACTTTGACCCAGCACTGGGTTGAATGAAGTAGGCGCGCATTGAGCCATCGGCCAGAGTGACCTGGGTGTAATCGGTTCCGAAACCAAATGGCAGTGGGGATCCGGTGCAGGTGCTCGCAGGGGAGCACAGTGACAAACTCCAGCCGCCTCCGTTGAGCCCACCGCTATAAAACACGCGGTCGGTTGTCGGCGTGATCGGCATGGCAAATGGACTCACACCAAGTAGCCCGGTGTCCTTATCGCCTTGCAGGGTGAACGAATCCGCAAATGCAGGACTTACCGCACCCGCGGTCATAATCATGGTGGCCGCTATGGCAAGAAGTCTTTTTCGCACTCGAAAACACTATCTGAACATCTGGTCGTAAATAACCAGAAATCCAATACTTTCACCATTTGTTCAGCGTGGAGTCGGGGCACCGGCTGTGGCCGCAACCGGTTAATCCTGCAACACGTGAATGAACCCCACCCATGCTCAAACTTTTGGGAATTCACAAAGATAGACTGAGTGTCCCTACAGGGGGCGGTAGCTCAGCTGGTTAGAGCCCCGAACTCATAATTCGGTCGTCGTCGGTTCGAGCCCGACCCGCCCCACTACTCTCTCCCCTGGGAATTGGCCTTTAGGCCTAATTGGCCGAAACGTGATCTAACGCTTCGTCTAGCAAGTGCTTACTGAATGGCCTCGGTTTCGCCATCTTGCTGGCTCCAGTCAACGAACGCCCAACAGCTTGCCCCGAGGCCGGGCCAACGCGGTACAAATCCGCAGCGAGTGGTCGCAGCTTCGGATCTCGAGGCGGCACGCGCATACGCCTCGACCAACTACCGCTACGGGGTCTCCGTCGAGCAGTTCGACAGGATCATCGAACGAAACTACGCGTTCCCGCTCGATGATCCAGATGTGACTTTCGTCGACTTCAGCCGACGCGGTGATTCCACGATCCTGCGAGTCGACGTTGCCGGCTCCCCGATCACGAGATCATGGACTACGGGTTGGGGCTGGAAATCGACGGTTGGCTCATCGACGCAGCATCCATTGCCGGCACTCGGGAACCCGTCAAGGCTTGACCACCTGCGTCCCGCACGAGCCGAGTCGGCTTCGCTAGAGTGTTGTCATCGTGCCCAAGCGGGTGTGGGTTTTCGATACTAGCCCTAGGAGGCAATCATGAGCGTGCGCAGGATTCTGGCCGCGACGGCCTCAGTGCTGATGGCGGGCGCGGCGTCGCTAACAGCCGTTCCAGCGGCCGCGGCCAGTAATTGCCCATCGGTGAATCCGGTGACCGGAGAGATATCGCCCCGCCTGATGCCCGATTCGGACTACAGCGGCTGCTCATTCGTGGGTGCGTCGATGAACGCAGCGAATCTGTCCGGCGCGAACCTGAGCATGACACAGTGGGGGGACACTCACGCTGTTGACGTCAATCTCTCTGGCGCTAAGTTGACCGACGCGGTGTTCCTGGGCCCGGTGAACCTCACGGGCGCGAACCTGTCCGGTGTCGACCTGAATGAGGCCAACTTGGGCGATGCTTTCGTTAACGCGGATGGTCAACTTGGCTGTAGCATCACCGGCATCCCGCTCAATCTGCCGGTCCGCATAACGCTGAACGACGACTGCCTGGATGCCGTAGGTCTCGATATCGATTCAACCCCGCAGCCGTGCCCGGCGTACGTCAACGAAACGAGCACGACCCCCATCACGATCATTGAAGGCCCGCATGCGCTGTGGGTAAACGGGGACGTCTCGTGCAGTGAGGCCAACAAACTCCTCCACCGGGCCACCGAGAATGGCCGCGTCAACTCTGCGGAATTCGCTCGACTCATGCCACAAATCCTCTCCCGCGGCGAACGTGGTTCGATCGACCTCGTCCTGAGCGAACACGCGATCCTCAGCATCGAACAGACGCCATCGCGCTATTCGTTCGGTGCGCGCCAGGCGCGTTCCAAATCCTTCGACAACGACCCGGCGGGCGGCGCGCTCGAGCCTCAGATCACAGTGACCTACAAGGAGGCAGAAGACGACGAGTACCTGTCACACATGGTCGGCTACTGGGAAGATACCCTCATCGTTACCCACACCCATACCCACCACCACAGAAGCTGGTTCGGACTCATCACCCGTACCACCACGTACACGACTACCTCCACAGTCATCGATCGCCAGTTCCGCGAATGCTTGACGACGGATCCCCGCTTCTACTGCAACGACGATTTCGAACTGGCCTGGCGGGACACGGGAGCGTTGGTCGACTGGGAGACCGACTGGGTGACCGACTAGCAGCGAGGTCACACCGGCATTCCCCCTGCTCATCCGTTCGCGTCGGATCGTGGATTGATCAACCCCTCAGCCTCAGGGAGCACCGCTCACTTAACTGGTCACGCCATCCAAGTCAACAGTCTGTTCCTCAGAAATGTTCAAGGTATTTCCAGCTTGGGACAAGGTCAAACCTGGCAGCTAGCGGCTGTCGGAGGTCGCATTTCGTCTGGCACTTTGTCTAACAGGATTGGCGGTGACGCTCCTGAAGACACCCGAGGACGCTATGCGTTGCGGTGAAACGGCTCGTGTGAGGGCTGCCGGAAGGGGTCACGGTACTAAGTGAGTCACCATGGCGCCTACTCATGCTGTCGCCGCCAACTCATAATTCGGTCGTCGTCGGTTCGCGCCCGACCCGCCCCAATCATGTTTTGTGTTGTTTCGGCTGATGCTTGATATCAAGCTGTATCGAGAAACTCCTTTAAGGCCTGGCGAATCAATGCCGAGGGCGTTTGGCCTTGCCGTTTGGCTTCCTTCTCAAGGGCTTTCTTCAATTTTTCTGGGACTCTAGCCTTAATTTCAGGAGAAACTCTTGAAGGTCCAGTTAAGGAGGGGCGACCAACAACTTGTGCGATGAATTCTTCTGCAATTTTTTCTGCACGCTTGCTAGTGATTCGTTTGCCTGTGCTATCGCGAATTACTTCCTTGTCTAAATCGATGTCTTTGCCCAAGACATATTTAGAATTAGCCATTAGTGCCTCCCTCTAAAGGACCTTGGCATCACATGAATTACTAAAATATAGTCCGCTAGTTCTAATGCCACTACTTCAAGTTTCACACCACGGTCGTCATTCCCAATCCAGAGAAGCTTTTGGTCTTCGCCATCACTGGGTAACTCCGTGATTGGTTCACAACTCTCCAAGACAAAAAGGACGTGAGCTTTGCCAATACGATGCTTTCGCGCCGATTTAGTGAAACGAACTTCTTTCTGTGTCATATTATGCGCCACACAAATAAAGGTCAAGAACTGCATGAAAATTTCTTTTTATTGATAAAGGCATTTGAAAACAATACATATTTCTAACGAATGAGAACTTGAGTTATCCACACCATTCAGTGGGTCGTCGGTCCGAGCCCGACCCGCCCCACCAAGGAAAATCGTTGCAGTGCATAGGTTTTTCGCATCCCCATACTTTCCTTAAATGCCCGTAGGTGCCCCCTCACTATTGCACGTTATAGCACGATTTCATGAGGGGATGGCGCCTTCCCCATGTCTATGTAATGGCCCCTCCCTTGTGAGGTGCGGGCCGTGAGGGTTCATGGTGTGCCGGACAACGAGTCCGTGATGGCTTGAGCGCTTACGCGTCTCTCCTTCTTGCGAAATATCTTGAATGAACCACGTGGCAGGGCCGTATGTAGTGTGCCTACGACGGCATGGGGGTTCTTGAAACCAGAAGCGTGAGGTACGCACTCGTTAGCCTTTTGTGCAGTCCATTGACCTAAGATGGATGTCATGCGCCGAGGTCGGAGTCGTTCGTTAGTCGTGACTTTGATGGCCATGGGAGCATTCATTCTCACCGGGTGCGGCGCCGGGGAGGAGACGATCACTCTCACCTAGAGGGTTGATGATCCAGTGGAGCTCGTGTTCCTCGATCTCAACCCCACGGGCGACTCGGGGGATATCACCACATTCGAGGCCGGCCTTTACCGGGACGATGAGGCGTATGGCTCCGTCATGGGAACGATAACCAAAGTCGGTTCGCTGGGGGAGGGGGCGCGAACCGATCGCGAGGAGCGTGTCCTCACCGCGATCTATGACCTACCCGGAGGGCAGATCAGTGCGCTGGGAATCAGTTACTACTACGAGGGCGACACCCTGCTCCCGGAAGGCGAACCCATGACGAGAGCCATCGTGGGAGGAACGGGGGAGTATGTGGGAGTCGATGGCGAGGTCACCACTACGCGCAACCCGGACGATTCATACACCCACGTTCTGCGACTTGTGAATTGAGGATTCCCATCAGTCACCGCCACCTGAGTGTGTAGCAAGAGAAGCAGGCATGGCGAAGCACGACCAGAGACCGTCAAGGCCAAGCGCGCCTGGCCGCCCTCAGCCTGGCCGCCAGTCTCCGATCATCGTCTCAACAGATTGCCTCGGGAATCTCGAGCCAACTGAGTCACCTGTGCGGGCCTGCTCGCCTATAAGGGCAATCGTGGATTAAAAGCATGCTGACTCAGAAAACAGGGTGAGGTCACAATCTTTGCCATTTCCGGCATCGCACCACATAAGGCGCAACGATTGAGGGTGGTTGGTTGTATTGCATGGCATCTGCGATATCGGGCTGGTACTGAGGGGTAATACCGCTCGACGTCGCACGTCTGTGGGCGCAGTCTCACGCAGTTGAAGGCCAGGGCAAGCTTGGCGTAACGGACTTAAACCGGAGTTACCCAACAGGACATCTGCGCGTCTCAAAGCTGTTAAATATTCCCAAGGCAAGATAGAGCCGACCTGACATCCACTATCAAGAGCAAGACACCTAGGTCGTCGCTGACGCGGAAGACAAGAGGTTTTTCCTACGATGACATCGCTGAAACATTGGAATACAAAGACCGCTCCGGCGCGTGGCGCGCTGTGATGAAAGGTATGAATAATCGCCAAGTAACAGCAGTGGATCGGTTGCGCATGGTTGAGTTTGCCGATGCCATGGATGATCACCGGGCGGCCTGGACGCAGGCGCAGGCCGGGAACTTCGCGGCAACCGACAAGGTCTTGAGGGCGATGGACACGCGGATGCGCCTTTGAAGTGTCTGTGCTGCTGCCTTACCAGAGGTAATTGCGACACTTGTCACCCACAATTTAGCCATTGGGGTCATAACAGGTGTGGTCACAGCAACGGTCCTTTTGGCCCGTAGGGTTGCGCACTTAGCAACAATGGATCGCGTAGGGGAATTCGTTCCAGAATTTGGGGTTGAGGCGGTTCGCTACTCAATTTATGGTGAGATGTTTCTTGCCTCGAGTAATGATTTGGTTTACCAGTTTGAGTATTCACATGACCCAGATTTAGTAATCATCGACTTGATCAAGGCACACGTGTGGGATGCATCAACGGTGGCAACATTGGATGCGGTCGTCACGAAATATGAAAGACGCGGCAAGACTCTTCGAATAATTGGACTTAATGAAAAAAAGTGCTGAATTCCATGATCGCTTAAGTGGAAAGTTGGCCTCTGGTCACTAGTCCACACTCATACACTGAAATCCACACCAATACTTCTGCCACGAGAGGGAAAAGCTTTCACGCAGTTAACAACAACACGCACAATTGTTGTACCGATGACAGGCCTGGGAGTAATGGTGGGTGCTCTATCCGATCACAATGGCATACTTCGAGTCAGCACCGTCACCACTCCCGGGACTGCAATAGGTTCCTTTGTAATTGCTGCCTATTGAGTAGTACGAAACTTTGCAAGCGTTTTTGTCTTTTGCCCAGAAGTAGCTGTTTATCCAAGTAGTAAGGACTTCATATTCCCCGTTGTTGAGGACCCATTTGCTAAATTGTTGACATTGATTAAGCGCGGCGATCTGTTCATCGGTAGCTAGATTCTTTTCACTAAAGTCACTCCAGGTCCCTTCGCCTTTGATAATGTAATTAACTCCATTGCAATCGGCACTAAGAAGACTTCCTGAGCGGCTTCCGTTGGCCTGGGTTCCTATCACGACGGTACCAGCGACGAGGAGCACCGCTACGCCCGCGATGACGAGACTGATTCGGCGCCGGCGAGAACGAGACGTTCGCCCTTGGGCCTGGATATTGTTGCTTTCAATGTTGCTCATCATTCCCCGTTCCTTGTGCTGAGGCCCGGGTGGCCTGAAAGCAATCTAGGGGAGGTCGACATCGCTGACCACCGTGTTTCCACGGTGTCCAACGCACGTATTTCTCGACGGTCCGGGAGTAACAGTGCGTGCGTCATCCGATCACAATGGCATACGATTTTTGATCGCCGCGACCCTTGCCGTTTGGGCAAAAAGTTTCTTTGTAATTGCTGCCCATTGAGTAGTACTCAACTTGGCACCAGGTTTTGTCGGGTGCCCAGAAGAAGCCCGTTATTTCAGTAAGGGCATCGGTCAATTCCCCGTTGTCGAGGACCCATTTGCCAAATTGTTGACATTGATTAAGTGCTTCGATCTGTAAAGGAGTCGCTAGATTCTGGGTATTAATAAAGTCACTCCAGGGGCCTTTGTTTTTGATGGTGTAGTTAACTCCATTGCAATCGGCACTAAGAAGACTTCCTGAGCGGCTTCCGTTGGCCTGGGTTCCTATCACGACGGTACCAGCGACGAGGAGCACCGCTACGCCCGCGATGACGAGACTGATTCGGCGCCGGCGAGAACGAGACGTTCGCCCTTGGGCCTGGATATTGTTGCTTTCAATGTTGCTCATCATTCCCCGTTCCTTGTGCTGAGGCCCGGGTGGCCTGAAAGCAATCTAGGGGAGGTCGACATCGCTGACCACCGTGTTTCCACGGTGTTGTCGCTTGAACTTGCCGACTCCAAGATTTTCGTGCGCCTTAGCAACAATGCTCATGGCAAGCGTTGGGTTGGCGAGCTTCGGTGCGCAGGCATTCGCAGCCACCGAGTTGAAGTAGGGAGTCACGGCTGCGAATGGTGGAGTTCGCCGAGCTTAACGATCAGCACCGGGCGGCTTGGCTACAAGTCAAGGCCGGTAACTTCAAGGCTATTGATTAGGTTCTGCGGTGCGCGGATGGTCGCCTGAAACTCTTGGGATTGACATAGATGGCTACACCAGCACGCCAAACAATGACACCAAGTCAAATTATGGGCTGGGCGATGCTTGCTAGTTACGTACAGTTCAGGCAGGGATTGAGTTGGCTTTGGCTCACGGACGAACTCGTGATCATGTCGATTATCAGCACGAAGGGAAACGACCTAGGTCAGGAAGTCTGTTGGGAGACGATCGCGGTCTTGGACTACGACCATGGGCGCGCCTAATTTCCCGAGCGGTACTGCTTTGACTCTCAGCGTAAGTCGATTGAAGCGGTTGGGCCAATAGTTGCGGAAGTCAAAGCCGCGGAGTCAGGGGATCCATTCAGTGAGGTAACACCGATTCCTCGGACGATCTCCGAATGCCCGCTGTGAAGAGCTTTTAACCGTCGATGTTGGGCCATGCCGCGGATACCCTTGTTTCAGAAGTTGGAATCTAAGTCAGTCCCGTATCGAGGTCGGATGCCGTGGCGCCAGCAACGCGAATCGGGGTGCTGTCTTCAGGTCATGACGCTTCGAGCAGTGGATAGTGTGAACAGTTCGAATCCGTGAATTGAGTGAAGAGGATCTCTTCGCCGCGTGATGAGCCGGGCCGAACGGGAGAGCGACGACCGCCGGATCATCCCTTCGAGGGCGCTGGCGTGAACCAAAGTGCTCTCACGATTCTGACGCATGTCGCAGAGGAGTGGGCATGAAACCGTTCCCCCTCTGGTGATTGTGCTGAATGACCTTTATCTCCCGCGCAGAAAGTTCATCTTTACTGCGCACTATTTTGATTTCCTCTATCCTTTTATTACATTGGGCAAAAGTGGAGGTGCTGTGCGTACACGCTGGATTCCGTCGCTTACTTCTATTGCAGTTGTCGTGGGAGTGGTTATTGCGATGGCTCCCCCATCAGTTGTCTCTGCCGCACAAGAAGACGAAGTACTGATCGATACTGTCACCGCACGAGTACCGAATTCCTTCTGGACCATTGACCCCAAATTTCAACCACAAATCGGGCAGAGCTTTATTCTTGACCGAACTGTTTCAGCTACCAGTGTTGTTCTGCATCCGGCATCAATCGCTCTTGCAAAGAAGCCCAAGTACTTGGGTATGGCCTATCGTGCCCAGAACTTCACGACGTTGACTGGTCGAGGCTCTGTCAACGCAACAACAGTTGTGAACATCTGGAGGTCAGACAGCAATACGCCGCTCCCCGTAGATCCCAGACCACGGGAGGGTGGCTTTGATGTTGCAGCGGGCGGATTCACCAACGTGTATACCAGCACCTATTCAGTGCCATTCGATCTGAGTAAACCTTTTGTCCTGCCGTTGGATCCGGCGGTCACTCTGGACCCAGGGGTATATCTCGTTGCTTGGTACATGCAGTTTCCTCAAGATCCTGTTTTTGGCGTGCGTTTCGAAGCGGACGTGAGCGGCCGGAGCGGGGGAACCTGGCGGGGAGATCAATGGATCCCTTCCATCTGCAAATACGCTCCGATCCCAGACTCTTCACCCCCAGGATCAGGAGCATTCATCGCAGATCAGTGGGCCTCTCCCTTTGGCGTGGCACCATCTGGTCCGTTCCCAGGAACCATTGGATACCAGACCTGGTTCCGAGCAGGCACCGAAAAGGGGCCGTCCGACATAACTGGCTGCATTCGACCTAATTTCGGGGGCTACGATAAGAAGGGTCGGCCAATTGATAAAAAGGGTCGGCCACTGAAGAACCCCTACGACCAGAAGTACTACGCGATGGAGCTTGGAGACATTGATATGCAACTCAAAGGCAGTAATGTGTCACCCGGCAATAATTAGACTGCGTTTTCTTCAATGGCGATGTGCCACGACTCGGCCAAGTGAAAGAGCAACTGTTCCCGCGGAGGCGGCAGAGGCTAACGAAGTCTGCTGAGTAACTCCTGGGACATGGGAACATTGTTGGCCCGCCATTGGAAGAACTCGGTTGCATAATGTTCGAAGGTGTCGTAGTCGTCACCATAAGCATTCTTAAATGCGACATACGGATCTCGTTGATTCCCGAAGCTTCCCCACCAAGTTGCCGGTGCGTCCCATCCATAGAGCGCCACCATCAATTCAACAGCCTCCGCGCCGAGTATGTAGTGACAGCCCCAACTGGTTGACATTGGAGCGTAATCGCGAAGCACCCCTGTCCCGCAAACGTAAAATGGAAAGACACGAATCAGGTCCCATTTTCTTGTTTGCATGGCGGTGGCCATGGAATTCCACACGGGTTGGACACCTTCACGCATCCAAGATGGCATGTTCACGTCCCACCAACCAATCGGATGGGGACTATTAATAGCAATTGGGTTTGATGCGAATCTCGTTGATTGAAATAATCCCAAGAACTCCTGCGAAACGAGCATGTCCCACCTGAATCCTGGCTGACCCCCAACGCCCAAATTAAGCCCCATCACTGCTGTTGGCCCGAAGTCCGGGTTGCAATCCAATATAGAAGTTCCCCATTCATAAGCCTGTGTGTTGTAGTAACCCATGATTCGTTGCACAACGCGTTCAGGACAACCTTGTTCACGCATTGTGGTGGCTAACCAATTGGGAGTACGAGGGATGAAAGCAACTCCGGTCTTCGCCCAATTCATTTCTGGGAAAGCCTGAGCAAGGTAGAGAAACTGTTTTTCCAATCGTGGAAGAAACTCTTGATCACCTGGATTTTCCAATATGAAACGCATCGGTGGCATTTGTACATTCTGATTTGGCATTGGAAGGTCTGCCATCATTCGATCAATCTTGGCGGTCACTGGATCGTCTGATTCTGTGTTCGAGGCAGGCACAGCGGCAGGTTTCGAGGGTCGAGGAGTCCTTAATACCCAAATCAGTTTCTTGCCTCGTTTCGTGCACACGAAGGTTTGATTCTTAAATATCTTCTTCGCACCGACCTGTTCACATTTCCCACTTGGCCGCGGTGCCGCTTGGGCTACACCGAAACTGACTCCCGAAAGGGTGAGAGTGCATGCGAGCAAAACCGTAATTATCCCCGTTTTCATGAACATGACTCTATTAATGAAACGAAGTTGAAGTCAATGAGTTCATCAATCAATTCAGTCCAGCCTTGTGAACAAAGGCCATATTTGGGTGCCTGATTCAATATTTCAAACAATTTTGTACTGCGATGTGAGAAGGATCAAGCAGCGGGGATCGTTCCTACTGACCTACTGGTTGCCAGAGTCCAGCCCGCGGACTCGGGCACCACCTGCCTCATGCAGCCACAGTCGAGCAGTTTGATCTGCGTAATTCCGAGTCGTAGAATAGTCTGCGATCAAGTCGAGATCCTGAGTCAACCCTTGACAAGTCGCGCATCCATGATTGCTTGCATTCTAACTTTTCTACTAACTCCTCACACTGAAGTGCAGTGCTTCGTTATTTCGCGTGATGAAAAATCATACGTTAATTCGTGAGACTTCATGACACTTATTCGTGCATGCTGCAAACGTAGACAGATACTCGTAATGCGTAGGTCCAGGGTGGGGGAGGAACAGCTGGACCTGCAAAAGCGGAGACAACTCTTTTCTAACACTCTTCTAACAGGCAAAGATATGACTCTTAATGACGCAATCTGAATCACCAGGATTCCTATTTCTTAGGCGTGGTAAGGCGGGTCGGACACACCATGAGTCGCCTGGAATCGCTGTGAAACTGTTGCGCGCAACTCATAATTCGGTCGTCGTCGGTTCGAGCCCGACCCGCCCCACTCATGTTTTGTGTTGTTTCGGCTGATGCTTGACATCAAGCTGTATCGAGAAACTCCTCTAAGGCCTGGCGAATCAATGCCGAGGGCGTTTGGCCTTGCCGTTTGGCTTCCTTCTCAAGGGCTTTCTTCAATTTTTCTGGGACTCTAGCCTTAATTTCAGGAGAAACTCTTGAAGGTCCAGTTAAGGAGGGGCGACCAACAACTTGTGCGATGAATTCTTCTGCAATTTTTTCTGCACGCTTGCTAGTGATTCGTTTGCCTGCGCTATCGCGAATTACTTCCTTATCTAAATCGATGTCTTTGCCCAAGACATATTTAGAATTAGCCATTAGTGCCTCCCTCTAAAGGACCTTGGCATCACATGAATTACTAAAATGTATTCCGCTAGTTCTAATGCCACTACTTCAAGTTCCACACCACGGTCGTCATACCCAATCCAGAGAAGCTTTTGGTCTTCGCCATCACTGGGTAATACGGTGATTGGTTCACAACTCTCCAAGACAAAAAGGACGTGAGCTTTGCCAATACGATGCTTTCGCGCCGATTTAGTGAAACGAACTTCCTTCTGTCTCATATTATGCGCCACACAAATAAAGGTCAAGAACTGGATGAAAGCATCTTTTTTCTAGCCAATGAGAACTTGAGTTATCCACACCATCCGTGAGTCGTCGGTTCGAGCCCGACCCGCCCCACTCACGTTTTGTCTGCTGCGCGCGTAGCCTCGTCCCGTAGTTGCTCTTGCAGTGACTCCAAGTAGGGGAGTGCGCGTTGATCTTTTAACCGATTTGCCGCCGCTTTCGAATCAATGACATCGGCAAGTGCCGCAACACGAACAATGAGGTTGTCGCCTATATCTAGTGCGGTGGCATTGGCATTCCAGTCATTGAATCCTGTCCTGGGCCCTGCGGGATCGAATGCAAGATCTAGGTCCCCGAACTGTGTGACGAGGTTCAACATGAGCGGCATTGCATTAAGGAAAGGTCCGTCGATGGGTGTCGCAACTGGATCTTGAGTTGTTCGGATCTGGGCACCCATTCGGGTGAGGGCTCGGCCAAGCCGATCAAGATTCCCCGCATCACGAAGCGGAAGAATGTCCACATCTTGTGTTGGCAATGATGATCCGTGGAGCACAGCTGCGATTCCTCCGATGACCACGTAGCGGACGTCTTCCTCATTAAGGATGCGCATGATCTCCCACGGGCGAAACTCAACACCCGAGGCTTCCTCAGCGTCCACGATGCGCAGCTCGTTGGATCCGTCTCATCTGGTTCGTTACTTGCGTCATGTGACGAAGACGTTCCGCAGGAGTCATTTGAATTTGACGTCGAATCTGGGCGATGTCCACTCCACGCCAGTCTTCGGAACTAGCGGCCGGATTTGGCCGTGCTTGATCTGGAATAGAGGGGATATCCACACCTTCAAGAATACGCCTGCCAGATGATTTATTTGCCCAACTCGCTACGACACCAGCACCTGACGCAAACTGGGGGGAGCGTTAGGGCTCCCATGATCGCAAATAGCGCAACGAAGGTGGTTAACGCGTAGCCGTTCCCGCGCATTAAGTACCACTGCGAAGCTGCTTCCACTTTTTCGTCTTTTTGGCTTTGTTCAAGACGTCCGAACTTCGACCAAAAGTGAGGACGTCTTTAGAGGGATGCACAGCGCTGAGGACATTCAGACCTCATAATTCGGTCGTCGTCGGTTCGAGCCCGACCCGCCCCACTTTTATGTACCAAAGGTTGTTTGCCCTTGCGTGCAGCGCCGCAGGGACTTGCCTGCTGTGCTGCGTCCCTTCACTCGCTGGTGGGAATCGGGAACGTACTAGCGTCCGTTGAACGGATCAGGCGTCACGGAAAACAGATGAAGGGCAATACGCGGTCGGGCCTGCCGCGGCGTATTGCGTACCATAAAGTGGTCCAAAAACAGGCGTAGATTCGGTGCTTGATGAGACCCTCGGGGCGAACGGTGACAGCCCGGACGTTGTCGGAGTAGGCGTTGTTGTCACGCTGTCCCGTTGCCCACTCGACATCATGACCGCGCTGAACCCATCCCCGGCCGGAGTGAGCATGATCGTCCCGGTCGCACCAACCCCATGCACGACTCCCGTGGTCTCCATGACCAGCAGGACTCGCGACGGGGAACTCCAGCCATCGCCGGTCGCTTTGCTCGCCTTGCACTTGGCCGCATGATCCGCGCAGTCACGCCACTGTTCCCACGCAACCGCAGCCGACTCTTTGACCTTGCGAACTATCATTCGATGCTGCAAACTAACCGGATCACCGTCTTGGAAGCCCGTCAGCGAAGTCAGCCATCCGCCCTTGAAATCCTGCATGGTCTGGATCCGTCCCGATGTTGGCGCGGCCCCCGCAGCACCTGCGCCACCGACCGTCAACGCCACTGCGAACACGCTTGCACCCATAACGGCCAACGCCCCACTACTTAACCTGGTCATGCACACTCCTTGCGGTCAGGCCCCTTCGGCCCGGGCGTACACCTCCACGAACTTGACATGTTGCCGCATATAACACGCACAGCAACAATCCACGTGGTTTCTGGTCACAGCGGCCGGAGGACTACTAGTGTGGCGGTGGTTCCCGGCATGAGTGGACCGAGTCGAGGAGTAGACCATGGAGACCTGCGTTCAGGTGCGCGACCGCTGGCGTCAGGATCCGCTCGCGTTTTGGCTCGCCGCGACCGACATGATCGACTGGGATGTCGCTCCGCAGGTGGCAATCGATGAGTCGAACTCTCCGCTTTATCGGTGGTTTCCTGACGGCCAGCTCAACACCAGTGTCAACGCGGTGGATCGTCATGTTGCTGCGGGTCTCGGCGATAAAGCGGCGATCATTTACGACAGCCCCCTAACGAACAGTCAACGCACCATCACGTATACGCAATTACTTGATCTGGTTGAACGATGCGCGGGGATGCTTGCGGATCTGGGGGTGCAGCGAGGTGATCGAGTGCTCCTGTACTTGCCGATGATCCCCGAAACCATTGCAGCAATGCTCGGCTGCGCGCGGCTGGGTGCAGTCCACTCGGTGGTCTTCGGTGGTTTTGCCGCCGCAGAGTTGGCCCACCGAATCGATGACGCCACACCGACGGTTGTCATCACCGCATCGTGCGGCGTGGAGCCAAATCACATCGTGGAGTACGTGCCGCTGTTGGAAGAGGCGCTGCGACTTGCATCCCATGAACCAGCGCATGTGGTACTCATTCAGCGAGAGCAACATCGAGCCGCCGCGGCGCACGAATGGGTTGATTGGCACGAGGCCATGGCGCACGCCACGCCCCACGCGCCCGTGATGGTGAACTCAACAGACCCGCTCTACATCCTCTATACCTCCGGCACCACGGGTCGACCCAAAGGGATCGTGCGCGATAACGGGGGTCATGCGGTTGCTATGGCATGGTCCTTCCCGAACATCTACGGAATGAGCGCTGACGATGTGTGGTGGTCGGCCTCTGACGTTGGGTGGGTGGTTGGTCACTCCTACATCGTTTATGCCCCGCTGATTTCAGGTGCAACCACAGTTTTGTATGAAGGCAAGCCGATCGGAACACCCGACGCCGGTGCCTTTTGGCGGGTCATCGAAGAGCACGACGTGAGTGGTTTGTTCACCGCGCCCACGGCAATCCGGGCAATTAAAAAGGTGGATCCCAACGGAGAACTCTTGCGCGGACGCGACATCTCGAGTCTTCGCTCACTGTTTCTTGCTGGTGAACGCCTTGACCCCGACACGTTTGTGTGGGCCACCAATCACCTCGGGGTTCCCATCGTGGATAACTGGTGGCAAACCGAGACAGGTTGGCCGATCGCCTCAACTATGCGTGGACTCGCGCACGCACCCATCAAAGTCGGATCACCATCGCGCGCTGTCCCCGGCTACGACCTAGTTGTGCTCGATGATTCGGGTATCCCGGTTGCACCGAATGTCGATGGCGCAATCGCCATTGCTTTACCTATGCCGCCAGGAACTCTTCCCACCCTGTGGGGTGACGACCAGCGCTACATCGATGCGTATCTCATCGAGTTTCCCGGCTATTACTCGACCGGCGATGGCGGATTTTTAGATGAGGACGGTTTCATTTTTGTTATGGGCCGCACCGATGACGTCATCAACGTGGCAGGCCACCGCCTATCTACAGGATCCCTCGAGGCCGTGGTTGCCGCTCATCCCGACGTGGCCGAGTGCGCAGTGGTCGGAGTATTCGACGAAATCAAGGGCCAGGTGCCGCTGGCCCTCGTCGTCGTGAAAGCTGGCAGCACAATCGATCCGGTGGAATTAGCGCAGAATGTTGTAGAAGAAGTGCGGCGCCAGGTGGGGCCGGTGGCGGTGTTGAAGGAGGTGATCGTTGTTCCGGCTCTGCCTAAAACTCGCTCGGGCAAGATCTTGCGCAAGACGATGCGGGGGATCGCTGATGGGCGGCCCGAACCTGTACCGAGCACCATCGAAGATGTCGGAGTCTTAGAGGAAATTACTCCGTTGCTGCGCCGGCCTCCTCTCGCACGTAATGGATTCAGCAGAGGTCTCAGCGGGTTAATTGAGTAGAGGTGTTACTACTTGATGCCGAACCGATCGGCATTCAAGATCTTGTTCCATTCGGTGACAGATGTGTTAGGTCTACTAAGGCAGGTCTACTAAGGCAGGTCGACCGAGTCGATTTCGTTGAGGATGGACTGCCGGATGTTGGCGGGCGCGAATGACGACCGCACCGACTCGCGGGCAAGCTCGGCGAGCCCGGCTGCGTCCACTCCGAAGATGTCGTGGGCGATTGCGTACTCCGTGTTGATGTCGGTGCTGAACATTCCGGGGTCATCGGTGTTGAGTGTGAGTCGGATACCCGCCTCGCGCAGGACAGGGAATGGGTGCGTCGCCAGCGACGTCACAGCGCCGGTGCACACGTTGGACGTCGGACACACCTCGAGTGTGATCCCGCGCTCAACGAGTGTCGCCATGAGTACGGGATCCTGTGCTGACGCGATTCCGTGGCCAACTCGCTCGGCACCCAGTTGATCGATCGCGGACCACACCTCGCCCGGCCCGATGGTCTCGCCGGCGTGCGGCACGCAGTGCAGGTCGAGATCGCGGGCGCGGCGGAAGAGGTCCGCGTAGGCACTTCGGGGGACACCAACCTCGGGGCCGCCGAGTCCGAAACCGATCGAGCCTTCTGGACGATACTGCTCGATCCAGGTAAGTAGCCGTTCTCCGGACTCCACACCTAACTCGCCGTTGATGTCGTACACGAATGCAAGTTCCACGCCGTGCAGGCGACGGGCATCTGACCGCCCCCGCGTCAGAGCTTCGGCGAGTTCGTCCGGGGCAATGCCAACACTTAAGTGACTGTCAGCTGTGACAGTGGTCTCCGCGTACCGCACATTGCCGGCAGCGAGGTCCCGCGCTTGTCCGATGGTGAGTGCATAGATGTCGTCGCCTGTGCGCACCAGCCGTGCCGCGGACATATAATGGAGATGAAGGTAGGGAAGTCGGTGAAGCGGTAGAACTCCCGCATTGCGTCCTCGTCTTGCGGCAGGCCGACCTCGGGGTACTTGCGTGACAGTTCGAGCACCGTCTCGACGGAAGCGGCTCCCTGCATATGCACGTGCAACTCGGCCTTGGGGAGGGCACTGATGAAACCGGTGACGGGTGCGCTGGGCATTGCGGCAGGATAGCGCCTGATCCACAAGAGCGAAAATAACTTCCGCAGCCAGCACAACTTTCTTCTCACACTTTTTTCATAGGAAACTTTTTCATAAGCAACGTTATGCCGCTCAGTGACCCGATCTGAATCACCCTTGAGGTGTGGGGTTCGCCTCATGTGCGGTTATGACTCTATGATACGCTTTACCGTATCTTGAGGAGGTGATCGGTATGTCGGCGTCAGGAATACTGCGGTCCACGCGGACCAGCCACGGTCTCTCGCAGCGTGCCCTTGCGAAAGCAGCCCGCGTGCGCCAACCCGGTGTAGCGGCGGTGGAGTCCGGCAGTGAGGACGCAACCGTAAGCCGGCTCGAGCACCTGCTGAATGAGTTGGGTAGCCGACTCACCGTGCTGCCCTCGCGGCGACGCCCAGTGTGGGCGGCCGGCGAAGCCGTTCGCCGCGCACTCGACGCCCATGATCAGCGCTCGGCTTGGCGCGAGGTGATCCAACTCAACGACGATCTTCGCGGCGCCGACCGTGCCACGTGCGTCGCCTTGGCGATAGCTCCACCCGGGCGCACGGGCGACTCTCGATTCGACGCATTAATAGGGGCAGTCACCGACTCCGCCCTCGTTGACGCCCGACTTCCACGTCCCGAATGGCTCGACGAGGATGCTTGGAACCTTCGTGAGCCGTGGGACGTGGAAGAGATCCCATCTCTGCGCAAAGCTGCCCGCAAGGCGACACCTCCAGCGATACGACGTCACGGAGTTTTTCTCGACCGAGCCGTTCTCGCGAGCATCTGATGCCCGCCACCATGACACCGGACGAGGTCCGCGAACTCCTAGAGGAACTTGCGACGCGGCTCAACGATGCAGGGATCAGTGCAGGGATACGAGTGGTCGGCGGCGCGGCGCTCTCCATCCTCGACCAGGACCGTCGCTCAACCTCCGACATTGATGCCGTGATTGTCCCAGCCGGCGTGGCGGTCGATATCGTGAACGATTTGGCCAACGAGCGCGGATTGCCCGGCAACTGGCTCAACGACGCAGCTCTCGCCTACATCCCACCCGTGGGCCCTGACGACTGGGTCGAGGTCATCCATCGGGGTGACGTCCGCATGTCAATCGGATCGGTTCAGATGCTCCTAGCTATGAAGCTTCGCGCCAATCGCGGAATTCGCGACAGTGATGACATCGCATTTCTTCTTGCTGCGTGCGATGTGAAGAGTCTTGATGATGCCCAAGAAATCTACGAGAGGTATCACGCGCAAGACGTCATCTCCCCAAGCGCGGCGGCACGCGTCCAACACTGGCTCAGTCAACAGACAGACCTCTAACCATCGGTGTTTCCCCAGCGAGCATCCCACTGAAAATTGGGAAGATCGACTGTTCGATCCCGTCCCTGGCCAATGCATTTGGTTCCCAGCGCCCGCACTACGGGCAACAACCCTTCCCTTTGCCCCAAAGCCTGGTCGGCTCCGGGTTGTCACCGCGACTTCCATCGTCGGGGATGACCCCGTCGAGTTCATCGACTCACTCGTCGCCAACTACGAGAAAGGCGGATTCATCGCCAGGGGGCAGCAACGACTCTTCGAGAGCATCGCACGTGCTGAGGATCAAGAGGCGGGAGACCGGTAGGTCGACGACTTAGTCCCGTTCTTAGCCACCGGTTAAGTCCGATTCACAATCAGAGGGTCGGCGTTGGGCTTTCGCCGTAGCTGTTGGGTCCGGGTGTGCCCGGGAGTAGTGCAAAGATCAACAGAACAATGCCGCTGATACCCGAAACGATGGCCAAGCCCATCCCGGCCGCAAAGAGGATCTGGTTCTGTAACGCTGAAAGGGCAAACAGAACAAATCCACCGATGCCGCTGGCGACGGTGAGTCCGTACCACCAGCCGGACTTATTGGAATCGTGCAGGCGTCTGAACCAGATAGCACTCACGGGCAGGATCGTCGCCAGGAACCACACAATGGTCATGATGGTTCCCACTTGGGCGAGCGTGTCCCACAGCTGTGGATCCGCACTCGTGGCGATGCCCACTTCGGTAATGATGAAAAGGGCAACGGACACGGTGACCATGAACAGGGCGAACCACCAGAACTCAGATCGGCTCGTGCGACCTCGGAAGTTCGCGTAGTTCTTGAATGCGTGTTTGACTGCTTGGATCAAAGCCATGCGGACTCCTCGCTCATGTCTTTTTTCTGCGACGCCACCCGCACCCTGCTAGCCTCGCTTGGATGCGCACGTTGACTCGCTCAGCAATTGTTGTGGCCACTCTAGGCACATTCACTTTCGGCGCACTCACTTTCAGCACAATCGCCCTGAACTCCCCGCTGCTCGCTGGTGCATCTGCTCACTCGATCATCGAGCTCAACGGGGCCAGCGCTGTCGCCAGGCCAGACGAGCGCAATGACGCTTGAGATTCAGCACGGCTGTCTGCCTGCCGAGCCCACCGTGCAGGTCGAGGCCTTTGTCGGTGCTCCTTGGCGCGCTGTGAAGCCCAAGCCGGTAGCCGGTTGGACTTCGAGTGTGACCAAGCAGGCCAAGGGTGGCTGGCACATCACCTGGGTCAATCAGGGCACGCCCATTCCGTTTGGCACTTCAACCTTTTTCCCGATCACCGTGTCTTGGCCTAAGAAGCCAGGGACCTATGGCATGAGTGTCATGCAGTTGTGTCCGGGATCCTCGTACTACTGGAATGACAAGTACGCGCCGGCCACGGCTTCTTCGCCTTCGCCACCGTTGACTCCACGCGCTGAGGTTCTAGTTGTTGCGAAGTGAGCTAACTCGACCACGAAGGTGTCACCGTTGACGATCACTTGACGAATACGTGCACCAGGTCAAGGTCGGTGCGAACGGGAGCCTCGGTGAGAAGGTCGGCGACACAGTCACGAAAGTCCACGAACATGCTTGCGCTGACCACATCGAGTGCCTCGGCGTCAGATAAAAACACGCCAATACCTCGAATGACACCGGTCACCGCATTGCCAGTGACCAAAATCAGATCCTCGGACAGGTTGTGCTCGCCGAATCGATCAGCGAATGCTACGTACGCGTTCATGACATTGTCATATTGTCCAGGCTTCGCTTGCATTGTGTATTCAATTACGCTGCCCACGGCAGACTCCCTTGATAGTGACGACAGTTAATTTCTCAGTCAGAGAACTTGCGAAGTCCGAGTTGCTGCCAGTGACCCTCACTTTTTCTTTGACCGCCCAACATTATCAATGTCTTCCCAAAGTCTTGACTGCAATTGCAATTCTTAGTGGGGGACTCTCAGTACAAGGTGAAGCCCGGGCAAACAGGGTGGTTTGCCCGGGCTTCGTGAGGAATCATTTACTTTTTAATATCAAACCGATCGGCATTCATGACCTTGTTCCACGCAACAACGAAGTCATTCGCGAACTTTTCCTTTGAATCATTTGCTGCATAAACCTCAGACAGAGCCCGGAGTTGTGAGTTCGACCCAAACACCAGGTCAACTCGACTGCCGGTCCACTTGACCGCACCGGTCTTGCGATCTTTGCCCTCGAAGATTTCGGCATCTTCATTGATGGGTGACCATTCGGTTTCCATATCGACCAGATTGACAAAGAAGTCATTGGTCAACGTTCCTGGCTTGTCGGTGAAGACACCGAGGTTGGATTCCTTGTAGTTGGCATTGAGTGCGCGCATTCCGCCGACAAGCACCGTCATTTCCGGTGTGGTGAGGTTCAGCAGGCTGGCTTTTTCCAACAGGAGTGCTTCGGCTGGACCGCTGACACCCTTGCTCTGGAAATTGCGGAAGCCATCTGACAAAGGTTCGAGAACCTCGAAGGATGCCACGTCGGTTTGATCTTGGAGAGCATCCATGCGTCCGGGGGTGAACGGGACGCTGATGTTCAACCCGGCATCTTTGGCGGCCTTTTCAATGCCGGCATTGCCACCGAGCACGATCAAGTCCGCGATTGAGACCTTCTTACCACCGGTTGCTGAAGCATTGAAGTCTTTCTGAATTCCTTCAATGGTCTTCAATGCCTTGGCGAGTTGATCAGGGTCATTGACTTCCCAACCACTTTGCGGTGCCAAGCGGATTCGTGCTCCATTGGCGCCACCGCGCTTGTCGGTGCCACGGAAAGTGGAAGCCGAAGCCCAAGCGGTGGATACCAATTCCGAAACACTGAGACCGGAATTCACCAGGGTTGATTTGAGTGACTCGATATCAGCCGAGTCAACAACCGGATGATCCAATGCGGGGATTGGATCCTGCCAAATAAGTGTTTCCTTGGGGATTTCTGGTCCCACATATCGGGTGATGGGTCCCATGTCCCGGTGGGTGAGCTTGAACCATGCGCGAGCAAATGCGTCAGCCAACTGGTCGGGGTTCTCCAGGAATCGACGTGAGATCGGTTCATAGATTGGATCCATCCGCATGGCCATGTCTGCCGTAGACATCATGGGCGCGTGAAACTTACCCGGGATGTGAGCGTCCGGCACGGTGTTGGCCGCTTCGGGATCAGTGGGGATCCACTGCTGCGCACCGGCGGGACTCTTGACCAGTTGCCACTCGTACTTGAACAGGGTTTCAAAGTAGCTGTTGTCCCACGTGATGGGTGTAGGTGTCCAGGCGCCTTCAAGTCCACTGGAGATTGTGTACTCGGCGTTGCCCGTTCCCAAACTGTTTTTCCAGCCAAGACCCATTTGCTCCATGGGGGCACCTTCTGGTTCGGGGCCGACGTACTTCTCGGGATCACCAGCACCGTGAGTCTTGCCGAAAGTGTGACCGCCGGCGGTGAGTGCCACAGTTTCTTCGTCGTTCATGGCCATGCGGGCAAATGTCTCGCGAATATCGCGACCTGAGGCAACGGGATCGGGGACACCATTGGGGCCTTCGGGGTTGACATAAATCAAGCCCATCTGAACTGCTGCAAGTGGGTTTTCCAGTTCGCGGTCACCCGTGTAGCGCTCGTCGGCCAACCAGGTTTCTTCCGAACCCCAGTAGGTGACATCGTCTGGCTCCCAGACATCTACCCGTCCGCCCCCGAATCCAAATGATTTCAAGCCCATGGATTCCATTGCCACGGTGCCGGCCAAAATGAATAGGTCCGCCCAGGAGAGTTGCTTGCCGTACTTCTGCTTCACCGGCCACAGCAACCGGCGCGCTTTGTCCAGGTTCACATTGTCTGGCCAACTATTCAGTGGCGCGAATCGCTGCATGCCCGAGCCACCGCCTCCGCGACCATCGCTGGTGCGGTAGGTACCGGCACTGTGCCACGCCATGCGAACAAAGAAGGGGCCGTAGTGGCCGTAGTCAGCTGGCCACCATTCCTGCGAGTCGGTCATGAGTGCAGTGAGGTCCGCTTTCATTGCATCATAGTCAAGGGATTCAAATTCCTTGGCGTAATCGAAGTCCGGACCCATGGGGTTAGCGGCTGGCGCATTCGCTTGAAGCAACTTCAGATTGAGTTGATTGGGCCACCAATCCCGGTTGTCTGTTCCCGCAATGGGCTGCCAGTGACCGCCGCCGGTGACGGGGCACTTCGCTTCGGTTGTCATACTTTTCTCCTTCTTATATGAGGTGTTCTTACATGTGATGTTCTTACGTGTGGTGTGAGTGAAGTGGTAATTATTGGCAGGTTGGACATAGCCCCCAGTATGCGACTTCAGCTTCGTCGATTGTGTAGCCGTGGGAATCGGATGCGGTCAGGCACGGTTTCTCGCCGACAGCGCAGTCAACATCGGCGAGGGCGCCGCAGTTGCGGCAAATAATGTGGTGGTGATTGTCGCCGACCCTGTTCTCAAAGCGCGCCGGTGAGCCGGTGGGTTGAATTCGCCGAACGAGTCCCACCTGTTCAAGGGTGCCCAGAGCGTCGTAGACCGATTGCCGGGAGATGGTCCCGATACTTGCGCGCACCGATTCGGAAATTTGATCGGCCGTTGCATGGGGGTGATCGCTGACAGCTCCCAGGACCGCAACCCGTTGGGCGGTCACCTGAACCCCGTGCTCCCGCAGGGTCTGCGCCGGGTTCGCATGCGGGTGCACCACTACCGAAGCACTCACGAGGTCAGCCGACATGTCTGAAGACTATCTTTGAGTTTGGACATTGTCAAAGATTTGATTTATTACACGAGACGGATATTTGCGGGGGCACTCCGGCGTTTTGACGAGGAAATCATTCCGACTTATCTAGCCTTGTGCCCAAGACAACCATTTAACCTCGCGTGCGAAAGGAATATCATGCAACGAACCCTTGGACGCTCCCTCCTCGCCGAATTTATTGGCACATTTCTTTTGGTTTTTCTGGCGGTGGGAGCTGCGGTATTTGGTATCTCCGCGTTGGTGGGTGCCGATGGCAATGGCACCGGCTCAGGAGTAGTTGGTGTGGCCATGGCTTTCGGTCTGGTCCTACTCGGTATCGCCTATGCCTTCGGCCCGGTGAGCGGTGCACATGTCAACCCGGCCGTGACGCTGGCCATGCTTCTCGGTCGGCGACTTCCGGCGAGCGAAGCGGTTGGCTATTGGATTGTGCAGTTCCTGGGCGCGATCGCTGCAGGTGGATTACTCAAACTCTTTGTTGATTCCTTCGGGGTCACCGACTACACCGGCGCACTCGGCACCAACTCTTATGACAACGGGGCCATCAACCTGACCGGCGCATTTGTTCTGGAGGTTGTGCTCACCGCGGCATTTGTCCTTGTCATTCTGCTCGTGACCGAGCGAATTGCAGCACCCGGATTCGCGGGAATCGCAATTGGCCTGACCCTCACCCTTGTTCACCTTGTGGGAATCCCACTGACCGGAACATCGGTCAACCCGGCTCGTTCATTGGGCCCAGCACTGTTTGAGGGTGGGACCGCCATTTCACAGGTATGGCTGTTCATTCTGGCACCTTTGGTCGGCTCCGTTGTCGCCGTTGTGGTCTGGATGTTGACCCGAAGCACCACCGAAATGCCAGAGTCCCAAGTGGCAGGATCAGAGCGCGAGTAGTCGGCGCTGAACAACAGAAGCGATTTGCAGGTGGTGGCGGTGAAGTTTTTCTTCACCGCCACAACCATTTATCAGACACCCATTTACTAGGCTGGTGGCAAGCTTCGCGCGATCTCACGCGAACAGCACACTGAGACAAGGATGTATATGTCGAACCCATCACGACTTGTTGCAGGTGTTGATTCATCTACCCAGTCGGTAAAGATTGTGGTGCGAGACGCGGCAACGGGCAAACTCGTACGACAGGCGAAATCCCCCCACCCCGATGGCACGGAAGTCGATCCACAGCAGTGGTGGAGTGCATTGAGTGATATTGCACCTGGTGTGCTGGAGGGCGTGTCAGCGATATCCATTGCGGCCCAGCAACATGGCATGGTGCCACTTGATTCGGATAACCATGTTGTGCGCCCGGCCATCTTGTGGAATGACACCCGATCGGCTCAAGCTTGTGTTCAACTCATTGATGAACTTGGTGGCCCGAGCGAGTGGGCGAATGCAGTGGGGAGTGTGCCCGTTGCAGCCTTCACCGTGGGCAAGTTGCGCTGGATGGCAGAACACGAGCCGGAAAATGCGCAACGCACCACCACCGTCGTGCTGCCCCATGACTACCTGACCTGGAAGTTGCTAGGATCCGGTGCCGAATTCACCACCGATCGAGGCGATGCCAGCGGAACGGGGTACTGGTCACCGGCCACGGGGAATACCGCCATGATCTGGTGCACCTTGCACTCGGCCACGACCTTGAGCTCCCTCGTGTTGCTCTACCAGCCGAGATTGTCGGGCAGACTCGATTGTTCACGGAGAATCCAATTGCCGTTGCACCCGGAACGGGTGACAACATGGGTGCTGCCCTCGCCTTGGGTGTTCAACCGGGTGATGTAGTCGTGTCACTGGGAACATCGGGCACCGCATATGCAGGATCACTGTTGCCGACATCGGATCCGTCAGGCTTTGTTGCGGGGTTCGCGGATGCCA
Organism: Candidatus Nanopelagicales bacterium; assembly: GCA_018401415.1. Taxonomy (GTDB): domain Bacteria; phylum Actinomycetota; class Actinomycetes; order S36-B12; family S36-B12; genus UBA4592. The sequence goes on along the minus strand of JAGYKV010000017.1, from coordinate 892,963 downwards.
CCGGGAAATTTCTTCCACTCGTCTGCACTTTAAACGCTGCTCGAATTCTGAGCGCTACCGCTGAAATGTTGAATGTTGATTTCAATGAGTTTGCGCGGTTGGCTCTTTCTGCTCAACCCGGAGCAGGTGGACTGACATTTATTCCATATTTGGATGGAGAGCGAACACCGAATTTGCCTGACGCCAGAGGTTCCCTGCACGGACTCACTCGAGAGAACATGACCGCAGAGAATCTGGCTCGCAGTGCGATTGAGGGAATGTTCGGTGGCCTGGTGGAAGCAGTACAAGCATTGGAAGCGGTGGGAGTTGTTGCCCAACGAGTAATTCTCATCGGTGGCGCCGCTGCGAATTCAGCGGTGGCCACCGTCGCTGCGACAATGTTCAATGTGCCAATTCACGTTCCACCGGAAGGTGAGTACGTTGCCGACGGCGCAGCCGTACAAGCGGCCTGGGCGCTATCAGGTGAAGTGGAACCACCATCAGTGGATGTCCATGAATGCCGGCGAAACCCGCTATCTGGATCCCGTTGCCGTGCCGGAAATCCAGGAGCGCTACCAGTCGATCCGATCAGATCTGTACGGCTAACCTGCGCGCTGAATTCCCTCAACCAATTCGGCAACGCGAATGGATTGCCACGGTTGTGGTATCCAGGAGTCTTCTCCACGAATTCTGCGACTGAATTGCTCGAACATGATGTTGTATGGATCAACGGCCGCGAATTCCTCGCGGATTCCGTTGACATCCAATGAACCCGGCTGTTTCCACAGGGTGAATGCCTGGTCATCGTCAATTGATATTTCACCTTCAGATCCCTTAAGGACAAATCTCTGCGAGGGGTGCATGTTAAATGAACCGACAATTGCTGCCGTACCACTGCCACCATTGGGGGTTTGCCAGGACACGTGCGCTTTTGTGGTCATGTCCACTTGGTACCCGGCAAAATCCAGGTTGGCCTCTGTCACGGTGTAGGTGGTTTCTTCGGGTAATAACGCGACAATTCCATGCAGGGGATAAATACCCACGTCAAAGAGTGCGCCACCGCCTTGGGCAGGTTCGAGCCGGTAGTTGTTTTCGGGGATTGAATTGAACGTGAACGTTGCCAGGTAATTGTGTGGTGTACCGATTGCGCCACTTTCCACCAATTCCGAAATGCGTCGCATGCGCGGGCTCCATAAAGCCCAGGTTGCTTCAACCAGTAAGAGATTTTGTGCGCGGGCAATTTCATAGGCTCTGATTGTGTCTGCCGAGGACATGGTGAGTGGTTTTTCACACAAGACGTGTTTTCCTGCCAACAGTGAAGCTTCAATCCACGGGAAGTGGGCATCGTTATTGAGGGAAATATAAATCGCCTCGATCTCGGGATCGTCGATTAAAGATTGATAGTCAGCGTGAACCCTTTGGGGATTGATGCTCGAGGCGCGCTTGAGATCACGGGCACTTGATGCGAACAATTGCATTCCGGGCCCAGCGTGAACCGAATCGGCGGTGGCGCGCTGGGCGAGCATTCCCACTCCGAGAAATCCCCAGCGAACGGGTTGAGTGTTTTGTGGTGTTGACATGAGGCCAGATTAGTTGTTATCGACCGAGCAGTGTTGGATGCTGGGGGTACCCGTTGTTGGCTGCGGACTTTTCGGCGGCTTCCATGATGGCCACGACATCGCGAGAACCCACCGTTGTGACCTGCATGGGCACGCCTGCGTGCAAGTGTTGAGCTAACTCCGTGTGAAATTGGAAGGCAGGGACCGGGTCGGGCTCAACGCGGGTGACTTCCCCTGTTGTGGAGTGAAGGGTGACCAACGCCGGGAGATCGGCAACATTGGGCTCAGCAATAAGGTTCCAATGCGCAACTATTGCACCGGTTGTGCCCAGAACATAAAACTTGGGCTTGCGGGCGGCGGCGAGATCTGAATTAACAAAACTTGCAGTAACGCCATCGGTGAACGTCACGACGACCTCCGCATGGTCTGCATTCGTCACGTGGTCCCAGTGCCGCTTGTGATTGTGGCCAACAACATGGTCAACGGGTTGCGGGAAAAGATTAAGGATCTGGTCGAGGTAGTGCGAACCCCAATCAAATATTGCACCGCCGGAGACATCTGACATGGAGTGCCAGTAGTCACATGGTCGCGAGTAACCGCCCACGAAGGATTCATAGTGGAAGGGGGTGCCTATTGCCCCTTCAGAGATCAGGCGTCGCATGGAGACGAAGTCAGCATCGAATCGACGATTCTGATACACGATCAAAGTCACACCGGAATCACTCGCGATCTCCATGAGGTCGTCGCACTCGGGGGCCGTGAGTGCCATGGGCTTTTCCAGCACTACATGGATACCGCGCGTGAGTGCCTCCTTGGCCCACTGATAGTGACTATTGGGGGGAGTGGAAATCACCACGAGGTCAATTAGCCCGGAATCAAGCATCTGGGTTGCATCGGCGAATGTTGCACAATCCGGGGCCAACTCCAATGCTGCCGCAATCCGCTCAGGGTTTGTATCGCACACGGCGGTGAGGATTAAACCATCGGTTGCTTGCACTGCCTGGTTATGTTCGTGACCAATCGCGCCGTAGGCCAGTAGACCGACTCGGATTGGCGGCGTGGCGGATCCCATGACAGGTGAAACTACTCCACGGAAGGCAACTTTGCTCACTGGGAGTTCCGCCAAGAGCAAGTCACGGGTGGTGTTGTCCACTAGATTGCTCAAAATGCAATTATGTCCAGGAGAATCCAAAGGAGTGCAAATAAAGTGTCTGAATCATCACTTGCTGGTCGCAATGCGTTAGTCACGGGTGCTTCCAGGGGAATCGGCCGCAGCATTGCAATGTCACTCGCCGAAAATGGCGCCCATGTGATCCTCGTGGCCCGCAATGAGGAATTGCTCAGTGAAGTAAAGTCCGCAATCGAATCACAGGGTGGTTCAGCTCAGGTGATTGTCGCTGACCTAGGCCTCGAAGAGTCCGCAGAGCAGATAGCTCAGCAGATTGACGTTGATTCCCTTCACATTCTCGTGAACAATGCAGGAGGCAATTCCTTCATGAGCCCCGTGCAGTCCATGCGGCTTTCGGGGTGGCGCAAAACACTCGAACCTCAATCTCGACTCCATTGTTGCGTTAACCCAGGCTCTGATCCCTCGTTTGGTTAATTCAGGGAACGGTTCGGTGATCAACGTCGCCTCGGTTGCGGGCCTGAATGGTTCTCCATTTATGTCTCACTACGGAGCGGCCAAAGCAGGCCTCATTAGTTTCTCGCGCAGCCTGGCAATAGAACTGGCAGCACAGGGTGTGCGCGTGAATTCACTGGTTCCCGGGTGGATTGAGACCGATCTCACTGATTTCCTGCGCGGCACCAAGGAAGCCGAAGCAGGTGCACTGGCCCGAGTTCCCATGGCTCGGTGGGGGCGCCCCGAGGAAATAGCCCACGCAGCCCTGTTCCTGGCCAGCGATTCTTCTTCCTTTATGACCGGGCAGGAGTTAATAGTCGATGGCGGCCTTTCCGCCATGCCGTAAGCGACACGTATTCCATATATTTCCTACCAAACTTGCGTAGAATCATTTTAAAACGTAGATTCCACGTGTGGAACCGATTAGCATCCTGATTTTTGCCATTGTCGGAGCCGCGGCCCAATTCGTCGATGGCCTGCTGGGGATGGGCTTCGGTGTCGTCAGTGCCTCCCTGCTCACGGTGATTGGTTTTTCCGCCGTCACAGCTTCCGCGGGTGTACACGCGGCCAAAGTCGGAACCACATTTGTCTCGGGAGCCAGCCATTGGCATGCCGGGAATGTGGATTGGCGGGTGCTTGATCACCGTCGGCGTTCCGGGGTCAATCGGTGCGTTTGTCGGGGCAGTTGTCCTGGTCAATGTCTCGCTGGCGGGTGCTCGCATGTGGATGGCAATCGTACTGCTGATCCTGGGTGTCCTGATTATCATGCGCTACGGCTTTGGTAAGAGCCTGATACCCGCCATGAAGGTTCGCTCCCGCAACCTGTGGCCAATTGGGCTGGTGGGGGGATTCGTCGATGCCACCGGTGGTGGTGGCTGGGGGCCGGTGGCAACTCCTTCGCTCATGACGGTGACGCGCCATGCACCACATCGAATCGTGGGCACCGTGAGCGCCGCTGAGTTCCTTGTTGCCGTTTCGGCTTCGCTCGGATTTATTTTCGGCGCCGCTTACGCGGACATTCCGTGGTTTGCCGTTCTCGGTCTGGTTATCGGTGGCGCGGTGACAGCGCCGATTGCTGCCCGGTTGGCCCACCGAGCACCCACCAAGCCTTTGGGCGTTGCAGTGGGAGGCATGGTGATTATTGCCAATATTGTGGTGATCATGAGTGTTCTGGGACTCCCGGGTGTGGTGGGGCTCGCCGCGGTAATCACCGTCTTCATACCTGTTGTGATACTTGAAGTGCGAATCATTCGGGAGATCAGAAAGTCACGGGTCAAAGTACCTGTCTCCTAAATACCCACCGACAAAAGGTGTCACCTGTCAAAGTCGCAATTGTATTTTTCCGGCCAAGTATTTTCTGAACCAGAAGGCAAAAGCGGGTAGCGCGGTACACAATGGTGGGACGTAGGGAAACAACTGGAAAGGGAATGCCATGAGCAATAACGAGACCAGTCGACTTACTCGTGCTGAAGCCAAGCACAAGCCGCATCGCAGTGAGGATCGATTCTTTGCGGCTCGTCACGACGCTAAAGCCCAATGTGAAACTCTCCGAGCCACTATTCGAAAATCGAGTATTCACTCCGTGATGCGCCATGAGCTCCTCGCGGCCGTTGATCGAGCCGAAAGCCTGGTGAAATCAGTCGAACCCACCCAGTCGCATCCGGGGGCAGAGATCCGGCAACTATCAAAAGAAATTGGCCACCTCATGTTGGCGGAGCAGTGGGTGGCGGCCGCCGATCGGGTACTTGGTCGGCTTAACGGGCACGGTCCAGCAGATCTGCGGCAGCAACTTGAACAAGCACAGGAAGCGGTCATGTGGTGCGTGCGGGCACATGAATGGAATGGTCAATTAACCGCTGCAGGAACTCAATTGCAGGAGGTAGTGCGGGAAGCAGAGGTCCACGCTTCGCGGATTGCTTAGTTGTTTAATTCGTGGATTAACTAGTGGATTTACCTTCGAGAAGCGGCTGCGGGAATTTTCCCCGCAGCCTTTCTCAATTTGGTGGATTCCTCAAGTTCATCTGCCATGAATTCCCGGAGGAGATCGATTGCCTTGAGAACCTTTTTGCTTCGCAATGAGTAATAGGAATTCAGGCCATCGCGCTCAACCTGAACAATTCCCCGATCCCGCAAAACCGCAAGATGTTGGCTGGTATTGGACTGGCTCAAGTCCAGTGCGAGGGCCAGATCATTCACCGTCATTGAACCGCCGCGAAGTTCGGTAATGATGAGCAGTCGCTTCGGATCGGCAATTGCCTTGCACAGGCGTGCATGCAATTCGTGTATCTCGATCTGTAATTCCCGGTTCATGGATACAACGCTATCCAACAGTTGTCGACGCCGCACATTGGTTCTTACCAATCTCAAGGAATTCAATGTCCTCGGAGCTGACTTCCTTACCGGCATTAACCGCGCGAATGGTGTCGTAGGTGTCAGGAGCCGCCGGGAGTGACGTGACAATTTCATTGACGAATTTCACGAGGTCGTCTTCATTCATGAGGGTTGATTCGAAAATAGTGGCGAGATCGGTCCGCACCAGTCCATCGGATCCCATTTCAGCGTCAGATGACCAGTGTGCGGGGAGAACCATGGTTGCCGGATCCAACGGGCGAAGGCGATCGTGCACGGTGTGGTAGAGCTCCCTGGCCAATTCATCGGCTTTACCGGTGAGATCCGGACGCCCCACACCACGGACAAAGACGGTATCGCCGGTGAGTATAAAAACACCCGGAAGGTGAAGGCAGGTGGTTCCCGGCGTGTGCCCTGGCATCTTGATGGCGAAGGAGTGAACTTTGGCGGTGCCCAGATCGAGCTCCTCGCCGTCAGCGAGGGGCACATTGGGCCACGGAACCTTGGGGCCAGCATCTTCAATCGGGAGGTGATAGACAGCATTATTGCGTTCGGCCAGTTCCGGACCACCGGAAATGTGATCCGCGTGCACGTGAGTGTCCATCACGTGCGTGATTGTCATGTTGTTGGCTTTCGCCAGTTCTTCGTAAGGCTCAGGGAATCTGGCTGGATCCACGACAATTGCGAAACCACCCGGGCTGCCGAATAAATAGGAAATACAGGCCTTGGATGGTCGCTGGATTTGCCAACCCTTAACACCGTCGGGCATACCCGGGAGTTCCTTGGGAATAAGTAGTTCAGCCCACGCGGCCGTTCCACCTTCCAGACTGATCACGGTACAACCCTCGTCTTGGAGCATTTCAATAAGCAACCCACTGCCATTGCCGTGTGCACAGACCACGACGGTGTTGTCGGGGATTTCCTGGGCAAGATCTTCAATTTCCTCGACGGCCATCCAGATCGGCATGTTCTTGGTCTGCACTGGTGCTGGACCTTCAATTTGCCAAGCGGCAAATTCATCTTGGTTGCGAACATCGAGAATAAAGGGGACGGTTCCGTTTCCAATTCCGTCGTACAATTCTTGTGGGCTAATCGAAAGTGTGTCGGACATGAAATCTCCCAAAAATCCGTTTAATTCCCCACTTAATCGGTGGGAAAATGTCGGTCTACTTATCTTTATATGCGCAGACGCTAATACAGATTTGTAGTAATGCAAGGGCTTTTCGATATTTTTTTGACGACTTTTGTGAATTGCCTTGCCGTGTGCGCCTTTGACCTCTAGCGTCTGCTCTATAGAGTTATTTTCATGGCGGAAGTTCGTTCGAACTAGTGAAGGTAGGAATTCATGTCTGATGAACAAGAGAGCATGACCATCATTGCTTTTAGCGGAGATCTCGACAAACTCTGGCCCACCATGATCCTCAGTTCAACCGCCGCCGCTACCGGAATGAACGTCACGGTGTTCTTCACTTTTTGGGGTCTTTTCCCCCTCGTTAAAGAAGATGTTCGGATCACGGGCAAAGATGCCATGACAAAAATGCTGGCTGGCATGAATTCACCAGGATTCCAAGGAGCAAAACTTTCTAAAATGAACATGGGCGGCATGGGGAAATGGATGATGCGCAAGGTTGCCAAAAAAGGCAACCTGATGCCACCCGAGGATCTGTTCGAAATTTGCTTGGACATGGGTGTCAATATTTGGCCATGTCAAATGACCATGGACTTACTCGGAATTGAGCCCGAGCAAATGCGGCCGAACCTCGGAGAGCCCGTCGGTGCGGCAACAGCATTACAGGTCATGTCCAAGTCCAATATCAGTTTGTTCATTTAATAGTTGTTTAACTTACAGAAAAGGAGTCATAATGGAATTCGATCGCGCGGTAGATGCAAAAGGCCAGAGCTGTCCCATGCCGGTTCTCATGACAGCTAAGGCGGCCAAAGAGATGGAGTCGGGGCAGATCATGTTTCTCGAGGCAACCGATGGCGGCGCCCGCTCCGATATCCCGGCGTGGGTTTCGCAGACCGGCAATGAATTGGTGGAGTCATCTGAAGAAGGCGGCGTCCTGAAGTTCTACATTAGAAAGAAGTGACACCTTGCGCTACGGCTTTGCAATAGATCAACGCACCTGTATTGGTTGCCACGCATGCACGGTTGCATGTAAAACAGAACACGATATCCCGATCGGTCAATTCCGCACCTGGGTCAAGTACGTGGACAAGGGTGAGTACCCGTCAACAACACGTGAAATGGGTGTCATGCGGTGCAACCACTGCACCGATGCACCGTGCGTGACGGCCTGCCCAACAACCGCTCTATTTATTCGTGACGATGGCATCGTTGACTTTGACAACGAGAATTGCATTGGTTGCAAAATGTGCATGCAGGCATGTCCCTATGACGCGATTTACATCGATGCCAACACGAATACCGCCGCAAAGTGCAATTTCTGCGCTCACCGCATTGATCAAGGACTTGAACCGGCCTGTGTGCAGGTGTGTCCAACGGAATCCATTTGGATGGGCGACATTGATGATCCCACCAGTGGAATCAGCAAGTTCTTGAGCATTGAACCGATCAATGTGCGCACACCCGAGCAAGGCACGCGCCCCAATGTGTATTACGTCGGTGCTGATCAAGCGGTTCTCGATCCACTCGCCGCACCGGTGGACGGAACCTATCTGTGGGCCGACGCAGATCCGTTGCGGTTGGAGACCGCGGCTGAGCTCCCGGGCGACCCGCTGACAAACGCTCGAACCACTTACAACACCGCCCACCCCCGGCCATGGGGATGGAAAGTGTGGACCTATCTGTGGACCAAATCAATTTCCGCGGGTGCCCTGCTCGTGGGCGCACTCATTGTTCTATTCACAACCGATCGCACCGAACTCATCACCACGATTGCGCCATTCACCTCGGCCGCGTTCCTTGCCATCACCGCTGCACTTTTGATCTGGGATCTCAAACAACCCACACGATTCCTGTTCCTTCTTGACCCGCGCAAAATAAATCGCAGGTCGTGGCTCGCGATCGGTGGAATCTTCCTGGGAATCGGAGCCGCAATTTCGGGTCTGTGGTTCTTGGCGGGGGCAGCCACCTGGCTCGAACTGGGGGACTTCATCGGGTTCATTGACATTGTGGCGTGGCCGGCGGTACCGGCGGCCATCATGGTGGCGGGTTACACCGCGTTCCTGTTTGGTCAGGCCGAAGGTCGCGATCTCTGGCAATCACCGGTTCTCTTCTGGCACCTGCAGGCGCAAGCCGTCATGGTGGGTTCGGGTGCGTTATTGATTCTGGCCGCTGTATTTGCACCAGAGCAATCCACGGTCACTTGGCTCACCTGGGCGCTCCTGATCGGAATTGCAGCTCATTTGTTGATCACCCTCGTGGAGTTCGGCGGTAAGCACCCCACCCGGAACGCACAAATAGCGGCACACGCCATTACCCACGGTCGATATTCGCGTGAGTTCTACTTCGGCGGGATTCTCCTTGCGCTTATTGCCGCTGCACTCGCGCTGGTCGGAATCGCAACGGGCGTTGCCGCGTGGGCGATTATTGCCGGATTGCTGGTGCAGGTCAGCTTGATCTATCACGAAAAGGTATTCGTCAAAGCGGCTCAGGATCCGCCGCTCTCCTGATTTCGCGCAACCCCAAATTTCGTGCTCAATGCAAAGGAATGAGTAGACATGAAGCCCCATGACACCCCCGCACCACACGGACCAGCCGCATCACCCGTCGGACTGGATAATCCAGAACATTTTGGATTGCGAGTTCGAGAGACCGTGTCGAACTACCCGCCTGTTTCCGAATGGGACGACGTTGTCATGTACAGCGCCAAGGAACACCCGCGCAAGGTCGGTCGCCACTACATGTTGGTGCCTACTATTTGCTTCAACTGCGAGTCGGGCTGCGGGCTGCTGGCGTATGTGGACAAAGAAACAATGGAAGTCACCAAGATTGAGGGCAATCCTGCCCACCCTGGTTCTCGCGGCCGAAATTGTGCCAAGGGCCCGGCGACCATCAATCAGACTTCAGACCCCGAGCGGATTTTGTATCCCCTCAAACGAGTTGGTCCACGTGGTAGCGCGAAGTTCGAACGCATGTCGTGGGATGAAGCACTCGACACAATCGCCGGACGAATCCGCAACGCAATACTGGAGGAACGCCGCAATGAGATCATGTATCACGTGGGCCGTCACGGCGAAGACGGTTTCATTGAACGTGTTCTACTCACCTGGGGAATAGACGGTCACAACACGCACACAAATATTTGTTCGGCCGGAGCCCGGTTTGGGTATTCCATGTGGGGCGGTTACGACCGTCCCTCACCCGACCACGTCAACGCCAATGTAATTCTGTTGCTCTCCAGCCACTTGGAAGCTGGCCATTCGTTCAATCCACATGCACAACGCATTATGGATGCCAAAGTGCGGGGCGGTGCCACCCTCGTTGTGGTTGATCCAAGGCTCTCGAATACTGCATCGCATGCCGACGAATGGGTTTCCCCTTGGCCGGGCAGCGAAGCCGCACTGCTGCTCGCCATTGCCGCATATATTCTCCGGACCGATCAAGTCGCCTGGGATTTCATCAAGCGTTGGGTGAATTGGAAGGTCTACATGGCCAATATTCATCCGGAGTTGCCTTCGGACGATTTCGAGGTTTTCAAAACAACACTGACCGAGGATTACCAAAAGTACACATTTGACTTTGCGGCCGAGGAATGCCGGATCCCGGCCAAGCAGGTCGAAAAGGTCGCCAAGATCGTGGCGGGGGCGCAAGGCAAACTCGCGGCTCACACGTGGCGGGCGGCCAGTGCCGGCAACCTTGGTGGCTGGGCTGTTGCCCGAGCGCTGTTCTTCTTGACCGTTCTCACCGGGAGCCTGGGCGAAAAGGGTGGCACGAGCCCCAATGGATGGAACAAGTTCATTCCCCATGGCCCGAATATGCCCGGCGGCTTCGATTCCTGGAATGAAATGATCTGGCCAAAGGAGTTTCCACTCTCCACCAATGAAATGTCGATACTTCTGCCCCACTTCCTCAAAGATGGTCGCGGCAAGGTGGACACGTATTTCTCCCGGGTGTACAACCCGATCTGGACAAACCCGGATGGCTTCAGTTGGATTGAAGCCCTCTCCGATGAAGATCTGGTGGGGCTGCATGTCGCCATGACACCCACGTGGAGTGAAACGGCAATTTTTGCCGACATGATTCTCCCGTTTGGTCACAGTACCGAGCGCCATGACACTCAGTCCTATGAACAGTACGCGGGCAAGTGGCTGGGATTCCGTCAACCCGTTATGCGAGTTGCTCGTGAGCGCATGGGAGAAAAAATCACGGATACCCGCGAAACCAATCCCGGTGAAGTGTGGGACGAATCGGAATTTTGGCTTGAACTGTCGTGGCGAATTGATCCAGATGGTGAACTAGGCATTCGCAAGTTCTATGAATCAATTAAAGAACCCGGCACCAAAATGGGAGTCGAAGAATATTACGAGTACATGTTCGACAACAGCGTGCCAGGGCTGCCAGATAAAGCAGCCAAGCTCGGGCTCACCCCCATGCAATACATGCGCAAATTCGGTGCGGTGGAGGTGGCATCGGATATTTATCGTCAAGATGAACGGCCATTAACTCCCGCCGAGCGCGAAGGTGCGGTGCCGGATGAAAATGGCGTGTTGCGCAAGCCCATCACCATGGAAACTCAAAAGCCCTTGGTGGGCGAGCCTGGCGCGGTGGGTGTGGTTCTTGACGATGGCTCCGAAGTTGCCGGCTGGCTCACCCCTTCACGCAAACTCGAGTTGTATTCACCCTCCATGGCTGACTTTGGTTGGGGCGAGTACGCGACCCCGTGCTACATCGAGTCACATGTATCGCACCGCGCCATTGACATGTCTCAAAATGAAATGGTTCTCGTTCCCACATTCCGTCTACCCACCATGATCCACACTCGGTCGGGTAATGCCAAGTACCTCAACGAGATCACCAATAAGCATCCCATGTGGATCAACAGCAAGGACGCGGATCGTCTGGGACTGCAAACGGGAGACATGGTTCGGGTTTCCACCGAAATCGGCTACTTTGTGGTGCGCGTCTGGGCCACCGAAGCGATCCGGCCTGGAGTCAGTGCGCTATCGCATCACATGGGTCGCTGGCGGACATCTGACGATGCCGGAAGTCGTTGGGTAACGGGCAAGGTTGATGTCGGTCGAATGGAAGACGGGCGCTGGCGCTTGCGGTACAAGGAAGGGGTCAGGCCATTTGCTTCCGGTGACCCTGACTCATTGCGCATCAACTGGGAAGACCCCGGTGTGCACCAGAATCTGGCATTCGCGGTTCACCCGGACACGTGGTCGGGCATGCATTGCTGGCACCAGAAGATACGCATTGAAAGAGCCCACGAAGAAGACAAGTATGGCGATGTCGTGGTGGATACTGCTAAGTCCCGCGAGGTGTACAAGGAGTGGATGTCCAAAACGCGTCCGGGGCCAAATGCCCAAGGATTAAGGCGCCCTGAGTTCATGATGCGCCCGGTCATGCCCATGCGCAAGGCGTTCTTTGTGGATCAACCGACAAATAACTAGCCAAGGAATTTTGCGGCTACGAATTCCCTGGCACCTGCGATATCGGGTGCCAGGAATCGGTCTGGTCCTGGACCACCGGAGTAGTGCACGAAGTTCTTTGATCGCGTTCACGATCGGCTTTGATGATTGCAGCGGTGCGCGCAGTTCAATGGCGCGGGCGGCTGTCAGCATCTCAATTGCAATCACCGAAGTGAGATTCGATACTGATGTGCGCAGTTTTCTCGCCGCATGCCAGCCCATGGACACGTGATCCTCTTGCATTGCTGAACTCGGAATGGAGTCCACGCTCGCCGGCACCGCGAGGCGCTTCATGTCACTCACCAAAGCGGCTTGGGTGTACTGGGCAATCATCAGGCCGGAATCAACTCCGGGATCATCGGCAAGAAATGGCGGGAGTCCCTGACTGCGATTTTTATCCAGCATTCGATCGGTGCGACGCTCGCAGATTGACGCGAGGTCCGCGGCGGCAATGGCGAGAAAATCCAGAACATAGGCCACCGGTGCGCCATGAAAGTTACCGTTACTGGTGACCTCACCGGAAGGCAGAATCACCGGGTTGTCAATGCTCGCAGCAAGTTCGCGTTCGGCCACGTTGCGAGCATGGGAAATCGTGTCGCGCACGGCACCGGTGACCTGGGGTGCACACCGCAAACTGTAGGCATCTTGTACGCGGTCATCGTCTTCTTTGTGACTGGCCAGAATCCCTGAACCTTGAAGGTGTGCGTATATATGTGCAGCACTGACCTCCTGCCCAGGGTGCGGGCGAAGCGGCGCATGTAATTCCGGTCGGAATACTTGATCGGTTCCGAGTAATGCGTCGATACTCATGGCGGTGGAGAGGTCTGCAGCATCGCAGAGGGATTCGAGATCACTGATCGCCATGATCAGCATGCCGAGCATGCCATCGGTTCCGTTAATCAGTGCAAGGCCTTCCTTTTCATTGAGCTCAACGGGTGTGATTCCAGCTTCAGCAAGAAGGACATCAACACCGTGTTCTTCGCCCTGTGCATTGCGGGCCCGGCCTTCACCCATGGCCACAAGGGCGCAGTGGGCGAGGGGAGCCAAATCACCACTGCAACCGAGTGACCCGAATTCATGAACAACTGGAGTGATGCCAGCGTTGAGAATCGCTGCATAGGTTTGAGCTACTTCAGGACGCACGCCGGTTCGACCCGAAGTAAGTGTTTTGAGGCGCAAAAACATGGTGGCCCGAACAACTTCGCGTTCAACTTCGGCGCCGATTCCGGCCGCATGGGATCGGATCAAGGATTTTTGGAGTTGGGTGCGCATGTCATGGGGAATATGTCGATTCGCGAGGGCACCGAAACCGGTGGAGATTCCGTAAACAGGATCTGCAGATGCGGCGAGGACTTCTACGTGCTTGCGGCTCGCGGCCATGGCGGTGAGTGCTTCGGGTGAAATTTCCACGAGGGCGTTGTGGCGGGCGACATTCACCACATCAGAAAAGTCTGAACCGCTCGTAGAAAGGGTGACCGTCGATTTACTCATGTGATGACCTTAGGAGTTGGCCGGCTCGATACACGCGGGCCACCGGCGAAGTACCGGGGTTGTACGCGAGGAAGTCAATCGTGGGTTGATTCAGAATCAGGAAATCGGCTTGCTTGCCCACTTCGATTCGACCAATGTCGGTGCGACCCAGCGCTGCGGCCCCGCCAGCGGTGGCCGACCACACAGCTTGATCCACACTCATGTGCATTTCCCGCACGGCCAATGCAATAACAAAGGGCATGGAGGTGACATAGGAGGTACCCGGATTGCAGTCGGTGGCCAGTGCCACGGTAATTCCGGCGTCAAGGAATCGACGGGCATCGGGGTAGGGGGAGCGGGTGCAGAATTCAACTCCGGGCAGAAGTGTGGCCACAATATTATGGGTGGCCATGGTCTGCAGTTCTGAATCTGACATGTAGGTCAGGTGATCAACGCTGACGGCCCCGCACTCGGCGGCAACATCAATTCCCCCCAATGACGCAATCTGGTTGGCATGCAAACGCACCTGAAGACCGGCATTGCGACCTGCCAGAAGAATTCTCTTGGTCTGTTCTGGTGTGAACGCACCTTGATCGCAGAAAACATCAATCCACTTCGCATGCGGTGCGCACGCGGTCAGCATGTCACCGCAGACCAAGTCGACATATGAATCCGGATCCTCGCGGTACTCAACGGGTACAACATGGGCGCCGAGGAAAGTTGTTTCGGGAGTGAATTCACGCGCAATGCGAAGTGAACGAGCTTCGTCTTGGACGGTTAAGCCGTAGCCAGACTTGATTTCAAAGGTTGTGATTCCATGTGAAGTCATGGAATCAATAAGAAGTTGAGCGCGTGCTCGAAGTTGTTCATCTGTTGCCGATCTGGTGGCAGTGACGGTCGAGCCGATACCACCCGCTGCATATTTCTCACCGGCCATGCGCGCTGCAAAGTCCGCTGAACGGTCACCGGCAAAAATCAGGTGGGCATGCGAGTCAACGAACCCAGGGAGCACGGCTCCGCCGTGAGCATCAATGATGTGATCGGTTGTGGGGGCTTCGGATTCCGGACCAACCCACGTGATCACACCAGCGTCACAAGCAAATGCGTATCCGTGGGCTCGCGTTGGGTACCGGTCTGATTCGGTGACAAGCTCGGCAATATTGCTGATCAGGGTGGTCACCTGTGGGACCTACTCATCTAATTCAGCCATGGGAATACGGACGTTTTTTTCCTCCGCGACACCGCAGGCAATGTCGTAGCCGGCGTCCACGTGACGGATCACACCCATTCCGGGGTCATTGGTCAGCACCCTCCGAATTTTCTCGCCAGCGAGTGCGGTGCCATCGGCAACTGTTACCTGACCCGCGTGAATCGAGCGACCGATTCCGACACCACCACCGTGGTGAATGGAAACCCACGACGCACCAGATGCAATATTCACCATGGCATTGAGTAGTGGCCAGTCGGCGATTGCATCGGAACCGTCCAGCATCGATTCTGTTTCCCGATAGGGGCTGGCGACCGAGCCACAATCGAGATGGTCGCGCCCAATGACAAGTGGTGCGGCAACTTCTCCGTTGGCCACAAGTTCATTGAACTTTTCACCAGCTTTGTCACGTTCGCCGTAACCCAGCCAACAGATTCGTGCGGGTAGTCCTTGAAAAGCGACCCGTTCCTGAGCCATGGTGATCCAGCGCCGAAGGTGATCGTTCTCAGGGAATAGTTCCAAAACTGCTTGGTCGGTGCGGTGAATATCTTTTTCTTCACCAGACAGAGCCACCCAGCGAAAGGGTCCCTTGCCTTCACAAAATAGCGGGCGAATATATGCGGGAATGAACCCTGGGAAAGCGAATGCGCGGGAGTAGCCACCCTTGCGCGCCTCGTCGCGAATGGAATTGCCGTAGTCAAACACCTCTGCGCCTTCGTCCATGAAGCCGACCATGGCCTCGACATGCTTGGCCATTGATTCCTGGGCTCGTTCGGTGAATTCATCGGGCTTCTTGTCGGCGTAATCGGCAGCATCGCCGAAATCGATGCCCTCGGGAATGTAACTGAGTGGGTCATGTGCTGATGTTTGGTCGGTCACAATGTCAATGGGCACACCGCGACGCAATAGTTCGGGGTAGAGAGTTGCGGCATTGCCCACAAGTCCGACCGATAGTGCCTTTCGGTTCTTCTTCGCCTCAAGCACCAATTCCAAAGCGGTTTCTAGATCAGGTGCAACCACATCGAGGTAACGGTCGTTGACCCGGCGGTGCAGTCGTGAAGGATCAATGTCAATCAGAAGGCAGACGCCTTCACACATGGTGACCGCAAGTGGTTGGGCACCACCCATGCCACCGCACCCGGCCGTGACCGTCAGTGTCCCAGCGAGGGTGCCACCGAATTTCTTGTCCGCAATAGCGGCGAATGTTTCATAGGTTCCTTGAAGAATTCCTTGGGTGCCAATATAAATCCACGAGCCCGCCGTCATTTGGCCATACATGGTCAACCCGAGTTGTTCCAGGCGACGAAACTCCGGCCAGGTGGCCCAGTCGCCCACCAGATTGGAGTTAGCGATCAGAACACGCGGTGCCCATTCGTGGGTTTGCATGACTCCAACGGGACGCCCGGATTGCACCAGCATGGTTTCATCCGCTTTGAGAGTTGGTCAGGGTCTTCACCATGGCATCAAAGCTTCGCCAATCGCGGGCGGCTTTGCCGGTGCCTCCGTACACCACGAGCTTTTCCGGGTATTCCGCAACAGCCGGATCCAAGTTGTTCTGCAGCATGCGCAGTGCGGCTTCCTGCGGCCATCCTTGAGCGGTGAGGGTGGTGCCCCGCGGAGCGCTAATGTGCCGAGTCGGATCGAACGTGGGGGTGATCAATTCGGAGGTCATGTCCTGATTGTTCATCCAGATGAGTGGCGGGCGCACGGCTCTGGGCTGAATTGATGTCTCGTATGCGAGACTTTAGCCGTGTGTCCCAGGTGCCAGCGGCTGACCGAACCTTGATGATCTTGTTGGCATTGGCGCGATCTGCCGGCCCCATTCCGGCGGCAACCATTGCGAGGGAATGCCAGATTCCCAAGTCCAGTGTGTATCACCTGCTGGTGGCCATGCAGGCTCGTGGATTTGTTACTCCTGCGGGGAATTCCATGTGGGGGTTGGGGGTGAGTGCATTTGAGGTGGGCTCGGCCTACGTGCGCCATGAACCCATGGAGCGACGTGCCCGCCCGTTATTGACAGAGGCCGTTAAAAAGTTGAAGAGGATTGGCTCCGTGGTGGGCCATGTGGGAATTCTTCGCGGCAATGACACCCTGTATCTACTGAAGGAGTCCACGAGTTCGAGCATCACCCTCGTGACAGATGTCGGGGTGAGACTTCCCGCGAATCTCACGGCCTCCGGTCGAGCCATGCTGGCCCACCTGGCAGATTCACAGGTCAGAGCACTTTTCCCCGACCCTTCGGCATTCACGGATCGAACGGGCAAAGGTCCACAAACATTGTCGGAGTTGCGCAACTGTACTCAGAGTCGAACGTGATCAGGGGTATTCCCATGAAGTGGGATTCATCAGTGCGGGGTATTCCTCAATTGCCAGTGCGGCATTCGACCACTTGAGTCAGCCGGTCGCCGCAATTGGCATTACCTATCGCGATGATTCACGTCTGCCCACTCATCAGGAATTCGTGATTGAGGTTGTGCAAGACTCCGCCCACAAACTGACACAGAGAATTGGTGGGCACAATCCATGAATGCAGTAGAAAATGGGTCTGTAAATAACATGGAAGATCCTCTATGGCCCCGAATTTCTGATCTGCTGACAACAGATCAGAACGCAAGCATTGCACTCATTGGTGTTCCGGCACATGAAACTTCCATCAGCCCAACAAACGCTCACACCACGCCGACTGCAGTGCGGTTAGCATTGAGAAAATACTCCACCTATTCGTGGACTCACGACACTGATGTGAGTCAATTCAATATTTACGATGCACCTGATGTCGATTCACCCGATCACGCTGAAGGTGAAGAGCGAGTTTTTACTGCAATGGAACCGCTTCGCAGTAAAACAGTGATTGCAATTGGTGGAGACAACTCCATTACCTACTCGGTAGCACAAGGTCTGTGGGGCGACAGAATCGCGACAGCCGGCTTGGTGACCGTCGATGCTCACCACGATCTACGCGATGGGAAGAGCAATGGTTCTCCGGTGCAAGAGACTCATTGAATCAGGTCTACCTGGTAAAAATATTGTGCAAATTGGAATTGCTGATTTTTCTAATTCACCCGCGTATGCACGCAGGGCCCGGGAACATCAGATCACGGTTATTCCTCGCGATGCAGTGAAACTGGATCATCTTCACGACATTGTTCAACGAGCACTTTCCGTTGCGGGTGCTGATGGCGGTCCTATCCATGTTGATATTGATGTGGATGTGTGTGATCGATCTGTAGTTCCCGCATGTCCGGCCGCAGCGCCGGGTGGTCTTACCGCCCATGAGCTGAGAAAGTTGGTATACCTATTCGGATCGGATCCGCGCGTGGGCTCCATTGACTTCACCGAAGTAGATGCACAGGCTGATTCGGCCGATGCCAGAACGGTTCGCTTGGTGGCGGTGTGCATTGCCGAGTTTCTTGCGGGTGTGCAGAATCGTTAATGGGTAATTAACGCCCACTGGGATTCGAGTCTCCACTACATCTGAGCCAACTTTTTCAATCCGGTAGGCGGCAGGACCCGTCTCGGGGTTCACTTCGCTGTCTGCGATCACTTCAGTTGCCTCGGTGTTGGAATACAGGATTCCCACGTGGTCATCGGTGGCGTAGGTGAGCGGAAGAAGTTCAGTGCGAACAAGTTCGTGCACGAGTGGACGGCGGCCTGGTTCAGAGTCGTAATGCACTCCATTGCCATAGGGCAGCAGGGCAAGTCCGTTCAGTACCGGTTTGAGTTCTTTGCCGAAGGAGTCGGTGGGACCTCCGGTGTGCCAGCAGATGGAACCAGCACTCACGCCTGCTAACACGGTTCCTTGGTCCCAGGCATCGTGGAGGAGGTGATCGAGTTGGTGGGCCCGCCACACCGCCAGGAGATTCACCACACTGCCGCCACCCACCCAGATCAGGTCACTCTTGCCAATAATCTCGGCTGGATTGTGGTTGGGCATGGTGAAAAGTGATAGGTGATCAACATCGCAGGAGAGCCCAGACATGGCGGAGTACATGGTTGCCAGATATTGAGGGTCATCGGCTGAGGCGGTCATGATGAATGTGACGCGGGGTCGTTCTTTGCCCGTGAGTTCCAAAGCTCGCAGCATGAGTCCGGCAGGTTTGTGACCGCCGGTGGCGGTGCGGGCAATGAAACCGCCACTGGTCGCAAGTATTTTCCGAGTCATGATTGAGTGCTCGTGTTCATCAGGGCCCATCATGAGCGTGCTGAGAATTTCGATTGCTGCCGGAACTCGATCACGATCCATGCGACCCTCCACTACCAACGCGGCAATTCCATGCACCGATGCGAGAAGTACATCTTCGGTCAATGCATGATCTTCAATTGTGATTCCCCGGTTGAAGGTAAAAATGTTTTTGAGATATTCCATGGACGATTCCATGTACGGCGGTTTCTGGAGTTCTTTCACTCCGCTAAACATGATGGAGAACCAGTGGGGGTTGTCCACGGCGAAGTTAATGTAGGCGAGAGCTCCCGCCTGCATCAGTTTTCTCACGTGATTGGCATCGGGGCCCACCATCAGGTTGCCATCGATATTCCCGGCAATATAGGAGTCGAGTTGATCAAAGCCTCGAGCTTTGACCGCTGCGAGTAGTTCATCTTTATCCGCGAAGTGGTGATAGGCCGCGCTCGGGCTGACACCTACCGCCGCGGCTACCGCCCGCAGCGACAAATGCTCGGAACCAACCGCGTTGACACTGGCGATCGCTTGTTCAAGGAGGGCTTCACGCAAATCTCCGTGGTGGTACGCCCGATGTTCGGAATCGCGATTACTTAACTCTCCACCCACAGATGAAGTCTAGACCTTGGTCAGGGAACACGAATCCTGATTTTTCAGACGCATATCCAGTGCCCACACCATGAAGAGAATGGATACAAGAGCAAGAAACGGCTGGATTGGAGCAAACCAACTCACAGCACCCGTAGTTCCGAGCGCGATCAAAATCAATTTATTGCACACCGGGCAACCCACGGCGAAGAAGGAAACAAATCCACCGATGGTTCCCCAGCGCAGGGCCGGATCCTTGAGTTCATCGGTTGTGCCTGGTTCTGAGTCATCTGCACCTTGTGACGCGGCGGGTTCTCGCACATAACTTGCCATCAGCAGGCCACCGAGGATCCCGGAAAGAATCACGGTCGGATAGGACCACCAGGTCACTTCAATAGCTCGACCAAAAATCGGGTTGGGAATCACCGCCGTGGGCAGAGCAATAATCAATGCAATCCCCACGCCAAAGGCGAGTGCCGCCCACCAACGCCGGGGGCTCCATTGGGCGAGAGCCGTGCGCCAGGTGTGGCTTTTTCTCCGTAAGTCCATGCGCGCTAAGATACCCCATAGGGTATCCAAATTTTTGGGGACCCGCACCGAAGGAGCACTTCATGACGGGTATGCCAACCCTGCACCAGCAGCCGGCCTGGTTCGGTGCGGTCATGGGAACCGGTGCCATTGGAATTCTGATCAGCCTGCAGTCACAGGTTCTCGATCAGCAGGGTTTTGACTGGATGGTCATTGATTGGGTGGCTATCGGGCTGCTCTGGGTTGCCACCGCTCTGGCCGTGACCCTGTGGCCCAGGTACTTTCGCCGGCTGGCCCGCCGACATGAGTTGCGTGAGGAAATCGCCGATCCCGGTCACGGAGCCATGCTGGCCACCGTGCCCGCGGGATTACTCGTGCTAGCGGTCGGGTGGGGGGCAATTGGACCCCAAACACTTCCCGAACCCATTGCCATGTGGATCGCTGTGGTTTTCGTCGCCGCCGGAGCAATTATTGCCGTGGGTTACTCGGCAATCTGGGCAACGAGTATCAGCACTCGTGAAGTCGGATTAGCTCGCATCCATGGCGGTTGGATGATCCCGGTGGTCATGCCGTTACTCGTACCCATTGCACTTGTTCCGATCATGCACTACTGGACGAATCTGACTCTGCCGCTCCTTGTTGTGGGTTTTGCATTTCTCGGAATCGGCACCATGCTGTTCCTGGCAATCTTCAGCATGTTTGTCATTCGATTGGCCACTCAGGCTCCACTCCCCAATCCCATGACACCGTCCCTGTGGATTCCGTTAGCGCCGGCGGGTGTCTTTGGAGTTGCAATAATTCGACTCGCGCAATCGGCTGAGGCGTACGGCATTGTCGGTCCAGATTCGGTGTGGTTGGCCGTAGCCATAGCGGTCATGGGAATTGGGTTTGGGTTGTGGTGGGCTCTATTTGCACTGCTGGAATTACAGCGGGCACGTTCCAACGGTGGCGTTATATTTCACATGGGTTGGTGGGGATTTGTTTTTCCGATCGCTGCCATGGCCATCTCCATAACGCTGGTCGGTCAAGTGACTGAATTCTCACCCCTGTTCGGAATTGTGGCGAGTGTTATTGCTGTAGTCGTGTGGATCCTCGTTTCCGTCAAGACGCTTCAGTCGGTTATCGCAGAGTTGTCCGCCACATAAATCATGAACATTCCAACGCGGTACTATCTCAATAGGTGCCTGCTGGCAGAGAAGCTGACGGCGCACCTGACCCGATCTAGTTGGCATCGACCTCCATCGGGAAAATCGCAAAGGGATGTAGTGAGTCTCGACCCTAATCAGTCACCGGTAAATCCAGCCCGCATGCATCAGCCCGACCAGTCCATGGTGGATCTGATCTTTGAATATGTAAACGGTCGGATTGGACTACCCGAGGCCCCCATCGATGGCCTCGAAGATCGTGACGCCATGCGAATTGCCATGGAAGGAATGATCGGGTCAGCTCCCAAGGATCCGGCCTACGTCATGGATATTTACGAAAATGCCATGTCAGAGACAATTCTTTCGGCAGATAGCCCGCGGTTCTTTGGATTCATTCCGGCGGCTCCGACCAAGGCGTCTCTGCTTTTCGACATGGTTGTCTCGGCCGCCTCACTGCAAGGTTGTTCATGGTTTGAAGCTGCAGGTGCCGTGTTGGCAGAGAACCAAGCACTTCGGGCAATGTCAGATATTGCAGGTATGCCTCAGTCTGCAGGGGGAACATTTGTTTCGGGCGGTAGTGCGGGCAATCTCTCAGCCCTTGTTGTGGCCCGTGACACTGCTCGCCGCAAGCGCGCGGAACAAGGCCTTCCACTGTATCCGCTGTCAGTAGTTGTGAGTGATCAAGCGCATTCATCCATTAAGAATGCTCTCAATATTGTCGATATGCAGGCAGTGGTAGTCCCCACGGGGGACAGCGGTCGACTCACTAGTCAAGCGCTTCGCTCTGCGTTGACAGAGATAAATACCGCCAATGTGGTCGCCATTATTGCGACCGCGGGAACAACAAATGCAGGAATTATCGATGACCTTGCCGCGGCTGCCGAAATCGCTCGCGAGCATGACTGGTGGTTCCATATCGATGGCGCCTATGGCGGTGCCGGTTTATTAGATCCGCGAAAGCGTGATTTATACACCGGTGTTGAACTGTGCGACTCGATTGTCATGGATCCACACAAGTGGTGGTTCGCGCCGTTTGATTCAGCAGCGTTGATCTACCGGGATCCCTATTTGGCAAAGTCAGTTCACACTCAGGATGCCTCCTACTTGGACGTGATTCACGACACTGACAGCGAAGTCCTCAACCCAAGTGACCTGGCGTATCACCTCACTCGCAGGGCTCGAGGCATGGCGCTGTGGTTCTCCATGGCCGTTAACGGCCTCGATGCCTACCGCGATGCCGTGATGGCAGGCAATGACATGGCGCGATACGCAGCGGACTCAATCACAAAGACTGACAATCTTGAATTGATTCTCGAACCGGATCTCTCCGTTGTGCTTTTTCGGCGCGAGTCGTGGACCGCAATGGACTACGACAATTGGGCAGAAGACCTGTTACAGAGACAAATTGCTTTTGTCACGTCCACCCAATGGCAGGGTGAAACCGTCGGAAGATTGGTTTTCTTGCACCCCGGCACCACGACCGACATGGTCGATCAAGTTTTAGCGACCCTGATCTGAATTCGCTCGGAGTTTCTCCAAGCCCTTCCATGACAGGGGGAGAAGTCCGGCAGCCAGGGCAATCTTGAGGGCATCGCCGATCAGGAATGGAGTAAGGCCAAGTGTCACGGCGGTTGCCCAGGTTGCATCGATAGAAACCTTGAGCCAGGCCACACCGACAGCGTAAATCACCACATTGCCCACGACCATGAGGCCGGCCGTGCGTAACGCGGTTGTTGACGCACCACGTTCGGCGAGTCTTCCGACAATGTATGCCGCGAGAATAAATCCGAGAATGTAACCGAATGATGCTCCACCGAAGCCGGAACTTCCCTGGGAGAACCAGGGCACCCCGGCCACCCCGGCAAGTGCATACACCGTGAGGGCCAATACACCTCGGAGTGAGCCGAGTGCCGCACCGGTCAATAGGACGGCGAAAGTCTGGAGGGTGAGGGGAACGGGAGTAAATGGAAGCGGGATCGCGATCTGGGCCGCAATACCAACGAATGCGGCTCCGCCTAGAACCAGTGCGATTTGAGTGATGGCACTGCGGGTAGCAAAGTCAGCGAGAACGCGGGGGGCGGGTGCGGCGAATGCCATGGTGTTCAACCTCTCGGGGGCGGTTTTATGGGGAAAACTCCCCATGTGGTGTGGTGAAGACTATCGAATGCCGCCGGGCTGAGTTACAGTACTTGTACTGACACATGGAAATCATCTGGTGAGACCGCTGGGGAAGGCGTCACTCACAACAGGAGGTCACCATGTCAGCAGTTGTTTATGACCGCGCCGGCTCGATCGAGGGCCGTGGCGTTGTTTTTGTGCATTCCTGCCCGCGTGCGGTGGCAGCCCATGTTGAGTGGGCGTTGGCCAAAGCTTTGGGCACCGAAATCTCCGTCGAATGGGCCCCGCAACCGGTCGAGCCACACACGCTTCGCGCCGAAATTATCTGGATCGGCAAACAGGGAACGGGCGCCCGAATTGCGAGCTCGCTTTTGGCATTTAAAAATATTCGCTATGAAGTGACGGAGGACTCCACCTCGAGTCACGAAGGTGAGAGATTCGCTGCCACCCCCGCCCTAGGGCTATTCCGGGCATCTATCGGTCAGTACGGCGATGTCATGGTGCACGAAGATCGACTTCGCAATGTTCTCACCCAAACCCACGCCACGGGTGAATCAATAGCCGATGAAATAAATCGGCTGCTGGGCCAGCCATGGGATGCCGAATTAGAGGTGTACCGGAAATCGCATGCTGATTCGAATATTCGCGTGCTCCATCATGTTTCTTAGATCAACCGAAGATCAACCTTCATTCGAATAGCTAATTCACAGGGGAATATTGCCGTGATTGCCCCGAGCGCCGGGAGTTTCGAGCAGCACTTCTGCGACTGCCCGTCGCGTGAGCATCGGCTCCACTACAGAATCAACAACCCCCATGTCAACGGCGCGCTTAATGCCCCCGGAAATCACCTCGTGTTCGGCGGCGAGCTCCAGTTCCACCTGTTCCCGGCTATCTTCGGGAACTTCAGCGAGGCGACGCCGGTGCAGAATACGAATGGCGGCCACCGAACCCATGACGGCCACCTCGGCCTGGGGCCAGGCGAACACTTTCGTGGCACCCAGTGATGCCGAGTTCATGGCCACGAATGCTCCGCCGTATGCCTTGCGGGTGACCACCGTGACACGAGGTGTCACACATTCGGCAAATGCGTGCAGCAGTTTGGCACCGCGGCGCACAACACCTTCCCATTCTTGGCCAAGTCCTGGGAGGTAACCGGGTACATCGACCAGCACAACGAGGGGCACGGCAAATGAATCGCACATTCGAACAAATCGTGCGGCCTTCTCGGCACTGGATGAGTCCAGGCAACCACCGAGTCGCAATGGATTATTTGCAACAATTCCAATAGTTCGGCCACCCAATCGACCGAGTCCGACCACAATGTTGGGCGCCCACTTCGCGTGGAGTTCCACAAATGAGTCAAGGTCAACAAAGCCTTCGACGATGGGGTGAACGTCGTAGGCCCGACGTGAGGATTCGGGCAGTAGCGCACCCAGATCTCGATCTTCAATGCTGTCCAAGTTCAGTGAACCCTGATGCCCCAACAGGTGCACTAAATCTCGACCCGTATCAATTGCTTCTATTTCGGAATCGGTTGTGATGTGCACAACCCCACTGCGCCGACCATGTGGTTCCGGTCCACCCAAACGGTCCATGTCGACGTCTTCGCCGGTCACGGATTTGACCACCTCGGGACCTGTGACAAATATTCGACCGGCCGGTCCGAGAACAACAATGTCGGTGAGGGCGGGACCGTAGGCGGCGCCACCTGCAGCTGGCCCCAGCACAATCGAAATTTGTGGCACTTTGCCGGAGGCCCGGGTCATGGAAAGGAAAACCCGACCCACGGCATCGAGGCTGGCAACCCCTTCGCGCAGGCGAGCACCACCGGAATGCCAGATCCCCACCACGGGAGAGGAGTCGGCCAATGCTCGGTCATAGGCCGTAACGATTGCACGGCAGCCCAATTCCCCCATGGCACCGCCTTGAACGGTGGGATCTGTACAAAATGCCACGCAATGCACGCCTTGAACGCGACCGACCGCAGCAATCACCCCGCGGTCGTCGACCGGGGTGATGGTGTGGAATTCCGCGTCGTCGAAAAGTTTGCCGAGCCGAACAAGCGGGGAACGCGGATCTGCTTCAAGTGGTGATTGGGTTGCCATGATTGTGATCACACGCTCCTAAATATGACGGCGACATCGTGACCACCAAAACCGAATGAGTTATTAATGGCGGCAATATCACCCTGGGGAAGTTGAGTCGTGCCAGTTCCATTTACATTCAGGTCAACCTCGGGATCGAGGTTGGTGAGATTGATTGTGGGTGGCGCTATGCGGTCACGCAAAGCCAACATGGTGTAAATCGATTCAATGGCGCCGGCGCCACCGAGTAGATGGCCGGTCATGGATTTCGTGCCGGCGACATATATCGAGTCGGTGGCAGGTCCTAAAGCCCGACGGATTGCCACTGCCTCGGCAATATCTCCCTGCGGGGTCGAAGTTGCGTGGGCGTTGACGTGCGAAATATCGGCTGGAGTCAGATTGGACTCGGCGAGTGCTTCGGTGATTGCCCGCGCGGCGCCAGTGCCCTCGGGATCGGGCTGGGCAATGTGGTGGCCGTCGCTGGTCAAACCCGCACCGGCGTAGCGGCCCAGAATCTCCGCGCCTCGGGCTCGGGCAAATTCCTCGGATTCCATCACAATGATCCCCGCGCCTTCAGCCAGGACGAAACCATCTCGGTCAATGTCGTAGGGGCGGGATGCTGCGGTGGGGTCGTCATTGCGGGTGGACAGGGCCCTCATGGCCGCGAATCCAGCCATGGTGATGGGGTGAATGGCGGCTTCGGTGCCACCTGCAATTACGACATCGGCGCGGCCTGTTTGAATCATTCGGGCCGCATAGGAGATTGCCTCGGCACCGGATGCACAGGCACTCACGGGTGCATGTACTCCGGCGCGAGCTCCAATATCAAGTCCCACAATGGCGGCCGGTCCATTCGGCATGATCATGGGCACCATGTGCGGGGAGATTCTTGAAGGCCCCCGGTCCAGCAAAATGTCATAGGAGGCCAATAAAGATGTAATGCCGCCGATACCGGTTGCGACAACCGCACCCAGACGATCGGGGTCCACTTCGGGTTTACCCGCCTCGTTCCACGCTTCCCGGGCGGCAACCAGCGCAGCCTGCTGTGAACGATCCAATTTGCGAGCTTCGACGCGATCAAGTAGGTCTGCCGGATTAGTGGTCATGATTCCAGCGATTTTTGCGGTGTGGTCAGTGACCCAATCCTCCGGTATTACGCTGATTCCTGAGCTACCCGCGAGAATCGCTTCCCAGTTCGATTCAACATTGGCACCGACGGGTGTGATCATTCCCATGCCGGTAATTACAACCTCGCGTGCCATATCTCCTCCAGGTATTAATCACTTTGCTCGATAAGGGCATCGCGCTGGTGTCAGTTGGATCAACTGACACCAGCAGCTAATGCAATGAGCCAATTGTTTAGGTTCAGGTGTTTAGGTTTTAGGAATTGGCTTGAATGTAGGCAACTGCATCGCCCACGGTGCGCATATTCTTGGCGTCGTCGTCGGAGATCTTGACACCCCATTTGTCTTCGGCAGCCATAACCACTTCAACCATGGACAGTGAGTCGACATCGAGGTCATCGACGAATGCTTTGTCGAGTTGTACATCTTCAACCGGTACGCCGGCAACTTCATTAATGATGGTCGCAAATCCCACCAAAATATCTTCTTGGCTCATGACGTGTTTATTTCCTTTCGATATTTTATGCCGTCTGCGTTGTGCACACGGGTCGTACAATTTGGTAGATCATCGGGCTAGTTCATTGTGTTAGGGGAGGGTGACTACTTGAGCTGCGTACACCAGACCCGCACCAAATCCAATCAGTAAGGCGGTTCCGCCGGGTGGCGCCTCGCCATTTTCGAGCATTCTTTCCATGGCGAGAGGTATAGATGCCGCTGAAGTGTTCCCAGATGTGATGATGTCGCGGGCGACGGGAACAGTGTCTGGCAAATTGATCGCGCGCACCAGGGCATCGGTTATTCGATTATTGGCCTGATGGGGAATGAAAGCATCGAGTTGATCTGCGGTAATTCCGGCCCTGTCCAGGGCATCGGTACTTGCTTTGGCCATTTCCGTCACCGCCCAACGGAAAACCTGCTGCCCCGCCATGACAACGGTGGGATATCCCAGCTCCGGATTGTCCCTGAATGCAACACTGGAAGAGGTCATATTGATGGCATCGATCTGGCTACCGTCACCACCCCACACAACAGGAGCTATCCCTGGAGTCTCACTGGGGCCAATCACAACGGCACCGGCTCCGTCCGCAAAGAGAAATGCGGTTCCCCGATCATGTTTGTCCACAATGTCGGTGAGTTTTTCCACACCGATCACCAGTACATAGGTGGCGCTGCCTCCGCGCACCATGTCGGAGGCGATTGCCACTCCGTAGCAAAAACCCGCGCAGGCAGCGGAGATGTCCATGGCCGGAGCGCCTCGAGCACCAATTAATTCACCGACTTCAACAGCAGCAGATGGTGTGGGGTAAGGGTGACTCACCGTGGCAAGGAGGATCATCCCAATATCGGAGGGGGAAATACCGGCTGCGGCAATGGCCTTAAGCCCCGAAGCGGTGGCCATGCTGACAACGGTGTCCTGATCGGATGCATGGCGGCGCTCAGTTATCCCGGAACGCTCACGGATCCATTCATCGGTGGAATCAATCCATTCACAGACTTCCGCATTTGTCACTACTCGGTCGGGTCGGTAGGTGCCCACGGACAAAATACGTGCATGCGGGGAGCCGATGGTGCTCGCGAGTTCAGTTGCCACGTTGCGTTCCGTTTCTTTTCGAGTTCGAATCTTAAGGTGAGTTGACTGTCTGGTGAGTTACCTGTCCGGTGAATTACTTGTCGGGTGAGACTGGATGCAAACGGAGGAGGGGCTGACCGGGTGCAACCGGGTCCCCATCTTGGGCGAGCCACTCAATGATAGTTCCACCGTGGGGCGCTGTAATGGGAAATTCATCGCGCAAGGTAGTAATGACGCCGATCTGAGTTTGGGCAGGGATCGCATCTCCCTCAACGAATTGTTGACCACCCATGGTGAACATTCCCTTAGCGGGTGCGATCACCAATCGCCAAGTTGGGGTGGTTTCTATCACGGAGTGCACTCCATGTTTTTCAATGAGCCGCCAGGCAGAGGGGAGGTCATCGGGGGTCTTGAGCGCCAAAGTTTCCACCCCCGGCATTGCGCGCTTTGCCAAGTTCGTCAATGTGCCTGCGGGTGGTATCTCAATCATGGCGGTGACGCCCAGATCCATCATTGTCTGCATGCATTTATCCCAGCGAACGGGTTGTGAGACCTGTTGAACAAGTCGCCGGACAACCTCACGGCCATCATGAATCACTTGACCGTCGGTATTGGAGATCAATCGAATACGTGGATCATGGGTGCTGAGGGTGTTACCAATACGACCCAGCTTGGCGGTCGCGGTCGCCATGTGTTCGGTGTGAAATGCGCCGGCAACTTCGAGTGGGCGAACGCGCGCACCATCGGGTGCCGCGAATGATTCCAATTGAGTAAGGGTTCCGGCAATAACTATTTGTCCGGCACCGTTCATATTCGCAGCGGTCAATCCGACTTCATGGGCGGCGGCAACTACTTCGTCGGGCTCGCCTCCGAGGACGGCGCTCATGCCCGTGCGGGTTATCGAGGCAGCCTGTGCCATGGCAAGGCCGCGTTCGCGCACAAACACCATTGCCTGCTCGGCGGTGAGCACCCCGGCTCCGACCGCTGCGGTGATTTCTCCCACCGAATGTCCGGCGGCAACGCCGATTGCCGCATAAGCGGCAGCAGGGTGCGGGAAAAGACTGAGCAGGGTGACCAAGCCGGAACCAACAATGAGTGGCTGGGCAATTGCCGTGTCGCGGATGGTGTCGGCAGGTGATGTGGTGCCGTGAGTAATGAGATCGACCCCACTCACCAGTGAGAGCCATTCAAGGCGCTCGGCAACTCCGGGGACGTCTAACCAGGGGGTGAGAAAACCAGGGGATTGAGCGCCCTGTCCGGGGGCAACGACTACCAGCACGTGCCCAGCCTTCCGTAGGAATCCCCCAAATATTGGGCGGAAATAACCAATGTAATCGGCATTTCTTTGTAGGAAACCTACAACATTCCGGATTGGTGTCCGATCAGGTGCGCCTTATGTGAGTCGGCCTAAGTGAGTCGGCCTAAGTGAGTCGGCCTAAGAGAATCGAAAGGCGGATGGCAAATGCTTCCCGGGAGGTGGTGAGGTCGTAGCCGGTGAGATCCGCAATCCGTTTGATGCGGTAGCGAACGGTATTCGGGTGCACGAAAATAGCGCGACCGGTGGCTTCTAATGATTGGGAGTTATCCAGATAGGCAACCGCGGTTTCGAGAAGTGCGGGGTCGCCGGCCAGTGGGCGAAAAATATGGGCAATGAGTTCTTCCCTGGCTGCAGTGTCACCGAGTACCGCGCGCTCGGGGAGAAGTTCACTGACATGGACGGGCCGAGGAGGCGCGGTCCAAGAATGTGCTGCCCGCAATGCCGAAACACAAGCCTGCGCCGCGGCCCCGATTTCCGTGAGGCCGGTAACCGTGTCACTTACCACCACAGCACCCGGGCCGAAATAGGGAGTGATCAGTCGCGGAGTGATGTTCGAGTCAAGCCCGCTTCCGCCAATCACGGCGAACATGATGGTTCCTTGAATTCCGGTCAGCAGGTCTAATGAGTGGTTTGTCGCCGCCCTACGCATGACAGAAAGTGCGGCCTCGGCATCCACTTCAGGTGGGGACCCGGCCATCACGAGGGTAGAACCGGTGGTAGACCAGCCCAGTGCGCTGGCTTGACTCAATATTTCATCGGTCGCGCTGTCGCGCATGAGAGCATCAATGATGAGTGCTTCGAGTCGAGCGTCCCAAGCCCCACGCGATTCCGCGGCTCTTGCGTACACCTCGGCCGCGGAAAAAGCTATCTCTCTGGAATATCTCAGTACCGCTTCGCGGAATTGCTGTTGCTCCTTCGGAGGAATAAAGGAGTCGACAGATGTCTCAACCACATTGATGGTGGTCCGAACCAATGCCACCGTCTGTTCAAAAGAGACGGCGCGAGTGAGTTCACGAGGTGCTGCACCAAAGACATCGGAGGTCAGGGTGATGTCTTTATCGGGGTGTGAGTTCCAATCAATGAAAGCCTGGATACCTGCTTGGGCAACCTGTCCAACCCATGAGCGTTCTTGGGCGCCAAGTTCGCGGTACCACGGCAAGGTTTCTTCCATCCTGTTTGCGACAGCTGTCGCGAGCGCGCCGGATGCTTGAGTGAGTCGGGCGGTGACCGAGTCACTGCTCATGGGCACACATTAGATTGGCATGCATTAGATAGTGATTTCACTAACTCACATTAACGCCGATAACACTGCCCACAATATAAGTTACGGCTGCTGCACCGGTTCCCCACATGAGTTGGCGCATAGCGCTGAACACGATTCCCCGACCGGAGAACCTGCCCACCATGCCACCCACAACGCACAGTGCAATCACGGCCGCAATAATTGCAGTTATAAAGGCAGCCGTACCACTCAAAAGTGCATAAGGAATTACAGCCACACTCGCACCGATAGAAAATGCCAGAAAACTGGAAATTGCCACCTTGACCGGACTGCCCAATTCATTTGGATCCAGTCCCAATTCCTCGCGCACGAGAGTGTCAAGTGCGATTTTGGGATCGGCCATGATTTGCGCGGCAACTCGAGCGGCGTCTTCACGCGAAACCCCCTTGGCCCGGTAAATAAGTTCCAGTTCCTTCTGTTCCTCTTCGGGTTTCTCGCGCAACTCCCGGGCTTCCATTTCGATCTCCCGCTGAAAGAGATCCCGTTGGCTGGCAACGCTGACATATTCGCCCGCCGCCATGGAGAAAGCGCCGGCCAGAAGACCGGCGAGCCCGGCGAAGAGAACGGTGCTGTTGTCCAGGGCTCCGGCGATACTGGCTCCGGCGAATCCCATGACGAGTGCCGTGTTAGACACCAGGCCGTCGGAGATTCCGAAAACGGCCGCGCGAACGGATCCAGATTTGTCCACCTTGTGCCATGGCTCCATGCCACCATTGGCATCGGATGCAACTCGGTGGTCTGCTGTTTGGTAACCGGGTGCGGGGCTTGAACCTTCTAGCATGTTCCGAAAAACTGTGGCATGTTCGCGTTCATCGGTCGGCATGGACGCCAGTGCTTCGGGTTCATCGTCATACATGCCAGCGTCGGCACCTTCATTCTCTTCCAGGGTGGTCAGCACACTGCTCAAACCCATTGATGTCGCTCGGGAAACAAGTGCTTTATCCTCTGGATCCAGTGCGGTAGGTGGTGGAGGAACCTCGACCCCGTATTCATTGAGTTTTTCAATCCAATGAGCGGCGTGTTTATCTTCGATATCGGCCAGTTCAATGAGTGCCTCACGTCGATCCCCGTCCACCGTCTCTGCCAGTGATCGATACAGAAGTGACGCGTTGCGCTCAGCTTTCAAGTACTTCAGGAAGCGCTTGGGATCCGTATTCATGTCAGCCTGATCCTTCCGTATTCCCCGCATCGGCTGCCGAGGGATCCTGGAGTTGATATTTATCAATTGCTTCCTGAACGATATGTGCATCTACGAGGCCCTGTGCGGCCAAACATGAAAGCGTTTGGACGGTGATTGATTCCGCATCGACAAGAAAATGGCGGCGCAGTGCTCCCCGAGTATCAGATAAACCAAAGCCGTCGGTACCCAATGTGGCAAAAGGCGCACCGACCCACGGCCGAATTTGATCCTGCACGGCTCGCATAAAGTCCGAAACCGCAATGACCGGACCTTCGCGCCCTTGTAGTTTGCTGCTCACAAAGGCAACCTGGCGCTCCCGCTCTGGGTGGAGCAAATTAAATCGATCCGCTTCCAGTCCATCGCGTCGGAGTTCATTCCACGAAGTCACCGACCAGATATCGGCAACGACCCCCCAATCATCTCGGAGAAGTTCCTGTGCCTTTAACGCCCACGGAACGGCAACCCCACTCGCCAAAATTTGTGCTTTCTGACCATCACCGTGGCCTTCACTCAAGAGATACATTCCGCGTAGAAGTCCGTCAACGTCCAGATTGTCCGGCTCGGCAGGCTGGACATATGGCTCGTTGTACACGGTCAGGTAATAATAAATATTTTCGGAGTTTTCGCCGTACATGCGGCGAAGACCATCTTTCACAATATGACCCAATTCGTAACCGTATGCGGGGTCATAAGACACAACTGCAGGGTTCGTGCTTGCCAACAGAATCGAATGTCCATCTTCATGTTGCAAGCCTTCACCATTTAATGTGGTGCGTCCCGCAGTTGCACCGATGACGAATCCGCGGACCATCTGGTCTCCGGCTGCCCAAAACGCATCGCCGGTGCGTTGGAATCCAAACATGGAATAGAAGACGTACACCGGGATCATCGGTTCATCGTGTGTTGAATAGGAAGAGCCCGCGGCCGTGAATGAAGCCACCGAACCTGCTTCATTAATACCTTCATGAAGGATTTGCCCGGTAATCGATTCCTTGTAACTCAGAATGAGTTCGCGGTCAACGGATGTGTACTGCTGGCCGTGCGGAGAATAAATCATGGCGGTGGGAAAGAGGGAATCCATGCCAAAAGTTCGAGCTTCGTCCGGAATGATCGGAACAAATCGCTTCCCAATATTTTCATCCTTGAGCAAGTCTTTCAATAGCCGGACGAAAGCCATGGTTGTTGCAATGGGCTGGTTACCCGAACCGCGGTTAACTGCCTCGTAGACCTTCTTACCAGGCAGCGCCAACGGGCGTGATTTTTCACGTCGGGTGGGAAGGGAGCCCCCCAATTTGCGGCGCCTTTCCATCATGTACGCCAAGTTTTCATCTTGCAGTCCGGGGTTGTAATACGGTGGTAGATAAGGATCGAGTTGTGAATCTGCGATCGGGATGTGCAAGCGATCGCGGAACTCTTTTAAGTCATCCAGTGAGAGTTTTTTCATTTGGTGCGTTGAATTCCGAGCCTCAAAACTCGAACCGAGTGTCCAGCCCTTGATTGTCTTGGCCAAAATAAGCGTGGGCTGACCCTTGGTCTCGGTCGCAGCCTTGTACGCGGCATACATTTTGCGGTAGTCGTGACCGCCACGGGAAAGATTCCAAATATCTTCATCGCTCCATGTTGCAACCAGTTTTGCCGTGCGGGGGTCGCGACCGAAGAAGTGCTCGCGAACAAATGCGCCACCTTCGGCTTTGTAGGTTTGGAAGTCACCATCGTGTGTGTTGTTCATCAAATTCACGAGTGCGCCATCGCGGTCAGCGGCGAGAAGTTCATCCCACTGACGTCCCCAGATCACCTTGATCACATTCCAGCCCGCGCCACGGAACAGGGATTCAAGTTCCTGAATGATCTTGCCGTTTCCGCGGACGGGACCATCGAGTCGCTGCAGGTTTGCGTTGACCACGAAAATGAGGTTATCGAGTTCTTCACGGGCGGCCAGACCAATTGCACCTACAGCTTCAACCTCGTCCATTTCGCCATCGCCGAGAAATGCCCACACTTTTTGTTCGGAGGTATCCGCGAATCCTCGATTGTGCAGATACTTGTTGAATCGGGCCTGATAGATCGCGTTTAATGGACCTAGGCCCATGGACACCGTGGGGAATTGCCAGAACCACGGCATTAGACGGGGGTGCGGATAGGAGGGGAGGCCACCAGCGGGGTGGGAAAGTTCCTGTCGGAATCCATCCATTTGCGCCTCGGTCAGGCGACCTTCAACAAATGCCCGGGCATACATTCCAGGTGAGGCGTGCCCTTGAAAGAAAATTTGATCGGCACCGGCAGGATGATCGGGACCTTTGAAGAAGTGATTAAACCCGACTTCATACAGGGTCGCTGAACTTGCATACGTGGATATGTGGCCGCCCACAGATATGCCGGGTCGCTGTGCTCTGTGCACCATGATCGCTGCATTCCACCGAATCATGGCGCGGATACGCCGTTCTACAAATTCATCGCCGGGGAACCAAGGTTCGCGGTCGGGTGAAATCGTGTTGATGTAGTCCGTGCTGCGAAGACTGGGAACACCCACATTTTGCTCGGCGGCACGGCGGAGCAGTGACAGCATGAGATACCGAGCGCGGTAGGTTCCACCATGCTCAACCATCTTGTCAAATGATTCGAGCCACTCACGGGTCTCCGAGGGGTCGACATCCACGTATTGGGTGGGTAGTCCGCCTGCGATCAATGAGCCTTGTGGGTCAGTCACTGTTATACCTTTCGCCTGTGATTTCCCGGGGTCTCCGGTCATGGGCATCAGCTGGAAGCGATGAACTGCTGAGGGTCGTTTCCGCTACTCCGTATTCTCTCGCATTGCGGAGCGCGAAGCACATGACCCTCGTTTTTAGGCAACGGCGGCACCGACATCCATCGGCCCGATCCCGTGGGGAAGCCGAAATTCGGACTATTCAGGACCAAATTTGGGTTCGTTACGCCAAATCACTTGCCAAGTGACCCATATTTCGGTGGACTAGCGCTTGTGAATCAAATGAAGGAGTGCGGTGAGCTCCCCAGCTTCATCCGGTGAGACCCAGGAACTGGCCTCACGACTAGGTCTCGAATCGGGGCTCGTGGTGCAAGAAATTGGCCATGATTCCGATTCTGATCCAAATATTCGGGCGGGAATTGTTGCTGCAACGGGTTCCGACATGGTGGATCTTGACTATGAAGATGTAGTGGACGTGGCCATCTTGTGGTTCCGCGAAGAC
Organism: Candidatus Nanopelagicales bacterium; assembly: GCA_018401415.1. Classification (GTDB taxonomy): domain Bacteria; phylum Actinomycetota; class Actinomycetes; order S36-B12; family S36-B12; genus UBA4592. The sequence continues at coordinate 857,861 of JAGYKV010000017.1, read as the reverse complement.
GATGGTGACCTGACAGACGCGTTGGTCGATTCCATTACTCCGCTCGCGGATCAGGGTGTTGTGTGGTTGTTGACACCCAAGCCCGGGCGCGATGGCCATATCGAGCCCGAAGACATCACCGAGGCGGCACAAACCGCAGGACTGCGCCAAACGAGCACCATTAGTGCCGGATCCCAATGGCAAGGAACTCGACTGGTGGCACCGCGAGCCAAACGCTAGAGTTCCACCATGACAATTTCTGTGGGAGACCTTGCGCCTGATTTCACCCTGTCCAATCAATTTGGTGAGTCTGTAACTTTATCCGATTACCGTGGTAAGAAAAATGTGGTCGTCATGTTTTACCCATTTGCTTTCACGGGCTTATGCACCGACGAGTTGTGCACCATCCGCGATCGTCGCCCTGATTTCATCAACGACACCACTGAGGTTCTCAGCATCTCATGTGATTCTGCATACACGCTCAAAGTATTTTCCGAGCAGGAAAACTTGACACACAATCTGCTGAGTGATTTTTATCCGCATGGAGCTGTCGCTCAACAGTATGGCGCTTTCCTGGAGGATAAAGGATTTGCCACCCGTGCAGCATTTGTCATTGACAAAGACGGGGTCGTACGTTGGTCGGTGAGTAATGGACCGGGTGATGCTCGCAATGCGGATGACTATCTGGCAGCACTCGCTGAACTCAACTGATGTAATGGTGAAGGTCATACACGGAGTTAATCCTTTGGTTTAATCTCGGGTTGTAAACCAGTGATCGATCGGGTGTCTTCCGTCTCGTGAGTTGATGCTCGGTTGATCTGATTCACGTGGGAAACAATCCCCCCAATCAAAGCAATTTGGGCGGTCAAATCCGCACCGCGGACAGCCTGATGTGCCGCTGTCGCGCCAATACTTTCGGTGGGATCATCCGTTGCCATATTGTCTGCTGCAAGTTCAATGAGGTCAGCTAGAGGTGAGAGAGCGGCCTGCGGAATCTGGGGTGAAGAGTCCCCACGCGTGGCAGATCTCAAATCGTTGGCAATACTCAATACACGGGCACTCATCACTTGATTGGCACGCAGTAACTCTTTGAGTTGAACTAAATCCGTGTTGTGGATTCGGGGACTCCACCTCGAATGTTTGGATAGATCCTCGTATTGGGCAGCAAGTCCGAGAACTTGGTTTCTTAATTCAACGGCCTGATCATGCCAAAGACGGGCATCGGTACGAGTTGGGTTATCTCGGAGATCACGAGCTATTTGCGCTAACACTTCTGCAAGTTGGACCTGAACCTGTGCAAGACCGGCGGCTAATTTTTGGGTATCACGCGTGGGGGAAGCGAGGAACGAAGCGACCAGAGCAAACAATGCACCAATGACAACACCATTGAATCTCTCGAAGGCGAGTTCCGTCGTCAGGTGTGATCCCACGACCAAGATGACCGTGACAGACAATGAAGCGGCCACGGCGGGTGATTCGTCCGGGTTTGCATATTGCATGACCCGCGCCATGACAAAACTGAGTAAAACCAATAACAGAATGACAACGGCACCAGAGCCGATCACCGACACAATTCCGAGAGCCACCGCCGCTCCAACGAGCGCCCCCAGTAATTGAATGAACGTCTCCTTGGCAGCGTGGTGAAAAGTGACTCGAGTGGCAACCACTGCTGTAATCGCTGCCGGTACGGGTGAGACATAAGGCAGTGTCTCGGAGGCGAGATAGGCGCCAAAGGCAGCGAGCGATGTCAAGGCAGCAAGGCGAGCGTAGGTCGTTGGCTTGAATCTCTTCAGCCTCGCCACTCTGTCACTTGCTTCCACAACCCGAGTATCGCAGTTATGTAAGTACGAGTAGTTGATCGGCTACGGACTCGGCTTCGAACCGGTCGTGGGTCACGTGAATGGCGGGAATATTTCGTTGCCGAAGCAGATCGCGGACTTCTTGGGATAGACGTATTCGTATTTCAGTGTCAAGTGCGCTGTAGGGCTCATCAAAGAGGAGCGCCTGAGGATTGGGCGCCAGTGCACGTGCGAGAGCAACGCGCCCGGCCTGTCCACCGGAAATTTCCCATGTTTTCTGATGCTTAATCGAGTTAAGTCCCACCCAATGAAGAAGTTCCTCGGCTTTGCTTCGAGCCACTTCTCTGTCAACATGCGCGGCTCTGAGGCCATAGGCAATGTTGTCAATGAGTGACAGATGCGAGAACAGGAGTGGTTCTTGAAATACCAATCCGATTCCTCGCTGATGAATGGGCACACTGGATACATCCCGGTCGTTGAGAAAGATCGAACCTGATAACGCTGGAGTCATTCCGACAATGGTGGCAAGTAAGGTGGATTTTCCGCACCCGCTTGGTCCCAGCACCGCGAGCGTTTCCCCCGCACGAATGTCTATCGAAAGTGGCTCAAGGAGTGGGTGGGAGTATCCGATAACCAATTCTTTCAGGGCAAGACTCGAAGTAGACATTGTCATGCGCGCGCCTTGTTATTCATTCGATCCACAACCAGCATGAGTGTGAGGGTGGCGATAATCAAAGTGACACTGAGTACTGCAGCTGTTGCATAGGCCTGTTCCCCCGGTCGTGTCAACAATTTCGAGATTTGAATGGGCACGGTGGGGGAATCCGGCCGAGCAAGGAATGTTGCAGCCCCGAATTCACCCAGTGACACGGCTCCCGCCAAGCCACCCGCGGCCAACATCACCATTCGAATCACATTTCCATAGGCAGTCCACCATGCTCGATTTGGTGAGGCGCCCAGACTGCTTGCAACCAACATTCGACGCGGGTCTGCGGCCCTGAGCACTGGTGCAGCAAGTGCAACCACAAGTGGCACTGCTACCAGTGCGTGAGCAATGGGAATGAGGACTCCGGAGGCGCGAAGGTCAATCGGAGCTCGACCAAATGCCAAGAGTGTGCCCAGTCCGACGGTTGCCGCTGAAAGTCCGAGTGGAATCAGACTCAGGAAAGCGATGAATGGATTGCGACCCATGACCGCAATTGCGATTGCTCCACCAACGAGAGCCGCAGTGAGCGCGGTGAATATCGCCAGGACAAAAGACAAGCCCAATGCATGCAATGGGGAACCCAGTCGGGAGAAGGCCTCAGATGAATCGGGGAGAGAAATCCACCACGCAAGAGTGAATCCATCGCGGCCGGAAAGGGACGCCCATATGATGCTAGCTATTGGAGCCACCACAAGGGCAGCGGTCAGTGACGCGATTGTGAAGACCCACAACCCCGTCTTCTTTGACGTAATCCCCATTGAGTAGTGAGTTCGAGTTGAGTTGCCGGTTCTGAGAGTAAGAGCCGTGCCGCGTGAGCGCGCTGCAATAAACAATGCTGAACTGACCACAATCAACTGAAGAATTGCGCTGGCAAGTGCGCCGGGAAAGTCAAGAAGCACTGATGATTGACGAAGAATCACTTGCTCAAGTGTCCGGGTGGTTGACCCGTCGCCGAGAATGGTGACAATGCCGAGCGAGGTGAAGCTAAATACAAATACAACGCACGCGGACGCAAGAATTGAGGGTGTGAGAGTCGGAATGGTGATAGTCCGAAAAACTCGCCAAGGGGTGGAACCCAGTGTTCGTGCTACCACCATTTGATGGGGGTTAATGGCACTCCATTGCGCTCCCACTATTCGAACAACAACGGCAATGTTGATATAGGCGTGGGCAAGCACCACAAGGATCAATCCCGGTTCAAATAATCCGCCAAGTAACGCTTGGAATCCCAAGGCGACAACGACAGTGGGTAAGACGAAGGGCACCGTGACCAAGGCCCACAGAAATGATCGACCGGGAAATTGATAACGACTCAAAACTCCCGCAATGGGCAGGCCGATGGCTAGGGATAGTCCAACACTGATCACACTCTGCACACTCGCAATGAGTGCAACCATCCATGTGCTGCTGCTCGTAAGTGACACGAGAGTGTCAGCTGTCCAGGCAGTTCGAGTCAGCACGACAAGCGGGTAAATCAAGAAGGTGGCGAAGAAAAGGACAGGGACAATCCATGCGCGCTTCACCCAGGTGGGGGAGTGGCGAGCTAATAAAGCTATGTGGGTGCTCAGCGCCCCATCACCTGACCCCAACGAGAGAGAATGCCATCGAGTTCATCATTGATCACGGCGGGATCCAACTCCGCGCTGGTAGTCACCACCGGGGTGAACTCCGCAAACACGGGGGGCAGTTCAACGGCGGTGCGCACCGGGTACACGAACATACTGAGTGGAATGTCCGCCTGCACCGTGGGGGAGAGGAGCCAGTCGATAACTTTTTCGGCCCCCGCTGGATTTGCGGCACCCTCCAACACACCAGCGAACTCGATCTGACGATAACAACTATCCACCAATGTGCGGGTTGATGGCGCACTCACACTTGGATCTTCAGCGAAAATAACTTCAGCAGCGGGACTCGTGGCATAAGAAACAACCAATGGTCGATCTCCACCGTTGAGAGTGAAATCCGTGTAATACGCATCTGTCCATGACCCGGCAACCTTCACTCCTGCATCGCGCAGTTGCGTCCAAAAATCTGGCCAAGAATCACCAAAGCGCACGACGGTGGCAAGGAGGAATGCCAAACCGGGTGAAGACGTTCCGGGATCTTGCACGACCAACCTATTGGCGAGTGCGGGAAGTTCCTCCAGGGTCGTTGGAGGTTCCACGTTGTTGTCAGCAAACCATTGCGTATCCACATTGATGCACACGTCACCGAAATCAATCGGGGTGACGAGACCTTCTTCGGTGAGGGATTGAAATTCGGGGGCGATATTGGCGAGTTCCGGGGATGTGTACGGCGCAAATACACCTTCGCCCGCTGCTCGAGTTATCAGGGTGTTGTCTACTCCGAAAATCAGGTCTGCGGTGGGTGCCCCCGCGGCTAGCACCGCCGACGCCGTCATGCTGCCGGCATCGCCGGTCGCAAGGATTTCGAGTTGGATTCCTTGCTCGGCCAACTCGGCGATCAATTCATCGCTCAGAGCAAATGACTCGTGGGTCAGCATGCGCACAATCTGGGGCTCACTTGTGTCGGTCGTTGCGGAGCAACCCGAGATGAGAGCGAGACTGATACCGAAACTCCCCAGAGCAACTGCACGTTTGCATACATTCATTATTTTCGCTCCCTCGCGCTGGCATTACCCAGATCAGGTGTGTGGGTCGGCAGTGGCCACTGCCCTCTCAGCCCGCTGATCCCGCGAGCTCCCCAGGACTCCCTACTCTAACACTTGGGAAAGGGGAAGCAAATATATGGAAATCGGCATAACCTTTGTTCGTGAAGCACGCACAGGCCGATTCCCCCCAGATGGATACCCCCAATTCGATGTCGTGATCATCGGTTCAGGTTTCGGGGGATCGGTGTCGGCTCTGCGACTCCGGGAAAAGGGCTACTCGGTGGCGGTCTTGGAAGCTGGGCGCAGGTTCAATGAAGCCACCTATGCGAAAAACTCATGGGATCTGAAAAATTTCCTGTGGGCACCGGCACTGGGTTTCTTTGGTATCCAACGAATTCATGTCCTCAAAGATGTTGCCATTCTTGCGGGGGCAGGTGTGGGTGGCGGAAGTTTGGTGTACGCGAACACGCTGTATGTACCCGGTGAGCGATTCTTTTCAGACCTGCAGTGGAGTGGCATCACCGATTGGAAAAAGGAACTTGCGCCTTTTTATGATCAAGCCAGTCGAATGTTGGGCGTGGAACTCAATCCCACCATGACCCCGTCAGACAAAGTCATGCAAGAGGTTGCATCTTCCATGGGGGTGGGGCACACATTCACTCTGACACCGGTGGGTGTCTTTTTGGCGAGGGGAGAGGAAAGACTTCCCCTGACCCGTACTTCGGGGGAGTGGGACCGGAACGCACCGGGTGCATTGAGTGCGGTGAATGCATGACCGGTTGTCGGTTCAACGCCAAAAACACCCTCCCCAAAAACTACCTCGGCCTTGCAGAAGCTGCCGGCGCTGAAGTTTTCCCCATGACCACGGTCACTCATGTCACACCGAGGGAGGCTGGCGGGTACACGATTACTGCGCGAAAAACTGGAACACGAGAGAGCGTGGAATTCACTTCGGATCAAGTGATTTTCGCAGCGGGTGCCTACAACACCCAAAAACTTTTACACGCCATGAAAGATCAAGGAGTGTTGCCCCACCTGACGGGCTCGTTGGGGAAGTTATCTCGGACGAATTCGGAGTCAATCCTCGGTGCGGTCGCTCACACCAATTCCACCGACTTCACCGAAGGGGTTGCGATTACTTCCAGTTTCTTCCCCGATGCTGACACCCACGTGGAACCTGTTCGTTACGGCAAAGGCTCGAATTCCATGGGACTGTTGCAGTCCCTGTTGACCCGCCCCGAACCGGGCAAGGCGCGTTGGCGCGTGTGGGTTCGGGAAATGGCGAAGAACCCCGCCGACGTTGCCGCCATGTTCAATGTCCGCCGCTGGAGTGAGCGCTCGGTTATCTCCCTCGTCATGCAAACGGTGGACAACTCGCTGACCTTGGCGGGCAAGCGGAGTTTCCTTGGCCGGTGGAAACTGGGCACGGTGAGTTCTGAATCAACGCCCGCACCCACCTTCATTCCGGTCGCCGCAGAGGTCGTGGAAAGAGTCGCGGAACTCATCGATGGCCGCGCAGGTGGCTCCATTTTCGAGAATTTCGATGCCGCACTCACGGCCCATTTTGTTGGTGGCTGTGTAATTGGGGCGAATGCCGACCACGGTGTCATCGATCCGTATCACCGGGTGTTCAACTATCCCGACCTCCATATTGTGGACGGCTCTGCCATCACGGCGAACCTCGGGGTGAATCCGTCCCTCACAATTACCGCTCAAGCAGAACGTGCTCTGGCCATGTGGCCAAATAAAGGTGACGCCGACCCACGCCCCGATCAAGAGGTCGGCTATCGACCTATTTCAGCTGTAATGCCACGGGCCCCGTACGTCCCCGAGCACGCACCGGCCGCCTATCGGATCACCCCAAAAACTTGAAAGATGATTCAACCCAAAGCAAAGCCCGCAATCAATGATTGCGGGCTGCTGGAGTGAAACCCTTTCAGGTTTCTCATTGGTGACTCACTCGATAAGTCGACCAATGAAGATTAGGTGACTGGGAAGTTATTCGCCACGGAGCGTCTAGGCTTTTTCGTGGCGCCGGAAAATGGCATCGATTTCATCGCGGTGCGATGGACTCATGGCCATTGAACGCTGGTAGTCCCATTCCTGCTGGAAATTTCTGGAGCGGCTGCCCCCGAAAATATTGCTCAGAACTCGTCCGAAGCTCTGCATTGTCATCACGTCCACTTCTATTCTTATTACTCATTAGCCGGGGTCTCCGGTATGAGACAAGTTTACGACATGGACGTTATACAAATGTTATCGGGGGTCGGAATTCGCGGTGAATATCAGGCAAACTCCCGGATTTCGTCAGGAAATCACTATTTTTCGACTCAATCCAGAGGGGGTAGTTTTCCCCATTTCGGTCACGGCAAGTACTCGGAACCGATACGAACCGGATTTCGCGGGCAGGGGACAACCCAGTCGCGGTGCCGTAGGGGAGAAATCACGAAGGGTGCAAATTCGCTTTCCACGAGCGTCAATCACCCGGTACTCGCTCACAACCGCTGAAGTTGACCCCGTCAGAGACCTGAAGGCAATTTTCTTGCCGGAGATGCGCGGTGGGGCCATTTGGCCCGGGGGTACCACCTCGGCCGACAGGGTGGCCGGCAACGCATTGCCCTCACCCTGTGAGTTGAGGGCACGCACGGTGAAGCTGTACTCACCGGGCGCCAGGTTCGCGACCGTGCACGTCAACTGAGTGGTCGTGCACCCAACTGAGCCATCGTCACGCACCACTTCGAAGCTCGTCACCGTCGTGGGGGAGACCTGCGGGGGTTGCCACGACACGACCACAGAGTTGTTGACCGCGGTGGCACCCGTAACAGTTGGTGCAGATGGAATCGTCGGGTAGCCGGCAGCGGTCAGAGCCTGGTTCACCAGATCAAGGTAGTCAATCGCCGTGAATCCCACCATCAGATAAGCCCCGGTGAAACCGGCAACACAACCTCCGGCCGAGCCGGAGTTCACACCGAGAAGTACCCGCTCTCCAGAAGTGTTGGTGGCGAATGTCGGCCCGCCGCTATCACCGGAACACACGCCAACGGACGCGGACTGCCCAACGGAAAAAACTGGACCCAGTGACGAGCGTGGTTCATAGGTATCAATGGGCACCTGCGCTTGCATGGGTATGGTTGAAAATTGCTCCGGGGCAGTCAATCCATATCCCATGATTGTTCCCGGATACAGATCTTGAGCCCACCGACTCATTTCAGCAGATGTTGCGAGTCGGTTGAAATAGCCGGTTCCAATATCCGAATCGAGAACGAGAATGGCAAAGTCATTGGGTTCTACTCGGGTGGAGGCATTGATATAGGTCGAAGGCTTAAGGACTTGAGTGACTTGAACACTCGAGACCCCTTGAGGCCCGGTGTTGCTGTACTGAATGGCAGTAGCACCGGGCGGGAACACCGCCAGGCCGGGAACGCTTGTGGTACCTCCGGGGGACGTCACACAATGCGCCGCGGTCAGCAGGATGCGTGGCTTCCACACGACCGCGCTGCAACGACCAGTCCACGCGGAACCAGAGTTGATTGCCAACGCTGCAACACCGGGATTACCCGTTGCCGGTGAACCACCATAAATGCGGGGTTGGGCAAATGAGGCGGTGGGAGTCGCTGACATGTTTTGTGCACGCACCTCGGTGAATCCACCATGGGATGCAAGCAGGCTGAGACCCACCATCGCAGTGATGCCGACGGAACGTAATGTCATATATCTCCCTTGGGCTCCCAACAATGGTAAGTCGGGACCAAAAAATGTGGGCGAGGAGGTGTTCCGTTCCGCGACATATTCATGAGACATATTCATGCGACATATGTCCTGAGTACCTCCGCGGTTCATGGCGCAACTCACTCAGGGACGGGCAGATCTTTACCACTTCTGCCAGACTAAAGACATGGTCGACCTCAGGCGCAGTGAGCCCGAACCACCTGCGGGCCCGCCACAAGTCCAATGGAAGCGCGGATTGGCCAATGAAGTCCTCGAAGAACTCGGGCCGCTATTGGCTGAGGACGGGATCGATGTCAACGACCTGCAGGCAAAAGATCTGACCACACTGCAAGCGTCCATGAATCGTGCCATTGAGCGACGCAACATGGCCCTGTTCACCCCGACGGGTCCCGCCCGCGACGTAGCTGCAACCACGCTTGCACTTGTCGTTGGGGCAATTCTGGATGACAACACCACCTTGGCCGCCACGCTCCTAGCCCAGGTCCAACCTGAATCGCCGGACAACAGCGTCGCAACCGTGGCCAGTTGCATTGGCATGTCCTTGGGACTGCTTGACGCGTGGATGACCGGCCACACTCCTGGCACTCCATCCACGCTCGCGACCAGCACCCACCTGCCCAAAGGCCATTGGAACGGTGAAAGAGCTGCCACCGACATCTTGGTCCTAGCCGGCAAAGGCCGCGCCTTCCGTTCATTACAGACCCTCATCACCAAGCAAGGCAGTCACCAACTCCTGCCCGGCAGCGCACTCGCGTTGGCTGCAGCCGTTTGCGCATGGGCAAACATGACCCGAACACCCCAACGCGAGATCATCCGCAACAACATCAGGTAGCTGAAGTCAGCTACATGTCGGGCGGACCGGCTGAGCACACCCCAACTCATGAAAAATGTGGGCGAGGAGGGACTCGAACCCCCGACTTCATCCTTGTAAGGGATGCACTCTAACCAACTGAGTTACTCGCCCGGCGAGACGAAGGTTACATCAAGTCATTCAAGTGGAGACCATGGATACACTTTGGTTCACTCATGAAATCACCGGTTCCCGCACTAGGCGCATTCCTTGCACTGTTCCTCGGTTTCGCGATAGCAGACCTCACCAATCTTCGCTGGCTTGGCGGCCTTGCCCTCATTCTTATTGCATCACTGTCGGGCCTTTACATGTTTCGGATCGCGGGGTTGGGTCGAACACTTGTGTCTGTTGTCGTTGTCGTGCTTGGCTTTGCCGCCTCGCATCCACTGGGTTCGGTTTTGGGAGCCTACGGATCCCTTCTCCTCGTTTCCTTAATTGCCGCGGTAATCATTTATTTGTTAACGCCTCGCCAAACCGCTGCTTAGCCAAAAAACGCGCATATAGGACTTACAGTTGGGTGGTAATCAAAATCAACAACTTCCGTCTCCAAATAATGTGAAGGGATTTCCATGAAGATTGCACCGACAAGTTTCGCCCTCCTAGGTGCGGCAGCCCTGGTTTTGGCCGGCTGTTCCAGTGATTCCAGCGATGAAACCATGGTCGGTGGGATGGCCGAGTGCACCGATGCCGCCATGCAAGAAGCCGTTGGCGCCGTCTACGGTGAGGGTGGCTTCGTGATTAGTGGTTACAAGTGCGAGGACGGTTGGGCATATGCGACAACTGACCCCGCTGAAGGTGAAATGTCTGCACCAATGATGTACATTTTCGAGGCCGAAGGACAGTTCTGGATTCCGAAGGACGCTGTCACCGTGTGCGGAACCTATGCCGATGGAACTTATCCAGCAGATGCCATCGTTCCCGAATCTTTGTACGACCCGGCGTGTTTGGCTGGCTAGTTCAGTCGCACTAGCTTTCAACGTGAAGGGCCGCCCGTACTGGGCGGCCCTTCACATTGATGAGTGAGTCTTTACCCCTTCGGAAGGTCTGGGCACACTGGACTGGCTAATCTGTCTGCATGACTTCAGTAGGAGCCGTGGCTGACATTCTCGACCAGCTGTATCCACCACACACCGCTGAGGATTGGGACAGTGTGGGTTTGGTGTGTGGAGATCTTGATTCAACCGTGACGACCGTGTTGTGCGCACTTGACCCAACGATTGATGTCGTTTACGAAGCAATTGAAATTGGCGCACAGATGATTATCACTCATCATCCACTTTTCCTGACCGGCATTCATTCAGTTGCTCGAGCGACGCTGGGTGGACGGGTTATTCACGAATCGATCGCACATGGAATCGCGCTGTTTAATGCGCACACCAATGCCGACCAGGCTAATCCTGGGGTGTCTGACGCACTAGCTGCTCTCCTTGGAGTAACAGACTGCGTACCACTAGTCCCCGGTGATCGCGTTGACACAGGAATTGGCCGGGTGGGACGACTCAAAGACCCGATGTCACTCTCAGATTTCGCGGAGCGAGTTGCAACCTCGCTCCCGGGGAGTGCAGCGGGAATCCGGGTTGCTGGTGATCCCCACCAGCAGATCTCCATGGTGGCCGTGTGCGGCGGCTCGGGGGATTTCCTGCTGCCACTCGCGGCCAATTTGGCAGATTGCTATGTCACATCTGATTTGAAGCATCACAAAGTGCTAGATCACCCTCGTGACCTGTGTGCACTGATTGATGTCCCTCATTATTCGAGTGAATGGCCTTGGGTACCCATGGTCGCCTCGCTGATCAATTTAAAGTCACAAGGTACGGTTACGTGTGTGGTGTCTACCATCAGTACAGATCCATGGACAATGCACTTCACCAACTAAATCAGGAGTATCCGCTGAATATCGACCCGTCCATTCAGGAGAAATTGCTCGAGGTTCAAGCGAAGGACACCGAGATAGCCCAACTTGCCCACCGCAAAGCCACGCTTCCGGAGATTGAGCGCAAAGCGGAACTCGAAACGCAATTGACACGCACCCGCAATCAACACGTTGCCGCAGGGGTGATTCTCGGTGATTTACAAAGAGACCAAGCGAGATCCGATGCCGATGTTGAAGTTGTTCGGCAACGAATTCTTAAAGACCAACATTTACTGGATTCTGGAACAATAAATGACTCCAAGCAGTTGTCCGCCCTCCAGCACGAACTTGAGTCCCTCGCTCGTCGGAGAACTGAACTCGAAGATGTCGAACTCGAGATTATGGAACGGGTTGAGGGTGCGGAGGCTGCCGTTTCCGTCCTTGCCGGACAGGTGGCTGTACTGACCGGTGAACTTGAACAGGTCAGCTCCACCTTGCAGGATCTGTCGGGATCACTGAGCGCGGATATTGCCGAGGTCGAGACAGAGCGGGCTGCTCTGGCCGCAGCACTTCCATCAGATTTTATGTCACTCTATGAAAAAATTCGGGGGTCACATTCTGGTGTTGGAGCTGCGCTCCTTCACCGAGGTCAGTGTGGTGGGTGTCGCCTGACAATTCCACCACAGGAAATGCAGGCCATTAAACAATCGCCAGCCGATGCGGTCATTCAATGTGAGGAATGTCGCCGCATTTTGATTCGAACGTCGGAGTCAGGAATTTAAGTGCCCCGTGATTTTATTATCGAAGCCGATGGCGGAAGCAGAGGCAATCCGGGTCCGGCTGCCTACGGAGCATTGGTGCGCGATGCAAGCACGGGAGTTGTTATCGCTGAATTGGGTGGGTCATTGGGCACCGCGACCAACAACGTTGCGGAATACAACGGTGCAATTGCGGGGCTGAGGTACGTCGCCCACTTGGATCCAGACGCCTGCGTGGAAGTCCGGCTTGATTCCAAGTTGGTCGTTGAGCAAATGTCAGGCCGCTGGCAGGTCAAACATCCAAATATGCGAGATCTCGCTAAGGAAGCACGTTCCATTTTGCCTGCAGGCCAAGTGACGTATTGCTGGGTGCCCCGGGAGCAAAATGCGGCAGCCGATGCTTTGGCCAATGAAATTCTTGATTCCTTCGACGGAATCACCCCCATCTCAATTCGCAGAACGGTTGATCCGAGTTTGCCTGGTTCTTTGGATGAGGATCTTTTGGGTTCTGTCCAAGAACTCTATGCCCGCGAAGTGACAGATGCGGCCCTCGCGAAATCGGCCAACGTCATGATCGGGTGGGCTGATATCGGAGTTCCGGTCACCACGCTCATGGCCCGACATGGTGCTTCGGCGTATTCCTTAGAAAAGAGATTCAGCGGTTCAGGTGGACTAGATGTTCCGCTGGCGCCGCTCGGGGTGCAGCAGGCCCAAGCGTTGGCCTCGGAAATAGTCAGGCGCGATCAAGTCACCGCCATCATTGCATCTCCGCTTTTACGTTGTCAGCAAACTGCCCAATTTGTGTCGTCCGCCGTCGGATTACCCATTGTGACCATGTTCGAGTTCGCTGAAGCGGCATTCGGTGAATGGGACGGCTGCACATTCGCTGAGGTGAGTAAGAGGTGGCCCAATGAATTGCGCGAGTGGCTTTCCGGCACCGATATCGCGCCCCCGGGTGGCGAGTCTTTTGCCCATGTTCAGGATCGCGTGGAACAGGGCAGGCGCAAAGTCATTGAGCAATTTGCGGGAGAGCACGTTTTAATTGTTTCGCATGTGACCCCCATCAAAATCATGACGAGCACCGCGATTGGTGCACCACTCGATGCAGTTTTCAAAATGGAACTGCCCCCGTGTTCATTGTCGAAGCTAGCTTGGTTCCCCGACGGCAACTCCAGCATGTTTTCGTTTGCCGAATCAGGTCACTTACACGGTCTCATGGTTAATGGGCCTAAGCCCTAATACGGGGTACCAAGATTCGAATCTGTAATCCGCCACAAGGGCTTTGATCCAGTTCCACGACTCCGGAGTGTGCCTCCACTACAGCCTTAATAATGCTCATGCCGAGGCCAAAGCCACCTGTTTGAGTTGATCGCGATGGATCGAGTCGGGAAAATCGGGAGAAGACCTCCAGCCTCTTATCAACAGGGATTCCTGGACCACAGTCCTCAATTACCAACTCGACCCAATCCGTGTCCTCGATAGCAATTGGGTGAAGCGCAACGCGAACCTCCGAATGGGCAGGCGTATACCGGGTAATGTTTTGAGTGACATTTCCAAGTAGTTGTTCCCAAGCAGCGGGGTCTCCTTGAATGTGTATTGCTTCTAAATCATAGGTAATCGGTCGCTGGGAGAATGCCTGTAAATCATTAAAGTGAAGTGAAATGAGCTCGTCAAGTTTAATTTCCATCGCAGGAAAGACGACATTTTGTCGCGTATCGAGTTCAAGCAGACTGGTGACGAGGCGTTCCAGCCGCTCTGATTCGGAATCAATTCGCTCGAGGGCCCGAACATCTCGTTCTGAGGTTAAACTGTTGTCGGCTCTGAGAATCTCTGTGTAGCCACGAATTACAGTTAATGGTGTTCGGATCTCGTGAGACGCATCTGAGATAAAGTTTCGTAAGAATCTTTCGGAATCTTGAACGCGCGTGATCGAATCTGTTAGTGAATTGATCATATGATTTAACGACTCTGAGAGATTCCCGAGTTCAGTTCCCGCGGGTGCATGGGGAACGCGCTGCGAAATATCACCCCGGGCAATGGCACCCGCTGATGCAATCATGGAGTCAACGGGAGTGAAAAATTTTCGCACTATTAACCACGAAGCCAAGGCGCCAAGAATGGTTATACCGAAAACAAAAAGAATTGTGCTCACCAAGATTTGGTTCATGGTCGTGACGTATCCGTTCAGTGATGTAACGGCAAAAACTAAAGAATCACGCCCTCCAGGTCGGGCAATGAGTCGATACGAATCTCCGGTGGTTTCATTCGAAAAGGACATCGCCTGATTAGGATCAGCCAAAATTTCGGCAACGGGTACGTTGGGGAAAATCTCTGGGGCACTTTGAGTCCCCGCCGGGCGAACTTCAACTAGATTGCCCCTCGGTCCAATAACGCCAATGGCTACGGGAACGTAAAATTCATTGAGGCCATTGCCTCTGCCTAATGGGCGATCGAGTACTCGTTTGAAGTTGGGTCCCAGAGCGCTCTGAAGATTTGAGTCGATGGAAGAAAGTTGTGCTTGCGAAATATTGACATAACTGGCTATTCCGATAGCCGAAGAAGCAAGAGCAATCATGATTGCGGTGAGGATGGTAATTCGCCAACGCAGTTTCATGGCGCGACCTGATCAGTAAGTTGATAACCGACTCCGCGGACGGTGCGGAGTGCTAAACCTTTACCGAATTTCTTTCGTAAATATGAAATATAGGTCTCCACGATATTCGGATCGACGTACTTATCCATTCCCCAAACTTGTGAAAGGAGCTGTTCCTTGCTCAAGACGCGACCAGGGTTCTCCAGAAAAACTTGGAGAAGCCTGAATTCAGTGGGAGACACATCGATGGGATTGCCGTCCATTGAAACTTCGTGCCGATCAATGTCCATGGCAATGTCACCCATCCGAATCGCGGAATTCAATGAAGAGTCACTCATGGAGCGGCGCAATATCGCTTGAACCCGAAGTGTCAACTCTTCTATGCCGAATGGCTTACGAACAAAATCATCGGCACCCAATTCAAATGCCCGTTTAGTATCCTCGCGATCCAATCGTGCCGTGAGCACGATCACCGGAATTGTTAATCCAATTTCGCGCATTCGTTGAAGTACTTCATAGCCATCCATCAACGGCATATTGATATCAAGAATGACCAAATTAATAGTTTCTTCTCTGATTTTCTTCAATGCTTCCATGCCGTGACTTGCGGTCGTGCTCGGGATCGACACCAGACTTAAGGCATCCACGATTAAATCGCGCACGCCTGATTCATCGTCCACTACCAAAATCATTGGTATTCCATGACTTTTATGACCCCATCTGGTTATTCGGTGACCCGTGAATCTGCGGATCAAGAATATGACAAGTGCGGAGTGAACCATGCCGGTTCACTCCGCACTGTAGCGTCAGGAAGATCAGGCTTGGCGACCTTGGCCTTTCATGCCCTTTGCCCCTTTGCCTTTACCCACCTGTGCTTTAGCCTCCGCAATGGCGTCCGCTTGGCTTTGAGTGATCGTGCCGTCTGCTACCAGATCTTGGAGAACCCGACCTTTGCCCGCTTCCATTGCTTCTTGCATTGCCGTGCGCAGAGCTTGCAGTTGAGCCTGAGAAACAATTGAGTCCTTGAGGAGCTCACCCTTGCCGCGAGGCGACTCGGCCGCCGCAATCGAATCTGCCTGGGTTTGAGTCAGAGTCCCGTTCTGGACGAGTTGGGCGAGCACGCCCGCTTCGGTTGAATCATGGGCATCTTTTAAGGCGGTGCGAATCGAATCGGCCTGTGCTTGGGTGATGGTTCCGTCTGCAATGAGGGAACTTTGCGGGCCCCCGCGCTTTCCACCATCGGGTCCTGACCCTCCTTGGGCATTATGTGCCTGAGCAACACCAACGGAACCAATAACTAGGGCAAATGATCCCGCACTGATTGCTGCACCGGTAATCCATTTCGACGTATTCTTCATTACTTCTCCTTATGTGGATTGTTTATCTTGTCATACACACAATGCGACCCATGATTGGGAAAATGCTGGGCTGATCCTGTGAAAACCCTGTGAGTTAGACATCTACCTAGTCCGTAAGGATTATTAGTTCTGGTCTACCCGCTCGAGTCACTTCGATTTCGGCCGTGAAACCTAACTGTCGAAAATAACCGTCCAGTTCCTCCACTTTCTGTGGAATCTTCTTCGTTGAGCTCACGGAGGCGCGTAGTAGGTCCCCCTTTGTTGCTTTGTTGAAGTGAGTCACACTCTTTCGAATGCCTTTGACCAAAGTCATCACCTTCACCTCAATGGTGTTTGCCAGGTGGGGAAGCGGCGCCAACTTCGAATATGTACCCGAACGCATGTCCACAACGAGTTCCCGGGCAAGAGTATCCACGACCTGCGCAAGCTCAGGTTTCCAGAAACCACCGAGGGGGCCAATTCCTGGAAGCACCGTTGACCCACTCAACCGATAAGCAGGTATCAGAGTTTGCGGGAAAACAAACCCAAAAAGTGCCGACGAAATAAGAATTGATTGGTTGGCAATTTTCCGACCTCGCGCGGTCAGAGATCTGTAACCAAGATGATCAAAGAGAACCCCCGAATAGATGTCAATTGCGGGCGCACAGTGCGCCGTTCGAATACTTCGGTCCAATTCCAGTAGGTCAAGTTGGGTAGGCCCGAGCCCCAGGACCTTCGACGCGACCGCGGGTTTATTGGTGGCCAGACCGACCAGAGCATCGATAATTTCATCTCGTTGTGGGTTGAGCTCCGCGAACGGAAGATTTTTGAGGTCGAGCCGTCCCCCTGCGGCCGCTGGAGTTTTACCCTCACTGGGCGGGATCAAAAAATACACATGGGGAGCCTATGCCTGAATTTGCGGCGAATCTCCACTGCCACCGGCGAATTGGTGAAATCTACTCATGAGTAACTTGGGTGAATCGGCGCGCCGAGAATGCATTGAAGCCTGAATCACTGGAAGAGTTTGGGCAGTACCACCCCTATCCATATTTTCAATCAGTCATAGATGAAGGAGTGTGCCGTGGTTCCACGTCCGGTAGGTGTAACGGTTGTTGGAGTTCTCATTGTCATTGCCGGTGTACTGGGCATTATTGGCGGAGTTCTAGGTTTCATCTCAGGTGATACTGCGGGCTGGGGAATCGGGGTCTTTGCACTCTCGATCCTGATCGGCCTTATCTATCTCCTGGTGGCAAAAGGTATTTTCGATGGCAATCGCGGTTCGCGCTTGATTGTCGCGATCGTCACGGTCATTGGCCTAATTGCTGGCATCTTGTCGCTGTTCGGCAGTTTTGGAAATGGCCTTATCCAAATTTTGTGGAGTGTTGTGATTTTGGCGCTTTTGTATTCCGGTAGAGCCAAGGAATTCTTCAACGCCTGATTGCACCCTTCTCACGGTGTCGTACGCTTAAGTCTGGAACGAGTCGGTCGGGTGATCGCGGCACGAACTTAACAGCGTGTCGAGGAAAGTCCGGACTCCACAGGGCACGGTGGTGGGTAACACCCACCCGGGGAAACCCGCGGGACAGTGCCACAGAAAACAAACCGCCAAGGGAAACTTTGGTAAGGGTGAAACGGTGGTGTAAGAGACCACCAGTACCGCAGGTGACTGCGGTAGCTAGGTAAACCCCACCCGGAGCAAGGTCAAGAGGTTGGGTCCACGTTTCGGCGCGGATCCTTCTGAGCAAACGGGCGGCCCGCCTGATATTTGCTGGTAGACCGCATGAGGCCGTTGGCAACAACGGTCCCAGATGGATGATCACCGCCTGAGCAATCAGGTACAGGATCCGGCTTATAGACCGGCTCGTTCCCCCTGATTGGTGATTGGTGATTGGTGATTGTTGATTGAGCCGGTGTCTAGGAGCGAAGCCCCAGCTGCGAGATGACTTCTAATGTCGATACAGCGGTGTTGAGGGTGTAGAAGTGCAAACCCTCGGCACCCGCATCCAGGACTTGATTGCTCACTCGAGTTGCGATGTCGATGCCGAGTTCGCGCGTTGAATGAGGGTCATCTTTGTGCTTCTCAAACTCGGTCATCATGGAGTCTGGGAATCTCGCCGTTTGCGAAATCAAGCATTCGAGTGAATTGCCTGAAACTGGTCACCGGCATGATGCCAGGGTAGACAGTGAGTTGTGACCCGCGCTTATTTAGTTCATCGATAAGTCGTGCATAAGACTCAGGCTGAAAGACAAATTGGGTCACAGCGAAAGTTGCTCCCAATTCTTCCTTTCTGCAGTAAGACATCGATGCCTTCGTCGAAACCACTCGCTGACGGGTGAATATCAGGAAAAGCCGCGACGCCGATGGTGAAGGTTCCAAATGAGTTCGCCATTTCGACCAATTCATCAGCATGGGCAAACCCACCCGATGTTGTAACCCAAGGGGCGGTGGGACCATCAGCGGGATCACCACGGAGGGCCAAGATGTCAGTGATTCCTGCATCCTGGAACTGTTGCAGGACTGTCTGCACTTCATCTTTGGTGGAACCCACGCAGGTCAGGTGCGCGATTGTTCGATACCCGGTTTCGCGGTAGATATCGCACGTGACTTTGATGGTGCGCTCCCGAGTACTGCCACCGGCACCGTAGGTGACGGAGACAAAATCAGGGGAGACGACATCAAGTTTGCGGATGGCCTCGAACAGACTGGCTTCACCCTCGGGTGTTTTGGGTGGGAAGAACTCGAATGAGATCGTCGGGTTGTTAACGCGCATTGAAGTACTTCGCTTCGGGGTGGTGAACAACGATCGCCGAGGTTGACTGTTCGGGGTGAAGTTGGAATTCATCAGATAACTCCACACCGATGCGTTCTGGTTCCAAGAGTTCACATAGTTGAATTTGATCTTCTAAATTCGGGCAGGCGGGATACCCAAACGAATAGCGTGATCCCCGGTAGCCCTGATCCAGAATCTCCTGAAGGTCGGCTGAGTCTTCGATGGAAAAGTTCAACTCACTACGGACCCGTGCGTGCCAGTGCTCGGCCAGAGCCTCGGTCAGTTGCACTGATAGCCCATGCAACTCGAGGTACTCGCGGTAGGCATCTTTGGCAAAGAGTTCAGAGGCGGCAACGCTGACCGCGTTGCCCATGGTGACAACATGGAATGCAACAACATCGATTGTGCCCGACTCTTTGGATGCAAAGAAGTCTGCGAGACAGAGTTTGCGATCCCTTCTTTGACGAGGGAAGGCGAAGCGGGTGCGCTCCTGGCCTTTATTGGGTCCCTCGTGGTGCAGGATCACCAGATCATTGCCTTCGGAGTAGCACGGAAAGTAGCCATAAACAACGGCTGCTTCGAGCCACCCATTGGCTTGAGCTTCATTGAGCAGCATGCGCAGTCGTGGACGGGCTTCTTCCTCGATCATTGTTTGGTAAGTATCTCGATTGCCCTTAAGCCCCCATTGGCCAACGAATAGCGCGCGTTCATCCAGCATGCCAACATAGTCAGCTAATGCAATTCCCTTGATCACTCGACTTCCCCAGAATGGTGGGTTGGGAATTTCATTATCGGCCGCAACGTCACTGCGTTGGGTACTGACTATTTCGTCGTCATTTCGCTCAACTTTTTTGACCCTGCGCTTGCGCAACTCGGGGAGTTCCGCGCCTTCCTCGCCACGTTTGATTGACATCATGGTGTCCATGAGTGATAGTCCTTCGAAGGCATCCTTGGCATAGCGGACCGTGCCGGGGAATTCAGAACTGAGGTCGTCCTCAACGAAAGCGCGGGTGAGTGCTGCGCCCCCGAGGATGACGGGCCACTTTTCGTTGAGGCCCTGTTTGGTCAATTCCTGAAGGTTCTCGCGCATGACAACAGTGCTCTTGACAAGTAATCCTGATAGACCAATGACATCAACATCGTTTTCTTCGGCCGCGCTGATGATCGAGCCGATGGGTTGCTTGATGCCAATGTTGACGGTGGAATAGCCATTGTTTGTCAAAATGATGTCTACGAGGTTTTTACCAATATCGTGAACATCGCCCTTGACCGTTGCGAGGAGAATTTTGCCTCGCCCTGCATCGGACTCAACTTTCTCCATGTGGGGTTCGAGATAGGCGACTGCCTTTTTCATGACTTCGGCGGACTGCAATACAAAGGGCAATTGCATTTCACCTTTGCCAAAGAGCTCACCGACCGTTTTCATGCCCGCGAGCAGATAGGTGTTGATGACTTCCAACGGTTTGATGCCCGCGGCCATGGCCTCATCAAGGTCTGCTTCAAGACCTTTACCTTCGCCATCGATGATTCGCATGGGGAGGCGTTCCTGCATGGGCAGAAGGGCCAGTTCCTCAGCAACAGAGAGCCTGCCGGCTGTTGTTTCAGCATTCTCAAATAGTTCGAGGAACTTTTGCAGCGGGTCGTAGGTGAGGTCACCGTCATCGTTGTATTCCCTGCGGTCATAGATGAGGTCCAGGGCAATTTTTCGCTGTTCTTCAGGGATTCGAGCAAGGGGCATGATTTTCGATGGATGCGCGATAGCGGAGGTGAGCCCGGACTCAACGGCCTCGTGCAAGAACATCGAGTTCAATACGATTCGTGCCTGCGGCTTGAGTCCAAAAGAAATATTGCTCACGCCGAGGGTTGTTTGAACTTCAGGAAACTCGGCGGTGAGCTCTTTAATGGCACGAAGGGTTTCTATGCCATCACGGCGGGTTTCTTCCTGTCCCGTGGCAATGGGGAATGTGAGAGTGTCGACCAAAATGTCGCTGACGTTCATGCCCCAGTTTTCGGTGAGATCCGTGATCAGACGTCGAGCGACCTGGACTTTCCAATCCGCGGTGCGGGCTTGACCTTCCTCATCAATTGTCAGCGCGACAACGGCTGCGCCATGTTCTTTCACCAAAGGCATGATGCGGGCATAGCGGGACTCAGGTCCATCACCGTCTTCGAAATTGACCGAGTTGACCAATGACCGTCCGCCCAGTCTTTCAAGACCCGCTTTCAAGACCGCAGGTTCCGTCGAGTCGAGCATGATTGGAAGTGTCGAGGCGGTTGCAAGAAGTGAGGCCAGGCGAGACATATCAGCAACACCGTCACGCCCCACGTAATCGACGCAAAGATCGAGCATGTGGGCGCCATCTCTAATTTGTTCTTTAGCAATATCAATACAGGCTTGCCAATCATCCGCGAGAAGTGCTTCACGGAATGCCTTGGAACCATTGGCGTTGGCGCGCTCTCCGATTGCGAGGTAGCTCAGGTCCTGGCGGAAGGGAACATGTTGATAGAGGGATGCCGCCCCAGCTTCGTTGATTCGATTGATGGTTAAGACCTCGGGCGCGCTTGCGAAATAACTTGTGATTTCTCGAATGTGATCGGGTGTTGTTCCGCAGCATCCTCCAATGAGTGACACGCCATATTCCCGGTGGAAGTCAAGCAGCGATGCCGCCAGTTCAGCAGGGCTGAGGTCATATGTTGCACCGTTGGGTCCGAGGACAGGGAGTCCGGCATTGGGCATGCAGGAGATGGGGAGCTCTGTTCGGTGCGAAAGGGTGCGCAGGTGCTCACTCATTTCATTCGGTCCCGTTGCGCAGTTGAGTCCAATGACGTCAATGTTTAATGGTTCTAGGGCACTCAGTGCCGCACCGATCTCTGAGCCCATCAACATGGTGCCAGTGGTTTCAATTGTCACTTGAGCAATCAGCAGGATGTCGCGGTCGGTCGATTCGATCGCCTCACGGGCCCCATTGATGGCTGCCTTGGCCTGGAGCAGATCCTGAGTCGTTTCAATCAGTAGTGCGTCAGCGCCACCGTCAATCAGGCCTCGGCTTGCCTCGCGGTAGGCATGCTTTAGGTGCTCATAGGTGGTGTGCAGAAGGGATGGCAACTTGGTGCCAGGACCTAATGAACCCAGAACATACTTAGGCCCAGTTTTGTTCTCTGCACTGAATTCATCGGCACTGGTACGTGCGATCCGCGCTCCGGCATGGGCGAGCTCATAAATGCGCTCCTCGATACCGTATTCAGCAAGATTGGCCCAATTGCAGCCGAAAGTATTGGTCTCGACGGCATCAGAGCCTGCTGCGAAGTATTCGCGGTGAATCTCAGCTACAACCTCGGGACGCGTTACGTTGATGATCTCATTGCAACCTTCATGCCCCTCAAAATCATCAAGGCTGAGATCTGCTGCTTGCAACATGGTTCCCATGGCGCCATCGGCAATAATCACCCGCTCTTGTAGGGCAATGCGCAAACTAGTCATGTGGACCTTTCCGCAATGGACAGGGAAATGCGGAGTTTGTCCATAACGTGATAGAGGTGGCTCTTTGAGTTATTTCTCGGTTTTTTACGAGGTGCTCGCCACGGACCCTCTGGTCGACGACTCGGGGAGGCCTCCCCAGCACTGGACGAATCATAGCAAATCTAGTCGGGAAAATAGCGCCTTGCCGTGGTCAGCGGCCGCTTGTGTTGTTCATTGCAGGATTTGCTGCACAATAGGGACATGCCCAAAATTGATGCCCCCACAATCGCCGAGCACCGGGAAGCTCGAAGGGACGCACTGCTGGTAGCCGC
Source organism: Candidatus Nanopelagicales bacterium (assembly GCA_018401415.1). Lineage (GTDB taxonomy): Bacteria > Actinomycetota > Actinomycetes > S36-B12 > S36-B12 > UBA4592. Next base: position 835,084 of record JAGYKV010000017.1, on the reverse strand, counting down.
TGCGAACCTGATGCAACAGGGTAAGACCTTTACCGTGGCCCAGGTGGCTCAGGAAGTTGGCCTATCGCGCTCCGCGGTATACGAGTACTACAACAGTGCTGCTGATTTAATTGCCGATGTCCTCGTCGATGAAATGGCCATGTGGGTTGACGAAATCACACCTGCGGTCAATTCAGTCTCTGATCCGAATGAACGCATCGAGGCATGGGTCCGCGGAGTCTTAGATTATGTAGCCGAGGGTCGCCATGCACTTTTGAAAGCAGCAGGAGCGGTTGACCTACCCGAGGCTCGGAGGGCGCAGGTGCAATCCATGCACCGCGAGTTGATTGCGCCGTTGTACGAGGCCCTTTCCGAGATAGAAGTGACAGATGTTCGTCAAATGTCATCTTTTATTTGGGGTGTCCTCGATGCTGCAATCAATCGTGTTGAATCCCATGGATTTGATTACCGTTCCGAAGGCGATTCAGTGATTGCTTTCATTCGTGCTGGAATTTATGCGAAATAGTTTCCAACTCTTTGACATCTTTCACACTTGTTCATTTATCCCAAAGCGTAGGTCACAGTCCTGACCAACGGCTTGAAGTTTTTGCCACCCGTTGTCCACATCACAACCTCACAATTCCCGCTCGCTGGGATTCCGGCAATACGAGTGTCATTTTCGGTGAAACTGCAGTTGTTGGATTGAATTGTGGGCCGCAAACCAGATGCAGTTTTGGCGCTGAATGCTGAGGGTGTTTGGGTCACCGTTGAGCCAGTTCTCGGAGTTAGCTCAATTGAGTCGGTTTTGCGATCAGCCTTCACGGGTGAAAAGACAGTGGGGAACACCCGCATGTATGCCGGGTTAGCGCTGTCGCGTCCAGCACCCAGAATGAATACGGCACAGGCGCTTGTGCCAGGTGCGGTCGATACTCGGCAGTCCACGGAAGCAGGTGCGGTGCCACCTGATTGGGGATTCGGGTTGGTGCCGTAAAACTCTCCATTGAGTTTGATCGATGCGTTGACGGTGTCTCGTGCCGTAGGAACTGCGGGTACGTACACGGCTGAGTCAGCAGAGTTATCGCACAGCGTTGGTGCGCTGCGTGGATTTGCGGGCACCGCGCAATGCAGCGCGTATATGCCCACATTTGCTGGAATATTACTGGCGACAACCGGCTGCACGGAACTCGATGCCAGGGCAACGAGCGGCGTCATGTTGGTGAAGCCAGCTACGGTGACGTTGTAATTTCCTGCTGCCGATGCTGCTGAACCCAATACAGATCCGATGAGAACGATCCCAGTTGCACCGGCGATTGCAATGCGCCCGAAGCGAAAATTGCGTGTCATTTTTCTCCTTATATGTGGTTATCGAAGGGTGGTGCGCTTACCTGAATGTGACGGGAACGAAGAGATCAGATGTTCGGTCAAAACTTCGAGTGTGGTCGGCTCGAGTAACAATGGAACACGACACGACCCGGCAATCGATTTCGCCAATCATGGGCGAGACTGTTAAAGACACCCGAAATCTTCCGCCTTTCGAGTATGGGATGGCGAGTGACTTTCCATACGCGGGAGGATTTGATGAAACCCATGCCGAAGCGGGATTGCTTCCGGCCAAATTTACGCCACCTCCGCATGGGCCAGGCGCAGTTGTCGACCCTCTTGTCGGTGTGCGGCACAGCGCCACATATATACCTACCCTGGGGTCAAAACCCTTACCCGAAACTCGAACAGAGGCTCCGGTGGTCGGTAGATTTTTTGTTGGGCTCACCGACAGGCTGGTAGCGCCCTTCTTTTGCGTGGTCGCGTGGGCGGGAGAGCTAAGAGTCGCAAACAACATGACGCTCAGCGCAAATATGGTCATTGCAAGCATGGTCAGCGCAGCAACAGGTCGTGGCAGACGTCGAGTTGAATCCCCAGATTGATCCCGCATCATGTGAAGAACTTAGGTAGTTGTTAAACGGTCTCGCCTGACACTACGTCGGTCGATTCCGACAAGGTATCGGGAAGGTAGTTCCATTCGAGCCCATAATGACTCAGTGAGAATCCGTGCGGTTATCGGTGTCGGCCTGGTGGCGCTTTTCGTGATGTCGGCATGTGCCGCCCCTTCTGAGGACTCATTGGCTACCCAAGAACCAATTTCCCCCGTCTCGGAAACTGTTGTCATCACGAATGGGGATATTCCATTCCCCACACCGTCGAACCAACCATGGGCCCAAGGCTCAGCTCAACGAATAGTTTCGTTGGCGAATGGATCAGGTGAAGTCATTGTTGTTCTGGGTGGAGCCGATCGAATTGTGGGAAGAGATGAAACGAGTAACGCTCCTGAGATCGAACAGGTTCCGGTTGTTACCAAGGCGCACTCAATGAGTGCAGAGCAGGTAATTGCACTCAACCCGGATATTGTCCTGATTGATGCCATGACATCTCCAGCTGAAGCGATACAGCAACTTCGTGACTCAGGTATTTCGGTTGTGGAAGTGCCTGAGGCTTGGTCAAGTGCCGAGGTCTCCAACAAGATCCAAGTTATTGGGGAAGCGATTGGTGCGCCAGCCGGTGCGATCGAATACGCTCAAAATCAATCGGTTGGCCAGTCGGCCGAAACTCGCAAAATGGGAAACCGGGTTGCCTTCCTGTATCTCAGGGGGACTTCCGCGATCTATCTCTTGGGAGGGGTTGGATCTGGTGCGGATTCGCTGATATCTGAATCCGGAGCCGTCGATGTTGGTGCTGAGGCAGGTTTTGAGGCCTTTACGCCATTAACGGCTGAGGAATTAGTGAATCTCAATCCCGACACCATTCTTGTAATGGCCGATGGATTGAAGTCGGTAGGTGGAGTCGATGGTTTATTCGCTCTCCCTGGACTTGCGCAGACGGATGCGGCACAGACGCGTCACGTGGTTGTTGTCGACGACACACTTCTGCTCTCATTCGGGCCACGAACCGGTGCACTTATTGACACACTTCGTTCTTCATGGAAGCAGTTGGGATAAATGCCCACACTTCGTGGCCGTTCGGTGTGGCTTTTCGCGATTGTGCTGGTGGCTCTGAGTGTGAGCGTGGTCATTTCCCTGTTATCCGGTGCGGCCGACTCCGACCCCGTGATCATTTGGAATATTCGGGCACCGAGGGTCTTGACCGCCGTGCTCGTCGGCGCAGGGCTTGCGGTTGCCGGCGTGCTTCTGCAGGGATCACTGCGCAACCCTCTTGCCGATCCAGCTCTCGTAGGCGTTTCGGCGGGGGCCGCCCTCGGCGCAGTCGCTGGCGCGGCACTGGGTGTGGGCTACAACTCGTATGTTGCTGCGGCCTTCGCGTTATTGGGTGGGTCGCTCGCTGTCCTCATTGTGGTGTGGGTTTCGCGAACACATGGGCGAATCGAAGTGGTGACGGTACTACTTGGCGGGATTGCGATTACGGCATTCGCCTCCGCTGTTGTCGCCATATTGATCTCCGTGAGTGGCCTTGCGGGATCGCGTCCCGTGAGTTTTTGGGCAACCGGATCATTCGCACTGAGTAACTGGAACGGTGTGTTGTCTATTGCTCCGGCCGTAGTTATTGGCATGGTCATTGCGCTTTTCATTGCACCGGCACTTAATGTCCTTTCCCTAGGAGATGATGCCGCCTTCGCAAGCGGTATAGAAGTGGGAAAGACACGAGTGTGGGCCCTGGGGGCAGCCGTATTACTCACGGGCGCAGGAGTGGCTGTCGTTGGGGTTATTGCTTTTATTGGGTTGCTTGTTCCGCATGCGGTGCGCCTTTTGACCGGACCCGGTCACCGGAGTCTGATGATTGTGAGTGCCATTGCTGGTGCGTTTACTGTCGTTGCAGCGGACACGGTCGCTCGACTTGTTGTGAGCCCGGTTGAGTTGCCTGTGGGCGCCATTACCGCAATTGTTGGTGCCCCGCTGTTCCTTGTGATTGTGGCGCGTACGCGCAGCCGTCAAGGTGGGTGGGCATGACAATGTCCAAGGACACTCCAACGGGTCCGGGTCGGGTTCCTAGTACGAGTCGAATACCTGCCATGAGTATCGAGTTAGTTGAATGCGCCTTGCGCACATCGTCGGGGCGATTTCGTTTGAAGCCAACCACGCTGACACTCGCTTCTGGGCTGGTCACGGCCGTAATCGGACCCAATGGCGCAGGAAAATCCTCACTGGTGGCAATTGCTGCCGCGACACTGAAACCAACTGAGGGGAAGGTGTTTTTCGACGCAAACTCCGTGTCCGATATGGATGCCCGCCAGATGGCACAAAGTCGAGCTGTACTTGCCCAAGATCTTTCTGTGTCATTTGGATTTAATGCGATTGATGTTGTGAGTTGGGGGAGAACCCCATGGCGGGGAACAGAACGGCAGAAGCAGGATTCCACGGTGATTGAGGCCGCACTCCACAACCTAGGAATAGTTGAACTTGCATATCGACCCATGAGTGAGTTATCCGGTGGAGAGCGCAAGCGCGTTCACTTAGCCCGCATATTGGCCCAGGAAACGCGATGTGTTCTGATGGATGAACCGGACTCGGACCTTGACCTTGCGGGTCTTGCAGCCCTGGACTTGACAATTAAAAGCATGAATGACTTTGGCAAAACAATGGTGATTAGTTCACACGATATTCAGCGGGTCTCGCGTCTCGCCGACCGCATTGTCGTGGTGGCAGAGCAAAAAGTTATGGCACATGGAGAGGTGCGGGAGATTGTGACCACTGAAATTTTGAGCGAGGCGTATCAGACAACGGTTGAGGTGCAATGGGGTGACGAGGGAATTACTCATATCTCGATTGTCTCGTGACTTACTCTTGGGCGAATGAGCGCTCCCCGCTTGAGTCGAGATGCTGAACAACAGTTCTGCAGGATTGGCCCAACGCGGCGAAATCTTCGGCAGATAACAGGTCCACAAGGTGCTTGCGCACGCTGGCGACGTGATCGGGAGCCGCCTCCACGATTTTCGCTAGACCACCGGGCGTGAGAACGGCCCACAGGCCGCGGGCATCAATCGAGCAAGCCTCTCTCTGGACAAACCCGGCTTTCTCCATGCGGTCGATCTGGTGGGAAAGTCGGCTACGTGAGCTAAATGTTCTGTCGGCCAACTCGCTCATGCGCATTCGTCGCTCAGGGTTCTCGGATAACTGAACCAAAATTTCATAATCAGCGAATGAGAGGCCGTGCGCTTCCATCAATTCCCGGTTCAGTTCCGAGATGAGCAGTCGGGATGCGTCCAGCCATGCCCGCCAGGCAACCTGTTCCGATGCACTCAGCCATTGAGTCATTGACTGAATTCCCATAGCTTGATGCCTCCCATGAGTCCGGCGGTGTTGGAAACAATTTCGACATGTGGACCGAGATCAACGCCGACGAGAAGTTTGGAATTCCCACCGCCGATATAGACGCGATCGGGGAATAATTTAGCTTCAAAATCTCGGACAGCGCGTTTAACCAATTCGATCCATTGACTATTGCCAATAATCTTGCGATTGGCGTTTCCCAACTGGATATCGATACTGTCGCCCGCGAATGTTCCGTGGGACAGTTCCATATGCGGCAGCAAGTTCCCGTGATAAAAAAGCGATGTCCCGACACCGGTTCCTAGAGTCATGACGAACTCGGTACCTTCACCGGAAACCACAGCACAACCTTGAACATCGGCGTCGTTGGCAAGCAAAGTCGGCACACCGAACATAGTGTCGACTGCGTTCTGAAGGGGATAGCCATCCCAGAGACCAAAGAGCTCTGGATCTCGAGGGCCCCCCTTGACCGCACGGGCAAAGGGGACCACTCGGAGTGTCTTACCGTCACGAACCATGGCGGGGAATCCAATCGATACTCGGTCAAAAGCTGGGAAGTCCTGAACCAGATCAGCGAGAAGTGTTAAAAAGAGCTCGGGAGTGCAAGGGTAGGGAGTTTCTATTCGCGCGCGGTCATTGAGGGGTTCACCATTCGAATCGAGCACTATTGCTTTAATGCCACTCCCGCCAACATCTACTGCGAGGGTTGAGACGGAGCTGAACTTAAGAGTCATTAACAGAAATCTAGACGGTGGAATCAGCCAGAGTGAGTATTTCCGCGCCGTCTTCGAGTACCACGAGCGTGTGTTCAAATTGAGCCGTCCACGACTTGTCCTTAGTGGTGGCCGTCCATCCGTCATCCCACATGTCAAATGCGGTCGTTCCAAGTGTCAACATTGGCTCAATTGTGAAGGTCATGCCAGGTTCAAGTTCTTGGGTTGAGTGTGGGTCATCGAAATGAGGAATGATCAAGCCGCTGTGAAATGCGGTACTAATCCCGTGGCCGGTGAAGTCACGCACCACTCCGTAGCCAAAGCGTTTGGCGTAACTCTCGATTACTCGGCCAATTATGTTCACCGTTCTGCCAGGCTTGACTGCGGCGATTGCCCGCATGGTCGCTTCATGGGTTCGCTCAACCAACAACCGGACATCTTCGGAGACCTCACCGCATAGAAAAGTGGCATTGGTGTCTCCATGGACGCCACCAATGTAGGCGGTGATATCGATGTTGCAAATATCCCCTTCCTGAAGGACGGTGGAATCAGGAATTCCGTGACAAATCACTTCGTTGAGCGATGAACACAAACTTTTCGGGTAACCCCGGTATCCCAGGGTTGATGGATACGCGCCATGGTCGCACAAATATTCGTGACCAATTTCGTCCAAGAAGTCGGTGGTGACACCTGGGCGGACCGCATTTCCAACCTCCACCAGTGCATTGGCGGCGATCCGTCCCGCAATCCGCATGAGTTCAATTGTCTCCAGGGATTGGATATCCGCGCCACCAAAGCGACTTGGTTCTGGTTTACCCACATACTCTGGTCGACTGATGTCGGAGGGCACACTGCGAGCCGGACTCTGGCGCCCAGGGGTGAGTGGGTCACGGATCATTGCAGTCATGGTCGGATTCTATGTATCAAGTCCGTGAAGTGAATTATGGGGAGACGATAGATCGACTATCAGCCGATTGATTAGGCTGGGCGCAGATAATTACTTCACGCGAATGGGAGCATCATGAGTTGGTATTACTGCCTCGAGCATCAGAGAGTTGAACCTGAGCAGGGCTGTCCAAATTCAGAACGGATGGGACCTTATCAATCCGAGTCTGAGGCCCAACACGCCTTAGAGCATGCTGCCGAGCGGAATGCGGCTTTTGACGCTGAAGATGACAATTAACTGATCACAGATCTAATGGAAAAGGGCCCACACAATATGTGGGCCCTTTTCGTGAAGTAGAAATTCCTTGAAGACTACTTCTTGCGAGCCGTGCGCTTGACTGCCTTTTTTGCTGCCTTGCGAGGAGCGGCTTTCCTTGCTGCCTTGCGAGGAGCGGCCTTCTTTGCTGCCTTGCGAGGAGCGGCTTTCTTTGCTGCCTTCTTGACAGTCCGCTTCACGGCCTTCTTTGCAGTTGCCTTCTTGGCTGCCTTGCGAGGAGCGGCTTTCTTTGCTGCCTTGCGAGGAGCTGCCTTCTTGGCTGTCCGCTTGGTTGCCTTCTTTACTGTCCGCTTCGCTGCTGCCTTCTTGACAGTGCGCTTTGCGGGCTTCTTTGCTGCCTTGCGAGGTGCTGCTTTCTTAGCAGACGCCTTGCGTGCAGTCTTCTTTGCGACCGCCACGTTGCCTCCCGTGTCGTGTGATCTCTGCGCTTTGCAGAGTTCATGTAGTAGAACTCTGACAGAGCATGGGTGAAAAAACAAAGATATTCGCGTCAATGACCTGTGTCGTGTCGCGCGCGTGCTAAGAGATTGCGTTTCACAACCCTGAAATCGCACCCTGAAACGTTCCGAATTTTCTTTGATGAAGCTCTGCATGCGATTTGATTTTTCAGGAAATTGAGTAACGCGGAAGCAAATTTCTACACGGATTTTGCAAGACTGCACGTGAGCCGGGTGAACTCGTGTCGCGTGATAGCGCGCCATCTGGCAATATTCGACCATGACACTCTCGGATGCGCAGTCTGCGGAAACACAACCACTTATTAATATCGAGACAGCAGTTATTGGCGTCTTGGGCGGAACAGGTGAGCAGGGTCGGGGACTTGCAACTCGATTAACTGGTGCCGGTCTCAAAGTAATTATTGGCTCTCGGACGGCTGAGCGTGCAACTGATGTTGCTCGTGAGATTGGTGAGTCTGTTCGAGGAATGTCCAATGAAGACACTGCAAAGGCGAGTGACATTGTTATCGTGGCTGTCCCATGGGATGGCCACCGGGAATTATTGGCGAGTTTGGCAACTGCACTCTCGGGAAAGATCGTTGTTGATTGCGTGAATCCCCTTGGTTTTGACAAAGGTGGCGCCTTTGGGCTGAACGTGCCAGAAGGATCGGCTGCTCAACAGGCTCAAACTGTGCTTCCGGATTCAACTGTGGTGGCGGCCTTTCATCACATATCGGCGAAACTTTTACTTGACCAAGACATTGTTTCTCTTTCCGGCGATGTTCTCGTGGTAGGAGATGACCGCACTGCAACGGATGCCATTCAGGCGCTGGCCGGGAAAATACCAGGCATGCGAGGTGTGTACGCGGGAAAACTTCGTAATGCCGGTCAAGTTGAAGCGTTCACTGCGAATCTGATTTCCATGAACAGGCGTTACAAAGGTCACGCCGGAGTGCACATCACTGACATCGACTAAAAACTTAAACGCCTAAGCGCTCTGGCGAGCTCACCTTTATTTGTACGTGTGTTCAGGTCCGGGGAAGGCACCCGTCGATACCTCGTTTACCCAATTGGCCACAGCATGGCGAATGGGTTCGCGCAAATGTGCGTACTGCTTGACAAACTTTGGTGGCTGGTTCTCGGTCATTCCGAGTAGGTCCTGCCACACTATTACTTGGGCACTTGTGGCTGCCCCAGCCCCGATTCCAATAGTGGGTATATCGAGCATGTCGGTCACGCGTGCCGCTAGTTTCGAGGGGATGGCTTCGAGAACGAGTGCCATGGCACCGGCAGACTGGAGGGCCTTTGCATCCTGCAACAAAATGTCTCCCGATTCCCCGCGCCCTTGAACTCGGTATCCGCCCAATGAGTGAACGGATTGCGGTGTTAAGCCAAGGTGACCAATTACCGGGACTCCTGCCGATGCCAGAGCTTCTACTTGCGGGAGCATGGATCGACCACCCTCGAGTTTGACCGCTTGCGCCCCGCCGTCTTTCATGAATGCAGAAGCCGTTTCCATGGCTTGGGTGACGGATGATTGATAACTGCCAAATGGAAGATCAGCGATCACAATGGGCCGACGAGAACCTCGAACCACGGCTCGCACGAGCGGAACCAACTCTCCAATAGTTACTGGAATAGTGGAGTCATAGCCGTAAACGACCATGGCAGCCGAATCGCCGACAAGGAGAGAGTGGGCACCCGCTTCTTCAAAAATTCCGGCCGAGATGAAGTCGTAGGCGGTGATCATGGACCACTTGGTACCGGACTCGGTGAGCTGATGAAGATCGCGCATGGTCAGGCGCCGGGTAGCGGGGATTTGTGACGATGCCGCCACGGGTGCATGCACTGACATTTTTTATCTCCAATCTCGAGGCTCACATGGAGTCCCCGGATCTTGATGAGAATTGCTTTCCTCCGTAATCATTGCATGAGGTCAGAGTCAGTGCAAGCATTTCCCCTAAATTCGGTACGCTACCGTTTCGTAATTCATAATTTTTGCGGTACCTATCTACGGAGAATCCATGGCAACGGCCAAACCCGGGTCTACCAGTTCCGCCAGTTCCACTAGTTCTGCGAACCCCAAGGCTGATCAATTTGGTGCATTTGGTCCCGAGGGTCACCCCCGCCGGTGGGCGATCTTGGCCGTGCTGGTGGTGAGTCTGTTAATCGTTGTGCTGGATAACACGATTCTTAATATTGCGTTACCGACCATTCAGCGTGATCTTCAGGCATCACAGAGTGAACTCGTCTGGGCCGTGGACTCCTATGTCCTCGTATTCGCCGCCCTTCTATTCACCTGGGGTGTACTCGGAGATCGAATCGGACGGAAAAAGGTACTCGTCATTGGTTTAACTATTTTCGCCTTGGCATCTTTAATCGCAGCATTTTCCGTCAACGCCGGAATGTTGATTGGCATGCGGGCGGTCATGGGAATTGGTGGCGCGGCTGTTCTGCCTACCACCTTGGCAATTATTACCGTGATTTTTCCACCACATGAGAGGGGGAAAGCAATTGGTATTTGGGCCGGTGCAGTGGGCGCAGCAGTTGCCTTAGGTCCAGTGCTCGGGGGAGTTCTCCTGCAAAACCCACAGTGGTTCGAATGGATTCTCGGAAACTCATGGGGCTCGGTTTTTCTGATCAATGTACCCATTGTTGTCGGTGGATTAATTGGGATTGTGAAAGTTGTTCCGGAAACTAAAAACCCACATCCACGCAAGTTGGATATCCCCGGGCTATTCATATCCATCACCGGATTGGGATTACTCATTTATGGAATCATCCATGCTTCCGAAACAAGAAACTGGGTAGCACCTTCGGTCCTCATTCCCGTTCTCGCCGGAGTGGGCATCATTGCCCTCTTCCTGTGGATTGAATCCCGCAGCAAAAATGCTTCATTTGATGTGGGACTGTTTAAAAATCGGGGTTATGCCGTGAGCCTGATCGCTGTCACCCTTTCCTTCTTCGCTCTCTCGGGGATCACCTTCTCATTACCATTTTATTTGCAGATTCTCCGCGGCTACGACACGTTAACCGCAGGATTGTGCTTCCTTCCTTTTGCCATTGGACAAATAATTGCGGCCCCCCGATCGTCGGCCATGGTCAATAGATTTGGTTACAAGTTCGTCATCTCATTTGGCCTGGGATCCGTTGCAGTTTCCCTTGCGGGGTTGGCCTTCCTACAAATGGATACGCCGTTGTGGATCATTCTGACAATCTTCTTCATCTTCGGATTCGGAATGGGCAATGTCATCGCACCTGCATCCACCGTCATGCAAAACGTGCTGCCGTTGGCGCGCGCGGGTGCGGGGTCTGCGGTCCAAAACACGGTGAGACAGGTGGGCGGTGCCCTCGGTGTGGCCGTAATCGGAACAATCTTGGCCACGCGCTACGCCAGCAATGTTGATCCGTACCTGGCGGATCTGCCCGAGGCCATTCCCGAACAGGCCAAAGAAATCGCGGCTCAGTCGATTGTGGGAACGGTGAGTGTGCTGGACCAGGCCACAGCGCTTCCAGCCGCCACCGTAGACATTTTGCGGGCAGGTGCCTTTGAAGCTTTCCTCAATGCCACGCACGTCACGGCATGGATATCCGTCGCCGTCGTCGTGGTGGCATTCGTCATAGTGCTTTTCGCGTTGCCCTCCATTACACCGCCCCAGAAAGTGCCAATCATTGAGCCAATCTCTGATCCGGATCCTGCGCATGCAGATATCAACACTGTGATCGAGGCTGAGTTCAGTCACTATTCCGAAGAAGTCACCGAAGAATTAGGTGACCGGCCCACTTCGACCCAGCCAAAACCATCGCAGTGAATGTCGAATCAATGGAAGTGAAGCAACCGCGTGGACGTCCCCGAAGTGAGGAGGTCGATCACGGAATCCATGAAGCCGTTTTGGACACCATTGCGAGGGCCGGAATTGCTGCCGTATCCATTGAAGGTGTGGCAACCCTCGCCGGAGTTGGTAAGGCGAGTATTTATCGGCGTTTCAATTCCAAAGACGAATTGATCGTGGCTTCGTTGATCTACATGGGGGAACAAAATCTGCCGCTTCCGGTAGCAGGCACGGCGCGGGACCAGCTCATTGCACTCCTCACCGGATTACGCCAAAAAATGTCGCATACCCGGGAAGGACGAATCATGTTGGCGGTTGTGGGTTCTGGACACGAGAATCCCGAACTGGCTACCCTGGTCTTCGAGCGAATTGTCATGAAGCGAAGGGATGCACTCCGAAAACTCATTGAGGAGGGAATCGCATCCGGTGAATTTGAGTCGACAATCGAGGTCAACACAGCAGTTTCTACGCTCGTTGGGTCGATGATCTACCTGGGAATGTGGTCCACCCAGAAGAGCGTTGACGCCGCCAGAACCGAGGAGGTTGTTGACATGGTGACCTGCCGCCGGTGAGTGAGCCAGAACGGTTGGGTGTTTTCAAGTCAGCCTTACATCGGATTTTCGACCCATTCAAATGTGCGTCGCAGGCTCTGACCCCACGCGAAGTCTCTGGTTTCGCGCTGTGCGCGACCAAGAACAATGCTCGGCGCAATACCGATTTCGCCAGCCAGTTCTTTCACTGCGGCGATATCACGCGTTCGAGGCAAGCGATGTTGATACTCACGTGGGATGAGCACGTCGGAGGCGTACATGTTGGCTTCGATCTTCGGCAGGTGCACTTCTCCCCGTTGAGATAAAGTTCCGTATCTCCGTGTAGAAGGACATGGCCGAGCTCGTGAAAGAGAGTGAACCAGAGTTGATCGTCGCTCTTCCAGAGCAACGAGAGCTGGATAACGGGGTCGCATTGATCCAGCGAGTTGCACCGTGGATACCGAGACCCGGAACGGGCGGAATGAAGCACAGCACAACGCCGACATCTCGGAGTTTTGCTTGTGTTGCGTGAATGGCAGCCATCGGTTCACCACTTGTCAGGTGACGCAGTTCGGGTATCAGCAACTCCAAGCCACCGCGATCGAACTCAGGGACGTCACGCAATCCATCGTGATGCCGCTCGGCAAGGGCTAACCACACCGCGAGCGCGGGGGCGTCTTTACGGCCGATAGCGGAACGGCGATAAGCGACACTTCCTTGAGACCAAGTCGCCCAGAAGGCCTGAAAGTTTGCAACACCGAGAATGCTGAGCAATTGGCGCACCGTCCCCGCGCGGTCACGCGCGGGGACGGTCACATTTCCGTATTTACGCAGGTAGGTGAGCGGGAATTCATTCGCCTGCTCGTATTGATCCGCAAGATCATCGTTGGCTGCTTCACGCGCGAGTTCACTGCGATAGCCGGACTCGTAGAGGTTCCAAAGACGAGCAGGAACACCGGTCACGCGCTCAAGAGCCAGAGCGAGCGGGTGCGACAGCGGGGCCTTGCCACTGAGAAGTTCGCTCACATGTTTAGGCGTCACACCGAGCCGTCGACCAAGTTCGGCTGCATTGATGCCTTCGTCCTCCATCCACTCTGCGATGAAGTCACCGGTTGTGACGACGTAGTTGAGTGTCGTGGTCATGGTCTGTTCCTTTCATCTTCTTCAGACTGTATTAGTGGTAATCGATGATCTCGACGACGAGGACAGTCACCTCGTCGCCTTCATCGGGCTGAACGATCAGTCGCCAGTTACCTGTCAGCCTTGCCGACCACTGGCCAACTCGGTCGGCCTTTAGCTCTTCCCATCTGCCTGACCCCTCAAGAAGATCACGCATCTCACCGACATATCTGAGTTCAGCAATCCGAAGCTTGAGTTTCTTCGCTACGTTTTTTCCCAGATCCTTCTGCATCCGACGTTCGTCAGTGCAGACCCGCTCCAGATCTCTCGTAGAGTAGCACAACTCCATCCGAATATGTTACCTAAATCGTAACACTATTGTAAAGGGTTGGGAAAATCGCTCTCGTCTAAGAATGGGCACACAAAGGACGCTATCGACCTGCTCAAGCGCCGCCTGCCACCGAAGGAGTTTGAGGCCTTGATCTCGGCAGCATCGTCTATGCCCTCCTGGCTTAGCGATGCGTTCTACCGATTCAAGACACAAGGCGAGGAGCGCATCGTTGCCACCTGAGGCATTCCCGAAACACCGTTTTCAGCACAGTCCCCGCCAGTGATTGGTGATCGGAAGCCTTCGGTCTCGACCAAAAGATTTCAAGGTAATTTTCGTTCCAGGCGGGTACTGGCGTCGCTTGTATTCAGCAGCATCGGTGAGTCGAATTATTCGGTGAACCAGTTCAGGATCAAAACCTCGGGCTACCAGTTCATCAGCTGAATCATCATGATGAACATAGGAATCCAGAATCGAATCCAGAATTTCATAATCTGGGAGTGAATCGGTGTCGCGCTGATCCGGGCGCAACTCTGCACTAGGTTCCTTAGTGATGCTATTTTCCGGAATGGGTGGAGTTTCACCATTCGCGATTGCCTTCTGATTTCGCCACCTAGCCAAATCCCAGACGAGAGTCTTAGGAATGTCCTTAATGGGAGCAAATCCGCCGACGGCATCTCCGTAAATGGTGGAATAGCCAACGGAGAGTTCACTTTTATTGCCGGTGGCCAAGACCAGATGTCCTTCCGCGTTCGACAAAGCCATCAATGTCGTTCCTCTAATTCGGGCCTGAAGGTTTTCTTCAGCCAAACCCGAAAGTTCAAGGCTGTGCATAAAAGAATCGAACATAGGTTTAATCGGAATGGTTCTGATCGAGATTCCGGTGTTCTCGGCTAATGAGTAGGCATCGGCAACGGAATGTTCCGAGGAAAATGGGCTCGGCATGGCCGCTGCGTACACACGATCAGCACCGAGGGAATCTACGGCCAGGGCGGCGACAACCGCTGAATCAATCCCGCCGCTGGCACCGAGCACAACGGAACGGAATCCATTTTTGTTGACATAGTCTCGTAATGACAGGGTGAGAGCAGACCAGACTTCAGCCAATGAATCTAGGCCGGGGGACACTTTCAATTCCGAATTCTTATGTGAAGTGCCAAGTTCGAGGTGAAGGACGGACTCCGTGAATCGTGGACCTCTGGCAATGAGGTGACCTTCAGGGCTGACGACCATTGATCCACCATCAAAGACAAGTTCATCTTGTCCGCCAACGATATTGGTGTAAAGAATTGTGGAGCCTGATTGTTGGGCGCGACGTTGGCAGAGCTCAAAACGCACATTGTCCTTACCCATTTCATATGGGGATGCATTAAGGACCGCTAGTACATCTGCATTGGCGTCGCGCGCCCACTGCACGGGCCCACCCTCGCGCCACAGGTCTTCACAGATCGCTAAACACACGCTGTAGCCATTCACCATAATCACGATGGGATCGGTTCCTGGAACGAAGTATCTGGCTTCGTCAAATACTCCGTAGTTGGGGAGAAAATGTTTGTTGTAGGTGGCAATTACCTCGCCGTTGTGAATAGCGGCAGCCGAGTTTCGAGGTCCGCCGGCGGGATAGCCATAGGCCTGCTCTGGTTCTGATTCCGAACCGAGGAAGCCGATAATCACGGTTGCAGCTGCAAAGCCATCGGATGCCAGGTCGCGGGCAAGTTGATGAACCGCGTGAAGCGATGCAACTTGGAAATCTTCCCTCAGGGCCAAATCCTCGACCGGGTAGCCATTGAGGGCCATTTCCCCGAAAACAACGAGTTCGGCACCACCGAGAACCGCCTCGGCGGTCGCACGACGTACTTTGTCGGCATTGCCGCTCAAATCACCCACAATGGGGTTAGTGGAAGCCAGGGCCACGCGCAGGGTCACAGGTGCGAGGGTACTTGTTAACCGCCCCGTAACACGAGTGGGAGCACCATGGTGCCATTGACCATAGGGTGAGAGTCACAAGGTTCTTTGAGTGTGGAGGTTTAAGTGGACAGGCAAGCTGAATTCGTGTTACGCACGGTAGAAGAGCGGGATATCCGCTTTATTCGCCTGTGGTTCACCGATGTTCTCGGTGCATTGAAATCTGTTGCGATAGCACCTGCTGAATTAGAAGGTGCTTTCAGCGAAGGTATTGGATTCGATGGTTCGGCTATTGAAGGTTTCGCACGGGTTTATGAATCAGACATGCTTGCCAAGCCAGATGCAAGCACTTTCAGCATCCTTCCATGGCGTGAAGAGGGTCCCGGCGTTGCTCGCATGTTCTGCGATATCCAAATGCCGGATGGCTCACCATCATTTGCCGACCCACGCCATGTCCTCAAGCGGGCACTGACCAAAGCTGCCGACATGGGCTTTACGTTCTACACCCACCCAGAAGTTGAGTTCTATCTATTCAAGGGGGAACCGGAGCCAGGGCAAGAGCCCGTGCCGGTTGATCGATACGGGTATTTTGATAACGCTCCAAATGGAGTTGCCCATGATTTCCGGCGGCAGGCAATCACCATGCTCGAAGCCATGGGTATTTCGGTCGAATTCAGCCACCATGAGGGCGGTCCAGGTCAGCAGGAAATCGATCTCCGCTACGCGGACGCATTATCCACCGCTGACAATCTCATGACATTCCGATTGGCCATCAAGGAAGTTGCACTGGATCAGGGGATCTTTGCATCTTTCATGCCAAAGCCCTTTATGCAGTTCCCCGGAAGCGGCATGCATACGCACCTCTCCCTCTTTGAAGGTGATACCAATGCTTTCTATGAACCCGGTGCGCAGCATCAATTGTCAAAGATTGCTCGAGCATTCCTCGCAGGATTACTTGTTCACGCTCCGGAAATAACTGCGGTGACAAACCAGTGGGTGAACTCCTATAAACGAATTGCGGGTGGCGCTGAAGCTCCTGCGTGGGTGTGTTGGGGAAGACATAATCGTTCGGCCCTTTTGCGCGTCCCCATGTACAAACCGGGTAAGGCGAATAGCGCCCGAATCGAGTACCGGGCAATGGACAGTGCCGCGAATCCATATTTGGCATTTGCCGTGCTGCTGGCGGCAGGGCTCAAGGGGATAGAGGAAGGCTATGAACTTCCACCGGAAGCAGAAGATGATGTCTGGGCATTAACTCCAGGGGAACGAAATGCCCTTGGAATGAAACCACTTCCCGAAAGCCTCAATCAAGCGATCATGGCCATGGAGAATAGTGAATTGGTCGCGGAGGCGTTGGGCGAACATGTATTTGAATTCTTCTTGCGCAATAAGCGGGCGGAGTGGGAAGAGTATCGGCAGCAGGTCACTCAATGGGAATTGAATAGATACCTTCCTTCCCTATAGCGCCATCCCTATAGCGCAATCCCCATAGCGCGTCACCTGATGAATCGTCTTGGGGCTGCGGTGCCAAGGTGTGGCAGAGAGTAGATTTCCAATATGAGTGTTTCGCGGAGTGAATCGCTTCGTGCGGTCCTCGTGCGAACTGGGATCCAAGATTCAACGGCGGCCATTGAATTGGTCGCAGAGATTGAGAAGTTGTCAGAAGGCGCAATCGAATCGGCCGCAATCGCGGAATCACTCGTGGGTGTGGCGGATCCAGACTTGGCACTGCAGCAGTTAGTCCGAATCTTGGAGGCTGCGAATGGCCAGCATAAAAATCGCTTGGTCGGATCGCTCAGTGCTGACACAATCACCCTAGGTCGTTTACTCCAGATACTGGGACTCTCGCTGGGGCTGGGCGAGTTTCTGATCAGACACCCTGAGTGTGACTCGATCCTTGATACCGAGGCATTGGCTGCGCCCCCGGTAGAGATCAGGGAGCGGATCATGCAGTCCGTGGGTGCGGATCCATTATCGGCATTGCCCATTGCTTCGGGGAATTCGGACGCGGTTCTCAACGCCCTCCGAGTCGCCTACCGTCGGGAGTTGTTGGCAATTGCGAGCCGGGATCTCAGTGGCGGATTCGCCATGGAAGTAATTGCCGGTTGGCTCAGTGACCTTGCAGATGCAGTACTGCAAGCAGGTCTGGCGGTTGCCCGTTCGGGAGTGACCGACCCAACCTGTCCATTGGCGATCATTGCCATGGGCAAGACAGGTGGACGTGAATTGAATTATGTCAGCGATGTCGATGTAATTTTCGTCACCGACGCCACCGAATCATTAGAGATTGCAACCGCATTGGCACGCGGTGTCATTCATGCATGTGGGGCGGTGACGGCCGAGGGTGCCATCTGGGAGGTGGACACGGCGCTGCGCCCAGAGGGGAAGCAGGGAGCTCTCGTTCGCACGGTGGAGTCCCATGCGGGGTATTACGAACGATGGGCCAGCACGTGGGAGTTCCAAGCACTTCTCAAGGCCAGATTCGTGGCGGGTGACCCGCTCGTTGGCGAGGAATACATGATGCGCATCCAGCCGTTTGTGTGGGCGGCAGCCGATCGCAAGGATTTCGTGCCAGATGTTCAGGCGATGCGCCGCCGGGTGGAAGACAATGTCGATTCCACGCTTGCGGCCCGTGAACTCAAACTCGGTCCGGGTGGATTGCGCGATATTGAATTCTCTGTGCAGTTGTTGCAATTAGTGCATGGTCGCAGTGATGTACTGCTTCGGAGCAGCAACACCATTGATGCATTACGGGCACTTGCCACGTGGGGGTATGTGGGTCGAGACGAAGCCATGAAGTTGGAGAACAGTTATAGATTCCTTCGCACTTTGGAACACCACTTGCAACTTCGACAATTGCGGCGCACACATACTCTTCCCGAAGATCCGCACGAACTCACTACACTGGCGCGCAGCATTGGTATTAGAAGTGACCCCATGGAGACGCTGCTCAAACAGTGGAAGGACCATGCGCGAGAAGTCCGGCGAATCCACGAAAAACTCTTCTATCGTCCGCTGCTCAACGCGGTTGCCGGGCTCGATGCCACAGATGCACGGCTCACCACCACCGCGGCACGTGATCGACTTCGCGCATTGGGCTTTACCGATTCCGAAGGTGCGCTGCGACACATTGAGTCCCTCTCCAGTGGGGTGAGCAGGCGTGCCATTATTCAGCGAACTCTGTTACCGGTCATGCTGTCGTGGTTTGCAGAGGCTCCTTACCCGGATACCGGTCTGCTCGCTTTCCGCCAGGTGAGTGATCAAGTGGGCGCAAGCCACTGGTACTTAAGGCTTTTGCGCGATGAATCATTGGCCGCGGAGCGACTTGCGCACATTCTTGCTTCCAGCCGCTATCTCACCGACCTGATCCGCCGCGCACCGGAATCCATTGCCATGTTGGCCCACGACGAGGATCTGCAACCCGTGGACCTGTCCGTGGAGATTCGCTCAATTGCGCAACGCCATGAAGAACCTGACAAAGCGGTAAATGCGTTGCGAGCCATGCGGCGGCGTGAACTGTTCCGGATTGGTTCAGCTGCTGCGCTCGGTTTGGCAAGCATCGAACAAATCGGCATGGCGTTAACACATTTGACAGATGCCGTACTCGAGGGGGCGCTCAATGCCGTCACGCCAACGGAACCGATTGTGCGCATTTCAATTATTGCCATGGGTAGGTATGGCGGATGTGAACTGGGATTCGGCAGTGACGCAGATGTCATGTTCATTTATGAACCACTTGCCGGCGCAGATACAGCAGAAGCAGGCAAGCAGGCATTCAAGATCGTCAACGACATGCGCGCACTATTGAGCGCTCCTGCAGATGAACCCGCACTGGAAATTGATGCGGATCTTCGTCCGGAAGGCAAACAGGGACCACTCGTCAGGAGTCTGGAGTCAACCACCGCCTATTACGCGAAATGGTCATCTCCGTGGGAGGCGCAGGCATTGTTGCGTGCCCGTCATGCTGCCGGGGATTCCCAACTGGGTGCAGCCTTCACGACCATGATCAATCCACTCCGGTACCCAGAAGGTGGACTCGACCCCAAGTCGCTGATAGAAATGCGGCGCCTCAAAGCGCGCATGGAAGCAGAACGACTTCCGCGCGGCGCGGATCCCACCCGGCACACCAAATTGGGGCGAGGTGGTTTGAGCGATGTGGAGTGGGTGGCGCAATTACTGCAGCTGCAATTCGGGCACGGCCAGCCATCACTTCAGACCACCGCCACCATTGCAGCACTGCGGGCGGAGGAAGCATTAGGTCTGATTGATCCTGAAGACACAGAAATACTGGTGAAAGCTTGGACTCTTGCCAGTGAAATTCGCAATTCGATCATGCTGGTGAAATCTTCCATGAGTGATCTATTGCCTGCCGATTACACCGAACTTTCGGCCGTGACGTACCTCATGGGTTACCGAAGCGACAAAGCTGGAGTCCTGGAAGAGGACTACCTAAGAGCGACCAGAAGAGCACGCAAGGTCATGGAGCGGATTTTTTACGGAAATGAATAAAGGGAAGCAGGGCGGGGGTCTGGTGTGACCACCGAACCCATGCGTCTCCATGTTTAGCGGCCAGCAATGAGTCTTCCCAGCGGGATTTGCCCCAAAAGAAAGTAACCGCAACGAGCCACCACACCAATGTCCACCATGAGCCCATGAGAACCACGAACCCCAACAGCGCAGTCAAAACCCCGGTGTAGATCGGATGCCGGACAACTGAAAAAGCCCGCTGTGTTCGCAATTCGGCGTGGGAGAGTGGAACCGGGTTGGCTGTGAGTGCATTACCCAATGAAATGAATGCCCACCCAATAAATACTGCGCCGACCACAATGAGTAAACCACCAGTAATCGCGCTTCCCACGGTGACCTCCCGAGTGGGAAGAAGTGCAAACACAATAAAGATGATCACCTGAACAAAGACGAGCAGCCACCCTCGTGCGGAGTCATTTTTCATGATCCTCTGAGGGTAGCCGCTCGGCTGAGATTTTGCGGTCGCAGACCGCGGCATTGCTAGATGTCGTAGTACATCTCGAACTCGTGTGGATGCGGGCGCAGGCGAATAGGTGCGATTTCATTGGTTCGCTTGTAGTCAACCCATGTTTCGATCAGATCTGCGGGGAATACCCCACCAGCCTGAAGGTATTCGTTATCTGCCTCGAGTGCTTCAAGTGCGGCATCGAGTGAAGCTGGCAGTTGGGGAATATTTGCCAATTCTTCGGGTGGAAGTTCATAGAGATCCTTGTCCACCGGTGCCATGGGTTCAATCTTGTTCTTGATTCCATCAAGGCCCGCCATCAATTGAGCAGAAAATGCTAGATATGGGTTACTGGATGGGTCAGGAACCCGGAATTCAATGCGCTTGGCTTTTGGTGAACTACCGGTGACCGGGATTCGGATGCAGGCTGAGCGGTTACGGGCTGAGTACACCAAGTTCACCGGTGCTTCAAAACCGGGCACCAATCGGTGATAGCTATTCACCGTGGGATTGGTGAAAGCCAGAAGTGATGGTGCGTGCGCAAGCAAACCGCCGATATACCAACGAGCCAAATCGGAAAGGCCACCGTAACCATTTTCATCATAAAAAAGTGGTTTGCCGTCCTTCCACAACGATTGGTGGCAGTGCATGCCGGAACCATTGTCACCGAATAGTGGCTTGGGCATAAACGTTGCGGTCTTGCCATGTGCCCAGGCAACATTCTTGATCACGTACTTGAACTTCATGAGGTCATCTGCGGAACTGCGCAATTTGTTGAAGGTGTAGTTGATTTCACCCTGACCCGCGGTGCCTACTTCATGGTGGGAGCGCTCGACTCTCAATCCCACCTGCTGCAGGGCGCGCACCATGTCATCGCGAATATCGGCGAAGTGGTCCACTGGGGGAACAGGGAAGTAGCCACCCTTGTAACGGGTCTTGTATCCGCGGTTGCCACCTTCTTCAACGCGACCGGTATTCCATGCACCTTCTACCGAATCGATGTAGTAGTAGCCGGAGTGCTGGTTGGTCTCGAACCGGACGTCGTCGAAAACATAAAATTCGGCCTCTGGACCGAAATAGACGGTGTCTGCAATACCGGTTGAAGTGAGATAGGCCTCGGCACGGGCTGCGACATTGCGAGGATCACGCGAGTATGGCTCATCGGTGAAAGGATCAAGGATTGAGAAGTTCATCACGAGAGTCTTAGCGGGGCGGAATGGATCGACAAAAGCCGTGCTGGGATCCGGAACAAGTTTCATGTCAGATTCGTGGATCGCTTGGAATCCACGAATTGAGGATCCATCAAACATGAGTCCATCTTCGAATACATCTGAACCGAATGAATCGACCGGGACATTGAAATGCTGCATGACGCCTGGCAGATCCATGAATCGAACATCGACAAACTCGATGTTTTCCTTCTTAATGAAGTCCAGTACCTCTGAACTGTCCTTGAACATTCGTTCCTCCTGTATTCGGTGCAGATTCCCGGGCGCTCCCGGGCACGACCTAACACTAGAAGATGCGGGTATCGCTGAGGTATCCCGTCTGTTTCCGTCATGTTAACGACCGCACCAGACATCACGGATTGCCCTTTTCCACAGGGAATTGGGAGGAATCAGGTAACCGATGGCAGGCCATAGGATGGGTAAATGGCCATTGAGGTAAAAAACCTGACCAAGAGCTTCGGTTCGGGTGTCACGGCAGTCAAGGATTTAAGCTTTTCCATTGCCCCAGGCAAAGTAACCGGGTTTCTTGGTCCCAATGGTGCTGGCAAAACCACCACCCTGCGGTGCCTTTTGGGGTTGGTCAGCCCTACATCTGGATCGGCGACCATTGACGGGCAAACTTATCGGGAACTCAAGAATCCGATCTCGGTCATTGGCGCATCCTTGGAAGCAAGTGGTTTCCACCCGGCTCGATCTGCCCGAAACCACCTCCGAGTCATGGCAGCGGTTGCGAATATTCCCGAATCACGAGTAGACCAAGTTCTGCACACGGTGGGTTTAAGTGAATCCGCGAATCGCAAAGTGGGGGGATATTCCCTCGGCATGCGTCAGCGTTTGGCCCTCGCGGTTGCCCTCTTAGGCGATCCAAAAGTCTTGATACTCGATGAACCCGCCAATGGTCTCGACCCAGAAGGGATTTCTTGGCTGCGTAGTTTTTTGCGACACCAAGCCGGGTTAGGAATAACGGTGCTGGTATCCAGTCACGTTCTTTCAGAAGTACAGCAGACCGTGGACGACGTCATCATTATTCGCACCGGTTCATTGGCATATCAGGGTTCACTCGCATCCCTTTCTGACGGAGGGTCAGCGGAAGTCGTTGTGCGTGGTCCAAATATTGAACGCCTGACGCGGGTTCCGGGTTGGAATGTCCGTTCGGGAGAGGGTGGCTCCTTGATCATCACTGGAGTCAGCGCCGCGGAAATTGGACACCAAGCATTCACCGAGTCCGTTGAACTCCATGAGTTGAGGGAGAAAACACCTGATCTTGAATCCATGTTCCTTGAACTCACGCAGAGTGAAGGGAGTACCACATGATCTCCCTGATCAAGTCGGAGTTCCGCAAGGTATTCACCACAAAGCTTCTTTTGATCTTGACATTGTCGGCATTGGCATTCGTGTTGCTCACCGTTGTTCTCGGCGTGTATCTCACTCCCGGCCCGCCAGGTCAGGAAGATGTTAATGGTCTCTTGGAGCCGGCAGCGGTCACGAATATTTACGCATCTGTCGGTGGTGCATCAGTTTTTGTCTTGATTCTGGGAATCATTGCCATGAGCGGTGAATACCGAAATCAAACAATTTCGTCAACGTTCTTGGCGACACCCAAGCGTCAAATGGTCATATTCGCCAAAATGATCACTTACTCAATTCTTGCTTTCGCCATTGCCTTACTCATGTGGATTGCAACAGTCATCGTTGCCACGATCCTGCTCACCACCGTCGAACACGCACCCGTCGACTGGACGAAAGTTATTCAGATTTTGGGTGGTGCGCTACTCGGACTAGTGCTGTACGCAATTTTGGGTGTGGCGATTGGAGCCTTGATCACGAACCAAGTTGCGGCCGTGGTCATTGCTCTTGTCTGGATATTTGTCGTGGAAGCACTCCTCACCGTTTTTGTTGACTGGATTGGCAAGTGGCTACCCGGTGGTGCACTCAACTCAATCCTGCAAGCCACCAACACGTCTGGGTTCGGTGGGACAGATGCCTTGAGCGTTCCGGCAGCCGCGCTACTGCTCATTTCTTACGCGGTGATACTTGCGATTGCAGCGGTCGTGATGACCAATCGCAAGGACATTA
Organism: Candidatus Nanopelagicales bacterium; assembly: GCA_018401415.1. Classification (GTDB taxonomy): domain Bacteria; phylum Actinomycetota; class Actinomycetes; order S36-B12; family S36-B12; genus UBA4592. The sequence goes on along the minus strand of JAGYKV010000017.1, from coordinate 811,465 downwards.
CGTGAGCACACCGCGACCCCTGATGTTTCCGGCGCAATCTTCAGCGGGGTTCGGTCGCCGTCTTGCCGCACTCACCATTGATTGGTTTGCCAGCCTAGGAATCGCAGTCCTCGTTTTTCGCCAGTATGCATATGGCTCAGGGGATTCCATGATTGCGACGGTTGTCATCTTTTATGTAGAGATTGTGTTCTTCACGTTCTTGCTCGGAGCTTCATTCGGTCAAAAAATCCTGGGCCTGCGAGTGGTGAACCTGCAGGGTGGTCGGTTAGCCGCTTGGCGCATTGCGGCGCGAACCCTATTAATCTTGTTAGTGATCCCCGCACTCGTGATTGATTCAGATGGACGAGGGCTTCAAGATCGCCTGGTAGGTTCCCGAGTAGTTCGGGTGAGTTAGTTCGGGTGAGTTAGTTCCGGCGAGTTAGCGCGGGCGACGAGCAGCCCGGGGGCTGGTGGGCATGGGCCCCTTGGGAATGGGTAGTGCATTTTGGGCATTGCCGAGGGCATCTAGCCTGCGACGCACCTCGGTCACTTCGCCACCGCGTAAATTTCGGGGGAGTTTGCTCAGGGTTTTTTGGAGTTTCTTCAACGACACCTGGTTCTCGCCGGTTCCTACTTGAATTTCATAGATGGGAACCTCGCTTACCCAGCGGGCAGTTTTCTTGCGTTCATTGGTCAGCAGGGAGGTCACTCTGCTGGCGGGACCTTCTGACACGAGGATCACCCCGGGCTTTCCCACAACTCGGGAAACCATGTCCTGACTCTTATTGATTGCAACAGCAGGCGTCACCGCCCATTTATTTCCGCGGATCGACTGGATAACAGCAGCTGCGGCACCGGGTTGTCCCTCGATAGATGCGTACGCGGCGGTCATGGCTCGGCGACTAAACCAGAAGGTCGCAGCGAGCAGTCCAATCGGCAGGGCAATCAAAATCGCCGTGATGGGGTTGACCAGGAGCCACACGGGAAGGGCGACAATCGCGGAAACGACCACGAATACGCCGAGAACTTCTGCCCATAGGTAAGGGAATGACTTCGCGGTCATGCGCCAGTTCTGCGCGATGGAGGAGAAACTCTGCCTTATTTTGCCTTTTGCCACGGTCTCAGCCTAGAGGAGCGAGGCCTAGAGGAGTGAGCATGGGCTGAGCATGGGCTGAGCATGGGCTGAGCATGGGTCCGACATGGGTCAGGCATGGGTTGAAAGTTGAGTGGGTTGGTTCAGGTAGTTAGTGCAACCCCACAATCTGAATCAGATCTCCCACTCGGATCAGGCCAGGACGCTCAACCCAGCCGGTGATACCACGTAGGTGGATGGCTGCCTTGGGAAATTTGTGGGGGAGTGTTCCGTAGCGCGCCGCAACCATGCCACCGGCAATGGTGCAGGGATTATTCTCCCCACCCGTCATGATGCAGGCCCCACTGGGAAACATGAGCCGAGTCATGAGTGGCAATGCGGTGAGATCGGGAAGGCCTTCGGTGCAGATATTGTCGCCAATCGTTCCGGCAATGATCTCGTCGAGATCCAACCGCTGAGCAATCTGGTGAAGTTCAGCGCGATCGACAATGGAGATTTGCCGATAGTTGCGGATTGTCGTGCCGCGCTTGAATGCATGCATCTCGCGTGAATTTGACGGCATGGTCTCGCCGAAGTGACGATCACCGGGAACGCCGCCCCACTCCAGGGTGATGGAGTCGGTGGGATCGGGGAACTCCTGACCAACCGGCCACACATGAAGTGCGGTGATAGTTGGGGTCATGGGCTGTTGGGGATCAAGCACTCTTGTTTTCCTTGAGCGCCTTTGCTTGGGCGTATAACCGTCCAGCTCGGTAACTCGAGCGCACCAGCGGTCCACTCATGACTCCGGCGAAACCGATCTCGACAGCGCGCTTGTCCCAATGCACGAACTCTTCGGGCGGCGCCCAGCGCGTGACGGGGTGGTGAAGTTTTGATGGTCGCAGGTACTGCGTGATGGTGATCAGGTCGCATCCGGCCTCGTGGAGATCAACCAGTGCTTGATCAATTTCGGATTCTTCCTCACCCATACCCAAAATCAGATTGCTCTTGGTGACCAAATCAGCGTCCCTTGCCTGTGTGATCACATTCAGACTTCGTTCATAGGTGAATGCAGGTCTGATCTGTTTGAAGATTCGAGGCACGGTTTCCACGTTATGAGCTAAAACTTCCGGTCGGGTATCGAATACGACCTTGAGAAATTCGGGGTTTGCTGAGAAATCGGGAATCAAAACCTCGACCCCCGTGCCGGGGTTGAGTTCCTTTATCAGCCGAATTGTTTCGGCATAGAGCCACGAACCTTCATCGGGGAGGTCATCGCGAGCAACGCCCGTAACGGTGGCATAGCGCAGGCCCATGGTTTTGACTGACTCGGCAACTCGACGAGGTTCGTCTCGGTCAAGGGGGCCCGGTTTTCCAGTATCAATCTGGCAGAAGTCACAACGGCGAGTGCACTGTTCCCCACCGATCAGGAAAGTCGCCTCGCGGTCTTCCCAGCATTCATAAATATTGGGACAACCGGCTTCTTGACACACGGTATGCAGTCCCTCGCTTGCCACCAGGTTGCGGATCTTGGTGAACTCTGGGCCGGTCTTCATGGTGGTTTTGATCCACGCTGGCTTTCGCTCAATCGGCACCTCAGCATTTCGTGCTTCAATGCGAAGGAGTTTGCGACCCTCCGGATTCGGACCGGTAAAAATCGTGTCAGAAGTCATGGCTGCCTCTTTCCGGCGTATTCGGGGATCAGGTTGGGTAATCGGGATTTCAGCGCAGGTAACACGTCAGAGACGCTCACGGTGCGCCCCACTTCCTCGCTCAGGGTGGTCACGGTGGCGTCCTTAATCCCACAGGGGACTATCGAATGGTAGGCATCGAGTGAGTTATTGCAGTTGATGGCGAACCCGTGCTGGGTCACACCTTGGGCAACGCGAATCCCAATGGCGGCGATCTTTCGGGCTGGAAGAGTTGATGTCACCCACACCCCGCTGCGCCCGTCCACCTGCTCTGTCTGCAGGCCGAACTCAGCGCAGACGTCGATGAGCATGCTCTCGATTCGCCGCACATGTGCAACAACGTCGATGGGATCGGTTAAGCGCAGAATTGGATAGCCCACAATTTGACCGGGGCCGTGCCAGGTAATTTTCCCACCACGATCTACGTCTATAACCGGGGTTGCATCGGTGGGTCGTTCGGTGGGGTCGGTTCGTTTTCCTGCCGTGTACACCGGATTGTGCTCGAGCAGTAACACCGTATTGGGTCGGGTTCCAGCGACCACCTCGGCATGAATGCTGCGCTGCAGATCCCACGCGTACTGGTAATCCACCTGGGATCCCAATTCAATGACTTCAAGCTCTGACATGTTCGCGCCCCTCGAAAGGTGTGTCGGTGTCCGACAATTCAAGTAGTTGTCGGATCGCAGAGTCCGCCGCCCGCCGCCCGCTCACCATGGCTCCTTGAATACTCGATGTTGCTCGGTAGTCACCTGCAAGAAACACCGGGCCGTGGCGAGCGGGTTTCTCAACTGTCAGTGGTACCGACATGGCCGGTAGTGCATGTGAGATCGGATAGTGGCCAATGAGCTCCCACGACGAAGTATTCGTCTCGTACATTTTCGTCAGAGCGCCATGAAGGGGTAGGTCTCGTGGGTGAATTCCAATCGCCGAAGTGGAAATAAGTGAATGCCCTGGTGCATACTCCGGCGCAGCATTGGTCAGGACCACGGAATTAATAATCGATGAATCGGAGAGTGCGCCCACACCGCCCCCGTTGACCACCAGAACCGGTTTGCCGTGGGTGAGCTCGGTTCGTGGAGCAAGGTGGTACCACGTTGTTACAGAGTTCCATGGTGCAGATTGCACACCAACCAATTGATGGGCAGTTGTTGAGTCGACGGCAACGATCACTGCCTGAGCCTGCCAATTGCGACCAGCCGCGGTTACGGAGTCTTCGGTGACCGCTGCGACCGGTGTGTTGAGGTGAATGACCCCGTCGGGCAGAGCATCTGCTAGTTGATCGGGAATAGTTTGCATTCCGCGCGAAGGAACAGACGGTGAACCGCGGAGGAAACTCTTGAGAATGAGATCCAAGAAGCGTGACGAGGTGTTCAATTCCGATTCAAGAAATACGCCAGCGAGAAACGGTTGAATAATTTCCCGATAAAAATCACCGTTAACGCCAGCATTGGACAGCGCCTGCGCGGCGGATTGTTCTGGTTGGGAAGCGATTGTCCGAGCTGAACGGTTGCGCTGTTCGAGTGCATAGCGGATAAATGAAAGTTTTGAGCGGAGTGAACCGGAGGGTGGCAGGGCAGATGCAGGTGCCCACTGCGGGACTTTTCGAGGATCGGCAAGACGGAGGTTTCCATGCGTGGTGCAGGAAATCAACCCGGAAGTAAAGGAACGCAGGTCCAAAGCGGAGTGGTCAAGTACTCGCGCTGCTTCTGGATACGCGGGGTTATACAGTTGAAAACCGCGATCCATTATCGCGCCAGAGTCGTGGTGATCACTCTGAACGCGTCCGCCTACTCTGGAATCAGCTTCGAACAGGGCAATGCTGAACCCATGGATCGATAGTTGACGTGCGGCTGCAAGACCGGCGAGCCCGGCGCCCACAATTGCGACATCGACTTTCACGATCGACTAGACGAGTGCCTGGCGAATTGCGGACTCGACCGTGGTGTCCTGAAAGGTGAAACCCTTTTGCTCAAGTACCGCGGGAAGAACCCGTGCACTACCAAGTACCTCCGAGGAAAACTCACCCAGAACTGTTTTGAGTGCAATGCTTGGAACTGCGAGGAGAGTTGGGCGACCCAGTACCGAACCCATGACCTTCGTTATCTCGGCATTTGTCTGCGGTGTGGGTGCGGTCAAGTTCACCGGTCCCATGAGCGATTCGTTCTCCACGAGATACGTGAGCGCGTTTACTTCATCGCGCAATGAAATCCAAGACCAGTATTGCTTTCCGCTACCTAGTTTGCCACCGACTCCCGCTTTGAAGAGAGGAAACATTCGGCCCCAGGCGCCTCCATTGCCAGCTACAACGAGCCCGGTTCGGGGATGAACAACTCGAATACCGGCGTCGCGAGCTGGGTTGGCGGCAGCTTCCCATGCGACAACAACATCGGCAAGGAAGCCGTGTCCGGCGGGATCCGTTTCCGTCACTACCCGGTCGCCCGTGTCTCCATAAAACCCGATGGCGGATCCACTCACAAAAACACGGGGTTTGGGATCAAGGGATGCAATAGCCCGAGCGATGGTGTCGGTCCCTTTGACGCGACTATCGCGGATTTCCTTCTTGTAAGCATCTGTCCACCTGTGGTCGCCCACACCCGCACCGGCCAAGTGAATAACCGCCTCGGTGCCGGCGAGTTTTTCTAGATCAACAAATCCCGATTCGGGGTTCCAGGTGATTTCATCTGGCGCTGACGTTGCCCTGCGAACCATTCGGTACACGTCGTGACCCTGATCGCGCAAATGCGCCACCAGCGGTTGACCAATAAGACCCGAAGCCCCGGTCACCGCGATTTTCACGGCTAAATTCCCAGTTCGGCGTCAAATGCGGCATCTTCGAGGCGTGACTTCATGGTGGTGAGGAAGCGGGCTGCGTCTGCGCCGTCGACCAACCTGTGGTCATAGGAGAGGGCGAGGTAGACCATTGAGCGGATTGCAATAACGTCTTGACCACTGTCGTCGGTGACGACGATCGGGCGCTTCACCACGGCACCCGTACCAAGAATCGCAACCTGAGGTTGATTGACAATCGGTGTATCAAATAGAGCGCCGCGGCTGCCGGTATTGGTCACGGTGAATGTTCCACCGGAAAGGTCATCGGGGGAGACTTTTCCTGACCGCGTGCGATCGGCTAGATCAGCGATTCGACGGCTGATGCCTGCAATATTGAGCTCACCCGCATTGTGTACGACCGGAACAAGAAGTCCTCGTTCGGTATCAACAGCGATACCGATATTTTCGGCGCTGAAGTAGGTGACCGTTCCTGCGGACATATCAATGGAGGCATTGACCTGCGGATACTGCTTGAGTGCTTCAACGGCAGCCTTCACAAAGAACGGCATGTAGGTGAGTTTCACTCCCTCGCGCTGTTCAAATGAAGTCTTCACTCGATTACGCAATGCAGTTATGCGAGTGACATCGACTTCCACCACGGTGGTGAGTTGCGCGGAGACCCGAAGGGACTCGACCATGCGTTCTGCAATCACTTTTCGCAATCGAGATAGTGGCTGGGTTGTTCCCGCCACCGGCCCGGCGGGTGCGGGTGATGAACTTGGTGTCGACGGTGCCGGGCGAGAAGGTGTCGCTTTGGGTTGAGTTTCGGTCGTTGGCGCGGTAGCGGGAGGCGCACTTAAAACTGGCGCAGGTGCTGGTTGATTACCCACTGCACCCAAGACATCCGCCTTGGTGATCCGGCCGCCAGCCCCGGTACCTTGCACCTTGGCCAAATCCACGCCCGTCTCGGCGGCCAATCGACGCACAAGGGGAGTGACGTAACTCTCACCCGCGCTGTCATCGACAGCAACCGGCTCAGCAGCGCTGCTTGCAGCGGGTGGAGTGGGAGCAACCGGTGCAGCGGGAGCAACCGGTTCAGCAGGAGCAGCGGGAGGAGCAGGAGTAGCAGGAGCAGAAGTACCAAGTTGTGTCCCGATGCGGCCCAATTCACCGCCCACTTCAACAACGGAGTCTTCTGGAGCCGCAATGGAGATCAAAATACCCGCCACGGGGGCTGGAATCTCGGTGTCCACTTTGTCGGTTGAGATTTCCACTATCGGTTCATCGACTGCCACCTGGTCACCAACCGCTTTTAACCATCTGGTGATTGTTCCTTCGGTCACACTCTCACCCAGTGCAGGCAAACTGATGACCGTGTCATTGGCAGTTGACGGGGTGGAGGCGACTTCTTCGAAAACAACGGGCTCGGAGACTCGGCGTCAGGAGACTCGGCTTCAGGAGCTATTTCGACAGAAACAACTTCGGGGGTTGGTTCGGGGGTTGGGGAACCCACTTCAGATTCCTCGCCAATGAGAGCGAGTTCACCGCCTACTTCAATGACATCGTCCTCCTGAGCCGAGAGAGAAAGGATCACACCGGTAACGGGCGAGGGAATTTCCGTGTCGACTTTGTCGGTGGAAATTTCGACAAGTGGTTCGTCAGCGGTGACGTGATCACCGACGTTCTTGAGCCAACGAGTGATGGTGCCTTCGGTAACGCTTTCGCCAAGTTGTGGCATTTTCACCGAGACCGACATTGACTGCTCCTTGGGTTGTGGATTGAAAGATACCTATGCGTGGGCGTGCAATGGCTTTCCTGCGAGAGCGAGGTGGGCTTCGCCCATGGCCTCGTTCTGGGTTGGGTGGGCATGGATCAAAGTTGCAACATCTTCAGGATAGGCCTCCCAATTGACAATCAACTGAGCTTCCCCGATTTGTTCACCTACCCGAGAACCCACCATATGAATACCAATGACCGGACCGTCCTTCTTTTGCACCAACTTGATGAAACCTGCGGTGCCAAGAATTTGACTCTTACCATTTCCGCCCAGGTTGTATTCATAGGAGATGGCATCGTCGCCGTAAGCAGCCTTGGCCTGAGCCTCGGTCATGCCAACGCTGGCCACTTCCGGTTCACAGTATGTGACTTTCGGGATATTAATGTCCTCAATCACCACGGGATTGAGTCCGGCGATTTCCTCGGCCACGAATATTCCGTGCTGGAATCCGCGGTGCGCAAGTTGTAGGCCAGGTGTGATGTCGCCGACTGCGAAGACGTTTGGCACGTTGGTGCGTTGGCGTGAATCCACAACTACCCAGCCACGTTCCATGGCGACTCCTTGGGCTTCAAATCCCATGCCTTCGGTATTGGGGCCGCGACCAATTGCCACCAGAAGTAGATCGGCGTCGAGGGTTTTATCGTTGTCGAGGGTGACATGCACGCCTTGGGCATCTTGGGTCGCGGAGGCGAACTTGGTTCCCAAAATCAATGTAATGCCGCGTTTGCGATAGGCGCGTTCAAGAGCTTTTGAACAAGATTCATCTTCATTGGGCACGAGATGGGGGAGCCCCTCGACAATGGTGACATCTGAGCCAAATGATTTCCAGACGCTGGCGAATTCCACGCCGATCACCCCACCGCCGAGAACAATCACACTCTGCGGGACGAAGTCAAGCTCCAGAGCTTGATCCGAGGTCATGATTTTTCCGGTGATCTCCAGCCCAGGAATAGACCGTGCATACGAGCCCGTTGCAAGGACAACATTTTTTCCGGTGTACTTGTGACCGTTCACCTCGACCGTATTCGGCGCGATCAGCTTGCCTTCACCTTCAACAAAAGTGACATTGCGACTTTTGACCAATCCTTGGAGTCCCTTATACAAGCGACCGACGACACCATCGCGATACTCATTCACTTTGGGCATATCGATACCATTCAGAGTGGTGTTTACTCCAAAATGCGCCGACTCTCGACTCGAGTCAGCGATCTCGGCTGCATGCAGGAGAGCCTTGGTGGGAATGCATCCGCGATGTAAGCACGTTCCACCCAGTTTGTCTTTGTCAATGAGGACAACCGAAAGCCCTAGTTCCGCGGACCTGAGCGCGCAGGCGTAACCGCCGCTGCCTCCTCCCAGAATTACTACGTCGGCAGAAGTTGTATCAGCAGAAGTCATACCCGTAGTCTTCCACCGCCCCCTGAACTTGCGCACTTGGGGCAATGGGCGATCTGTGAGCGAAACTATTTGGCAAGATCAGAGGCGATCTTCACAAATGTCCTCACCATGGCCCCGGTGCCACCCTTGGGGGTGTATCCATAAGCCGCGGCATCGTTGTAGGCAGGACCGGCCACGTCAATATGCACCCAGGGCTGAGTATCTGGAACGAATTCCCGCAGGAATACTCCAGCTGACAGCATCCCTCCCATGCCATCGCCAATATTGGCAATATCGGCAGTTTCGGAGTTGAGGGTTTCGCGTAGGTCGGTGGGTAGTGGCATGGGCCATGCCTCCTCGCCTACGGCGGATGCCGCGGCCACCACCTGTTCCCGAGATGAGTCCTGATTGCTCATGACACCCGCGATTCGCCGTCCCAGGGCAATTCGCTGCGCTCCCGTCAGTGTCGCAACGTCAATGATGAGGTCAGGCTTTTCAGCAACAGACATGCCAAGTGCATCGGCCAGCACAAGTCGTCCTTCGGCATCTGTGTTGAGTACCTCAACCGTGGTGCCGTCGAATGTAGTAAGGACATCCCCCGGTCGCTGGGCAGTTCCACTGGGCATGTTCTCGGCAACGGCAATCCAGCCGGTGACGTTGACTTTCAGTCCCAGTGTCGCAATGGCTTGCATCGCACCCACAACAGATGCAGCTCCCGACATATCTGCTTTCATCTCATGCATCTTCGCCGCTGGTTTAATCGAGATACCGCCGGTATCGAAGGTGATTCCCTTACCCACAAGGGACAGGTGCGCGGTTGCACCTCTCGGGGCATAAGTCATTTTGACCAATCGTGGTGGGCGCGATGACCCGAGCCCGACCCCGAGGATGCCCCCGCACCCGTCTGCCTTGAGTGCTTTTTCATCCCAGATTTTGACCGTTACGGGTAGTCCAATCAGGGCAGTTTTTGCTCGTGCGGCTAACTCAGCCGGTGGTAGGTCATTGGGTGGGGTATTAATCAAGTCCCGCGCCAAATAAATCGCATTGACGAGTGTTGCCGAGTCCTTCACGGCAGTTCTGTACTCCGCGGAAATGGCTACGGGGAGCGATAAAGTAAATTTCGTTGGGAAAGTTTTTGATGCGCCATTGGATTTGGTGCGGTAGCCATTAAATGAATATGCCGCGAGCCCTACCGCCATCACGGTTGCGTAAATGTGTTCAGGGAGTGGCTACATGAAATCGCAACTTTGATCTTGCCACTGAGCGTGCGTATTCCATTACCCAATGCCCGGCGGAATTCTTCAATGTCGAATTTCTTTCGAAAATCACCGAGTCCCACCGCAATAACGATTGGAGATTTCACGCCGACCACACCGGTGAGTGTGATGACCTCACCGCTCTTACCCGTTCCGCCCAGTGCGGCGATATCCAATTGAATGCGCTTGGTTTGAGCGGGAGTGAAGCCGTGGGCAACAAGTTCAACCCCTTTGCCTTTTGCAGGAGCCGTGTTGACCAATAAAACATCGGCGACAATGTCGCGAGGTTTAGTAGTTGTCAAAGAAAAGGATGGCGAATCCGGCTGTGAACGCTTTATTGCGTGGGAAGTCTTTGAATTTGCTGCGGATTTAGAAGTGGGCATGCTCTGAATCTAATCATGAGTCTAAAGTTGTGCGTATGGCACTTGACCTTCGTCACACTCCGTTGTACCCGGTTCACCTGTCACTCGGTGCGAAATGTGCAAATTTCGGCGGTTGGGAGATGCCCATTGAGTACTCCGGAGCGGTGTCCGAGCACCAAGCGGTACGAACGACCGTGGGTATTTTCGATGTCTCCCACATGGGCAAACTTCGAATTACTGGTCCGGGAGCTGTCGCCGCGCTCAATGCAATAGTGACAAGTGAACTAGGCAAAATTGCTGCCGGCCAAGCCCAGTACTCCATGTTGTGCAACGACAATGGGGAGTAATCGATGACTTTATTATTTACAGATACTCTGACGATGACCTCTTTATTATTCCAAATGCCACGAACGCCGACAGCGTGGAACAAGCACTGACAGGGTTATTGCCGAAAAATCTCACCATTCAAAATCAACATCTCGACTTCGGAATTATTGCCATCCAGGGACCGAAGTCACCGCTCGTTTTGGAACAATTGGGTATCCCGACGGAACTTGCTTACATGAGTTTTGTGAATTCTGAATTTCATGGAGTGCAGATCATGGTGTGCCGCACCGGTTACACCGGTGAAGTGGGCTTTGAAATTGTTGTTCCCTCTGAAAATCTCGTTGAACTCTGGCGCGCACTCCTTGATGTAGCCCAGCCAATGGGTGGCCTGCCCGCAGGATTGGGGGCCCGCGATATTTTGCGCACCGAAATGGGATACCCATTGCACGGACAAGATATTGCACCCGAGATCACGCCGGTTGAGGCTTTGCTCTCGTGGTCAATTGGTTGGGCCAAGCCCGAGTTCCAGGGAAGAAACTCGCTCATTGCCATGCGGGAAAAGGGTGCACCACGCAAACGAGTGGCAATAAGGGTTATTGGCCGCGGAATCCCTCGAGCGCACATGGGGGTCTTCTCCGATCAGGAGCTCACCATCCGAGTAGGTGAGATCACCAGCGGTACCTATTCCCCCACGCTCAAGGGCGGAATTGCACTCGCCCTTGTCGACTCCGCAGCCCTTGAATTCAATCCAACGGACTTTTATGTAGATGCACGTGGCAAGAGTTTGATTTGCGAGCGAACATCGTTGCCATTTGTGCCAGTTAGTCCCCGATAAAATTTTGGAGAAGCTGCGCACTGATTTGCGCGCCGATTCCGGTGTGGTCGGTGAGATTCAGGGCCAAGCCTGGTGGAATTCCAAGTCGATCAACCGAGTTCGTGACTGCGGGATCGAGGGATGTCGATCCATGTCGCCACCAGTTACTGGCTTTCATGCTCAGTCGCTGCGCTATGAGTGCTGCTGCAAGGTGAGCGGAAGTCCCGGTGATCACTGGGGTTTTGCGTGCACTTGCTGACAAGAGAATTCCTGAGGCGAAATCCACCGCGGGATCGACTTCGGCGAGTTGAAGTGGTTCACCTCGAATTTCCATATGTTTGTGCATGAGATTCCTGATCCCTGCCATTGATTGCATGGCGATTTGATCGCTTGTGCCTTGATCTTGAAAGAAGACCGAAAAGGCGTCTCTGCGGGTCAGTAGTCCAATGATTGCCCGAACCTCGGGTGAGCAGTTGTTAAGTGTTGAAATCAGAATCAACAGGTTTGCACCGGAGTCAATCGCCGTGTTCGCGTAATTGCAGCCGGATTCGAAATCGATACCATGAGCGGTGTCAATGGTAGCCATACTGAGATCACTTGACACTCGTTCACGCCACCAGATTCCTAACTCGGCTAATGCACCGGTAAGGACAGGGGGAAGCGGCTCCGTCGCGAGTGGCACGAAAGGTTCCACCCGTCCAATTAATGAGTCAACGAGAGATTTTTTCGATTCGGGGATCTGATCGCTGCTCACTCCAACACCTGACCTGCGGGTTGATTCGGCGTCAGTTGATTCGGCGTCAGTTGATTGTCAAAAGAAACAGGCGCTCCGAATGCAGCCTTACGCGATGCTCGGCGCAAGAGAAAAGGATTGGTCGACCCGCGATAATTATTAGAAGTATGGTGAGCAAGGCTCGCGGCAGATCAAAGCCAAGTGACGTTGCAATATTGAAGCGCATCCAGGCAAGAAGGTTCTCACCCAGTCCGGCTCCCGGCGAAAATGCGATTTGCTCTGGCAGGTTGAGGGAAAAGGGCCAGAACCACAAATTGAGAATAAATCCGAAAGCGATGGTGGCCCCAGCGGCGTAACCGCAAAGAATCACGATTTCCTTGCGTCCAGAAGCGCGGGGTAGGAGTCCAGCGCCGAGACCAACCCACGCCGCTGCGAGCATTTGGAACGGAAGCCACGGACCAACGCCTCCGGTGAACATGGCGGAAACAAAAAGTGACACAGAGCCCAAGACGAATCCAAAGCCCGGACCAAGTGCGCGTCCTGCCAGAATCAAAATCACCCAAATTGGCTCGATTCCGCCCAGGCCCGCACCCAATGGGCGCAGCGCCGCGATGACTGCGGCTAATACTCCAAGAAGTGCAATGGATTTTGAGTTCATTCCTCCGTCGGATAATTGGGCCAAGACCACAACCAGCAGCAATGGAATGATGACGGCGAAAATCAAAGGTGCATCCGTTGCATGGGCAACGACAAAAGAATCCGATGGAGCGAAAAATGGCCACATGAAGCTGGCAATGCCGATGATCGTGATGATTCCTATTGCGATCGCCGATTTTCTCCCTAATGGAATCGCGCTACTCATGGTGTATCAGCTCGCTCTAAATTGCTCAGAGCATTTTCCACCTGATGAACGGTTAACCACTGTTGGGGGGCGAGGATTTTCGCAACTTGGGGAGCAAACATGGGTGATCCGGTGATCACGCTTCCGGTGGCCCCGTCGGCCACGATTTCGGAGTCACCCAGCATGATCACTCGGGTGGCGAGGTCTGCCACAAGTTCCACATCATGTGTTGCCATCACGACACAGTGGCCAGTTTCCGCCAACCCTCGGAGAATGTCGGCGAGTTTGCCCTTTGTCGGGTAGTCCAGGCCGCGCGTTGGTTCATCGAGGAGAAGGAGCGGTGGCTTGGCCGCGACAATAATGCATAAGGCAAGAAGCATTTGCTGCCCCTCAGACAGATCTCGAGGGTGCGTTGAATCGATAATTTCCGGTGCCATCAGCGCGAGAAGCGCCCGAGTTGTCCCTGCTTCGCATCCAGCATCTGAGTCGGAATTCCGGCATTCCAATGCAACACTTTGTGCCTCGAAAAGATCACTGGGCTCTTGGGGGACTAAACCAACATGGTGAATAAGCTCTCGGGCAGAAACCCTGGCGGGATCTATCTCATTGATACGCACGGTTCCAATATTTGGTGTGTGGAGCCCTATCAGTGTCCGAAGGAGTGTGGACTTTCCAGAACCATTGCGTCCCATCAACGCAATGATTTCACCCGCGTTGGTATCAAGACAAATATCTCGGAGCACCGTGTTCCGTGCATAGCCAACATCCAGATCTCGAACGCGAGCAATCAATGGTGTTGAGTCGGGAACGACTCGCAGCTGGGGACGTTGTCCGGAAAGACTGCTACGTAATGGCCCTGCGGTACGCCGGGCATCGCGAATTGATATGGGAAGCGGACTCCAACCGGCAAGTCGACCCAAATGAATAACAGGAGGGGCGATTGGTGAATTTTCCATAATCGAACTGGGTATGCCATTAGCAATTCGCCCATGTTCCATCATCAGAATAGAATCCGCATACTGGACAACTCGTTCAAGGCGGTGTTCAGCCATGACGACAGTGACTCCAAGGTCGTGGACAAGTCGATGCAAGGCCGCTAAAACATCTTCAGCGGCTCCAGGATCCAGGGCCGATGTCGGCTCGTCAAGGACCAGAATTTCCGGATGCGCGGTGAGCACCGATCCAATTGCCACCCGTTGTTGCTGACCGCCGCTTAATGAACGCAATGGCCTGTTTCGCAAATCTGCAAGGCCTAGGAGATCAAGAGTTTCCTCAACCCGGCGGCGCATTGTCTGCGGGTCGATACCAAGGCTTTCCATGGAATAGGCGAGTTCATCTTCGACCAGATCCGTCACAAAACCCGTCAGCGGATCCTGTGGCACGAAACCGACGAGATCGGTTAATTCCCTAGGGGCGAAATCCTGAGTACTGCGTCCGTTAATGGAAATTCGACCCTGTAAGTAGCCACCGGAGAAGTGCGGAACCAGTCCATTAATTGCGCGAAGGAAGGTAGTTTTGCCGCTACCGGTGGCTCCGACGAGAAGCGCCAACTCACCATCGGTGATCTCCAGCGAAATATCTTTTAGTACGGGCTCGGGCACGTCGGAGGAGTTTGTTTGAGGATACGTAAACGTGACGTGATCAAAAATGATCATGTGCGGGAACCCACTTTCGACGATTCATTGAGCGAACCCAATATGGAAGGCGGGGGAGGACTGGAAAATGCGGGAGTGAGTGAAATGGCAAAAGCGATCACTCCCCACAGCGGCAAGGTTGGCCATTGATTTAGGGCTGGGTGAAGTTGTTCCCAGTACGCCATGTTGGATCCAACTCTCACGGCTGCCCAGAGGTAAATGCCGAGCGTCAGAATTCCGGCCCCGGATACGAGGAATTCCGAAAGAGTCCAGGCATCCGGTCGGTACACGGTCCTGGTCCGGTTGCGGCCCGAGTACCACATGGCATACACGGCAAGCACTGAGCCAATGAATAGAGAGGGGAGGCCAATGAGTGGGTGCGCATCGGAGGTGAACAGACCGTATAAGCCAATGGCAATCAACGCAATGGAGGTGAGTAATAGGCCAATCACTAATCGTCGCGAATGTGATGACTGGTTGTTCAATCGACCGTAGCCGCGTGAGTCCATCGAGGCGGCCAAATTAATGGAACGGTCTAATGCGCCAGCGAGAACTGGGATCGCCAGTGATGCATACGCCTTTAACCCATTGCTGCGGCGACCTCGTAAGCGACGCATGTCTCTAATACGGACTGCATCGGAAATCAATTGCGGAATGAAGCTGAGTGCAACAACAACACTCACCCCCAACTCATAAAGAGCAGAGGGAATCGCTTTCAAAAGTCGCGAAGGCGATGCGAGTGAATTTGCCGCCCCAATGACTATTGCAATAGTGGCCAGTCGAAGTCCGTCATAGAAAGCGCCGAGCAATGACTCCAGCATGATTGGGCCGCCAATTCGCAATCCACTCATCCAGCTGGGCAGGGATATTCCGGGGAGTGTGATCAAAAGCTGGCTTCCGGTGGCTGCCCCGAAAACAACCTGGAATACAACTCGAATCACAATGATGAAAACTCCAAGTAGTAAGAAAAATTCAAAAGACCGTCCCCATGGGGCATCTGGTTTGCGACGGGCCACGACAATGGCGGCGGACGCGATCAGGAGTCCAAGTAGAAGCGGATTAGTTACCCGTGTTGCCGCTGCGGCAAGTGCGAGTGCCCAAATCCACCACGCAACAGGGTGCAGCCATCGGGCTCGCAGGAAAACGCTCATGTTGACCTCTTTCGCCAAAAATAGAATCCGGCAACGGCAACCAGACCGATTACCACGGCAGTTCCCAACGGAGCCAAATTACTCGACTCCTCCGATGGATCACTGGCGGTCGCTTCGGTTTCCATCGCTGCTTCTTTGATTCCGCTGGGATCAAATACAGCAGAACATTCCATTGCCGGATACGAATTAATGGCACAAATGAAGCCATTTTCGGTGCGCAATTCGGTCACGGAATTCAGCAATTCATAGGCATTAGCCTCGATGCTTCCGGTGGCACACACGAACTGCGGTGCCGGTGGTATCTGTCCGTCTGGCGCAATTTCGGCACTTCCGGGGTCGATCACGAACGCCATGCGCTTTTGATCCGGTACCTCTGGGAATTCCCTACAGGCTTTTTCAAAAACACCTGCTGCTTCAATACTCGGGGCAACGGATGCGGAGTCAGCATCGGTGGCGGCAAACACCCAGCCTTGAACGGCACCATCCTCAGGAAAGGTGCTCGCGGGTCCGAGTTGCGAATAGACCCACGAGTTATCACTCACGGTCCAGAAGTTCCAGAACCGGTAGGTACTCGCCTGCGCCGCCCCAGGCATGACAAAATTCGCAGCGATCAACGTTAAGAGAATTAACGCAGTGCCTTGTGTCATGCGAAGGGCGGGCGCAGGGGGCATTTACTTGGTTTCCGACCGGATAATTTCAGCTATCAGATCGATGCCACCGAAGTTTTTGGAGTTGGAACCCGTGGCAACACTCACCATCAGGAGCGACCCCAATGCTCCAGCATTCGGCTTTCCTTCTGGAAGAGCCCAACTTCGAGCATTCGCCTTCAGTGCAATAGTTGCCTGGGCAACCGCCCTATTTGAAATACCCTGTGAAGTGAAACCCAGAAGAGCCAGAGCAGTGTCACCGAAACTATTTCCATCGTATGGGAAATAGTTGAGCAGGCCCGTGGGGAGATTTGCTTATTTAAATAACTCCCCAATTTTGTTGAGGCATTCCGGCCACATTTGGGACTTGAGCCATAATCATCCGGTAAAAACGCGGGCATAGATGCGGCTATGCCAAAGAATGATTGGGCCGTTGCGGCGTTATTCGCACCCGGTACCGAAGACTCGTACAGCGAAGCTCCACCCCGCACATCTGTACATGGAATTACCAATGACCCCAGGAATAGTTGCAATTTTTTCGTCACCTCTGGACGGTATCCAAGTCCCCGCAATGCGTTCAAGGACAGACCCGTCGCATTGGCATTGGGTTGGGCATTGGAATATGTTGGGATCCCTAATTTTCCATTGGCGTCAGTTGTGGCAAGGGAGACCAGCCAACGAGCGGCTTTTCTTGCAGCGGCTTCTTGGCCAACCACTTCAAGGGCCATGATCGCCCAGGCCGTCTGGTCAGCAGATGGTCCACTGAATGTGGTGGCGTCAGATAATCCGCACGGCATGGAAGTGTCAGACCGGTATCCCTGAAATGCACCGTTCGCACACTGCTGTCCCAGTAACCAGTTGACGGCGTTCTTGCTGGGGACTTTCTGCGCCGATATCAGTCCAAGAATCGCAGTGGATTGCAGTTGCACGGATGCGAATTCGTTGGGTTCACCATACAAACCGCGGTCGCCTGTGGCCGCAAATGTTGGAGCGGCGAAAGTGGTAACGCTGAGTGCAATAGCACTGGCAGCGACAATGACAATGCGCAAACCTCGCGCATACTTGCTTCGTGCTGTGACCATGATGGTCCCTTCAGGTGAGTGGTCTCTGGACCACGCCCTGCGCCAAGCCGACCAAAAAAACCCTTGCCAAACAGCAGCAAGGGAGGGTCAAGCTTTCGCTTGAGCGCTCGTCCCGTTACCTCGACGGATGACCGCTCGTATGTGCTAGGTGCTCCGACTTATCAGGTCTTACTCACATTGAGTGATCCTGAAATACGGTTGCGGGACAGCGACGGATTCACACCGAACTTCCCCTAGATTCACATACGTCGATTCAGTTGTAGTCGTACCTCACCACGGGGAGGGGGTAGATGTCAACGTGAACACGATTATTCGGGCCTCAGATTCATCGGCCCATAAACCTCGCGGTCGCCATCCATCAGGGTGACAAAGCCAACTCCCGATGCAAGCAGTTCACGCCAGCTCTCGCTGATAAAAGCCTCGGCGTCGGTTGGTTGGGAAACCCGGAAGTAACGCAGGGTTCGGTGGGATTCTCGATCGGCGTTCCATCAAGATCAAAATAATTCCAGGACCAGTTCATTTCATCTCCTTACTTTTATGGTCGAGTTTCTGGTGAAACGGTCAGGGCAGGGTCAATTTGCACAAGGTCACCGAGGGCATAGTCAATTGCGCTCAGGACATCTTCTGGCAGGGAGGTGCCCGCTGCCAGAGCATTTTCAGTTATCTGTTCCGGACGCGTGGCACCGACAATTGCAGATGTCACATTTGAATTGCTCAATACCCAGGCAACTGCAAGTTGAGCCATGGTGAGTTTCATATCGGCAGCAATGGGTTCAAGTTTTGACACCGCAGTGAGGACATCGTCTTTCAACCAGCGATTCACAAAGTCAGCCCCACCATTGGTATCGGTTGCCCGGCTGCCGTCTGGAACAGGTTGACCCGGCTTGTATTTACCGGTGAGTACGCCCTGTGCAATGGGCGACCAGACAATTTGGCCAATTCCCAGTTCTTCACTCGCAGGAATCACTTCGGATTCAATAACCCGCCACAGCATGTTGTATTGAGGCTGGTTACTGATTATCCGGTCGAAACCCATGTCATTTGCGATGCGGATTGCATCGCGGATTTGCTGAGCGTTCCATTCACTGACACCGACATACAGAACCTTGCCCTGGCGCACAAGATCATCGAATGCGCGGAGGGTTTCCTCGAGGGGGGTTTCATAGTCGTATCGGTGCGCTTGATAGAGATCGATGTATTCGATGTTCAATCGTTTCAAGGATGCTTCGCACGATTCCATAATGTGTTTCCGAGAGAGGCCCCGATCATTGACCCCTGTGCCGGTCGGCCAATACACCTTGGTGAAGATTTCCAACCCCTCGCGACGCTGCCCTTTCAGAGCTTTGCCCATGACGACTTCAGCCTTGGTCGCGGCATAGACATCGGCAGTGTCAAATGAAGTTATCCCCGCATCGAGGGCGGCATGCATTGTTATGATTGCTTGGGCATCGTCAATTTGGGAGCCGTGCGTGACCCAATTGCCGTAAGTGATCTCACTCACCTTCAAGCCACTGCGGCCCAGAAGCCTATATTTCATGATGGTTTATCCTGCTTCTTCTTCCGAGTGCCCCGGGGAACGCGTGGCTTTGGCATGCGAAGGCGCCTGTATTGGAGTACGCGCATGAGGGCGTACAAAGTTGTCCCCTTCTGATCTGCCTTGTCAGGGAATTCTTTTTTCACCCGCATGCGAAGTTGAACAATGAGAATCACGGTATCGATCACAATCAAAGCCGCGACCATGAAGAATGCAAATGACACAAACTGTTGGACAGAGACATTGGGGACAAAGCCCAACACCAAGACGATGAGTGCCATAAAGATGAAGTACTCAGCCACGGTGTATCTACCGTCGACAAAATCGCGGACATAGGCGCGGACCGGTCCTTGGTCGCGGGCAGGAAGATATTTCGGGTCACCGGCAAGCATGCCTTCACGCTGGCGGGCTCGCGCCAGCCGATCGGCTTCACGCGACGCCTTCTTACCCTGCTTGGAACCCCGGGGAGCGCGCACATTGGCTCGACGCGCGGCCTCCGCTTCTTTGCGAGAGGGCGTGGGGCGTCCCTTGCCTGAAAGGGGTCCATTTTCAGGGGCATCGGGGGTTTCTGGAGGGCTACTCCTCTTCTGTCCAAACATGATGTGCCCAGAGTAGCCCCACTGGTGTGTGCGCGAGTCGGTTGCTCCATTTACCCTAGTGGAATATTCCGGCCAGATGTTGCCGGCAGTCGAAGGGATTTCACCATGGGTTTGTGGCAGCGCTTTACATTGATTTTTAAGTCCAAGGCAAATAAAGCACTCAATAAGGCGGAAGATCCACGCGAAGTGTTGGACTATTCCTATGAAAAGCAGTTGGAACTGCTGCAGAAAGTTCGCCGTGGTGTGGCTGACGTTGCCACAAGCCGCAAGCGGATCGAACTCCAACTTCAGGGTCTGTCAAAGCAAGAAGTCAAGTTGGAGGAACAGGCTCGGGCCGCGCTCGCGGCCAATCGTGAGGATTTAGCGCGCGAAGCGCTAATCCGCCGCAGTGGATTGCATCAGCAGATAGCCGACCTCACGACGCAACTTGGTCAACTTCAGGAGCAAGAAGAGAAACTTATTGTCGCTTCTCAGCAATTGCAAAGCAAAGTTGAATCTTTCCGCACGCGCAAAGAAACGATTAAGGCAACTTACTCAGCGGCAGAGGCTCAAACAAAAATCAACGAGGCTTTTTCCGGAATTTCCTCCGAGCTGGGAGATGTTGGACTCGCGGTTCAGCGTGCTGAAGACAAGACGGCTGAAATGCAGGCTCGGGCAGGCGCAATCGATGAACTCATGGCTTCAGGTGCGCTCAGCGACCCATCTGGCATGAGCAAAGACAGTATTACTGTGGAATTGGAGCGCATGGCGAGCGAATCTGAAGTGGAAGCACAGCTCGCTGCTATGAAAAACCAATTGGGTTCAGCTGAAAAGAAGGCAATTGAAGACTAGGTGATTTTGCCCGTGTTCATAGTTTTTCATTGACCTCGAGGAAGGGATAGTTGTGGCTCAGACCAGATACGGCAAGGATCGAGGCTTGTCGGTTCGAATGTTCGGCACGCTTTTTGGCATCGGATTTCTTTATGTAATTCTCGTTGCATTTTTGATCGGCATTGGCTTTAACGCAGTGGTCGTATTGGTGCTTTCAGGAGGCTTCCTTTTCGCCCAATGGTGGTTCTCCGACACGCTCTCCATGAAAGCTATGAAAGCTGTTGAAGTGACTCCCGAACAAGCCCCACAACTTCACGCTCTAGTTGATCGAATTTGTGCAATGGCTGATATGAAGAAGCCGCGGGTGGGGATTTCGGATTCCCCGGTACCTAATGCATTCGCCACGGGTCGTAGCCCTAATCGCTCAGTTGTTGTCGTTACAACGGGATTATTAAAAAGGCTCGACGAAGCCGAATTAGAGGGAGTTCTTGCACACGAACTCTCACACGTTGCTCATCGCGATGTCACTGTCATGACTATTGCATCCTTTACTTCCATCCTTGCGGGATTCCTCACCCGAAGTGCCATGTGGGGATCCATGATGCGGGATCGTCGAGATCAAAACACGGCGGTTGTCTTCATGGCCGTGATGGCTGTGAGTGCAATTGTCTATTTCATTTCCTTTATGTTGATGCGCGCCCTTTCACGCTACCGAGAGCTCGGTGCGGATCGCGGTGCCGCCCTTCTCACGGGAAAACCCAGTGCACTTGCCAGCGCACTGGTCAAGATCAGTGGTGAAATGAGTGTGATTCCAGACAAGGATCTGCGGAGCATGGAGCCGGTCAGTGCCATTGCATTTGCCCCGGCATTTAAGGGAAATAAGGGTCTGGGCATGGAAGCAATCTTTGCCACGCATCCTTCATTGGAAAAGCGCCTTGAGCAGTTGGCAAAAATTTCAGCGCAATTGGGTGATCGCTAACAGTGGGTTTCATGGATGCGCTTCGAGGCAGAAAGGAACCAGTTCGACCGAACCTCGACTCGCTCTTTGCACTTCCTTCTGCGGCCATCACCATGCAGGTGGATTTAGGTTTCATGCCCACCGGCATTGGCGCCGTGTGTTTTCGCGCCCCCGAAGGAAAAGCTTTTACCGATCTCGAGAATGAAGTGCGGGAGTTACTCGACGCCGATGGAGGGCCGAAGGTGAAGGCCTCCGCCGACGAATTCGGTTATGACTGGCTGACCGTGCGCAGTGATCCACCTGATCTTTCCTCCGTTGTCACGGATACACATGCGGTCAATACTTCTTTGGTGCAGGCCGGTTTTGGTCCACAATTGCTATGTTCGCTTTTCACTTTTGCTAGTCCCCAGGGCGAGAAGATTGCGTTGGTTTACCTTTTTAAGCGAGGAACTTTTTATCCATTTGCTCCAGCAACAGCAGACAAGGTGCGGAACAACGTTCTTGAATTGAAGGTTCGTGACAAACTCAAAGGGGAGCTGCCACTTGAAGCAGACCTCTCACGGTGGTTCGCACTGTGGGATGCACCCGGATTTGAAACTCAATGACAGAAGTTCAGAAGTACCGTGTCCTGTCGGAATCACCCGAGATGCAAATCCGTCTCTATGAACCATGTGTACTGGCAGAGATCACCATGGAAGGGGAGCCGAACCGTGTTGGAACAATGGCTTTCGGTCCGCTGGTTGGTTACATATCAAAAAACAGTATCGCCATGACATCGCCGGTTATACAAAAAGCCGCAATAACTGAAAAAGGTGAAGCAAGCGGCGAATGGCTAGTGTCTTTTGTGATGCCAGCGGGAGCGGACATGAGTGATTTACCCATCCCACTAGATTCCAGGGTGATTCTTCGTGAATTACCTGAACACGTGGCTGCGGCGGCAACTTGGTCTGGTTCGTGGAAATACAGTGAAGTGGAAAAGAGAATCCAGTTGCTGGAAAGTGCGATCACCGCAGCGGGCTATTCAATTGCAGGTCAACCTCAATGGGCTCGCTATGACCCTCCGTGGAAGCCATGGTTTGCTCGTCGAAACGAAGTAATTATTCCGATTACCAAATCACCTGGCCACAATTAGTCCAGCACGGAGGTTAATCCGGGAAGTGCCAGCATGCGATCCAATGCGACTCGCGCCCAGTGTGAAGTCTCCGGATCTACCTTGATCTGGTTCACAACATTGCCCGAGGCCAACTGTTCGAGTGACCACACCAAGTGGGGCAGGTCAATGCGATTCATGGTGGAGCAGAAACAGACTGTTTTATCCAGGTAGACAATCTCTTTATCTGGGTGAGCAATGGCCAGACGCTTAACAAGGTTGAGCTCGGTTCCAATTGCCCATGCTGACCCCGCCGGTGCTGACTCAATGGCAGCAATAATTTTTTCGGTGGATCCGACTTGATCGGCCTTCTCAACAACCTCGTATGTGCACTCTGGGTGCACAATCACCGTGATCCCTGGAATTTTTTCACGGACGTTGTCCACACATTCCGGGGTGAAGCGGCCGTGAACACTGCAGTGACCTTTCCACAGGATCACCCGTGCATTCTGTATTTGCTCTTTGGTGAGGCCGCCGAGTGGTCGGTTGGGGTTGTACACCACGCAATCATTTAGGTTCAGCCCCAAATCCCGCACCGCTGTGTTTCGACCGAGATGCTGATCCGGCAGGAATAAAACTTTCTCACCCCGCTGAAATGCCCATTCCAAACTTCGTTGGGCGTTACTCGACGTACAGATTGAGCCACCGTTGCGACCGGTAAATGCCTTGATTGCGGCTGTCGAATTCATGTAGGTGATGGGAATTGTGATATCCGCGACTCCAGCCTCGGTCAGATCAGCCCAACACTGTTCCACCTGAGTGATCTCGGCCATGTCCGCCATGGAACAACCTGCGGCGAGGTCGGGCAAAATAACTTTCTGGTTCTCAGTGGTCAAGATATCGGCACTTTCAGCCATGAAGTGCACCCCGCAGAAAACAATGAACTCGGCCTGCGGCATTGCCGCTGCCTGCTGAGCCAGCTTGAAGGAATCTCCGGTGACATCGGCGAATTGGATAACTTCATCGCGCTGATAATGATGGCCCAGGATGAAAACGCGTTCACCCAGTGATTCCTTGGCCTTCCTGGCTCGGTTAATCAGATCAGGATCGGAGGCCGGGGGAAGGTCCCCGGGGCATTCGACTCCGCGCTCACTGGACGAGTCCGCCTCGTGACCGAGAAGTAACAGAGCCAGCGGAGATGGAGCAGGATCGGTAAATGTTCCAGGCATCTTCATATTCTCCCCCTCACGGGGTTGGAACGCCATTCAGGGGCGGCGCGTGCACAAATCGAGGTTCAGGCCTACTCTTATAACCGTCGGGACACCCACCGACGGGTTATCCAGTTCATTAGGAAGCGAGATTGCACATGTCCACTGAATCCACAGTAACCGAAACCACCCTGACCGACGGCCTTCTTCTCAGTGAAGCTGCGGCGGATAAAGTCAAAGTGCTTCTCGAATCTGAAGGTCGCGATGACCTCGCCCTTCGGATTGCGGTTCAGCCTGGCGGTTGTTCTGGTCTGCGCTACCAGCTTTTCTTTGATGACCGTAATCTTGACGGCGATGTCACGAAAGATTTCAATGGGGTCAATGTGGTGACCGACCGTATGAGCGCCCCTTATTTGAGCGGTGCGACCATTGATTTCGTAGACACGATTGAAAAGCAGGGTTTCACAATTGACAATCCAAATGCCACGGGTTCGTGCGCATGCGGTGATTCATTCCATTAGGGGTGAACCAAGCCCAATATTTCATGGGCTTTTTGTTTCGATGTGTGTGTTGCTCACTCACGTAGACCGGTAGGCTCTCGCAACGTGGCTATTCTGATTACGGGTTCTATTGCGACCGATCATTTAATGACTTTTCCCGGCAATTTTGTGGACTCCCTCGTCGAGGGCAAATTGGACAAGGTTTCACTGTCTTTTCTGGTAGATGAGTTGGAGATACGTCGCGGGGGAGTTGCTCCGAATATTGCCTTCGGAATGGGATGCCTAGGGCTCAGTCCCATCCTCGTGGGTGCGGTTGGCCCTGATTTCGCTGATTATGAAAGTTGGCTGAATCGCCACGGCGTGGACACCGGCGGCGTGCATATTTCTGACTCCGCACACACTGCTCGTTTTGTGTGTACGACCGATGCGGAACAGAATCAAATCGCCACCTTCTACGCAGGTGCCATGTCTGAAGCACGCAATATTGAGCTCAAGCCAATTGTTGACAAGGCAGGTTCTGCCGACATTGTGTTAATTGGCGCAAATGATCCCCTCGCCATGCAGCGGCACACAGATGAATGCCGGTTCCGTGGTTATCCGTTCGCCGCAGACCCATCTCAGCAATTAGCTCGAATGACAGGTGACGAAGTAAAGCCACTCATTGAGGGTGCGCAGTACCTGTTTACCAACGAATATGAATCTGCGTTGATTGAACAAAAAACTGGTTGGAGTCCCCAAGATATTTCCACCATGGTCGAGGTTCGAGTGACCACGCTGGGCGCAAAGGGTGCTCGGATTGATCGTCGCGGAGAGCAGAGAGTTGAAGTACCCATTGCAGAAGAACTCCGCAAAGCCGATCCCACGGGTGTGGGAGATGCATTTCGGGCAGGCTTTCTGACCGGTCAGGCATGGGGTCTCACCGATGAACGTTCCGCTCAAATTGGGTCGTTATTGGCCACCTACGTCATTGAGACGGTGGGAACCCAGGAATACGAATTAGCGCAACTTCATTTTCTTGAGCGCATGTCCCAAAGTTATGGTGATACCGCGGCCTCAGATGTTGAGGCGCATATTTCCTGTCCTCGACCTTAGGGAATTCTTGTGCGCGGAATTATCGCAGGGGGAAAGCCACTGCCTGATTCTGATTGGGTTCTACCTGACCCACTCGAAGCGGATCCCGACAATGATGTTGTTGCGATAGGAGCAGATCTGGACCCGGCCACTGTTTTACAAGGCTACGCCAAGGGTTTGTTCCCCATGCACCTCAGCCAAGAAGGGACAATGCAGCCGGGTCAGCTTGCCTGGTGGTCACCGAACCCGCGAGGGATCTTGCCACTTCAAGCCCTTCGGGTGCACCGATCTCTGCGGAAGTCGCGAAAGCGATTCACCGTGACATGTGACACTCGCTTCACCGAAGTCATGCTCTCGTGTCAACGTCCAATTGAGGAAGGCCAGTGGATTACGAGTCACTTCATTGACACGTATACGGAGTTACACCAGCGTGGCTTTGCGCACTCGGTTGAAGTGTGGAATCAATCGGGTGATCTGGTGGGTGGCCTTTATGGCATTGAGCTAGGCGGATTATTTGCAGGGGAGTCAATGTTTAGTCGGGAGCGGGACGCTTCAAAAGTGGCACTTCTGTTTCTGGTGGAGAAATTAAATTCTTGCGGAGGGAATCGAATATTAGATGTGCAGTGGTGCACCGACCATCTAGCAAGTCTGGGTGTTATTGAGATACCTCGCAGTGATTACATTCAACGCTTGCACAGTGTGCTGCACACGGACCCTTGTTTCGGCTAATCGGTGACAACTGTTTCGAGGGCATCGGGTAGTACCTGAAGGAATTGGTTGATGTCGTCAGCTGTGCAGGTGGGTGGGAGTGAGATCCGAATACTTGATTCACGGGGCAATCCCATGGCTTCGAGAACATGCGATGGCATTCTGGAATCAGCGGTACAAGCTGATCCTGAAGCTACGTAGAAGCCACGCTTATCAAGTTCGGTGACAAGTGCTCCCGCGGCAGCTCCTTGGATGGTGAAAGTAAGGATGTGGGGTAGGCGATTGTCAGGGTCGCCGGTGCAGTGAAATCCGCCAGTCCCCGTGAGCTCCAATGATTGCCGAAGAAGGTCAATGAGTTCACGCAA
Organism: Candidatus Nanopelagicales bacterium; assembly: GCA_018401415.1. Classification (GTDB taxonomy): domain Bacteria; phylum Actinomycetota; class Actinomycetes; order S36-B12; family S36-B12; genus UBA4592. The sequence continues at coordinate 785,113 of JAGYKV010000017.1, read as the reverse complement.
CCGATTGGCACTTTCTTCCCAGTCGGATTTCTCCTCGAGGGCAACGGCCGCCGCCACCGCTCCTGGAATATCGGGAAAACCTCCGATCCAACCGCGATCAGGGGCTTCCTCAGGTCGCCAATGAAATCGCGGGTTTGTCACCAAAATTGCGACACCGGGTGGACCACCCCAGTCTCGAGCCGGTGCAATCAGGAGATCAAAATCTTCAGGGAGTTGATCGTGACTGATCACGCCGGTGGAATCGGTGATGACGGGAATACCCGCTGCGCGCGCCGATTCAAGTACTTCAGCAAAGGGCTGCCGGGTGCCGACTTCCGCATTGGCAAGTTGAACACAGGCCAATGCGGCCCCGCCTTTAAGGACCTTGTGCATGGCATCGAGATCGAGTGCACCCGAAATAAGGGCGGGGACTCGGATGAACTCAGCGCCTTCGTGGGTAACGAGGTTTTCCACGGAGTTCAGAACTGCTAACGACTCGATATCGGATGCAATAACCCGAGATGAAATCCTTCGTCGCTGTCGGTAAACACCATGGATGGCTACCCGGATCGCTTCTGGAGCAGATCCGGCGAAGTAGATATTAGATGGGTTAACCCCGAGGCTGTTGGCGATACTGGAGCGCGCTGATTCCAAGAGCAAGCCAGCTTGGCGGCCAACATGGTGCATGCGAGCTGGATCTGAATATGCCTGCTGGGCGGCACTGTGCCAGGCCGAGAGCACCGTTGGTGACATGGGCGCGCCAGCAATGGAGTCAAGATTTACGGGAAATCGGGCATATGTCACGCCCCCACATTACCCATGTTCGTGCTCATGTGAAATGCGCTGTGCCGAGGTGCGAACTCGGTCCGCTGGGTGTGACGAATTCGTTGTATTCTCCTCACAACCCTGGAGAGAAATAGTGCGTGCCGTGCGCTAGTCTCAGGTATGCGGTGCACCGCACTTTTTGGCCAAAATCCGTTCTGCGGAATCGACTCGTGAAGGTTGTGGAATGACTCGCACAACAGGAGCACGCACCAAGGCTCTCGTGGGTGTTGGCTTGGCTGCAGGCATTGCGGTTCTCAGCGGCTGTACGGCCAATGAAGCATTCTTTTTTGACCTGCCAGAGCCTGCGACCGCAGAAGCACCAATCATTCAAAACTTGTGGAATGGCTCGTGGATTGCCGCTTGGGGGGTTGGAATCGTCACCTGGGGCCTCATGATTTGGGCGATCCTGGCATACCGGCGCCGTCGGATCAACGACGTTCCCGAGCAAACCAAGTACAACGTCCCGATTGAACTTTTGTACACGGTCGTGCCACTGATCATGATCCTGGGTCTTTTCTGGTTCACCGCTAAGGATCAAAGTGAGATTTTGACCTTGGACAATGACCAAAGTCAGACTGTGAATGTCGTGGGTTTCCGCTGGTCCTGGGCCTTTAACTATCTTGACGAGGACGTGTACTCCATCGGGATGCCGGTTGATTCGCAATTCATCTCGAATGACCCTGCGGTAGCGGAATTGCAGATCCCCACCTTGGTTTTACCGGTTGACGAGAAAGTTCGTTTTGAATTGACCTCACCGGATGTCATCCACTCCTTCTGGGTGCCGTCCTTCCTCTTCAAAATGGACGTAATTCCCGGCAAGACAAATGCTTTCGAATTGACTCCCGACAAGATCGGAACATTTGCCGGTAAGTGTGCCGAATTGTGTGGCACCTATCACTCTCAAATGCTTTTCAGCGTCAAAGTTGTGGAACGACCTGAGTTTGATGCCTACATGGCGGAACTCAGGGCGAAGGGTCAGACGGGCACAATTCAAACGGGTCGATCAAGTGAAGAAGGTCAATTACCTCAGGAGCGGACACTATGACAATATTGAACGAGCGTCCTACTGCCACGGTAGTACCAGAGAGTGCAATTCCCCAGAGGAAGAAAAGCCTGGGCGCTTCAATCGTCAAATGGGTTACTTCGACCGATCACAAGTTGATCGGCTACATGTACCTGATCGCATCGGTTCTGTGGTTCTTCCTCGCTGGACTGATGGCCCTTGTGATTCGTGCGGAATTGGCAATTCCTGGAATGCAGGTTGTCTCACTGGAGCAGTACAACCAGTTGTTCACCATGCACGGCACCATCATGTTGTTCCTTTTCGCAACCCCGCTTTTCGTAGGCTTTGGCAATGTGATCATGCCCCTACAAATTGGTGCACCTGACGTCGCGTTTCCGCGCCTGAACATGTTCGGTTTTTGGTTGTTCCTTTTCGGCGGGTTTATTGTTGCGGCGGGTTTCTTTACCCCCGGTGGAGCAGCAGCTTTCGGTTGGTTCGCTTATGCACCCCTGAGCAACGCGGTTAATTCACCCGAAGTGGGGGCGGATCTATGGCTTCTTGGACTCACCATGGGCGGTCTAGGCACAATTCTTGGAGCGGTGAACTTCATTACCACCATTTTCACCATGCGCGCCCCCGGCATGACCATGTTCCGCATGCCGATTTTCACTTGGACGATTTTGATCACCAGCGTGCTGGTTCTCATCGCGTTCCCAGTATTGGCGGCACTGCTTGCCGTCGCATTCATTGATCGGCAGTACGGCTCACTTGTTTTCGCTCCCGAAAATGGTGGTGCCATCCTGTGGCAGCATTTGTTCTGGTTCTTCGGCCATCCCGAGGTGTACATCATTGCCCTGCCGTTTTTTGGGATTGCCAGCGAGATCATCCCGACCTTTGCTCGCAAGCCAATTTTCGGATACAAGGGATTAATTTTTGCCACCATGGCGATTGGAGCTCTCTCCGTCGCAGTGTGGGCTCACCACATGTATGTCACGGGATCGGTGTATTTGCCGTTCTTTGCATTTATGACCATGCTGATCGCCGTGCCCACCGGTGTCAAGTTCTTTAACTGGATTGGCACCATGTGGAAAGGTTCCATCTCCTATGACACCCCCATGCTGTGGACCATGGGCTTCTTATTCACCTTCCTATTCGGCGGACTGACCGGCATTATCTTGTCGGCACCGCCACTTGATTTCCATGTTTCTGACTCGTACTTCGTCGTGGCGCACTTCCACTACACGGTATTTGGGACTGTCGTATTCATGATGTTTGCCGGCCTATATTTCTGGTGGCCCAAAATGACCGGAAAGATGCTTGACGAAAGATTGGGCAAAATCCACTTTTGGCTGCTGTTCATCGGGTTCCAAGTGACGTTCTTGGTTCAGCATTGGCTAGGAGTACAAGGTATGCCTCGCAGATACGGGGATTACCTACCCATGGATGACTTTCAAACACTCAATATCGTGTCGACAGCCGGTGCCGCGATCCTCGGTATCTCGACATTCTTTTTCATCTGGAATGTGTTTAAGACATGGAAGACGGCACCCAAGGTCACCGTCGATGACCCATGGGGATGGAGTGGATCCCTCGAGTGGGCGACCTCGTGCCCACCCCCGCGCCATAACTTCACTTCGCTCCCTCGGATTCGTTCCGAACGCCCAGCATTTGACCTGCATCACCCGGAACTTGCCGATCACCCAGCAGTTCGTCCTGCGACTTTGAACAGTGAGGCAGTTCAATGAAGGTAGAGGGCTACCTTTTTGTCATGGGGTTTGTGTTTTATTCCGTGGTGGCCTCCATCTATTGGTACCTCAGTCGTGACGAGGTGGGTACCACCGCACTTGCCCTCACCGGGGCTCTGGCATTCTTGGTGGCCTTCTATTCCCTCTATACGTCCAAGAGGGTGTACCCGCGCCCAGAAGATCGTCTGGATGCTGAAATAGATGATGCTGATCCTGAATATGGTTTTTTCAGCCCGAACTCCTGGTGGCCACTCGTTGTGGCTCTAGGGGGCGCGGTTATCGTTCTAGGGTTGATTTTTGCCGTGTGGTTGATTGTTTTCGGTGTGGCGCTGCTGATCGTGGCACTCGTTGGCTGGCTCTTTGAGTACTACCGAGGCGAATTCGCCCACTAATGCGCACACGCACGCGGGGTGAGTGAGCCTTTCCCGCGTTTTGGAACCCGTGCAACAATGGCGCCGTCGTATCCTCGGATAACATTGTTGGAGGAAATTCAGAATCGAGGTGAAGTGTGACTCTCGCGCGACGTATAAATCGTGGCTCATTTTTTGCAGTTGGCGTGACCGCGGTTTTGGCAATTTCTGCGTGTACACCAACCTTTAATCTGACGACGGTTCCACTAGATCCCAATCCCGAAGTTGAAATTCGTTCCTTTCCTAGCACTGCAGGACTCGTGGATCCCGATGTACCCATTCAATTTGAAGCGACCGGTGGCATTTTGACCGATGTGTCCGTCATCGGTCCAGATGGTGCAGTTTCCGGAATACTTTCAGAGGATGGCTTGCAATGGACCTCTACCCAAAGTCCGCTTGAGTATTCGGCGACCTACACGCTTGAAGCCACCGGTTCGGATTCACGGGGACGCACCCAAGTGTTGAAGGAATCATTTTCAACCATTAAGCCCGAAAAGTTCTTTAGCGCAAAAGTTTCGCCAACCAATGGACAGGATGTTGGAGTGGGGCTCCCAGTCGTTGTGACGTTCAACAAGAAAGTGGAGAACCAAGCTGAAGTTGAACAGGCGCTCATCGTGAGAACAACAACTCCAATATTGGGTGCATGGTCGTGGGCCAGTGATCGAGTAGTGGAGTTCAGGCCAAAGGATCTATGGCCGGGAGGAACGCAGGTGCAGATTGATGTAAATCTCACCGGTGTGGAAGCTAAAGCAGGTGTTTTCGGAAAGCGAGATACCCGCACAAGTTTCGCTTTTCGCTCAGCTGTCGTCAGTGTTGTAGATGCCCAGACTCACACCATGGATGTATTCCGCGATGGTGAGTTGCTTCGTACAATCCCGGTGACCACAGGTAAGCCAGGGTTTGAAACTCGATCGGGAACGAAGGTACTTCTGACCAAGGAGAGATCAAGAATTATGGATGCCGCTACCGGCGGAACCAGTACCTCTGATCCGGAGTACTACCGGGTGAATGCCGAATATGCCATGCGCCTTAACTACACGGGCGAGTTTGTGCACGCGGCGCCGTGGAGCACTGGTAGTCAAGGTAGTGACAATGTGTCACACGGATGTGTGGGAATGAGCACCACCAATGCCCAGTGGTGGTGGAATGAGAACAATGTTGGCGATGTTGTAATCGTCAAGAACACTCCGCGCGGGCAGGACAACGACGGAAATGGCATTACCGTGTGGAATGAGCCCTGGACCGAGTGGCTCATCCGCTCCGCCACGGGTGCCCAATTCACCAAGCCGTTACAGGGTCAGGTGCCTGAGGCTGAATTCGCAGTTGCATCGGTGGATGGCTAACTACACCGCACTTACGGAAACGGGAATTCCACTGAGCACAGCTGTTCCACCTAATGGATCAATATTAAAAACATTGATTAAAGCATTAACGTTGAAATCAGTCCATCCGTGTGGAATGCAGATGCAGCCCGGTGACACTTGGTCTGTAATTTCCAATGCAATGACGATACTTCCCGCGTCACTGGATACCTGCACCTCGACGGTGTCGTCAAGGGACATTTTCGTTGCATCTATTGGGTGAATCTGAGCACTTGGGAAATTGGATCCTCCCTGAAGGGTCGGTATGTCCTTCATCCATGAATTATTGCTGCGAAGTTGCCGTCTGCCAATGAGTAGCAATCTGTCATTACCAGTCCCACTCTCTGTCGTGAGCACATTCTGAATAGCGGCCAAGGTGGTCAGCAATATTTCGGGTGCAAGTTCGATCTGACCGGAGGGCGTCCGGAGTACTTCCGGAAGTCGAGGTTGCAAGGGTCCCAAATCAATTCCGTGCGGTGAGTCAATCAAACTCTGCAAGGTAAGGCCATCCGGGTGTATCCCGAAACCATCGCCATAAGGTCCTGAGCGAATTCTTAGATCCAAAATTCGATCAACTCCGCGTTGGGGGGAGACAGCAGCCATGAGTTCATCGGGATCGAGCCCCTGACAGCGAGATGCGGTGTCATTGACCGCCTGCTGGGCAACGGTGTGTGCAATGAGGTCGTCCATTTGTTCAGGGGTGACGGGGTTACCGGAATTGATCCCTGCCGCAATCGCGGCCAATGTCAGCAGGACATCGGATTCGTCCATCTCTCCCTCGGGGACGGCAAACACCGCGGGAGAGTACCGAGCCTGATTCCGAACGGCAAGGTTGTTAAACACAACATCGTGATGCGGTCGGGTAAGGGGGGACGCAACAGGTAGGACGACATCTGCCAGAGAGCTTGTCGCCGTGAGATATGGATCTACCGAGATCAGTAAATCCAAAGACTCAAATGCCGTGCGGAGCCGGTCACTGTCTGGAGTGGAGACAATCGGGTTGCCACCCACCACAAAAACCGCACGAATATGTTGACCGGTGTCAGGGTCGGGTGTATCAATCTCCTCGGCCAGAGCCGATACAGGAAACTCACCGAGCACACTTGGAAGATTTCGTACCCTTGTCCGCCTGCGACCAGGGATGCTTACACCGTGGCCCGACCCGGAAGTGCCCTCCGTTGAGGGGCCTCCGGCGACGGCGAGGGGGAACATCACTCCTCCGGGTTTATCAAGGGATCCAATTCCGATATTTATGACATCGATGAGCCAGGAGCCAACGGTTGCCATGGGTATCACCGTGTCACCCCAGAACAATCCTGAGGTCGTGGTGCCCATGCGCCCGTACACCGCAGCTGAGGATGCGGATAAGAGGGAACTGGCAACTTCCCTCGTCACATCCGGATCGATACCGGTGATGTGAGCGACCGATTCGGGGGTAAAAGGGGTGAGGTGTTCTCGAAGGGCGTTGAACTGCTCGCGATTGATCCATGGTTGAGCGGCGCCCAGATCAAGTTCGGCAGATTGGTAGATCACGTGCGCGAGTGCTGCGAGCCACAGGGCATCGCTGCCGGGGCGAATTGCCAAGTGTTGATCGGCGAATTCGGCTGTTCGAGTTCGAATTGGGTCAACGACAACGACCTTGCCCCCACGCTTATGAAGTGCCCGCAGTCGGCCAGGAAAATCCGCCGAAGTCATCATGGATCCATTGGAAACCAGCGGATTAGCTCCGAGCATGAGTAAATAATTCGTTCGGTCAATATCGGGGATGGCTACAGAAAGTGCGGTGCCGAACATCATGGCAGAGGCCGCTTGTTTAGGCATTTGATCAACGGTGCTCGCCGAGAATCGATTCTCGGTACCGATGGCCTTGATCAGGGCTGGGAGGATGAAAGCCCCCGAGAGGCTGTGCACATTTGGGTTCCCGAGAAACATGCCGACCGAGTGTGCTCCGTGTTCGCGAATAATTGAGCCCAGGCGCTCACGAACAACTCCGAAGGCGATCTCCCAAGTGGTGGGTTCCAGATCTCCAAGTGAATTCCGCACCAAAGGCGCTTTTAACCGCGTGGGATCTGAGTGCAACTCGCCAAGTGATACGCCTTTGGGACAAATGAATCCGTGGCTGAATACATCATGTTTATCGCCTCGAACCGAAGCAATGGATCCGGTGCCTTCGTGAGATGCAATGGTCAAAGTCAGACCACAGTTGGCCTCACATAAGGGACAAATTCGCAATACTGAATCAGACATGGGGTCAGCCTGCCATGAACGGCAGTCACTGTCCTGTGATTGCCATGCCTACTGCTCGGTGAAGCTCACGGCAATCGTGCTGTTCTCAGCCGTGGGTGGTGGGGCGTTATTGATCACCAGCTCTTGGAAGGTGAATATGCGTCCCTCAAGGTCGGCAGTCTCATTTGAGTTCGAGCTGCATCCCGTGATAGTGACTTCACATAAAGGCTACTGCCTCTGGTCAATTTGCTCTTGATTCGTCTTCGCCATGCCGGGATGATGCAGAACGCCACCGTGGCCCACTGGATCTTGGTCGAGGAGTTCGTACTCATGAAGTGGTGCCTCTAGTTCGGCGCCGTGTGCGGCATGAGCTTGACCGGCGTCTATTTCCGCTTGGCTTGGCTTTTCAATATTGTCACCGAGGAAGAATACTGACAATTTGTGACGTAGATTTTGGACCGGGTACATCTTGTTCTTTACGCCATCGGGATCAGCCTTGGCTGGTGCCGGTAACACCCGAAGATCTTCTTTGCCACTGATGACCGCGAGTTCTTTTTCATTAAGGGGAAGGTGCACTTCAATGAATTCACCGTGTGGGAGCCGAAGTACCCGACCTGACTCGTAGCCGTGGAGAAGCTTGTCTCGATCCCTGCGCTGTAAACCAAGACAAATACGTTTGGTAATCACGAATGCGATGGGGGGAGCAATAATGAGCATTATTCTCAATGTCCAACTCAGCGAATTTATACTGAGGTCGAAGGCGGTTGCAACGATGTCGTTTCCACCACCTATCCACAGAATGCCATAGAAGACAATCGCCATGACGCCGATTCCGGTGCGCACCGGAGCATTGCGGGGGCGATCCAGCAAGTTGTGCTCGCGCTTGTCTCCCGTTGCCCACGCTTCCAAAAATGGGTAGAGGGCTAGGCCGGTGAACAGAATTCCAGGAATGATCACAGATGGAATCAGCACATTCCAACTGAAGGTGAATCCGAAGATGACAGACTCCCAGTTGGGCATAAGTCGCAAGGCGCCATCCAGCCATCCGATATACCAGTCGGGCTGGGTTCCAGCAGTGACTTGGTCGGGGGTGTAAGGACCGAATATCCAGATTGGGTTGATGGTGACCAGTCCGCCGATCAGGGCAATGATTCCGAAGACCACGAAAAAGAAGCCACCGGCCTTGGCCATGTAGACGGGCAGGAGTGGGTAACCCACCACGTTGTCATTGGTCCGCCCTGGGCCAGGGAATTGGGTGTGCTTTTGGGTCCACACCATCATGAGGTGGACGGTGATGAGAGCCAAAATTAGCCCAGGAATCAAGAGGATGTGCGCTGAATACAACCTGGGGATGATGTCGTCGCCGGGGAATTCACCGCCGAATACGAGGAATGCCGCCCATGTTCCAACTAATGGAATGGACTGGAGGATTCCGCGGATGATTTGCAAACCGGTACCCGAGAGCAGATCGTCGGGGAGGCTGTAACCGGTAAATCCTGCACCAAGTGCCAGTGCGGTCAGTGCAACACCAACAATCCAGTTGAACTCGCGAGGCTTGCGGAAGGCACCGGTGAAAAAGACGCGGAACATGTGGACGGCAACGGCAGCCACAAAGATCAACGCCGCCCAGTGGTGCATTTGTCGGATCAGCAAACCACCACGGACATCGAAGGAAATATTCAATGTGGATGCATATGCATCCGACATGTGGACACCCTTGAGCGGAACATAAGAACCGTCGTAGATAACCTCCGCCATGCTGGGGTTGTAGAAAAGGGTGAGATACGTACCGGTAAGCAGAACAACAATGAAGGAATAGAGAGCAATCTCACCCAACATGAAGGACCAGTGGTCAGGGAATACCTTGCCGAGATTGCGTCCGAGGAATCGGTTGCTGCCCAGGCGTTGATCCACATACGTTGCAGTGGCGCCACCAATTTTTTCAATGGGGTCACCGGCCTTGGTTTCGGAATCGCCCAGGCTGTTCGTGTTCACCGTCGGGTTACTCATGTTAGGTCACGCTCCCAGAAACTCGGTCCAACTGGATCGGCGAATGGCGCCTTTGCTACGAGTAATCCTTCATCATTTATGCCAATCGGCAACTGGGGCATTCTGCGGGCCGCCGGACCGAAGACCACATCGCCGCTGTCGGCAAGGTCAAAGGTGGATTGGTGGCATGGGCACAGGAGGTGGTGGGTGCGCCGTTCATACAGAGCAATCGGGCAACCCACGTGGGTGCAGATCTTGGAAAAAGCCAGAATTCCGTTGTAGTCCCAGCCCTCGCCCTGTTGTGAACGGATCTCACTGGGATCCATGCGCACCAAAATAATGGAGGCTTTGCCCCGTTCAATGAGATTGGGCTTGGCAGCTTTCAGTAACCCAATTTCAATGGGCAGAGCTGAAACTAGGCCGCCCACCGGGATGTCTTCGGGGCGAATCCCAAGTTCATCGGCGGTGCCTTCCTTGCCGGCCTCGTAGCCAATATCGGGGATGATCACCATGCCGTCTTTCCACATGGTGGTGGAGAGTAATTCGGCTGGAGATTCACCGGCTGGTGTAATCCATAGGTCCCGCAGGAGAACAATGAGTGGGATCGGGAAGAGCGCTAAAGCTCCGATCAGTGTGCGGCGAATTATTTTGTATCGCGCGAAGCCGCTTTCTTCTTTGCCGCGCTCGTAGTTGGCAGCGGCTTCATTTTCATCGGCCTTCTCTGAGACCATGTCATGGCGCTGTTGGACAACTTCGACATCTGGCATCAGTTTCTTCGCCCATTGAATTGCACCCGCTCCAATGAGAAACACTGAAACACCAAAGGTAAAGCCCAAAGCCACATTGCTGGCGCCCACGACCCCGAGAACCGGTATGTAAACAACCGTGGTTTTGTCGATCGCAATGAATGCAATGACGAAAAGGACAACGAAAACCATGGACAGCATGAACATGGTCGCAACTTGACGCTCGGCTCTTCGAGCCGCCTTAGGGTCTGTATCCGTTACTCGGGACCGGTGCGAAATTGGCGCAATGGGCGAATATCCAGGACGAGTGGAGCCAAGTTCTGTGGAGCCAAGTTCTGTGGGTTCGAGTTCTGTTCCATGTTGATCGTTCATCGTGCCTTAATTCCGATCCAGACGGCCGCCGCAATGAGTGCGGTGAATACGGCCACCCACATGAAGAGTCCTTCCACAACGGGACCCAATCGGCCGAGGGCGAGGCCTCCCGGGCTGGGGGCATCTTGCAAGGCCATGATGTAAGCGGTGATTTCCTGTTTTTCACTGATGGGAAGAGTCTCATTGGAGAAAACCGGCATGCTCTGCGGTCCGGTGACCATGGCTTCGTAGATTTCTTGCGGGGTGGCACTCATCAGGCTCGGTGCATATTTACCCTGGGTAAGTGCGCCACCACCTCCGGCAGCTTGGTGGCACTGCGCGCAGTTGATCCGGAACAGTTCGCCACCTTTGGCCTGATCGGCGCCTTCGTAACTGAGGTCTTCGGCGGTTGGAATGGCCGGACCGGGGGCAAGGGAGGCGATATAGGCAGACATGGCTGCGATTTCATCGACGTTGTAGATCGGATCTTTCGCGACGGCCTGCGCGCCAGGGGCCGCTAATGGCATGCGTCCCGTGGCAACTTGGAAGTGCACGGCGGCTGCGCCCGCTCCGATCAGGGTAGGGCCGTTCAGGGTGCCTTCGGCATCCATGCCGTGGCATGAGCTACAGCCTTCGAGGTAGAGCTTCTTTCCCTCTTCAACCTGTGTCTGGGAACCCATGGCAGCTTCGGCAGGCTTGGCGGTTGTGACAACCGAGTAGCTGATCCCGGTCAGACCAAGTGCTGCCACCAATAAGAAAAGGGCAACGATTGGATTGCGTCGACGTGCGGAGAGAAACTTCACGGTCGCAGTGCCTTCCTTAAATCCTGTGGTGCACGGGTAGGTGGGTAATTGCGTATTTATTTACTTCAAAATATAAATCATGAAGAAAAGGGCTATCCATACAACGTCGACGAAATGCCAGTAATAAGAGACCACAATGGCGCGAGTGGCTTGTTCGTGGGTAAACCTCTTGGCTACATAGGTGGTGGCTAATACAAGAAGAAATGCAATCAGACCGCCGGTCACGTGCAGGCCGTGGAACCCGGTGGTCAAGTAAAAGGCGGAACCATAGGCATTGCTGGACAGGGTGAGGCCTTCATGGACCAGCTCCGCATACTCGGTGATTTGTCCACCAATGAACACCGCACCCATGAGGAATGTGATGATGAACCAACGGCGAAGCCCCCGAACGTCGCCACGCTCTGCCGCGAAAACACCGAGTTGGCAGGTAACCGAACTCAGCACAAGGATTGTGGTGTTGATACTCGCAAACGGAATATTCAGCAGGGTGGTTTCTTGAGCCCACAGTTCCGGATTGACGGCACGCAGGGTGAAATACATGGCGAAAAGGGCGGCAAAGAACATGAGTTCACTGGAAAGCCACACGATGGTGCCGATGGAAACCATATTGGGCCGGTTTGCCGGCGCATGTTCATAAGCTTTTGGAATCACCGTTGCATTAGACACAGTCAGAGTCTGTCAGATTAAGCTCACTTTGACACCTTGACCCCCTCTGTTCCGGGCGTGATTTCGCCCTCACTTTGACCAAAGCCAGATATGGGCGATATTGGGTGCGACCGAGCCAGCCACACTGGGTAGAGTTCGGGTGTGGCCGACACACTCAAAATTCTTGTGTACAGCAGTAATAAGAATGTTCGAGCAGACGTGATCAACGCACTGGGCAGGCGTCCATCTGCAGATATCCCGGAACTGGCGTACACCGAGTGTGCCACTGAACCGGCTCTGATCACGCTCGTTGACCGGGAAACATTTGACCTTTTAATCCTCGATGGTGAGGCAGCCCCCGCAGGGGGTATGGGGATTGCCCGCCAAGTCAAAGATGAACTTTTTCACTGTCCTCCGGTTCTGGTACTGATCGCCCGACCCCAGGACGCGTGGTTGGCCACATGGTCACGTGCCGATGGTGTTGTCGGGCTTCCCATTGAGCCCGTTGCCATGGCTCACGCGGTCACAAGGTTGCTCAGCACTCGAGTGGCTTTGACCAAGTCCGCAAATTCTTAGGGGCTCACAATCATGTCCGAGGCAACCCCTACCTGGTCCTCAATTTTCACCGCGCTCACCCAAGCGGGCGAGGAGCTCAGCCCGAATACCGCTACGTGGGCAATGACGGAGATCCTGGAAGATCGCGCCAGTGAAGCTCAGATTGCGGCATTGGTCCTGGGGCTCAAAATTCGGGGGGAATCACCTGGAATTGTCGCTGCGCTTGCGCAAGTGATGATGACCCACGCAAATATTGTGCCCGCATCCCATGGCCACGAACTCGTGCTCGACATCGTAGGAACAGGTGGCGATGGTTCACATTCGGTCAATATCAGCACCATGGCTGCCGTTGTCGCTGCCGCATGTGGTGCGGCCGTGATAAAACACGGGAATAGAGCGGTCTCAAGTTCCACCGGTGCGGCCGATCTTCTTGAAGAAATGGGCGTAGTCATTGACCTCGATGCCCAGGGGGTCTCCGATGTTGCGGGGGAGGTTGGTATTTCCTTTTGCTTTGCGCCCCGGCATCACCCGGCCATGCGATTTGCTGCGCCGGCGCGCAAGCAATTAGGTATCCCAACAGTTTTCAATATTCTTGGACCGCTGACAAATCCAGCCCAGGCCCAAGCGGGTTTGATCGGGTGCGCCAATATCGAGATGGCTCCCATAATGGCCCAAGTGCTGCTGGACAGAGGTGTCAGAGCCCTTGTGGTTCGGGGTAATGACGGACTTGATGAAATCTCCCTCGCTCAATCAACCCGCGTGTGGGATGTTACATCCGGTGTATTGCGAGAGACACTGATATCACCACAGGACTTTGGAGTGAGTAATTTCGATTCGGAATTGCTGCGCGGTGGTGACAAACGTCGAAACTCTGAGTTGACTCGAAAAGTCCTTGGCGGTGAACTCCTGAGCAATGATTCACAGGACCGAGATGCGGAACGCATTGCCGCCATTCGACTCTCTGTTGCAGTTAACGCGGCTGCCGCGTTAGTTGCGGCAGATGCAGTTTCCAACCCAAGGAGCGCGGCCAGCACGCCCTTGGTAGAACGAATAAATGAGTTTTTACCTCGCACTACAAAAGTTTTGGCAGATTCAACGGCCTGGAACCTGATGCTTCGGTGGATTGAAGTATCGCGCGATGTTTCAATGCGGGTTTGATTGCGTTATTGAAGGTGCGAGAACTTAGTTCGGTCACCAGGCTGCCATGCGGGAATGCGAAGTGCGGGGTCCCTGCGGACGAAGATGACCATTGGGTTCGGTAACTGCGGACAAACTCTCACCCACGACCCGACGAATATCTGATAGTTGGATGGTTTCCTTGCCACCACAGTGAATTGGCAGGTGCGCTGGTGCACTGAGGGACACCAAGCGAACCGAATCGGATTCCAGCCAGCGCAGAAGATCAAAAGCTTCTTCGGTGACGCTCGCGGGTGCTGGATCCACGGGGGAGGCAACTGATTCGGCGGTAGCAATCAGGGCTTGGATGTGCGGAAGTGGGTCGAAGCCGAATTTCACCGTACCTGCTGCCGCCAATCGGCCAAAGCGGATCACGTGGATTTCCCAGCCGCCATCAGCAGCCGGTTCAGCGGCCACAATCTCGCTTTGAGTGGATAGCCAGCGGAGTCGGTGGACCCGGTAAGAAGCGTTCACGAAGTGGCCCAAGGATTCACGCCACTGAGCGGCTTCCTCAAAGCGTTCTTCTTCGGCAAGTTTGTTCATGCGCTCGGTGATGTGGTGTACGACAGGTCGGACATCTCCGGACATGCTCAGCCGTGCGAGATCGACCACAGATGAGTACGCGGTGCGGTCATGTGTGCTGGTGCACGGAGCATCGCACTTTCCCAATTCGGCTCGCACGCATCCGGGAATATCGGTTTTCGGGGTGGTGGCAATTTTTAATGTGCAGGTGCGCAGGCTGACCGATTCATTGAGTGCGCTCAAAGCCGATTGTGCTGCAGCTCGCGATGTAAATGGGCCGATATACCGCGCACCTTGCTCAATATCTGGCTTGATAGCTGAAGTGATGACAACGCGAGGTGCAGGTTCGACCGTGAGTTTGAGCCAACTTACCGAGTCCGCGGCACGTGAGCGGCGGTTATACCGCGGTTGTTCACTGACAATCAACCGGAGTTCGCGAATTTTGGCCTCGAGAATTGTTGAACACACAATTGGTCGCACGCGTACTGCAATCCCAATCATTTCGGACATGCGACGCCTATTCTCACTGGCAGTGAAATAGGTACGAACACGATTGCGAATGTTCTTCGATGTTCCGATATACAGTGGTTTGCCTTTGGCGTCCTCAAAAATATAGACGCCTGGTAGTGCGGGTAGGCCATCAGCGAGATGACGTTTGGTGCGCTGAATTTCGCTCACGCGCGAGGTGAAGGCGTGGAGATCTTCATAGGTGTGCACTCCGTAATTACCTAACCGTTCAATTAGTCGGTGCAGAACGTCAGTTGTCGCTCGGGCATCGTCAAAGGCGCGATGCGTGGGCTGGACATCTGTGTTGAAAAATTTAGAAAGGGTGGATAGCTTGCAATTTCTCACTTCATCACGGTGAAGTGCCAGTCGAGCGATTCGAGCGGTATCAATGACCTTATTCGACGGCCATGGGAGATCGAATTTGGTGCATGCGCCTTTGAGAAAACCCATGTCGTATGGCGCATTATGCGCAACAAAGACGCAATCACCCGCGAACTCAAGAAACATGCTCACGGCGGTTTGCACCCGTGGCGCGGACCCGACCATGGAGTCGGTGATCCCGGTGAGGGCGGCAATGAACGGCGGAATGGGAATTCCTGGGTTCACCAAAGTAGTGAACTCACCCTGGATTTCCCCACCTTTGACTTTGACGGCACCAATCTCGGTAATACCTGCATCGGTGGGAGTGCCACCTGTTGTTTCCAGGTCAACCACCACAAAGGTGATGTCGGATAATGGCGTGCCAATGTCAGTGAGCGATAGCTGAGTTGTTAATCCAGTTGGCAGAGACACGTGCACACGCTAAGGCTAAGCCCTGACATATGCACGCGTAGTCTTGTCCCATGGTTACTTCTTCTTCCAATTCGTCGCCCCAGCAGCAGAATCTGCCAGATCCGACAACCAGGTTTCGGTGTGGTCATTGCGGCAACCTCACGAGATTCGATGTCACTCGAACCGTAAGCACCACCGAATACTGGCATGCGGATATGTCCGGAAATGTGATCGTCGAGGAAACAACAGTTCACGCTGAAAAAGTTGTTTCGGTCTCGTGCCGATGGTGTGGTGCTTCTGATCGAATCGAAATAGTGTTACGCCCTGAGTTCGGCGGCCCAGTCCAGGAGTCTCCCGGTGACGGAGGGGTCTGATTCCGCCAACGCAATCGGAATCACTTCACCCCACTGAGCCAGCGACAATGGTCTGCTCAGGGAGTTTTGGCCTCAGCTAGTGCAATGTCAGACCCGGCGCTTAGCGTGAGAGATGGTGGGCGAATCAAATGAAGAGCGAATCAAATAATGGGTGAGATTAATTAAAGGGTGAGGTGAATCATGGTTATTGACTGTGGAACGTGTGTTGTTGCTGGTCTGGCTTGCCAGGATTGCGTGGTCTCGGTGCTGCTGGGGGTTCCGGAACTCCCAGTGGTGGCAGATGACCACGTCAGGGCCCTTTCTGTGCTTGCCGATTCAGGTTTGGTACCCCCCTTGCGCCTGATTTCCCCTAAGAAAGCGGGTTAGTCTCACCAATTTGGGTACTCTGGGGTGCGAACCGCAACCAATCTGTTACCTTTTTGGGATATCTGGGAACGGTTTCCCCTGCGGCTTCGTCAGAGGCATGTTCGGGTTAGCTTTTTCCTAAGGTCAAGTGGCGAGAACTTATTTGGATGCCCACACGTAAGCGAGTGTCGACAGGAGGACACGAACATGGGACAAAGTCGTGGCCGACGGTTTTTTTCGGGGGCTGGCTTTGTGGGCGCCTTTGCAGGTTTGTTGATTTCAGGATTCGTGGTTGCGCCCAGCGCACAGGGAGCCAATCTCCAACAGGTTCGGATGCAGGTCATGGACCTACAAGGCAAAGCCGAAGCCGCAACGGAGCGCTATAACGACGCCCGCAATCGCCTTGGTGGAATCCAAAAAGAATTGGGCACACTCCAGGCGAAGGCCAGACGAGAACGTAAAGAACTCAATCAAATTATGGGATCGGTCAATGACCTGGCCCGAGCGACCTACACATCAGGCGGAATCGATTCATCCTTACAGATTCTGCTCGCCGAAGATCCCAATGAGTTTCTCTCCCAAGCCGCAGCCCTCGATCAAGTCCAGAAAGGTCAAGCGGCCGCCATTCGGTCCACCCAAACCACCCGCTTGCGTCTGGCTCAAACTGAAGCAGCTCTGCAAGACAAAGAAGCTGCAGCAAAGCGTATTCGCGGGGAAATGGGCGATGCAAAATCCGAAGCCAATAGTCGGCTAAGGGAAGCTGAAGCTGTGCTCTCTCGCCTGGAAGCTTCAGAGCGTCGCCGAATCGCGCAAATGGCTGCGAATGAACGAGCAGCAGCGCTGGTGGCGGCCCGAGCGGCTTCCCAGGCCATTAGTGCCGGTGGATCCACCAGTGGTGGTGGTTTTAGTGGTAGCGGTCGGGTAGCCCGCGTACTTCAATATGCCCTTTCCCAGGTCGGCGATCGTTATGTCGCAGCAGCCAGCGGACCCAGTGCTTTTGATTGTTCAGGGTTGACCATGGCTGCATGGCGTCAGGCAGGTGTGAGCCTTCCTCATTACAGTCGCTCGCAGTACAGCGTGACGCGACGCATCCCATTGAGTCAAGCGCAACCGGGCGACCTGGTCTTCTACTTTGGTAGCGGTGCACATCATGTGGGTCTGTATATTGGCAACGGCAAAATGGTGCACGCGGCCAATCCCAGCAGTGGGGTGCTCGTGACCAACATCCTCGGTCCTTGGTACAACAGTCGCTTCAGTGGAATTGGACGGGTCGTAGGTTAAAACCGACAGCCAAGTTCGAACCGTTCCAGACCTTTAAACTTATAAACTAACTGAATCGACCGATGCCAATTATTTAGGAATAGATTGCGGCGATTTCCACTTCGTGTTCCTTCATCACGATATTTCTCTTGAGCTTCATGGAGGGCGTCATTTGACCACCCTCTTCTGTCCAGTCAAGGGGCAAAATCGTGAACTTCTTGATTGCTTCAGCCTGTGAAACAGCCTTATTGGCCTGGTCCACTGCTTCTTGGATTGTCGCCCGCATTGCTTCATCGTTCACTAGGTCGGCGATGGGGGTGTTTTCTGGACGGTCATTTTGCTTCAACCACGAGGGAACGGCCTCTGGATCCAGGGTGACGAGGGCACCAATGAACGGTTGAGCGTCACCAACAACCATGCACTGACTCACCAGGAAGTTGCTGCGCAACCGATCTTCGAGAACAGCGGGAGCAACGTTCTTGCCTGCGGCTGTGACAATAAGTTCCTTCTTGCGACCGGTGATTCTCACGAAACCGCGATCATCGATCTCTCCGATATCACCCGAATGGAACCACCCGTCTGCTTCAAGTACCTCGGCTGTTGCCGTGGGGTTATTCCAGTAGCCAACAAATATCTGGTCTCCGGCGAGTAGTAGCTCACCGTCTGCGGCGACTTTCACCGATGCACCAGGAATGGGCTGACCCACCGTGCCAATGGCGATAGAGGTTGGACGGTTGACCGTGCTTGATGCAGACGTTTCGGTGAGACCGTAGCCCTCCAGAATCGTTACACCAATGCCACGGAAGAAGTGCCCGAGGCGGGCACCCAATGGCGCACCACCGGAAACTGCCCATTCAATCTTGCCGCCCATGGCTGCGCGAATCTTGCTGTAGACCAACTTGTCAAAGAGGGCGTGCTTGATCTTGAGTCCAAGCCCCGGACCCCCGTCATCGAGTGCCTCACTGTATTCAATGGCAACCTTGGCAGCTGAATTGAAGATATTGCCTTTGCCCGCCGCAATCGCCTTCTGCTGTGAGGAGTTAAAAATCTTCTCGAATACGCGAGGGACGGAGAGCACGAATGTCGGTTGGAAACTGCCCAAGAGGGGGAGAAGTTCTTTGACATCGGGGGCGTGACCCATGCGAACCCGAGCTCGAACGCAACCAAGTTGAATGGTGCGACCGAAAACGTGCGCAATGGGAAGGAACAGGAGCGTCGAGGAATTCGGCGACAGGAAAACATCGGACAGTCCCTCTACGACATTGTCCACTTCAAACATGAAGTTTTTGTGGGTCAACATGCAACCCTTGGGACGACCTGTAGTCCCGGAGGTGTAAATGATGGTGGCTAATGTGTCGGGCTGGATTGTCACCCGACGTGCTTCGAGCTCCTGATCGGGGACATCGACTCCAGCACGGGTCAAAGTGTCTATCGCGCCATCGTCAAATACCCACACCCGGGTCACGTCGGGTAGGTCAACGGCGACTTCTTCGAAGACCGCCTTATTGGCATGGCGTTCGCAGAACAGCGCAACGGCTCCGGAGTCACTCAAAATCCACTGGACCTGCTCGGCGGAAGATGTTTCATACACCGGCACGCTGATGCAGCCGGCGTACCAGATTGCGTAGTCGACCAAAGTCCATTCGTAGCGGGTGCGGGACATGACGGCGATTCGGTCACCCGCCTGGATGCCGTTGGCAATTATCCCTTTTGCAACGGCTTTCACCTGGGTCAGGAATTCGGCTGCCGTGACTCCCACCCAAGCATCGCCACGGGGAACCGAGAAGACCACCTGATTGGGCGCTTGGGCAGCGTTTTCGAGGATGTGGTCGGTGAGGTTGCCACTTGTTGGGGCGGGGACCACTGCGGGGACGCTGAATTCTTTGAGCATGAATCTTGTTCCTTTCGGTCATTCCACGAGCTATTTAGCCTGAGGAAAGTGAGGTGTTCCCAAAGTACGCGAAATCCCGTGCCAGCGCTAGATATCCGATAGGAAAGAAAGGGGTTATCGTTGGAGGGTGACCGAGGCTATTCCCTCCAGCATTGATATTTCCGACGACACCTTCATTTTGACCAGCAGCTCGGCGGTGGCTGAGGTGGTGCGGGACCAAAATCGGTGGCGGATCTGGTGGCCCGACCGAGTTCTCACGGTATACAGCGATAGGGGGGACAAGGGTCTTCGCTGGACCGTTGCGGGTGAATTCGTGGGATCTGCTGAGATCTGGATTGAGGAGTCGACCCCGGGGGTAATCGTCCATTACTACCTGCGGGTGGATCCCACCCGTGAAGGCAGTTCGCTGCTGAAGGGTTCGATCACCGGCTCCCCCCGCTCTGATCGCTATCTACAGAAGGTTCGCCACCGTCAGGTCACCACATGGAAGCGCATTGTTTGGCAAATAAAAGATGATCTTGAAGGCATGAGAGGTATCACTTGACGCCCTCCCGCGAGGTGGTTCGCTCACTCCGTCGATGGCCAACACCTTGACCGCCCGGGTTCATATTGTCAGCGATGTTCATGGCGCGGTCGATGCTGTGAGCCGTGCGGCAGAGGGTAGCGACTTTTTTGTGTGCCTCGGCGATTTGATTCTTTTCCTCGATTATGACGATCCTGAAAATGGTATCTATGCAGAGTTATTTGGTACCGATTACGCCAAGTCATACATTGAATTGCGCACCGCCAATCGTTTTGAGGAGGCGAGGGAGTTCAGTGCGGCCGCGTGGGAGGGAATCGGAGTTACCTCGCCGGAACAACGGTGGGAAAAATTGGAGGCCAAAGTCCACGATCAGTACGCTCGCATGTTTGCTGCACTGCCTTCGC
This sequence comes from Candidatus Nanopelagicales bacterium, assembly GCA_018401415.1. Lineage (GTDB taxonomy): Bacteria > Actinomycetota > Actinomycetes > S36-B12 > S36-B12 > UBA4592. The sequence goes on along the minus strand of JAGYKV010000017.1, from coordinate 764,702 downwards.
CGTCCTTCTTGACCTATGGAAACGTCGATGTTCCGCAATTGTGGGAGCAATATTTACAACCCGGTCACACTGTCCTTGATAGCGAAGTAATTGAGGTCAACGGTCAGCGCTGGGGATTTCTTGGCGGAGGCCTGGTCAGCCCGATGCGGACTCCCTATGAACTCGAACCTGACGTGTACGCCAAGAAACTGATGGATATGGGACCGGTTGACATCCTGTTCACCCACATACCTCCCCGGCACGAACTTCTCAATTATGATGTTGTCGCCCGCAGATTTGAGGTCGGAAGTTCAGCGATCACCGAGTACATTGCGAAATACCAGCCGCGCTACCACTTTTTCGGACATGTTCACCAGCCCCTCGTGCCTCGTCTTCGCATGGGCACCACTGAATGCATCAATGTCGGCCACTTTCACGGCAAGGAAGAACCATTCATCATTGACCTCTGATCGACGTATCTCGCTGCCAGAAGCCTCAGGCGAGGAGTACGGTGTGGGTATGGCCGACAACACAGAATCCAGCATCTCCATTAGTGCCGATCCGGAACGGATCATGAATGTCATTGCAGACCTTGAGGCGTATCCTCAATGGAGCGACGGAATCACTTCGGTCACTGTGCTGAGTAAATACGAAGACGACAACCGTCCAGCCGATGCTCGCTTTACCCTCGCATCTGGGCCGATCAAAGATACCTACGAGTTAGAGTACGACTGGACTGGAAATCACAAGGTGACGTGGACGCTGTTAAAAGCAGACATGCTCAAAGCTATGGATGGTGAATACGAACTCACAGCCCAAGCCGATGGTTCGACCCTGGTGCATTACCGGCTTTCGGTGGACGTCAAAATTCCCATGATCGGTATGCTCAAACGCAAGGCGGAGAAAGTGATCGTGGACACCGCACTCAAGGGGCTGAAGGAACGTGTTGAATCCGGAGCAGGAAGTAATTCCTGAATTTCACATTATGTGCGGGTATCCAGCCCGCAAACTGGGGTGGACTCCATCAGAGCAGCCTCCCGGTGGAGATTCTCGCAGTTCATGGGCATCTCGGTGGGTCTCGTTCATTCATGCACTGCACGAAGTGAATGGGTTTGACACCCCGCCACTGGAACTGTGCGCAGACCTCCCTTCGTTGAAAGATGTCGGTCGCCTTATTGATGCTGGTGACTCGGCGGTTGTGGAATTCGAGACCCTCGGCGAGTGTGTTCAAGTTGTTGCTGAACTTGAAACCCTTGGCATAATTCTCCGAAGATTGGATTCACCTCAGTTCGCCATGTGGTGCGGGGCGCGCAAATCGCCCGCTCGTGGACAACTCTTGACAATGATCACTGAGGTGGAATCCGCACTCCACAGACTTCGTGCTGCCACCTGTTCACTACATGTTGTGATTTCGGCAGATCCGCTATCTGTGAAATTCACTAGGAAGGATGTTCAAAGAGCATCGCTCCTCGGTTTGCATGTTGACAGTGTTCAACTGCTTTGGGGATCGCAAGTGTCAGCGAAGCGACTCAATTCGTGGGCACAGAAGTTAGTCACTGCAGGTGCTGGCCTTGTGTGGCTGCGATCAGGGGGTAAACCCAGCCAGATATCGAAATTAAAAAAATTGGACCATGCACCGGGACGTGTCCTCAAATCCGGAACGCTCATGGAACTGAAAACGGGTGAATACCTCTACGTGATTGACTTCCCGGGGGCAAAAAAATTGAATTTACTAGTGGGGATCTTTGACAATCATTGCGTTATTGAATTGAGAGGGGTTCGTCGCTACCTGCAACTGCCCGGTGCCTGCTCTCGAATGCAAGCGCACAACTGCACGCTGTCATCAAGGCACATTGCTCTCTACTTCACCGTTCAGGAGGATCTATGGCCGACTCAGTAGAACCCATGGATCTTGGATCATGGTTGGAATCATTGGGTGCACCTGACTCGATTATGGGTGTCCTGCCTAAAGAGTTTCGGGACATCGACATAACTTCCGTTCTAAAAATGTTGGCCGCGGTGAATACTCCACCATTCGGTTCAATGAGTGTGGAGACTGCCGCAGATAGCGAATCAGACACCACGTGGGAAGGTACTCCTGAATCCGCCATCCAATGGTTGCCGGTTGTCCGGGATTAGGGTTGCGCCGTGAGTATCAGTGTGGGCGTGGACATTGGCGGCACTAAAATCTTGGCCGGACTGGTCAATGAGCAGGGCGAAATCCTCAATAAAGTCCGCAGGAAGACCCCGCGAGCTGATTCTGCGAGCGTCCTAGCCGTTGTTGCCGAAGTAGTTGACGAAACTATTGCGCAAGTGGATGGCTCAATTGCCGGCATAGGCGTGGGGGTTGCCGGGCCCGTGGACCTTAATTGCTCCACCGTTCTATTTGCGCCAAACCTGCAGTGGGCAGATGTTCCAGCCCGAACTATTTTGGAAAACGCTACCGGGCTTCCCGTTTTGGTGGACAACGATGGAAATACAGCCGCTTGGGGTGAAGCAAAATTCGGCGCCGGTCGAGGATCCTCCAATGTCGTCACCGTGACGGTAGGTACCGGCATCGGAGGCGGTGTCGTTCTCAATGGCGATCTTCTGCGCGGAGCACATGGTGCAGCCGGCGAAATCGGTCACATGGGTGCGGTGGCCGATGGCCTGCAGTGCGGTTGCGGCCGCAAAGGGTGCTGGGAACAGTATGCGAGCGGAAATGCCCTCGTCAGAGAAACTCGGAAACTCGCGGCCGAGAAACTCTTCGATGCTCAAGTGTTGTTGTCCCATGGGGATGGCACCCCAGAAGGGGTAAAAGGTGAGCACATCACCGCAGCGGCCCTCGAAGGGGATCCAGTTGCCATCGCTGCACTCGAACAACTCGGGGTGTGGCTGGGAAGGGGACTTGCCAGTCTCACTGCAATTTTGGATCCCGAAGTTTTTGTAATCGGGGGTGGGGTTTCCGAAGCTGGTGAACTCCTCTTGGGAAGTGCCCGAGTCACCCTCGCCGAACGGGTCATGGGTCGGGCATACCGACCAATACCGGAAATTCGAGCAGCAGAACTTGGTAACAAGGCCGGAATCGTGGGTGCGGCGGATCTGGCGCGGTTGCGTTTTTCCCCGATTTAAATACAACCGCAATCAACCAGCCAAGCAATACCCCCTGGCTAGACGACTGCGCCGTCGCGTATTTATCTGCGGCTAGACGACTGCGCCGTCGCGTATTCATCTGCGGCTAGACGACTGCGCCGTCGCCGAAATCCTGTCCCGGAGGCACGTGCTTATCGCGTTTGGCGATTAAAAACACAAAACCGCCAACGGTGGCAACCAGACCAACTACTGAAATAACAGATCCCAATCCGATCACGTAGCTCACAAGCATGATTACCGGACCGCCGATGACACCAGCCCACGCGAACCGGGAAATTGCGTCGACGGGCACTTGAATCGGTGGTGGCTCTGGAGGCTGGTATCCCTCGTCAAAGTAGGCATCAATGTAATCAAATTCCTCAGGTTTCGGATCAGGCCGGAACTGTGGCCCTAAATCAACCTGCCCACTCAGGTCGGCAACTATCGCGTCCCAGGCCTCTTGGTCTGGGCGCTCCGGTTCCGAATCCTCTGAATCTGGCACAGTGTTCATACGTTCATACTTTTATAAGTTCATGGCCGGTGAGATAACCGTCGAATGAAATCGATGCTCATGGATTCAATCAGGGGTGCATCGTTATCAAGTGTCGCGACATGAAATGAATCCTTCAGAATTACCTCAGTTTTATCCTCAGATCTGACATGCTCGAGAATCCACGCAGCGTTGCTGGATTCCACCACGTGGTCGATCTCACTTCTGAAAAGAAGAATCGGTTGGGTGACATGGGCAATATCAGACTTGATAATTTTCCAGAATTTGCTTAGAGAGTGTGCAGCTTTAAGAGGAATCTTTGGGTAGGCAACTTCGTCTTGGCCGGGCTTCTTAATGTCATTTGAAATTCCTGGGAATGAACCGATAACTTTTGATATTGCGGGCAAGAGGTGACGATCGGGGCGCTCGGAGTGAACGGCTGGATTAACCAACACAATTCCCCGGATTTCATCCCCATGTTTTTCTGCCAGGCGAAGAGTGAGTGATCCACCCATGGAAAGCCCACACACAAAAACTGTGTCGCAAGATTCTTTGAGAAGTTGGAAATTGCGTTCCGCCTCTGAGTACCAGTCTTCCCACGTTGTGAGGTTCATGTCCTGCCACCGGGAACCGTGGCCGGGCAATCGTGGTACCCGAACACTGAAGCCCTGGGCGGACATTGCTTTGCCCCACGGAATCATGGATGCGGGAGATCCGGTAAAGCCATGAATGAGCAAGATTCCAGTGGAGTCGCCTTCGTGGAACCAGGGTTCTGCGCCGGGCATCAGGGGCATTACTTACTCCTTGAATCTGCGGAATAGCGAAGGACCCCAGAGTAATGCCCTAGGCTCTCACGTGTTAGCACGAGTAGCAGATTGCGAACCAACAAATAGGAAAGGAGTGGGCGCGGTGCTGTACTGGATTTTGAAGTACATATTGATAGGTCCGTGGCTCAAAGTACTTTTCCGACCTTGGTGTGAAGGCGAGCAATACATTCCGGCAAGTGGTCCGGTCATTATGGCAAGCAATCACCTTTCGTTCTCAGACTCCTTCTTTCTACCACTCATGGTAAAGCGACCCATGACATTTTTGGCAAAGAGTGACTACTTCACGGGCAAAGGCTTCAAAGGCTTTTTTAGTAAACTGTTTTTTTCAGGTGTTGGACAGTTACCGGTGGACCGTTCCGGGGGGAGAGCCTCCGAGGCAGCAATCCTGACTGCGCTCCGAGTCCTTGACGAGGGCAATATTCTCGGTATTTACCCTGAAGGAACCCGTTCCCCCAATGGAATTTTGTACCGAGGGAAAACAGGACTTGCCCGCATGACTTTGGAGTCGGGTGCGCCGATCATGCCGGTAGCCATGATTAACACTTATGAAATTCAACCCCCGGGCACACTTCGCCCACGGCTCATGCGAGTGGGAATTCGTTTTGGTAGACCCCTTGATTTCTCTCGCTATGAAGGTTTAGAAGATGATCGATTTGTCTTGCGATCTGTGACGGATGAAGTCATGTATGAACTGATGACCCTGTCTGGGCAAGAGTATGTAGATATGTATGCCACTAGGGCCAAGGAATTGATTTCACAGGGTGAGTATGCGGACTCTCGTTCGGCTATTCAGTAGAACTGATTCCCCGCCGCTGTTTGATCAATCTGCCCATTGAAGTGACCGCTGAACCCCTCTTCGCCACGTGGCATGCTCGAGGGATCGATCAACGAGCGGAGTGAACTCACCTGATGCGCGAGAAAGTTTACGAATGTAACTCCAATCCTCCCAAAATCCCACTCCAACTCCAGCGAGATAAGCCGCGCCCAAGCCCGTCGTCTGTAGTTGTGCTAGGCGTCGGACAGGTCTTTCAATGAAATCCGCTTGGAGTTGACACAGGAAATCATTTGCCGAAGCACCACCATCGATTGCCAAAAATGGGAGCGGGTGTGATGCCTCCGCAATCATGATGTCAACAACATCTTTTACTTCACATGCGATGGCTTCTAGTGTCGCCCGCGCAATATGTGCCCTGGTCGTTCCACGAGTGATACCAATGATGGTTCCACGAGCATGCGGGTCCCAGTCGGGTGCACCCAATCCGGTTAAAGCGGGAACAAATACCACCCCACCTGAATCCGGGACGCTTGTCGCCAGTTGTTCAATTTCGGCAGCTGAATCAATGATTTGCAAGCCATCGCGGAGCCACTGCACAGCGGCTCCGGTGACAAAGATGGCTCCCTCTAATGCGAATGTTCGTTTTCCATTGACTTCAAGTGCCACCGTTGTTAATAAACCGTTGTGTGAATGAATAATCTCGGTGCCGGTGTTCATGAGTAAAAAGGACCCCGTGCCGTAGGTGCATTTAGCGTTGCCAGCATCAAGCCCTGCATGCCCAACCAGAGCCGCCTGTTGGTCACCCGCAATGCCCGCAATTGGTGCGCTAATTCCAAGAAATGCATGGGGATCGGTATGGGCAACCACTCCGCTACTGGTAACGATTGTGGGGAGGGCTTCCCGATCTACACCGAATAGTTTGGCCAATTCATCTGACCACATGCCGGTGTGAATGTCGTAGAGAAGTGTGCGAGAGGCGTTCGTGTGGTCGGTGATGTGTTCTAGTCCGCGAGTCAGGCGGGCAATGAGGTAGGAATCTATGGTTCCAATAGCCACCCGTCCACTTTCCACCTGGGCCCAAATATTCGGTTCATTTTCTCGAATCCACGCCAGTTTCGTGGCACTGAAGTAGGGATCCAATCTCAGGCCGGTTAACTGAGCGACTTTGGGTTCTAAACCCTGGGCCTTCATGGTCGCGCAGAGGCTGGCGGTTCGTCGATCCTGCCAGACAATGGCACGTCGCGGGGAGCCTAGGGTTTCACGATCCCACAGACACACGGTCTCTCGCTGATTTGTGATGCCCACGGAAACAATGTGGGGAGCGGTTCCATATTGCGAATGATGATTGTGGAGGACACTTTCCACGGCAGTGAGCGTGGCGGTCCAGATTTGGCTGAGATCATGTTCCACCCAACCTTCATCGGGAAAGTGTTGGGGGAATTCTTGATACCCGATTCCGGTAATGATCCCTTGATGGTCAACAAGAAGTGCCGTCATACCGGTGGTGCCGGCGTCAATTGCAAGTACTCGGTCATGTGATTGCGCGGACATCTGCAAATGGTAGCCAGACGATCCAATCCCCGGGGTGATAACGTTTACATTGCAGAAGTTATCCGATGGAAGGTTATTTAGATGCGCGTTGGTGTGCTCACAGGCGGCGGAGACTGCCCCGGACTCAATGCGGTTATTCGCGCGGTTGTCCGTCGAGGTGTCCAAGAATATGGATTTGAATTTGTAGGTTTCCGCGACGGATGGAAGGGCCCCTTGGAGGGGTTGACCATGCCTTTGAATGTCGACACGGTTCGGGGGATTCTGCCCCGAGGCGGAACGATTCTTGGTTCCTCTCGCACCAACCCCATCAAGGTTGATGGTGGTGTCGAGCAGATCAAAAAGAACATGGCAGATCTCGGGCTCAGCGCACTCATAGCCATTGGTGGTGAAGACACCCTTGGTGTGGCGACAGCACTTACCGATGTTGGCTTCCCGGTTGTGGGCGTGCCAAAAACAATTGATAACGATCTCAGCGGAACCGACTACACATTTGGCTTTGATACCGCAGTCACGATTGCAACAGAAGCTATGGATCGCCTCCACACGACGGCCGAGTCACACCATCGAATTCTGATTTGCGAGGTCATGGGCCGTCATGCGGGCTGGATTGCCTTGCATTCAGGTATGGCGGCGGGGGCAAATGTGATCTTGATCCCTGAAATTCCATTTGATCTGGACCAAGTTGTTGGATGGGTGAATTCGCGTTTTGAAACTAATTACGCCCCAATCATTTGCGTTGCTGAAGGTGCCCTTCCACGTGATGGCGAACTCATGACAAAAAATGCACCACTTGACGCATTTGGACATGTCCAATTGGCTGGCATCGGGGAATGGCTGGCCAAGTCACTTGAAGAACGCACCGGACACGAAGCACGCACCACCGTTCTTGGTCACATTCAGCGCGGCGGAACGCCCACAGCATTTGACCGAGTTCTTGCAACTCGATTTGGATTAAAAGCAATCGAGCTGGTGAAGGATGGGGCCTGGGGCACCATGGTGGGTTTGCAGGGCACCGATATTGTTCGAGTGCCGCTGGGGGTAGCGACCGGAACCCTGAAAACTGTGCCGATTTCACGCTACGAAGAAGCCACTTCATTCTTCGGTTAAGCCCGACCTCTACCCTTAAGCCATGCAATCGCGCTCAGAGTCACCCATGACATTGGAGTGGCCCGATCTTCCCGCCGCCCAGCAACCCCCTGGCCTGATCCGGTAGCTCTCGAGGTGTCGGTGGCCACATTGCGTCGAATGCCCCCATTGGTGTTCGCAGGCGAGTGTGATCAACTCACCGATCGTCTCGCCGCCGCCTCTCGGGGCGAAGCTTTTGTTCTGACGGGAGGAGATTGCGCCGAAACTTTTGAGGCGAATACAGCAGACTCGATTCGAGCTCGACTGCAGACTGTTTTACAGATGTCGGTGATTCTGACCTACGCTGCCTCTCTTCCCGTGGTGAAGATGGGTCGCCTTGCCGGCCAGTACTTCAAGCCTCGAAGCAAGACCATTGAAACCCGTAACGGCATCGACATGACTTCTTATTTGGGAGATGCTGTCAACGCGATTGAGTTCGACGCCGAAGCACGCCGCCCTGACCCTGAGCGGCTTCTTCGTGCCTATCATGCCTCAGGTGCGGCGCTCAACCTTGTGCGCGCATTCACCATGGGTGGATTTGCTGACTTGCGGCAGGTCCATGCGTGGAATCAGGATTTTGTCCGCGATTCCATTGCCGGCCAGCGTTATGAATTGATGGCCGCGGATATTGATCGGGCTCTGTCTTTCATGCATGCATGCGGAGCGGACCCAGATGAATTCCAGCGAGTGGAATTTTTGCTGCGCACGAAGCTCTCTCCATGGACTATGAACGCGCCCTGACACGGATTGATTCACGCACAGGAAAACCGTATGACGTGTCCGGGCATTTCCTGTGGATTGGGGAGCGCACCCGACAACTCGACGGTGCGCATGTGCACTTTGCATCTACTATTTCCAATCCCATTGGTGTGAAGGTGGGGCCAACGGCATCTCCGGAAGACATTGTGGAAGCTGCCCGTATCCTCAACCCGCAGAAAATTCCTGGACGCTTGTCTTTGATTACTCGCATGGGTGCAGCTGAAGTCCAAGAGAAACTTCCTTCCATTGTGCAAAAAGTGGATGCAAGTGGTACTCCGGTTGTGTGGGTGTGTGATCCCATGCACGGAAATACTCGTGAAGCGGCCAGCGGACACAAGACCCGCCTCTTCGACGATGTTATTGCAGAGGTAGAAGGTTACTTTGAGGTTCATCGCGAATTGGGAACTGTTCCGGGTGGTATTCATATTGAACTCACCGGCGATGACGTAACCGAGTGCGTGGGCGGAACCGGTGGAGTAGAAGAAGGTGATTTACACCAACGCTATGAAACAGCTTGCGACCCACGTTTGAATCGTGAACAAAGTTTGGAATTGGCTTTTCTCGTAGCTGACATGCTGATCAAGCGTTAGCATTTCGTCATGTGGCGTGGTTCACGTAAGACACCGGGTGGGACATTATTTTTCGCGGTGAATGACAGTTCCGGTGCGATTATTCGAGCATCCTTTCGCGATGAAATAGATAAGAGTTTTGTCCTTCGAAAGAGTAGTGATCTGCACACTGCATGTGATCGGTATTCTGACGGCGATCTCAATGCTTTCGATTATTTTCAGGTTGAACAGAGTGGAACTGACTTCACTGGCGCTATTTACACCCACATGCGAAAAATTGGGCCGGGAGCATCCATGACCTATGGCGAACTAGCAAGGACTGCCGGGTTTCCCGGTGCAGCGCGTGCGGTGGGATCAGCCTGTGCACGCAATGAGATCGTGCTCATTGTTCCGTGCCACCGAGTAGTTGCAGCTCAAGGGATTGGTGGATACGAGTTCGGAACACCGATTAAAGAGAAACTTCTCAGGCACGAGGGTCTTGACAACTTCTAAATAATGCGGATTGTCACAGTCGAGCCCTTGGGTATTTCAGTGCCGGCAGCAGGTGATTGACTGATCACGCGATTTAGTGGAGCAACCTCACCCACTTGGACATTAGCTCTCAAACCCAATCGCTGTAGTTCAGCTATCGCCTTTCTGCGTGGGAAGTCGACCAAGTTGGGCACGGTGACCGGAGGCGGTCCCTTGGAAATGACCAGGTCAACGCTCGTGCCAGAGTTCACGGTCGTGCCGGCTTTGGGTTTAATCGACACCACGGTGTTTCTAGGTACTGTCTCTGAGAAAACATTACTTCGTTTGACCAGTAGTCCAAGTTCATTGAGTTGACCCTCAGCAACCTTAATTTTTTCACCAACCACTTTGGGGATCTCCACAGGTTTTGGGCCCTTAGAAATCACAAGGTCAACTGTGGAGCCAGGCTTTAATTCCGATCCGATCTTTGGCTCAGTTTTAGCCACCTTCCCGCTTGGAACATTGTTATCAAATGCCTCGACTCGACCCCCCACTACCAGATTAGCCGCGGCAATATCCGTTGAGGCAATTTCGGGTGACTTACCTTTAACATCGGGCACCAAATAGCGTTCAGGGCCTTGTGAAACCGTGGCATTAATTGTTCCAGTCGGGTTAATGCCATCGCCCGGAGCTGGATCGGTGGCAATAATTATTCCTGAAGGAACTGTTTCGCTGTATGCCTGATCTGTTTCGGCAAGCGACAATCCGGTTCCCAACAAGTTTTGCTCTGCCTGTTCGAAAGTTTGTCCAACGATATTGGGTGCGGGAATGTACGTGCCGGGTCCTACCGCAAGCCACCAACCCGCAAAACCTGCAATGGCCACCCCGATCAAAACTGCAAGAGTAATGAGAAAACCTCTTTTTCGAGGCTTTCGGTCAGGGAATTGTCGAGGTACAAAATCTTTGGCATCGCGCTGATCGGGGGTTGAATCGGGTACTGCCGGAGTTACTCCTTGGTGCTCTCGTGAGACCACCAAGGTATCGCGAATATCAACGAATGGTCGTGGCGCGGGAAGTGAGGTTCGAATACGTCGGATGTCCGCAAGGAAATCGTGCGCATTCTGATAACGAAGATTGGGGTCACGCTTGGTCGCGGAAATAACGAGTGCATCTGCTTCCCTTGGCAGGTCGCCCTGTATCGAGGTGGGAGCGGGAACATCTGCATTTACATGCTGGTATGCGATTGCCAATGGGCTTTCGCCTGAGTGCGGAGTCCGTCCTGTAATCATCTCAAAAAGCAAAATCCCGGTCGAATAAATATCGGATCTGGCATCGGCATCGCCACGTTCGACCTGTTCCGGGGAGAGGTAGGTCACCGTTCCAATAATCATGCCAGCCGTTTGGGTGGATTCACTGCTTGCCACTGCACGAGCAAGGCCGAAGTCAGCGACTTTCACCCGACCGTCGTCGGAGATGAGAACATTCTCGGGCTTAATATCTCGGTGAACAAAACCTGCGGAGTGGGCTGCGTTCAGAGCTTCAAGAACTGGGTCGAGTAAGACGAGGGCTTGCTCCAAGGTAAGTGGACCGTATTCGTCAAGGACATCGCGCAATGTGCGCCCCGGGATATATTCCATGGCCAGGTACACCTGGCCTTCAGAATCGCCTTGGTCAAACACTCCGACCACATGTGGGTGGGACAGGCGCGCCGCGCTCCTAGCTTCCCGCTGAAACCGCGCGACGAACCCGGGGTCGCTGGCCAGGTGAGCATGCATGACTTTGAGGGCGACGACTCGATCCAATCGAGTGTCTGTAGCGATGTACACCGTGGCCATGCCGCCCCGGGCGAGAAAACCGGTGACCTGGTAGCGGTTGTCGATCAACTGGCCAACAAGTGGGGCGCTATTGCCCATATTGCTACCAGGGAAGTTCATTCTTGTGAGTCTATGGGGAGATATTGGGGAGATTGGGTTGCCACGCCTGCCGCAAACGCTCTTCCACACTCCCGGAAACCAGTGGAATTAAGCCCCCATGAATCCGCTGCCACTTGGGCATGTATCCCGCAATGAGGTCGTGCATGCGCGCACGCATAACCGGGCTGTCGCGGAGTGGATCGGGCGACCAATCAATATCAATATTGCACCAAATAAGTCTTTGGTATCGCCGGAGGAGTTCAGTATCGATGCTCGCCGCCTGTCCAAAATAGAGCTGTGAGTACAAGGGGGTGGTGACTGCAGCAGGATCACACACAAGCACCGCACCAGGATGGGCGCGCGCGGTTGTATCTTCGGCGGCGATTTGGTCGCGCAGGATTTCAGCCTGATCGTCGATCGTTGGAAGTCGACCAGATTGTTCACACCAGGTGCGGAGGTATTCGGGAACCAGAACCGCTGGGATTCCTAGATTGTTCAATTCGCTCACCAGGGCAACGGCCAAAGTGGTCTTCCCTGAACTTTCCGCACCGAGTAGTCCAATGCGGTGAAGATCACTGCGCTGCGCGCGACTATTCACATCCCACAGTTTAGAGTCATCACGTGGAGGTTGAGTTTGGCTCATTCAGTTACGTGGCTGTGCTCGCTTTCATTGTTCTCGGATCAATCTGGCTGGAGGTTGCCCTGAGGACGAGAGTCCTCATTCGACCTCGGAGACTATTTTTGACAATCGTTCCCGTGGTGCTTCCATTTCTTATTTGGGATGCGTATGCAATCAGCCAAGGCCACTGGTGGTTTGATGAAACGCGGATTCTCGGAATATATCTACCATTTGAGATTCCCCTTGATGAACTCCTCTTCTTTATTATTATTCCCTTTGCATCAATTCTGACTCTTGAAGCAGTTCGTAGTGTTAAGGGCTGGCGTGTTGGCGATGAAGTTCCATGACCTACACTGCAATCGGAGTAATGGCGGTGGCATTAGTGGTTATTGCCGATCTTTTCATTTTTCGAACCCGATTAATCACCAGGAGAATTTTTTGGGTCTCCTACGCGATTATCGTGTTTTTTCAATTCATCTCAAATGGAATGTTCACAGGTTTTCAAATTGTTAAGTACGACGGTGACGCCATTTTGGGATCAACGTCACCCGCAGATACCGCACCACCGTTTATTGGCGATGCACGGATCGCATTTGCACCGGTAGAGGATCTCTTATTTGGATTCTCGCTGGTTCTTCTGTCCTTAATTCTGTGGGTATTTTGGGGGCGTCGTGGAATAGACCGAACGCCATTTTCTGGACCGCCGATTTGGCGCAAACCAACTGACTAAGCGTCTGGATGCAATCCTTGGACTTTGCCGGATCCGTAGATTCTTCGGGCCTTACGAGCCCGAAGCCAGGCGGGAAATGCAACCCAGAATCGGGTGCGCACGGGAACTCTGGCGCGTTTGGTAAATACCTCGAAATCGATTTCCTCAACACGGTTTGCAATACCGCAGTACAAGACCCGGGCGGCCTCAATGCAATCACGGGATGACGGATGCAACATGTGGATCCCGATTTGTGACTCTCGATCCAGACGTCGGACCCGATCAATTTGATGCCGAAGAGCTGCTTTAATGGATGGGGTCAACTCCCGTTTCTCCAGGTCCGCACGGGTTACCCCGAAGCGGCCCAGTTCGTCGAGTGGTAAGTAGATCCGGCCACGATCCAAGTCTTCATTGACATCGCGAATGAAATTAGCCAGTTGGAAAGCCACGCCCAAGTCTTTGGCGCGCTCAAATGCCTCGGGATTATCAGGTTCCAAAATAGGAACCATTTGCAAACCGATTACTGCGGCTGACCCATAGACATATTCATAAAGGTCGTCGAAGGTTTGATACTCGGTCACGGTGAGATCCATGGTCATTGAATGGAGAAAGGACTCGAAGTATTCCAGGGGGATACCCCAGCGACGCACGGTATGAACGACTGCTCGACACACAGGGTCAGCGGAACCACCCTCCCGAACGTCGCGCATAAAGTTTTCGCCCCATGTGCGCAGTAACTCTGCCTTTACCTGATCTGAAAGAGTGGAGTTGAGGTCATCGACTATTTCATCTGCGTACCGAGCGAATCCATAAAGTGCGTGAACGTACGGTCGCTTGCCTGGGGGCAACAGCAGGGTGGCAAGGTAATACGTCTTGCCGTGTTTAGCGTTGAGCTCTCGGCAGACTTCATAGGAGGCAATGAGGTCTGGGTCGGTGATACCAGCCTGTTCGTATTCCTTCCGATGCACACGACTGACTTTGGGAGCGGCTGTGCTGAGGTATGGGTTGCCGGATATCACCGCATGGCCCTGGACCGGTAGTTCGGATCTTTCCCGGTGATGCGCTCGGCTGCCAAGCGACCAGAGATTAAGACCATGGGCACACCCACCCCAGGTTGGGTTCCCGAACCGGTGAAGACCACGTTCTCACCCCACATATTCCCCGGGCGAAATGGTCCCGTTTGACCGAATGAGTGAGCTGCGGCAAATGGTGCACCACGTTCCATGCCGCGATCAGCCCAGTCGAGGGGGGTTGTGACATTTTCCACTTCAATTGAGTCGCCGAGGCCAATGTATCCGCGCTCCTCAAGGACCCGGACGCACTCATCGCGATACTTGGGACCAATTTCCTTCCAATCAATGGGGGCATCGAGATTGGGAGTGGGGAAAAGAATGTAATAGAGCTCTTTGCCCTCGGGAGCGAGACTGGGATCTGAGTAACTGGGGTTCGTCACCAAAATACTCGGGTCGGTCATCAGCTGCTTCTTATCGATCAATTCAACAAAGACATTTTTCCACGACTTTCCAAAATGAATATTGTGGTGCGCGATCTTGGAGTACTTTTGAGTTGATCCGGCGAGAAGCAAAAAACAAGACGGGGAATAGGTGAGGCGCTTCACCGACCACGGTTCGGTACCCAATAACTCTGTATACGCCACCGGCAAATCAGGATTGAGCACAACGACATCGGCTGCAATGAAATCACCGTCGGTGGTGAGTACACCCGTTGCTCGGCCATTGTTGTGAACCACTTTTTCAACTGTTGTGTTGTATTTAAATTCCACACCATTTTTTTCTGCCGCGGCTGCCATTGCCTTCGGAACAGAGTGCATGCCCCCGCGAGGGAAGAAAACTCCGGCGACTGAATCCATGTAAGCAATGACGGCATAAATAGCGAGGGCGTCGTAGGGAGAAAGCCCTGCATACATGGCCTGGAAGGAGTAGATCCTTTCAGTACGCGGGTCCTTGAGGTACTCCCGCACCTTGGGAGCTAACTTGCGAAACCCACCAATAGCAACAAGTTTTGCCAGATCAGGAGTAACCAGGTCAAGGGGTGAATCAATATTTCGATCAATGAAGTCTTTCATTTCATATTTATAGAGTTGTGAAACGAACTCCACGTACTTTTCGAAGCCGCGGGCTTCCTCCGGTCCAATAACCTCGGTGATTTCCTGGGCCATTTCGGATACATCGCTGTGCACATTCAGAACTGAGCCATCGGGATAAAAAGCTCGATATAAAGGTGCGACCGGATCCAGAGTCAACCAATCTTCCATTATCTCACCCAAGGAATCAAAACAATCGGCAATCAAGTCCGGCATGGTGAGGACGGTGGGGCCCGTATCGGCGTGATAGGTACCGGTCGGTCCTTGCATTTCAATTCGCCCGGCGCGACCTCCGGGAATCGCCTCCCGTTCAATGACCGTTACCTTGCGGCCGGTTCCGGCCAACCGCATGGCAGCAGAGAGCCCGGCAAGCCCCGCACCGACAACAACCACATGGTCTGTGGGCCCAGTGACGGTGCGTGGAGTTGGAAGGAGGCGATGGACGGCGTTTCTAATCGAGGACACGATCACACTTTCCTGGTTGTTGCCGCATGTGCAAGTTCAGTCAGCACGGCAGTGGCGTCGGGGTGGAGTTCGGGATT
Organism: Candidatus Nanopelagicales bacterium; assembly: GCA_018401415.1. Classification (GTDB taxonomy): domain Bacteria; phylum Actinomycetota; class Actinomycetes; order S36-B12; family S36-B12; genus UBA4592. Next base: position 749,179 of record JAGYKV010000017.1, on the reverse strand, counting down.
ACCTAGTGAATCTATTGCCCTATTGAGAAGTTCGCCAATTAAGTTTTCGGTATAGGCGAGAGCGCCAGTATTTTCGATTATTTCCCGCAGAATGCTCACGCCATCAAGATGAAGGTGCTGGTCACCCAGTTTCTCTCGAATTTGCTGGGATTGCGACTTATCCGCTCGCTCACAAGCGATCGCAATGAGAACGGTGCGTTTTCCTTCCCGTAGATCATCGCCCGCTGGCTTGCCGGTCACATCTGGGTCGCCAAAAACCCCGAGCACGTCATCGCGTAACTGGAAGGCCTCACCCAGAGGTAATCCATAGCCCGTATAAGAATTGAAAATGCTTTGTGGAGCTTGCGCTATAGCGGCACCAATATGCAATGGACGCTCGATTGTGTACTTGGCGCTTTTGTACCGAACAACTCGAAGTGCTCTCTCAATGGAACCACCTCCACGAGCCTGCTCAAGAAGATCGAGGTATTGGCCGGCCATCAACTCGGTGCGCATCTCGTTATACACCCTTTTTGCTCCGGACAAGCTTTCTTGGGGCAGCGCGGTACCGAGCAAAAGTTCATCTGCCCATGAGAGACATAAATCGCCCAGGAGAATCGCAGCGCCCTCGCCAAATTTGTCTGCCCCTCCAGCCCATTGGTGTCCCCTGTGCATGGCGGCGAATTGTCGGTGCGCTGCGGGAAGCCCTCGGCGCGTATCAGAACCATCCATGACATCGTCGTGAATTAATGCACAGCCCTGCAGGAATTCGAGAGCACTTGCCGCTTGTACGACGGATTCCTCGAAGGCAGGGTCACTCAACTGATCGACAGATGCGGCACCTCGCCAACCCCAATAACAAAATGCTGGGCGCAATCTCTTCCCACCGGAAAGAAGGGAGGTCACGGAGTCAAGCAGAGGACCGACGTCTGAGCCCACTCCAGTGAGAATCACTTCCTGCTGGGAAAGAAATGAATCCACCACTTTTTGAACTCGCGAGCGCAAATCGGCGGCATCAAGGGGGCTGGTGGGCACGTGGCAAGCCTATTGCTTGAGAAGCGAATACATGAGGGGTTGAACATCCGAGGAGGAATTAACCCCGACAGATCATGCCCGCCCGATGAGGTCGGCGGTAATTTCCGCACCCATGCCAACAAGGGGCAGCCCGCCGCCGGGATGAGATGAGCCGCCAACGAGGAATAGCCCCTCGATGGGTGACCGGTTGGCTGGTCTGTTAAATGCGGCGTTCACACCATTGCTCGAGGTGCCGTAAATGGATCCGCCGGGTGCTCGGGTTTCCCGCTCAAGGTCGGCAGGTGTGCGTATTTCCATGAATTCAATGCGATCACGAATATCTGTTCCACGAGCTGCAAGCAGGTCAAGAATCTGTTGACCGTATGACTCAGCCAGTCCGGGAGCATCCCAATTGACACCATCTCGCCCAGATGAATCATGTCGTGGGGCGTTCACCAAAATGAACCATGCTTCGCTGTTGGCGTTGGGTCGCATGAGCGGATCATCGGGTGAGCACACGTAAATAGCTGGATCTGCAACTGGCTCTGGGTTGCGCCCAAAAATAGCATCAAATTCCGCATTGTAATTTTTGGGAAACCACACATTGTGGTGTGCAATTCTAGGTGTTCGGCCACGAAGACCCAGAAGCACAACAAATCCGGCCAGGGAAGGGTCACCCGGCACCTTTGGCTTTTTAGTGGTGGAGTGTGCGAGGAGTTTGTTGTACGTCAGTCGCGCATCCGAATTGGACACCACAATGTCTGCGGGGATCACTTCACCACGATCGGTGCGAATACCGGTAACGCGATTTCCATCCGTGAGAATTTCATTGACCGAGGTATTGAGTTGAATATCGACTCCACGTTCCGCACAACGTTTTTCAAGGGCATCTGCCAGTGCTCCGAGCCCTCCGCCGATATGCCACACACCAAAAAGTTGTTCAATATAGGGAACGGTGGCGAGAACTGCAGGAGCTTTTCGCGGATCCGAGCCTGTGTAGGTGGCATATCGGTCAACAAGTGTGACCAGGCGCGGGTCGGTGAATGTCTTAGTGGCTAATTTTCTTAGAGTCGTGAATGGTGCAATTGTCGCAATGTCTTTGGGGTTCGCCAGTGGCAGGAGCGATGCGAATCCATTGAGTGGGGATTGTAAAAATGGTTGTCGAGTGATTCGCCACATTTCCCCAGCGCGTTCCATGAATTCCCGCCATTGGTCGCCGGCTTGAGCTCCCATGCACATGGCAATTGCATTGGCACACTGCGCGGGATCCGCGCCAGGAAGTAGTAATTCAGATCCATCAGAAAAGTGATAGTGAAAGGCTGGCTCAACAGATTGGAGATCGACGCTCTCCTCCAAACTCTTACCGGTCTTGAGGAAGAGATCCCGATAGACAGCGGGGAGCGTGAACAAACTTGGTCCGGTATCGAATGCAAAGCCCGCCCGCCGGTAGGTATGAAGTTTTCCACCCACTCGATCTGCCTGTTCCACGATTGTTACCGAGTGGCCCTTCACAGACAATCGGGCTGCCGCGGCCAAACCACCCACACCTGCCCCAATGACTATTACCCGGCTCACAGGACTCGACCCTTCCACGTGTTTTTCCCGCGCAGGTGGCGTGACCAACTGAGTGCGGTGAGTCCAATGAAGGTTGTGATGGATACCGGGTGGGCTAATGAGTCAGGGAGGATTGGATTACCTGTTCGTTGTGCGACGAGTGCCCTGCTGAGTACGCCCGCCGAATAGCCAATTGTGCCGATTGCCCGGGTTGATTTCTTATGCGATGCGACCATCCCCGCGGCTGGTGCAATATATGCGACGGCTAGGAGGGCGCTCACGGCGATTGAACCCGCGGGGGAGCCAAATGCGCTCCAGAGGGACTTGGTGTACCCGTTCACCACGCCTTGTGTTGATTCGTACATGCGACATTGGGCAATGTTCGATCCATTCACCGTGGCGCAGCGTGCACCGGATATCTTCAGTGATCGCATGAGGGCAATATCTTCGAGAACAATGTCCCGAACAGATGAGTGTCCGCCCGCTTGCTGGTAGGCCACAGTGTCCAGCACCAGCAGTTGGCCATTCGCTGCAGACAGACTTGGACGAAGGGATTTTTCAGCAATTCCCACGGGGAGGGTGGCAACCCATGACCACACCACCAACGGCTGCACCAAGCGCTCTAAAAGCCCCACAGCTTGTTGTTTCGGGTAGGGGGCAACCAGTGCCAAGTTTTCGCTGCGAAGTAATTCGACACATGCAGCAACGGCGCGGGGTGCGAGTTCAACATCTGCATCTACAAAAACAAGAACAGTTCCTCGGGCAATTTGAGATAACCGGTGACAGGCAAATTGCTTACCCATCCAGTCAGGGGGAACCTGCTCGTCACTTTGAATCAGTTGAATTCGTGAATCGTGGAGGGCAAGTTCGTTGACGATCTCGGCGGTCTTGTCACTTGAGTCATCGTCAAGCACAATTACTTCCAAGTCTTTCACGCCTTGCTGGGCGCATGCGCTGGTGACCGTTCGGGCGATGGTTGATTCCTCATTGCGCGCGGGAATGAGAATGCTCACGCGTTCGGTGATTTCCGCCCCCGAAAAAGATGGTTCACGCAGAATTTTCAGGTTATAGGCCGTATGCGCGGCTAATGCCACTGCAAGCACCGAGCCTGCCTGCACCATCACCACTGAGGCTGACTCCAGATTCGCCACATCCAGGGAATCATGACCAGGCCCATGCAGATCCCGCCCCACAGGGCAACAGCCGGTGTGCCCAAGAAAATCGCGGCCGCAAGAATATTAGAAAAGTAGATCCATATAAGCATTGTGTTCGGGACGTGATCCTTGGCGACCTTTCGCGGCAATAAATTAAGGGCATACATCAGCCCAAGGGAACCAAGGAACCATCCGAGAAAGTTTTGCAGTGGAATATCTGGGATCCCTGGCAACACCCAACCGATATTTTGCCACGTCCAATAACCCTCACCCACCATCATCGGGTCAAGGAACAGGTCCCATGAAGCGAGTAGCCATCCACCAATAAATGCGGTGGCCATAGGTGTGCTGACTAATCGTTGGACGGCAAGCAATACCGGATAAGCCATCATGGACCACGCCATCGGGATGATCAGCGGTACTGCACCAAGCGATGGTCCAAGTGTTCCGCTATAGGTGTAGGTACCAAATGGAAATGACGTGGCTGTGCCCAGAGCTTCAATGAGCCATCCGTAAGCAAGGGTGATTGAGAAAAAACTGAGTGTCCAAGCGAGCCCGCGATGAAAATAAGCATGTGTGACACTCGTGAGAAAAAAAGTGACGACCGTGAGAATCGTAAAAAAGGTGCGGACATCGCCCTGAACCAAAATCCAGATAATTTGACCGAGAATCGTGATTCCAGCAAAGACCCATGGGACATAGTTGGTCCACCGTGGTGGCCCCTTGCCTCGATCGGAGTGGGGTCCGCCATAAAAACGGACGCTCATATTGGCAAGCATAGGCAAGTCCTTCGCCGTAGGGTGAGCCCCATGAGTGAAAAAGCGATGGCAGAAACACTTCCGACCGATTCCAAATACAAGCGGGCGGGGAAAATCACTATCAATGCCCCTGCGGCCGAGATATTTGAGTTGGTGGCCGACCCGAGGAATCACCCCCTCTTTGATGGATCTGGCACGTTGAGAGGAAATGTCCGCGGCCCTGAACGCCTTGAACTTGGTTCCAAGTTCGGCATGGATATGCATTTATTTGCCAACTACCGAATCAAGAACACTGTGGTGGAGTTTGAGGAGGGACAAACAATCGCCTGGTGTCACCCGGGCCACCATCGTTGGCGTTATGAACTAGAGGTAGTTGATCCGAACACAACTGTTGTCGTGGAAACCTTCGATGGTTCAACGGCTCGTATCCCCGCATCACTGAAACTAATGAATGCTTATGACAATAATCAAAAAGCAATACTCAAGACTTTGGTTCGGTTAAAAGAAGTAGCGGAAAACCCGCTCGCAACTGAGTAATTCGCACCCGAAGGAATTGCCCACTACGCATAGAGGAATCGCATGTCCATTGCAGATTTTGCTCGCTATCCGCTGACCTTTGGCCCCAGCCCGGTTCACTCACTGCCTCGCCTCACCGAGTACTTGGGGGGCGCAACAATTTGGGCGAAACGCGAAGACGTCAACAGTGGACTTGCCTACGGTGGAAACAAAACGCGCAAACTCGAGTACATCATCCCTGATGCGATTGCAGAAGGTGCGGACACGCTCGTATCCATTGGTGGGTATCAGTCCAATCACACGCGGCAGGTAGCTGCGGTCGCAGCCAAGATCGGGATGAAAGCCGTACTAGTGCAAGAAAAGTGGGTTGACTGGCCCGACAGTGTCAATGATCGGGTTGGAAACATTCTGCTCTCGCGAATCATGGGTGCTGAAGTCAGACTGGACCCTGCAGGTTTCGACATTGGAATTCGCGATAGTTGGAATCGTGCGCTAGATGACGTTCGGGCTCGCGGAGGTAAGCCCTATGGAATTCCTGCCGGAGCATCGGAACATAAATTCGGTGGACTGGGTTTTGCCAATTGGGCCTACGAAGTAGAAGAGCAAGAAAAGGAACTTGGAATTTTCTTTGACACGATCATTGTGTGCACGGTGACAGGAAGCACGCAGGCAGGCATGATCGCGGGATTTGCTGGCCAAGACCGGCCACGTCGGGTCATTGGTATAGATGCCTCGGCAACATTGGATAAAACCCGGGAACAGGTAGCTCGAATTGCCCGTCATACCGCAGGGCTCATCGGCCTCAATCGAGATTTGCGAGAAGATGAAATCACGATACTGGAGGGTTGGGCGGGGGATCTCTATGGGATTCCGGTGCAATCAACCCTGGATGCCATTCGACTCAGCGGGAGCCTAGAGGGCATGATTATTGACCCGGTATATGAAGGCAAGTCCATGGCAGGGCTCATTGATTTGGTGCGCACCGGGGTAATACCGAAGGAATCGAATGTGTTGTATGCGCACCTTGGTGGTCAGCCCGCTCTCAATGCATACAGTGCGCTGTTCACGAATTGAGTAAACGTGGTTTAACCAGGCAGTGATGCGCAGCGGCTCAATCCTGCTCTTGAGCCGGAGTTGGTCAACGTCCACCCGCTCTGACCCGAACACTCTTACACTTAAGCCATGGCTCACTATGTCCTCCACGGACCGGATTACATCGCCGACCCCTATCCGACGTACCGCGCCATGGCCGAGGATTCGCCTGTCTGGTTGCAACCGGAGACCGGCCACGTGTATATCTCTCGGTACGCCGACGTGAAGTCCGTGCTCTTGGATGCTGCAAACTTCAGCAACAATCGTGTGCAGGATCGATTGAGCCGGGTTCCTGATGACATTCCGGTTCAGTGCTTGGCATCCATTCTCCATGACCGACTCGTCATGACAGACGGTCCTCGACACCGCATGTTGCGGGTGAAGATGCGTGATGCTTTCACTGCGGCTCGGGTGCGCACGTACGCGCCGATGATTCAAGAGGTCATCGGAGACCACCTGGATGGTATCGATTGGTCCGAGCCGGTGGACTTCCTCAAGGAGATCGCCCTACCGATTCCATCGAAGATCATCCTGCTGGTGCTCGGCTTTCCCCCCGCCGATGTCACCCAACTTCGTCAGTGGACGAGCGACTTCTACAACTGGCTAGCTTCGAGCCCTGACTCCATTGAGGTACGCACGAAGCGTGCGATGGATGCTACGGAACACATGCGCGACTACGTTGCCGATCAACTGCGCAATCCGCCCGCTGATTCCGAGGACTCGCTCTTGGGTCATCTGCTTCAGGACGAATCGGCCGGAGTCCTTACCGATGATGAAGTTGTGGCAAACCTCATCGGTATCGTCAACGCGGCGCATGAAACGACCACGAGCCTGATGGCAAACTCGATGATCCTGCTCCTGCAGCATCCCGATCAACTCCGACTAATGCTGTCGGATCCCTCACTGATCCCGGGCGCCGTCGCTGAGGTCGGGCGTCTGGAGAGCCCCTCGCAAGTCATCAGCCGCGTGGCCGCTCACGACCTTGACCTGCAGGGGGTAAGCCTCCGAGCGGGCCAGTTGGTTGCGATCAACCTGGCCCAGGCGAACCGCGACCCCGAGGTCTATCCCGATCCTGACCGCATGGACATCACTCGCGGTGGCTCTCCCCCTCTCACCTTCGGCCTTGGCGAGCATTTCTGCGCCGGCACCGCGTTGGCGCGACTGGAGACGGAGGAACTCATTTCCATGCTGCTACCTCGTCTTCCCGGGGCGAGGATCCTCAACGAGCCCATCGATTGGCGCCCGACACCGGCATTCCGGTGCCCGCGCGAACTGCTGATTCAATTCAGCGCGCCCTGAGGGCTCTAAACACTCACCTCGGCTGCCTCGCCAGCGGTGATGCGCAGTAGTTCGTCGTAGCTGGTGGGGAATACATAATGCGGGTGACCGCCGGCCGCCCAGACTTCGTCGTATTGGCTGAGTGAAATATCAATGATGGTGGGCAGCGGTTCAGGGTGGCCGACCGGTGCAACTCCGCCAATGGCAAATCCGGTGGCTAGACGAACATCTTCGGCGGTTGCTTTCGTGACTTCAGAGACAGCAAGAATGGCGGCAACGGTATTGGTATTAACTCGATGTTTGCCCGATGCAATCACCAGTACCGGTTTGCCATCGGCGAGAAAAATAAGGGAACTGGCAATCTGTCCCACTTGGATCCCAAGCGCTGAGGCAGCCTCTTGGGCGGTGCGAGCGCTGTCATCGAGTCGACGAACTTCCCCTCGGGCTCCCAAGAGTTTGAGGGTGTTGCGGACGTGGATCACAGATTGCTGTTCGGTGGTTTCGCTCATGTGGGGGAGTCTAATCAGGGGAGACCGATCTAGTTCCCCTTTACAAATGGACTCAGGTTCCTCATGAATGGGCGCTTTTTGTGGATATCTGGTGGACCGGGTTGACGGATGTCAGTGGCCCGGTCTATCTTTGACCTGTTCGAACATTTGTTCGAAGGTGGGCGTCAGAGCCTCCTGAAACACAGGTGTTCGAACTGCCTCCCGGTCCTGGATTCGCGGCTAGGTGCGGGTCAGGTCAGTAGCGCAGCGCAAGCTGCCACATGATCACAGTCACCGGGGTCGTCTCGACCCCGACCCCGGTGACTGTCTCTAGGTGAACAGTAAGCCAGTGAATAACACTGAGTCAGTGAATAAAAGAATGGGTCGGGAACAACTACAACTCGGGTCGAGAAATAAATAAGTGTGGTGGCAGGTATTAGCTCGCCACCTCGACTCGAAGGGATACACAGCATGGTGGGGAAATTCACCCAACGTCCAGCGGTTGAACTTTTGTATTCAGCCAAAGAAAGTTTGTGCGAAGCAGGGCAATCACTTCTTCCCCAAGATCGTTATGCCGCTGCGCACCTTGCTGCCCTGCGAACAGCCGCCGCGGTACTTGCCGATCGAGCCCAGGTTGCTACCAGTTCGCGTCGTCATCGAATTCGAAGCGTGTGGGAAGTCCTCCCTCGAGTCGCTCCTGAGTTTACGGAGTGGGCAGGTTTTTTTGCTGCAGGTGCTCGCAAGCGGGCTTCTGCGGAAGCGGGAATACCGTGTGTGACCGCACGCGAGGCTGACGATCTCATGCGGGACTCTGAACGCTTTCTCCTGCAAGTTGCTGAGACATTGAATCTATTAGAGCAATCGAGTATTCCTTTCGGAAACTCACGACTACAGCGCGTGGGCTGAATTCTCACCTTTGGGGTGGATTTTATGGTGGATTCATTTGCGCATTTACAGGTTGCCTCTGGATACTCCTTGCAGTACGGAACCACGCAACCTGATCTACTCGTGCAGCGTGCTGCGGAATTGGGTCAGAATATTGCTGGTTTGACCGATCGCAATGGACTCTACGGAGCGGTGCAGTGGGCCCGAGCGTGCATGAAAGTGGGAGTGGCGCCAGTTCTGGGTGTGGACCTCGCTGTTGAGCGCACCGAACAGAGGGTTACCTCCGGTGCCGGCATCCGGCGCACACCTGCGCACGGTGGCGTGTGGGTAGATGAAACACAGCCGCGGGTAACACTTCTCGCGACCAATGCACAGGGTTGGTCTTCTTTGTGTCGACTTGTTTCCGCGGCACATGCTTCATCACATAAATCGCCGGTGCTTCCATGGGCGGCACTTTCCAAGTATCACGCTGGAATCGTGGCGCTCCTCGGTGCTGACTCTGAAGTGGGGCAGGTACTCAGTTGTGGGAAAGTCCACCGAGCCGGTGCACTCCTTCGGCCGTGGCGCGCAATCTTTGATCGTTATTTAGGAATTTCCATTACCTCGCACAGAACCGGTCGCGGACATAAATACTCCACCGCGAATGCTGCACAACTACTGTCATGGGCACGCAGCGAAAAATTACCGGCCATTTTGACCAATGCGGTTCGCCACCTCACCCCAGACCAGGCTCGCGTTGCCGATCTTTTAGATGCAGCACGACAAATCATTTCCCTCGACTCGCGGTATCTCACTCGCAATAGTGGCGAGGGGTATCTCAAAAGTGGTACCGAGATGCAGCAGATCGCCACCGAGATCTGTCAGCACATGGGTGAGCGTGATCCAAGCAAACTTCTGCGCGATACCAGGCATTTAGCCGAGTACTGCGCACTTGATCCTGAAGCTGACCTGGGATTGGGGTCAGTCTTTGTCCCTGAACTCGATGTTCTTCTCGGGCGTCCGGTTGCTGAACCAGAGCGAGAAGCAAATTCACTGTTATTACAAAGATGCGAAACCGAACTCCCGGTGCGCTATACCCGAACCGACGATCGCGCGGTCGCTAAATATCGACTTGAACAGGAAATGCGCACCATTACCCATCTCGGCTTTTCCGGGTATTTCCTGACCGTGGCCCATGTCGTCGACATGATCAAAGAGCGCGGTGTTCGGGTTGCCGCGCGGGGTTCAGGTGCCGGCAGTTTGGTTAATTACCTTTTAGGTATTTCCGGGGTGGATCCCATTGCACAAAACCTGCTCATGGAGCGTTTCCTCACCCCGCTGCGACGGGTTCTCCCGGATATCGACATTGATGTTGAATCCGATCGCAGACTTGACGTGTATCAGTGGATCTTTGACAAATTCGGTAGTGATCGAATTGCAACCGTCTCCATGATGGAGACATATCGCGCCCGGTCTGCTATCCGCGATGTGGGCATGGCATTCAGCATGCCCAGTTCAGACATTGATGCATTCGCCAAAGCATTTCCACATATTCGGGCGCGCAATGTGAAATCTGCCCTTGAAGATCTTCCGGAACTCCGAAACTCATCTTTTGGTCGATTGGCGGCTCAAGGTGAACTCGACAACTTCCTGAGTTTGGTTGAAAGCCTTGATGGATTACCCCGTCACGTTGCCATGCATCCGTGTGGCGTGGTTCTTTCCGATCTCACCTTGTTGGATCGAACCCCCGTCCAAAATGGAGCTGCCGGGTTCCCCATGTCGCACTTTGATAAACACGATGTAGAACACATGGGTCTACTTAAACTTGATGTCCTCGGTGTCCGCATGCAATCTGCCATGGCGCACGCACTCAATGAAGCAGAGCGGGTCACGGGGGAGCGACCGATCATTGATGGAACAACCCTTAATGACCCGGAGACATTTGCACTCATTCAATCAACGCGAACACTAGGTTGTTTTCAAATTGAATCACCGGGTCAGCGGGAGTTGGTGGGTAAATTTGCTCCGGAAACATTTAATGATCTGATCATTGATATTTCCCTATTTCGCCCGGGTCCGGTCAAGTCCGACATGATTAATCCATTCCTTCGCGCCCGGCAAGGGTGGAATAAAACAGAGTACCCACACCCGGATCTGCAGCCAGCACTTGAGGAAACCTATGGCGTTGTCGTGTATCACGAACAGGTTCTTCGCACCTTTAGTGTGTTTACCGGCTGCTCATTAGCCGAGGCAGACGAATATCGCCGCTCCATGGGTTCACCAGAAGGCCAAAGTGAAGTCCGAACGTGGTTTTATCCCGCTGCACTGAAACGGGGTTATCAACTTGAACAGGTTGATCGCGTGTGGGAGATTCTTCGCGCCTTTGCATCCTTTGGTTTCTGCAAGGCGCATGCCGCAGCATTTGCTTTGCCCACCTATCAATCTGCTTGGCTAAAGACACACCACCCGGCTGCCTTTTATTGCGGATTGCTCACCCACGATCCAGGCATGTATCCCAAGAGGTTGATTCTCGACGATGCCCGCAACTTCGGAGTGCCAATTCTCGGATTAGATGTTAACCATTCTGCAGATACATATCGACTCGAAGAAGTAGAAGATTCTTCATCTTCGTGGGGTATTCGAATCCCTTTCACCGATATCAAAGAAATATCACAGGAAGAAATTAATCGACTTGTTCACGGCCAGCCGTATTCATCGCTTTCTGACCTGTGGCAACGAGCTCGCCCAGCCACTCCGGTGGTGGAAAACCTTGTGGTTGCCGGAGGGTTTGACTCCCTTTATGGATTCAATCAGCATGCATTCAATCAGCACACGTCAGGGAGTCGTATTACCCGCCGCGATCTACTTCTCCAGATTGCAGACCTTTCTCGCGGTAAATCTGTTGCAACATCGCAACTATCTTTTGATATTTCGCAATTTAATCATTCTGATCGGCTAGCAGAGACCGGTACTGGGTTGCCCGAGATGAATGCTGCCGAACGCGTCCGCGCGGAACTTGAAGTTCTTGGCCTCGATGTCAGTGGCCACATCATGGACTTTTATATCGATTGCTTGACCGCGCTGAATGTTGTTCGGTCACGTGACCTGCTGAATTGCCGATCAAAGGAGACAATATTTATTGCAGGAGTGAAAGTAGCCACTCAAATGCCACCCGTACGCAGTGGTAAGCGCGTTGTCTTCCTCACTCTCGACGACTCCACCGGACCACTCGATGCCACCTTCTTTGAAGATGCCCAAGGCCCATTTGCTCACGATCTTTTTAATTCCTGGATTCTTTTGGTGCGTGGAGTTACTCGCCGAACCGGACCGCGCGGTATTTCATTGCGTGCCACCGGCTGCTGGGATCTGAGTACTATTCGAAAGATTTGGATCGATGGTGGACTTCCTGCAGTTAACGCGCATGTCCTCGCTCACCCCATCCCAGATATCAATGCCAGCGGCAAGCGAGTGGCATTGGTGCATGCCAGCGGGTTTCGGCAGTCACCATATTCAAATATCTCGACCCCAGCTCCAACCCCAGCCCCGAACCCTCCCGCAAAGCTTTGGCACAGATCTCCAGGAACACCAGGTTGGTAATAAATCGGGTTCATGTACGGGCATAATCAATTCATCTATAAGGAGTAGTGCGTGAGCAGAAGTCAGGTGCGGCGTCCCAGCGGAAAAGTTGGATTCGGGTCCAATGACACCGGCTGCAATATCTTGCATGTTGACATGGACGCTTTCTATGCCTCGGTCGAATTACGCGATTATCCCGAACTTCAGGGTAAGCCGGTCATCATCGCGGCACAAGGCAATCGCGGGGTGGTATTGACCGCAACCTATGAAGCCCGGGAACTTGGTGTGCATTCGGCCATGCCACTCTCACGTGCCAGGCGAATTGCCCCTGAGGTCATCATCCTTACTCCACATCACGACAAATACGCGACAGTCAGCCGGAATGTCATGGCACTTTTTGAATCCATCACCCCACTTGTTGAACCGATTAGCCTTGACGAAGCCTTCCTCGATGTATCTGGCGCACTCCGACGACTCTCAAACCCGGTAAGAATCGCTGAGTTAATCCGTGCTCGAGTATTTGACGAGCAGGGTATTACCTGTTCAGTTGGGGTGGCATCTACTAAATTCGTTGCAAAACTTGCATCCACTCGGGCGAAGCCAGATGGGCTACTCTTGATCCCGACTGATTCGGTTATTAATTTTCTTCACCCGTTACCCATCGGATCGCTGTGGGGGGTGGGGGAGAAAACTGAGGAGCAACTCATTCGTTTGGGGCTGCACACTGTCGGTGACATCGCAAATACTCCGGTTACTACTCTGACTCGAGCACTAGGCGCTTCAGGGGGAGCACTTCATGAACTGTCCTGGGGTCGCGACCCACGCACGGTTAATCCACATGAACCTGAAAAAAGTGTCAGCAACGAAAACACTTTTGCGTACGACATTGACGACCCTGAATTAATCCGCGCTGAGATCACCCACCTTGCTGACAAAGTAGCCGGGCGGCTGCGTTCAGCAGGTTACCGAGGTAAAACAATCACTTTAAAACTTCGGTTTGCAGATTTCACCACGATTACCCGATCCAAAACCGGCACATACACCGATCTCGCGCATGACATTTACACAACTTCATGGAACTTGTATCAGGCTCTGGGATTACAGCGGGTTCGAATCCGACTGGTGGGGGTAAAAGTTGATGGCCTCGTGCCTGCGACCGAGGCCCCAGAGCAACTTCTCATGGGTGCTCCAGAACACGGCCGGCGAGACGCTGAACTCGCAATTGACAGGTTGCGCTCCAAGTATGGACAAAGTGCGGTGAAGCCGGGTCGAACGGTCACGGGGGCAGATCCGGTCACAACTGAGGAATGAATATGCCCGAAATTTCGGAAATTGGCCCAGAATCTGCCGCACACGCGAAGAATTCAGGGGCAACGGTTTGCCTCAGGGGATATTCGTCATATCCTTGGAGTAGTCCGGTGGGTTCACCCACCATCTCGCCGAAAGGGGGCTCAGATGCCACTCTCTGAGCACGAGCAAAAACTGCTAGAGCAAATGGAGCAAGCCCTCTACGCGGATGACCCCAAATTCGCCACAAATATTCGAACGGCGGGTGGAAGTGCAAGTAGAGGTCGCGCAGCACTCGGAGTACTCGCGGTACTTGCAGGGCTCGGGCTCCTACTTGCTGGAGTCGCCTTCACTCCTGCACTAGGTGTTGCCGGATTCACCATCATGTTGATTGGTGCAGTGATTACTTACACCGCATTCACCACCAGGGCAGTCATTGCCGACACGGGAGCGGAAGGTAGCGCTACTGAAACTCCGATCACCAAAAGGCCTAAAAATACGGGATCGGGTGGATTCATGGATCGCATGGAAGATCGGTGGCGTAAGCGCACCGAAGGCGAACAGTAACTTCATCCTTCGTGACTGATCATTCCGGCGAAACCGCCCACGTAATTCCTGCGCAACTAGGCCGTTTTTTTGAAGATTTTGAGGTCGGAACCACCTACCAGCATCCGTTCGGTCGAACCATCAGTGAAACTGACTCAACGTGGTTTACCTTGCTCACTTGCAATACCAATCAAAATCACTTTAATGCGCATTTAGCTGAAAGCAATCCGATTACCCAAGGCCGAATAATTGTCAACTCAGGACTGACCGTAGCCCTAGTTTTAGGTTTATCTGTTATTGACATGAGTCAAAATGCAGTTGCCAATCTCGGTTGGACCGATATTAAACTCACCCACCCGGTGTACATCGGAGACACTATTTACGCAGAAAGTATTTGTCTGGAGAAGAGGGAAAGCGGATCCCGTCCTGAGATGGGAATCATTCGCATGAAGACTCGCGGACTCAACCAAGAAGGCGATGAAATAGTTTCATGGTTTCGTTCGGTCATGGTGCCAAAACGGACAAGTGGAATTGGCCAGAATTATTTTCCTGAAGCTAAAACCGGGCCACTCACAGCACAGTAATGACGTTTCAAGAGGACGGCCATGCAAGCACCGCATGCCTAGAGCATGATGTCCCTATGGAAGAAGAGATAGAGATTGAAGTCTCCCTGCCCATGAGCGCGGGATCTCTATACCCAGTTGTTTCAGGCACCGTGAACATGGTGGAAGGCGCCCTGGGGTTGGCGCGCTACTCCACGGAGACATGTGTCCACCTTGCCACTGAAGCATCAAAGAGTGCCCTGAATGCGATTCTGGATGCTGTTGTGCCTCAGGCGGTCAATGCGGTTGTTTCACGCGTGAATCTCACCGAAATTGTGGTTAAACACGTGGACATCAATGCAATTGTTGCGCGAGCGGACATTAATCCAATACTTGATCGCATCCCCATGACGGAAATCGCGGATTACGTGATTGAAGAAATCGACCTTCCGGCTTTAGTTCGCGAAAGTACCGGAGGCGTAGCAGACAACATCTTGGGACTCCTGCGATTCCAGGCGATAGAAACAGATAACTTCTTAACTGGCGTTGTCGACAGAATCTTATTTAGGCATAAGGTTCTAGTCGCGAAGGACAACTCCAAGGCTGATCAATCATGACGAGTTTCAAGCAGTTCCAGGCAAACTTTAAAAGTGGTGAAGTTGTTCATTTCAATGTGATTCCCAATCGCGCTCGTTCATTTCAGGGAGAGACGGTCGGGTTTACCTCGCGATTCATCTCGGTTCTCATTGACATGGCCCTCATCGCCGTGTTACTCCTTGGTGCCTACGGAATTTGGCTCGCATTGCGTTATGTGTTGGGCGTGTTCTACGACATTCCACAATTGAGCGGTATTCCATTGCTATTGATTGGCTATTTCCTCATGTGGGCCTATTGGACGTGGAGTTGGGCTGCGGGTGGAAAATCCTTGGGAAATGTCCTGATGGGATTGAAGGTTGAAGCCAATTCGGGTCAGTCGCTACGTCTTGGTAGATCAGCCGCCCGAGCACTGCTCTCGATTATATTCCCCATTGGGTTGGCTTGGTCAATCATTAGTCGCAAGAATCACTCAGTCCAGGACGTATTACTGCGCACCCAGGTTGTTTTTGACTGGACTCCTATCGTGTCGCTCGAAGACCAGACCACTACTTTGTGAGCGCGCGATCCCGACGGCAATAAACACTAGGCTCGTTCTATCCGAAGTACGGAGAGTCTGTTCATTGGCTAGGGTGAATCGTGAATCGTGAATCGTGAATCGTGAATCCGATTCCGTTTCCATCCGATAACTTCACTCAGGCCAGCGTTTATCAAGATCAATTGGTTGTGGATGGTCACTCACGGAATATTCGTCTCCAACTATCTCTTATAGTGTGAGACTACGCCGATTGCGAACGGAATGAAGGGGCTCAATGAAGTATTTAACATTCCTCATGGCTGGCTTGGCGCTTATCGCCTTCGTCATGTCCCCGCTGACAGCACATGGTACTCAATCAATAAACAGTTCATTTCGAAATTGGGAAGCTGCTGATGAAAAACTGGGTGATCGTGGAAACTTGTTTCAGCCAACATATTCAGCGGGTTTGAAAATAGCAGAGAAAATTCAAGTCCTGGCTTTTGGCAGAAGTGGGGACTCTTCTCGTAATTTTAAGTACCGCAAGACGGGCGTGAATGCCGTGTACGGGAAATTTGCCAAAGGCTTCAGCGTAAATGAAAAATGGTCGGGAACAGCTTGGGCAGCCATACCGCAGGTTGATCCCGCAAGTAGACCTGTAGGCAATGTTAAAATAAAGAGACTTGAAAATGGCAGGACAAAAGTAATTACTGCCAAAGTTTTTGCGAACTGTGATATTTCTGTTCACAGCTCGGAGGTGGCTCCGCGCAAGTCTTGTATTAAAAGAGACGTAAAACGTTTCGGTGGGTACCTCACCATGCAGGCTGAGTCGGTGAATTCCTTGGGGGCTACCAGAAGGACTGACTTTATTATCCAATCAAAGGCTCTGACGTATGACCAGTTAGTGAGAATCGCTGCTGGCATGCAGAAAGTAAATTAAGGACACTCGCTGAGTTTTACTGCCTTGGCGATATCAGATAGAGGCGGTGCGTGGCACGTGTGCACGCGACAAATATGTCGGATCCTCTTATACCCTGAGTCTGGATTTGCTCAGGATCGCACACGAATACGACATCAAATTCAAGTCCTTTCGTTTCTTTCGCACTAAGAACAGCAATTCTAGAGTCCAGAGCCATGTCCCCAAACCCGAAATCAAGCGTGGACGCGCATTTAAACATTTCGTTCAATCCAGTAAATTGGAGATCAGGGAGGATCACGCATGCGCGTCCATCAAGATTGGCCACTTGGTCAAGAATGTATGTGACCCACTGACTGGGTGGAAGATCAATGGATGTTGTGGGTTGTCCATGTCGAATGGAAACAAGATCTGGGGCCGTACCTCCTGCGCCAATCAGTTGGGATACGGCCGTCTCCACGGTTTCGTTGGTTATCCGATAGGTAACTGTCAAGGTATGAATCACGACTTTATCCGCAGCCCATTCGAGAGCCACATTCCAACTTCGAGCACCAGCAGGGTGTGAACCTTGCTGTAAATCACCAACAATGGTGAGAGATTTTCGAACCGCTCGTCGCGAGACTGATCTCCAAGCCATTTGGCTTAATTCCTGTGCTTCATCAACAACAATGTGTCCGTAAACCCACTCACGGTCTAGGTAGGCCTTTTCGGCGACGGTTGTAGAGCTACCACCGGATTCCCTATGTCCGCGGTGCATGTCACCCATGCTGAGTTCCCGGTATTCACTATTTTCATAAGTGCGTGCCTTGGGTCGAACCCATTCACCTAGTCGATCGGCGCATTCATCTAGCAGGGGAACGTCATCGATAGTCCAGTCCCAGGGAGTGGAACTTACTTGTTTGTCATGCTGTAAGAGTGTCATTTCTTGGTTGGAGAGAATCCCTTGTGCACAAAGACTGAGAAAGTATGAATCGGTGTACAGTCTTGTGAGCACTTTTTCGGCAGTTGTGGGCATCCACATTAAGTTGAGAACTCGCCGCACGTGGCGATCGTCAATAAAGTCGGCAGTGAGATCCGCTCGAGTTTCCTGATCAGGATGTTCATCTCCGCGCTCGTGCGCCAAATTTCGGGCCATGTGATCGAGCAGTCTCTTGAGAAATATCTCCCGGTTTGAGTGGTAGGAAGAGCGCTTGTTGATTGATTTATTGGCTTCACGGATTTGTGATCGAGTGACGCGCAGACGGATTCCTGATTCGGTTTCAATCATTACATCGTGGTCAGGAATGTCTGTCCAGCTGTTTACTGCGCGCTCAATAACCTGCGCCATCTTGTCACTTCCCTTAATGACTGCGACGGGGGTTGGGTCTTCTCTGGTCGCACTGACTCCGGGAAAGAGCTGTCCTGGCGTGAGAAGCACAATGTCCGTTTCTCCAAGACTGGGAAGCACTTGGTCGATGTACCGCAGGAATGCCGTACTTGGCCCAATAATTAGAATTGCATCCTTGGCTAAGCGCTCTCGATATGTGTAGAGCAGCCAAGCAGCTCGGTGAAGTGCAACAACCGTCTTGCCTGTTCCCGGACCACCTTGGACGACGGTGACTTGATTCAATGGGCTCCGAATAATTGCATCCTGGTCGGCGGCAATGGTGGCCAAAATATCTGCCATTCGGCCACCGCGCGGCGTGGTGACGGATTCCTGGGCCGCTTGATAACTTCCCTCACCAGGTTCTGTCAGCCATTCATCGTCGACGTGCGTAACCGTATTTCGCTGGTCAATCAACTTCGTGGAAATCCGTCGCCTGAGAGTGGTATTCATGCGCTCCGCGGTTGTTGCCTGATAAAAAGGAGCGGCATTGGGTGCCCGCCAGTCGATAAGAGCCATTTCACCGTCTGGGGTTCGCAATCCGATCCGACCGATCCGATGAATCGAATTATCGTCACCGTCAATGCGACCGAAGTACAAGCGACTTTCAGCCGCTTCGGCTGATCGAATCTGGGAGCGCAAATTATCCGCGTGCGCCTCACGCTCCAGGTCATCTTGCCCAGTTCCGGTGGAGGGCGCAGACTGAATCGTATGGAGCCTCTCTGAGAGGTAATTTCTCAAGGCGTGGAGGAGATGATAAGCGTCGTCGGTGAACTTTTGCTCCTGTTCAACCGTGCCGCCCACTGGATACTCCTGGATCTAGGTGTGGTTCATGAAATGTGGTCATGAAACCGCAGAAATTGGTATCCAACTATGTCACGTAGCAATTTTCTCCATGTCAGCGCATTGGCATTTTCGAATACACCACAATGATCGCGTGAAGAAGGTCGAAAAGGTGACCCAGTGGACTCGAACAGAAGACACGGTCCTTATGGTGATGTGCTTGGCGGAACCAACCCGCGAAGACCTGTCCGCAGCAGGAAGGGATTGTGTGCGGGCCGCTGTTCGAGAGCTGTGTTCGGGTGTATCCGGCGAACATTTAGGTGACATCGATTACGACCCCAGAGGAGCCCCCCAATGGACTCTGGTTGGTGCTGGAGCGCAGATATTTGTGTCCATTTCCCATGCTTCGCACGTTGCAGTAGGGGTGGCGTCCAAGAAGCCGATCGGATTGGATCTAGAGAGATCCCAGCGTGATGTCAGTCGGCTTCTCCGGGTCTTGACACCGGAAGAGCGTGGTCTGATGCCGCGATGGAGTGCCATCGAGATTATGTGTGCCAAGGAGGCAGCAGGCAAAGCTCAGCGGGTCGGATTGGCAGGGTCAATCGAGCGATGGAGTGTGTCTGAACGTCAAGGTGTCCTTATGGTCAGGGACACTCTCATGTCGAAGAGCGGGGACGGATCTATGTGGCGGATAAAGTCGCTGGAACGTTCATTCGGGGTACATGAATTTACCTGCGTTATTGCATCGCCGCAGGATTCGTCTGCTGTTCACTAGTAGGGTCGAATCATGTCTGATAGCCATTTGCCTAACGTTCGCGTGGACATGAGTCGTCAAGAGCTACATGACATTTATGTAACTGCGTTTGTAGAAGTGCGACCGCTTGGTTCCAGTGACTCGGATTGGCAGGAATTGTCTGACCTCGTTGTCCAGCGAAAGCAGGGGGGAGTTGTCATTACGGCGTGGAACCCGGGCCAACTCAGGCCCACCCTCGCTTGGAATGAACGGGCAAATGCGAAGTTACTTCAGGAACTACGAAGGACGCATTTCGAGATTTGGGAAGCAGATGGATTCTCGCCGGACAGATCCTTTCGCGAACCCGGGTTTATTGCCTGGGGTATGGATCAGGATGTGGGGTGCTCATTGGCCCGAAATTTCGGGCAGTTTGCAATTTTCCGCTATCACTCCGATGGAACTCGGCACGTTATAAGTGCAGATACCGTTAACGGGCAGTGAGTGAAAGCGCCCTAACGCTCGTTGCATTGATCTTTTCTCGGGGTTTGAGTTTTACATCACGTGTTTTGTCATAAAGGGCAATCCATGTCTGACCTGGTTTAAATGGAATTGGAATTCCCAGCTCGTTCGTAAAGGTTGTGCCCGAATTTGCGTCCGGACGTGACCACTTCGCCATATAAGACATGCCGTTCCTCAAGATTATTGCCGTGCCTTGACCAATAGTGTCCGCGTATGGAGTGTTGCCGCCTCCGCGATCGAAATAGACGGAAGGCCGCTGTTTCACAAGTTGGATAACAACGGTGTCTGCCCACTGAAGGCCATCACCTTCCTCGGAGGTTGCTCGTTCACCATTGAGTCTTACTGCATATTTCATATTTATTGGGTCATAGTTAAATCCGGCGCTGGCGTAACTCCATTCGATGCGGGCTGATTCATTAATGGTGCCATTGGAAGGTACTTCCTCAGAAAACATAAATCCAATATTTCGATCTACAGAGATGTCATCGCGACTACCGAGAGCAGATTTGCCATTAAAGAAATAGTTGTACGGAGCCCGTCGAGCCCTATCGCGCTCGTAATCAGACGGTGCCTTATTTGCGGAGAGATCAATGAGAGCCGAATTGGCAATTTCAGGCCATAGTTTCTGTTGCGCTCCCGAGAAAGCGAATCCGGGGCTGCCATATTGACTTAGAAGATCAAGATCGGTAATTCGGGCAGACCGAACCGGTCCGATTCTTTCGGGCACGGTTGAACTGAACACCGCCGCAAGCCGAGTGATTCCATATTCAACCTCCTCGATGTAGACAACATCGGCCTCCTTCAGGCCAGCATGCGGCTGTGAATTCCGAGTGTTGTCGAGTTTCACCACAAGAACCGGCTGAGCAATCTCCTGAACGCGGCCGGTAAGGGGGGAAAGTGGCATGGCTGGTTCAGGAGTGGGGCCGGTCGTGGGATCGGTCGTGGGATCGGTCGTGGGGCCGGTCGGGTCAGATGAAATGGTCGGAGAGCTGGTTGCCGAGCTGGGTTGCAACCCTTGGGGAGGTGAATCCGTGGCACACCCCGTGATCATGGTGAGGGCCGCAACCACACCGGCAGAGCTGGTGATCAATCGGGGGCGTAGGGGCACCTGCCCACTCTAGGTGAGCGGGAGGTGTATCTGCTGGAACCAGGGCAGTGGAGGACTTGGGCAAAAAAGTGCCACCTGATGGTTGACGGTGGAGGAAAATGGAGTATTGTGGCGCTACTTGGAGAAACCAATGTGGCTTATGGGGTTTAAAGGAGGGGAGTGACAGATGTTTCTGGGCACCCATTCACCCCGTCTCGATGACAAGGGTCGCATGGTTTTACCCGCCAAATTCCGTGAGGGCTTGGCGGCGGGACTGGTTTTTACCAAAGGACAGGAACGATCAATTGTGGTCTGGCCAGCAGCGGAATTCACCGAATATGCAGGGCGCTTAAGTGTGGCCTCTCGATCCGATGCAGCGGTTCGGGCGTATCTGCGGGTTCTTTTCTCGGGGGCAACGGACGAGATACCAGACCGCCAAGGGCGCGTCATGGTCCCCGCTGCGCTACGTGAATATGCGGGCCTTGACCGTGAAGTGATCGTGGTGGGAAACGGCACGACCCTTGAAATATGGAATTCCATTTCCTGGGAGCAGTACCTAGCAAGCCAGGAAAACAACTTCTCCGACCTCAGCGAGGAGGTAATCCCTGGAATTCTTTAACGCCGAATGAGTGACTCCATCAGGCCTCTGCCCGCTCCATGTTCTGACCTCACTTCCCCGAGGCCAGAACACGTACCTCGAGTCGGGGAGGGACCTGATGGAGAAGCACCCAAAAAAGTAAAGAAACAAAGTATTCACGTCCATGAATAGAACCCGACCGCGAATCGTGTTCCACGAGGGAAAGAAAAAAAATGACAACTCTGACTCAATATTTCCACCATCGGAATTGGAATATTCCTAGTGGTGTTCGCACGAGCGCTGCCGTTGTGGCAGCAGGAATCTCTACGGGCATCTCTTTTTATCTGCTCTCCCTCCTCGTGGGGAGTTGGTCGTAACCGCATGAACACCTCCCAGCGCCATGTTCCGGTCCTGAGGGATCGGGTTTTGGCATTGCTGGCTCCAGCCCTTTCGCACCCTGAAGCGGTTCTCGTAGATGCGACTTTGGGGCACGGTGGACACGCGGAACAGGCGTTGCACACGTTTCCACAACTTCGGGTCATTGGGCTTGATCGCGACACAAGTGCCCTTGAGCTTTCGAGGATTCGCCTGGCCCCATTTGCAGAGCGAGTGGTTTTAGTACACGCGGTTTACGATCAAATTCCACAGGTTCTCGTTGAGCACGGCCTTACCAGCGTCGACGGCATACTCTTCGATCTCGGGGTGTCTTCAATGCAACTCGATGATGTTGAGCGAGGATTTTCGTACGCTGCGGATGCCGAACTTGACATGCGGATGGATCAAACTCAAGGAGTCACGGCAGCCCACGTACTCAACACCTATGAACCCGGGCAATTAGTGAGGATTCTTCGCGCATATGGTGAAGAAAAATTTGCGGAAAGAATCGTAGAAAGAATCGTTTGGGAACGTAATGATCAGCCGTTCACCCACTCTGCACGCCTCGTTGATCTGATTAAGGCCGCCATTCCCGCAGCCGCACGTCGAACCGGTGGAAACCCGGCAAAGCGCACATTCCAAGCCCTGCGCATTGAAGTCAATTCCGAACTTGAAGTTCTGGAAAGAGCGATTCCTCGCGCCATAGATGCGCTCCGGGTACACGGACGAATAGTTGTCATGTCGTATCAGTCGCTGGAGGATCGAATTGTTAAACGAATTTTCCTCAAAGAGTCGACTGCGAACGTCCCACATGGCTTGCCCGTTATTCCAGAGAGTGCACTTCCGGAATTGCGGGTACTGACCAGGGGATCAGAAAATGCATCGGAAGTTGAGATTGAGGGTAATCCCAGAGCAGCATCTGTCCGACTTCGTGCCGCTGAGCGGATTCGCAGAGCCAATTCAACTGAATCGCAATCCGAGGTTGCGGCATGAGCGCAGCACCCAAACTTGAGTTCTCGGAGATTACCGAGACGCCTGAGCAAACTGTAACTGAGTATGCCACGAAGGGTGTACGTAAAAGCATGCGCGCAAACCTGCGCCTGGTGTCACCCATGCGAGTCCAAAAAGCAAGTAATGGGATGTTTGTGCTGATTGTTCTCGGCGCGCTTGGTATTGGCATGCTTGGAATTCTTTTAATAAACACTTCACTTGCACAAGGTGCTTTTACGTTAGGGGAGTTGCGTTCACAATATGGGGAACTAGCGCGAACCGAGGCCACGTTGACAGAGGAAGTCGCAGCACTCTCCGCTCCAGAGGCACTGGAAAATCAAGCAAGAGGTCTCGGAATGGTGCCTAGCTCATCGCCAGCATTCATTCGAATTCCAGATGGAACGGTTTTGGGCAAACCAAAGCCGGCAAAGGGTGCAGCCATTCCGACACCCGCAGACTTGACAGCGGGAGAGGGCGCCGAGATGGCCGTTGCGGGTGAGCAACCTGGGGCGCCCGGTGTGGGTTACGACCCTGCTGCAGCGGATGCGCAAGCGAATGAGGAAGCCCAAACTGCCGGCGCTGGGCAGAAGGAAAATAAAAAAGTTACCGGAGTGTGGAGTGAACCCATTGTGATTGAAGCCAAAGTCGTATCCGAAAACGCGTTACTTGATGCAGTGTCGGTCCAATAGCGGCGAGTGACAAATGTCAAAACGCATTAGTCGAGGGCAGCCCCGGGGAGTGCTTGATACGCCAATCAAATTGGGTAATTACAGCAAGCGCGGGCTCAGTTTAATTGTGGTGACTTCAATCATGTTTGTTGTTTTCGCAGCTCGTCTCGTTGACCTCCAGGTCGTACGAGGCGGTGAACTTGCATCGGCTGCTCTGGATCAGCGTTTACGCACCCAGGAGATTCCTGCTCAACGTGGAACGATTCTTGACACGAACGGTACTGCATTAGCAATCACCGTGGAGACCAGAAACGTGACCGCGGATCAATCCATGATTGAAGATCCTGCCGCCGTCGGTCAAGCGTTATCGCCGATTCTCGGCGCAGATGCGGACATACTCGCCACACGACTGACGGGTGAGCGTCGCTTTATGTACGTGGCGAAAGGGGTTTCACCAGATAAGTGGCAGCAGATATCCGCGCTTCGTCTCCCGGGGATATTCAGTGAGGCAGCATCTCGGCGAATTTATCCCGCAGGGGAACTTGCTGCTAACGTCATTGGTTTCGTGGGCGATGAAGGTACAGGTCTAGGCGGATATGAGTACGCCTACGAAAAGGAGTTGGGCGGCACTCCAGGTGAGATCACCTACGAAGGTGGACCCGGAGGTCGAGCCATTCCGACGGCGGCCAACATAAGGACTAATGCCGAACAAGGGGTGGATATACAACTGACAATTGACTCGGATATCCAATTTGTGGCGCAACAGGCAATTGCTGAAGCAGTTGCTAAGGCGGGCGCTTCAGATGGAACAGTCGTCGTTATGGATCCACAGAGTGGACACATCCTGGCACTTGCAACAGCTCCCACATTTGATTCGAATGATCCGACAATGAGTGATCAAAAAAATCTGAAAAATCGTCCTCTGACAGATGCATTCGAACCTGGTTCCACGAGTAAGGTAATGACGCTCGCGGCAGTCATCAATGAAGGCGCAGCCACCCCGTATACGCCAATAAAAGTACCGGGTGTGCTGAATCGAGGCGATAAGGATTTTCGCGACCCAACGCCCCGTGGAACCATTAATCTGACATTGAACGGGATCATGGCTAAATCCAGCAATATCGGAACTATTCTGGCAGCGGAGCGCATTGGCGGGAGAAAACTCTCGAAGTACATCAAGAAATTTGGAATCGGTGAAGAAACGGGCTTGAATTTCCCCGGCGAAAACAAAGGATTCATTCCAGCGTATGACGACTGGTCTCCCACGTCATTCCCCACAATTGCATTTGGGCAAGGGTTGAGTGTGAATGCGGTCCAAGCTGCTGGAGTCTTCGCAACAATTGCCAATGACGGATTAAGGGTTCAACCCGCATTGGTATCGAGAATCATTCATGCTGATGGAACGATTCAGGAGCCGAATCCTCCCACAACTACTCGTGTGATCAGTAGAGAGAGCGCTAAGCAGGTGCGAAGCATGCTGGAAAGTGTTGTGGGTGAGGGCGGAACAGCAACAGGTGCGAGCATTCCAGGGTATCGCGTCGGTGGGAAAACAGGAACCGCACAAGTTGTTAATGAAGTGACCGGTGGATACGGTCGTGATGTCATTGCCTCATTCATTGGAATGGCGCCGGCAGATAACCCGCAACTGGTTGTTGCGGTTTTCATTTCTAAACCAAAGGCTGGCCGCTACGGCGGTGAATTGGCGGCTCCCGTCTTCAAGAAAGTTACAAGTTACGCTCTTGGTGCGCTGGAAATTCCACCGACAGGAGCCAAGGCACCACGGCTCGCCTTGACATTTGGAGGTTAGTCATGAGCTCCTCTGACGAAAGAGACTCGGCGACAGTTGGCGACATCGCTCGCCTGATCGGCGGTGAAGTTCAAGGAGATGCCCTCCATCTGGTCACAGGTGTTTCACAAAACTCGGAATTGATTTCTAAGGGCGACTTATTTGTTGCCCTTGCTGGCCGTAATCAGCATGGCGCCGAATTCGTGTCGGATGCGATTCAGGCAGGTGCTGTGGCGGTTCTAACCGATGACAAGGGCATGCCAGTATGCATAGACGTGTGTGTGGCACGAGGTGTGCCAGTAATCACTGCGAAGGATCTTCGAAAGAAGTTAGGTGAGGTGTGCGCCCGGGTCTACGGGCAACCCCCCATCAGACTTATTGGCATTACCGGCACGAATGGGAAAACGACTACGGCCTACATGGTTATGCAGGGAGCCAAATCAGTGGGACTGAAGACGGGAATGATTGGGACTCTCGCAACATATATTGGCGATACTGAGTTGCCTGCGGTTCGAACAACACCCGAGGCCCCCGAGATTTACCGGTTGCTGAATCAGATGTCCTTGGAGAACGTCGAACTGGTGGCGATGGAAGTTTCAAGTATTGCGATCTCCGAGCACCGAATTGGTGGGTTGAATTTTGATGTAGTTGGGTTTACCAACCTGTCACATGATCATTTGGATTATCACGGAACCATGGAAAACTACTTTGATGCCAAGGCCGCACTATTTTCACGAGCCCATGCGCTTCGCGGGGTTGTTTGTATTAATGATTCATGGGGTCGCGAATTGTTGACCCGGTCCGATATCCCTTTACAGACGGTGTATACAGGTGCTTCATCGTCAGATTTAGATGAGCAATCAGACTGGCGTGGTGTTCCCGAAGAGCAGGGTGATCTGGTGGTGCACGATCCATTGGGCAATGTTGTTCGGACTCACGTCGTGAGCCCTGGTGAAGTCAATGCCATGAATGCAACATTAGCTATTGCACTTCTAGCCAATGTTGGACTCTCCGCGTCGCAGACGATCAAGGGAGTAGGTTCATCTGTTGTTCCAGGGCGAGGCCAACTCGTATGCGTGCATAACAATATTGCGATCTATGTTGATTATGCACACTCACCCGATGCGATTGAATCGTTTCTCCTGGGACTTCACCACCACGACCACGGGAATGTGATTACCGTGATTGGAGCCGGGGGAGATCGCGACTCCAGCAAGAGGCCATTAATGGGAGCAGCGGCCGCACGACATTCCATTACTGTCATTGTCACAGACGATAATCCACGTTCAGAGGATCCCGCGGCCATCCGAAACTCAGTAGTGCATGGGACAATCAACTACCCATATGTTCGCGTGGAAAATGTTGAAGGCCGTAGAAATGCCATTGAACGGGCATTAGATCTGGCGAAGCCCGGCGATCGGATAGCTATTTTGGGTAAGGGGCACGAAAGCGGCATTGAAATAGCAGGCGAAGTAGTTCCCTTTAGTGACTCTGCGGTCGTACTAGAGTTGGTAAATCGTGTTTGAGTTCACCCTAGCCGAGTTGGCGCATATCACCGAGGGCGATCTTGATGCGGCTTATCCTGAATCAATAGTCAAAGGTTTTTTCGTTGACTCACGAAGTCCTATTCCCGGTGGAGTGTTCATCGCCATTAAAGGTGAGCGCGCCGATGGCCATCATTACCTTAAAGATGTGCATGCGAGCGGTGCCGGATTAGCCGTTGTTGATCGCTCCTTCACGGGTGCCATTCCCCCAGAGCTGCCCCACTTGACGGTGACCGATTCCATCGTTGCCTTGGGTCAGATAGCGCGCCGGGCGCGAGTGACCAAGTTACGGGCGAAGGTCATTGCAATTACCGGGTCAACTGGGAAGACGACGACCAAAGATTTCACCGCGGGAATCTTGGCCCAATGTGGACCAACAGTGTGGGCCCATGGCTCATTCAATACTGAGGTTGGGTTGCCATTAACCATCCTCAGAGCAGACGAATCAACGCAATACTTGGTCGTGGAGATGGGTATGCGTGGACTCGGGCATATTGATTCACTCGCACGAATTGCAGTACCTGACATCGGAGTTGTCACCAACGTTGGTTCTGCACACATTGAACTTTTAAAGACTCAAGCGAATATAGCCTTGGCTAAAGGCGAACTTATTCGATCTCTGGGGCCAAATGCTTGGGCAGTCTTAAATGAAGATGATCCCCATGTTCGATCCATGAGTACTTCAACAGAGGCGCAAGTGGTGAGTTACGGGGAAAGTTCAACGGCGGATTACCGCGCCCTGAATATTGAGTTGACCGCGGATGCGCTCAGTTCTTTCACCCTCGAATTTCAAGGGGAATCACATCGGGTAGACGTCAAAATTCCAGGCGAACACCAGGTGAGTAACGCCCTTGCTGCAATTGCAGCAGTTAATCGCGCGGGTATTTCTGTTGCGGAGGCTTCGCACCTAATAGGGAATGTTGATCACATCAGTAAATGGCGCATGGAAGTCACAACCACGAGCCATGGTGTCACGGTGATCAATGACTCATATAACGCCAATCCTGAGTCCATGCGGGCAGCTCTGAAAACATTAGTAAGCATGTCCAAAGGTCGAAGAAGTATTGCGATTCTTGGGCCCATGCTTGAGTTAGGGGATCTCTCAGTTGAGGAGCATGACTCTTTAGGGCGACTTGCGGTTCGACTCGATGTCTCGTTGCTGGTGTGTGTTGGCGACGCCATGAAAATAACGCACCTTGGAGCGTCTCAGGAGGGATCCTGGGGGGACGAAGTTCATTGGGTGCCCGATATTGATTCCACCGTTGAATTCCTGTCTCACACCATAAGAAAAGATGACGTTATTCTCGTAAAGGCTTCCCGATCCGTGGGACTGGATCGCGTGGCTGAAGCTCTTATCTCAGGAAATCTCAGTAGAGTCTCAGACGATCATGCTGAGGGAGTGTCATGAGGCTCGTTGTTATTGCAGGAGCAATTGCCACGCTCGTGTCGTTTCTTGGTACACCACTTCTTATCAACTTCTTGCGTAAGCACGGATACTCACAGGCCATCAGGGTCAGCAGCGATGGAGAGCAATATCCGGCGCATGAGGGTAAGCGAGGAACGCCCTCCATGGGTGGTGTCGCAATTTTGGTTGCAGTGCTTGCTGGTTACTTTCTCACACACTTGATCACGTGGCGTCCATTGTCGATTTCAGCCTTGCTCGTGTTGTATCTCATGGTGGGTCTTGGACTCGTTGGCATGGCGGATGACTATCTAAAAATTTTCAAACAACGCAGTACAGGGCTTCGTGCGCGCACAAAACTCATTGGGCAAGCTGTTGTGGCTTTTTCATTTGCCTACCTATCAGTTCAATTTCCAGATGAGGCAGGAAATACCGCAGCTTCAATGGCAATATCATTTGTCCGCGATACATCCATAGTTTTGCCACTGGGACTATTTTTGATATGGGTGTGGTTCCTAGTGACAGCGACAACCAATGGAGTGAATCTGACAGACGGACTCGATGGACTCGCCGTTGGCGCGGCGATCATGAGTTTCCTTGCCTATGTACTTTTAGCAATTTGGCAGTACGGTCAAAATTGCGCTTTTGAAGTCACCGAGTTTTGCTACAACACTCAAAACCCATTGGATTTAGCCATGGTTGCTGCTGCAACCGCGGGTGCAAGTTTCGGTTTCTTGTGGTTTAACACCGCTCCAGCACGCATATTCATGGGTGATACCGGTTCACTTGCATTAGGTGGTGGAATTGCGGGACTTGCAATTCTCACTCGAACGGAACTGTTGCTTCCTTTAATTGCAGGTTTGTTCTTGATAACAACTTTGTCTGTGATTGGGCAGGTAGGTTCTTTCAAACTCACTGGGAGACGGATCTTCCGCATGGCTCCCTTGCATCATCATTTTGAAATGCTCGGATGGCCTGAGATCCAGATTGTGGTTCGTTTTTGGATTATTCAAGGGCTTTGTATCGGAGCAGGACTCACAATTTTTTATGCGGAATGGGTGCGGGCGTGATTTCGGATTTACACAGAAATTCGGATTGGTCTGGGGTGCACGTTGGCGTTTTGGGTATTGGTATCGCGGGGTTTTCTGCAGCCGATGCTCTCATGCAGCTTGGTGCTCAGGTAACAATCATTGATTCATCGGCGGGCGAGAAGCAACAGGAGAGGGCCGCCATTTTAGGCTCGTTGGGGGCGTCCGTTGCTTTAGGTGTTCACACCCTTCCCGAAATTGCATTTACACTTATTGTGACTTCACCGGGACTTAAACCAAATCATGTCTTTCACCAACAAGCGATCGATCGTGGTATTCCGATTTGGGGCGAGTTGGAACTAGCGTGGCGATTGCGCAATCCAGATTCTGCAGCAGAGTGGCTGTGCGTGACAGGCACCAATGGGAAAACCACCACGACCCTAATGTTGGAATCCATGCTGCGTGAGGCGGGTTTTCGTACAGTTTCGGCCGGCAATATTGGGCAGTCGCTCGTCGATGTTGTGATGCATGACTTACTTGATGTAATTGCAGTTGAAGTGGGTGCCCCGCAACTGCCATTTGTATATTCCATGAGCCCTTGGGCCACAGTATGTCTCAATTTGGCGGAGGATCATCTGGATCACTTTGGTGACTTCCACGCGTATCGCAGCGCGAAGGCTCGAGTTTATGAAAGAACTCAGTATGCAGCCGTGTACAACGACCATGACCCAGCGACACTACAGATGGTAAAAGAAGCCGATGTCATTGAAGGCTGCCGCGCTGTTGGTTTCACTAGGGGAATCCCGAATGTCAGCATGGTGGGTGTTGTCGATGGCGCGATCGTCGATCGAGCCTTTATTCCAGACCGACGTGACTCCGCACAGGAATTGGCTTTAGTTTCCGACATTAGACCGGTGGCAATTCACAATACTGAAAACGCTGTGGCTGCCGCAGCGCTCGCTCGAGCATTTGGTCAAAGTGATCGGGGTGATGTGCCACCGGCAGCCATCAGGGTTGGCCTTCGAAACTATCAGCCTGCATCGCACCGGATTCAGTATGTTCGCGAAGTGAATGGTGTCATCTACATTGACGATTCAAAGGCAACGAATGCTCATGCTGCGCAGATGTCTCTCAGTTCCTATTCATCGGTCATTTGGATAGCCGGGGGATTGGCCAAGGGGCAGGATTTCCAGGATTTAGTTCGTCAAAACGCCGATCGAATGCGGGCGGTCATCCTGATGGGTGCGGACGCGGGACTTCTCGAAGAAGCCCTCAGTCGACACGCACCAAATGTCCCAGTATTCACACTGGTCACTCGCGAAACTAGTGCCATGGAAGATGCGGTCAATCGAGCCTCAGAATTGGCTGTGCCAGGGGACACGGTGCTTTTAGCTCCAGGATGTGCCTCATGGGACATGTTCACCGATTACGGCCACCGTGGGAATGTTTTTGCAGAAGCAGTTCATCGAATTGGTGGACGGTAAATGGCAATTGGCCTGAGGAACATGAAACGCCGCCCAGCAATGTCGAATCTCTCCCCCGCGGTGAACCTTCGCGACAAACCCGGGGAAAAATGGCGTGGGTCACGCATTGGATTACTGCTTAATCACCCATTGAGCACCTATTACTTGATTTTGGGCGCGACCATCTTATTGCTAGTCCTGGGTTTGCTCATGGTGCTATCAGCGTCATCGGTGGAGAGTGTTCGAACATTTGGATCGGCGTACACGCTTGTCCAGCGTCAGGCACTGTTTGCTGTAGCGGGGGTTATTGCCTTGGTTTTGGCAGCACGTACCTCTGTTCAGTTTTGGCGTCAGGGTGCGTGGGTATTCCTAGCCATTGCATTCGCATTGCTCGTGGCAGTCCTATTTATTGGTGTTGAGGTGGCCGGCCAGAAGAACTGGATCGAACTTTTCGGACCATTTCGATTACAACCCAGCGAATTTGCCAAATTGGCATTGGTGGTGTGGGGGGCAGAAGTTCTCACTCGGAAGGATCGACTGAACCCAACTTGGGGCTCTTTACTTATTCCAATTGTTCCAGTAACGGGCATCTTAATGGCGCTGGTCCTTCTTCAGGGTGACTTTGGAAACACCCTCATGTTGGCTGCGATCTTATGTGGGATTCTTTTTGCTGCGGGGGCACCCCTTCGATTGTTTGCAATTTTTGGCGCTTTCGGAGTTGTCGGTGTGTGGATCCTCACTCTTGCGGCTCCCTATCGGATGGAGCGCATTATCAGTTGGCTCAACCCAGATGCTGACCGACTCGGCTTCGGTTGGCAGGTCACCCAAGGTCAGTACGCACTCGGCACCGGTGGACTTTTAGGAGTTGGTCTTGGGGGAAGTAGGGAAAAATGGGGCTCACTTCCAGAAGCTCATACGGACTTCATTTTCCCGGTAATTGGTGAGGAACTCGGCATCGTGGGTACCTTCTCAATTTTGGTGCTTTTTGCAATTTTGGCATTCGCAATTTTCCGCATGAGCCGCACATCTGAATTGCCATTCGTGCGACTTGCCTCTGCTGGGGTCGGATCATGGATTGTGATTCAAGCCGTAATCAATATTGGGGCGGTTCTGGGGGTACTCCCAGTAACTGGCGTGCCCCTGCCCCTTGTGTCCTATGGAGGTTCATCATTAGTTCCAACTCTCATTGCCATTGGCATGTTATTGGCATTCGCCCGCAATGAGCCCGAAGCTCGAAAAAGAATTCGCAGGCATGCCACCGCCACTGCCATGCGCAGGAGGTAATCATGCACGTGGTCTTGGCCGCGGGTGGAACTGCCGGACATATTTTCCCAGCCATTAACACGGCTATTGCAATCCAAGAGTTAGATCCTCGAGTCCGCATCACGATATTGGGCACGCATCGGGGCCTTGACCGCGAGCTGGTGCCACCGACCGGATTTGATTTGACATTGGTTGGGTCCGCCCCATTCCCACGGAAAATCAACAGCCAAGCATTCACATTCCCTTATCAGTTGTTGCGCGCGGTAATGGAGACGAGACATTTTTTAAAGCGAGAAAAAGTAACGTGTGTGGTGGGTTTCGGTGGTTATGCAAGTGCCCCCGCGTATCTTGCGGCCCGTTCACTTGGAATCTGTGTGATAGTGCATGAAGCAAATTCAACCCCGGGCATGGCTAACCGATTGGGTGCCAAACTCACTCGAAATATTGCCCTGAATCACCCGGGTGTTTTACCGAGTGGGAAGACCATTGGCATGCCCATATCGCGACAAATTCGCCAATTAAATCGTGGTGCATCCCGAGAAAGTGCGCGTGAACACTTCAACCTTCCCACGCAAGGTCCGGTACTGCTTGTTTTTGGTGGGTCTCAGGGTGCCGTGTCTCTGAATCAGGCTGTGGCGGATTCCGTGCCTGAGCTCATTTCGCAGGGAATCAGCATTCTGCATGCGGTGGGGCCGCATAACGTGATCAATCCTGAGTTCGAAAATCCACGCATTTCTGGTATTGGCTTGGGTGTGTATCGACCAATTCCATTTATTGACCGCATGGATCTGGCGTATTCGGCAGCAGACCTCAGTATCAATAGGGCTGGAGCAATGACGGTTGCCGAGGTCGCGGCAATTGGTATCCCCTCCATATTTGTACCGCTGCCGATCGGCAATGGCGAGCAAGAGAAAAATGCTGAACCTCTCGTCAAGTCAGGTGCGGCTTTACTATGCCCCCCGAATTTATTAACACCTGAGTGGATTGTTTCCCATGTCGCTCCGTTGGCGCGTGACCCATCAGCATTGGGACAGATGACAGAACGAACACAGCAGGCTGGTGCCAGCGATGCTGCTCGTGATTTGGCTCAGTGGGCGTTAGCGTGTGATGGTGACTAATTCCTTGCCTGAACTTGGCTCCGTACACATTATGGGAATTGGGGGTGCCGGCATGTCGGGTATTGCCCAGATATTGGCTTCACGTGGAGTTTCCGTATCCGGTTGCGATGCAAAGGAATCACGGCGAGCCGCGGCTTTGCGGGCACTAGGCATCAATGTCGAGATTGGCCACAATCCGGATCACTTGATGGGTGTGAATTCCGTTGTGGTCTCCACCGCTATTCCGGCGGTCAATCGAGAGCGGGTCGCTGCGGGTGAAGTAGGTATTCCGGTGCTCTCGAGGGCGAAGGCGCTGGGCGTAATTATGGCTGGCTTCCGAGGCATTGCAATTACTGGAACCCATGGAAAAACCACCACGACCTCGATGTTCACCGTGGCATTGCAAAACTGTGGAGTCGATCCATCCTTTGCGATTGGGAGTGAAATCAATGAGTCGGGCGCCAATGCCCACCTAGGTTCGGGGGATTTGTTTGTTGTGGAAGCCGATGAAAGTGACGGGGCATTTCTCCACCTTCAGCCCCAGGTAGCCATCGTGACGAATATCGAAGCCGATCATTTGGATCACTGGGGAACTTTCGAAGCGATTGAACAGGCGTTCATGGATTTTGCGACGGGTGTGGGTCAACGGGAAGGCTTCGTGGTGGCATGCCACGACGATCCTGGTTCACTGCGCATGGCACTTGCCGCCCGTGAGATCGGCGTGGATATTCGAACCTATGGCGAGTCCCTCGACGCGGACTACCACATGATCGATGCTCAGATCTGAACCTTCAGGCTGGTCATTTGACACCGTTCTCAACGGCGTCAGACAAGGAAGAATTCACCTCAAGGTTCCAGGTCACCACAACGCTTTGAATGCCCAGGCTGTCTTCGCCGCAATGTCGGGCATGGGTTACCCAGCCCAGCAAGTGGTGACGGGTCTCGAAGACTTTAGCGGTACGAGACGGAGATTTGATTTCAAAGGCGAGGTCAATGGAATTCGGGTGTTCGATGACTACGCACACCATCCAACTGAAATCGCTGCAACTTTGACGGCTGCACGGGAGGTTGTGGGTGAAGGACGTGTCATTGTTGCCTTTCAGGCACACCATTACTACCGAACGGCCATGTTTACCAGAGAGTTCGGGGAATCCCTCGGTCTCGCTGATCAAGTGGTTGTTCTCGAAGTCTTTGCGCCAGGTGAGGAACCGATCCCCGGAGCCAGTGGGCAAACCATGGCGGCCAATGTTCCCCTCCCAGACGCGGATGTTGTTTTCGAACCTTCATGGTCCCAAGTGGCTGGCCACTTGATTCAAGATGCTCAGCAGGGAGACATCATCATGACTTTGGGCGCAGGAGATATCGGGCTTATTGCGAACGAAGTAGTGGAGAGGCTTCGTGACCGACATGAGCAAAATAGGGATTAGTTCGCGTGAATGAGTCCACCATGAGCCAGACCATGTCTTCGAAACCAAGACCTGTGTTCGCCGTGAAAAATCGACGCAAGATATGGGTTATTGTGATTCCGATTACTATTGTGATTATTGGCTTCATTGCCTGGGCTATCTGGTTTTCTTCGATTTTTGCGGTTGACCAAGTTCGAGCGGTGAATGCCAACGACTCCGAATTAACCGAACAGCAAGCAACAGAGGTTCGGACGAAGGCGGGCGTCAATATGGGTGACCCGATTGCGTTAGTAGATGCCGATACCGCCGCGAGAGAAGTCGCCACACTCCCGTGGGTTCAATCTGTTGAGGTTCGGCGCGGGTGGCCGAATGAAATTGTGATTGCAGTTGAAATGCGCCTTCCAGTTGCCAAAGTTTCGACGGGGGAGGGTGAACTTGCAGTGGACTCCAATGGTGTCATATTTGAAACAACGGATACTCAAGGGTTACCCCGAATCGATGCTGAGGGGGAGGCACTCACCGCAGCTGTTGAAGTATTGGTCTCCCTGCCCGAAAACCTGAAAGCTAAGGTGATGCGAATTTCTGCGGAATCGCGAGATAATGTGGTGCTGGCGCTCAAATCTGGAGCGACGGTGCGATGGGGAAGTTCTGGGGAGGCCGAATTCAAAGCGCAGGTACTTGATGCGCTCCTGACGCGGAGAGCGGCAATCTACGATGTAAGTGCGCCGGAATTACCCACAACAACTGATGAAAAAGGGCCAAGGAAAAATTAAGGAGACGTGATCCACGCTTCCGTACTCATGTCGCCAATTGCTTTGTGCATGAGTCCGAGTTCATTTACAAGTAGCTCCGCGGTGCTGTTATCTGATTGCCCCGGTGCACTTATTCGGATTGGACCGGGCACGGAATCACAGTGAAGTGTTGCAATGCAGAGCCGCTTTTGAATAGGGCCTTGGGTGACTCGCAATGACTGAATTCTAGGGTGCGGAGCAACTTTCACGCGACGCGTGAGCCAGCCAGTCCGGGTGGTAAAGACATGTGACGAGATATGAGTGCCAATGAACCGGAACTGGAGTGGGTATCGCCACTTGGCGCGTGGATTTGCCGTCATCCATTGCGGCGCAAGATCAATATTCCACTCAGGAATCAAAGTACCAAATAGGTCGTCTAGTTCTGATTCGTGAATTACTGGGATGAGTGTTCGGGGCCCTTTACTATTTTGGGTGGAATCAATCCCGGCGATATTCATAGAAACTCGATGCCAGCCAAAAAATCTCCATGCAATGGGTTGGCTAATTTCAAGGGCTTGCAATCTGATTGGTGAAATCGTATAACTCGATGTCGAGATCAATCCGTGGGAGATCAACAAACCTTTGTCACTTTTTGTCAAAACGAAATTGAAGAGCATTGTGAAGCCGGTGATGACCGATGCACCTGATATTACAAGGGTGAATAGGAGGGCGGTGAGACCACCAACACCATTGACCACCGCCACAAGGGTGGAAAAAGCGGCCCCCGCAATGAGGACGTAAGTCGAGGTCGTAAGGGCAAGTGATGCAATCAACCGCGAGTTAGGCACTTTCCAGAGCGGAGTGGGAGCACCTTCAGGTGCACCTGCAATTTCATGGGAATCGCTGGCGAGCCTCACTATCTCATTGCGAAATGCATGTGCATCCGACATGGATAAGTACTTGAGTAGAACCCGGGAGTCACCCGTCCCTGCCACTTCAACTTGAACGGAAGCGAAACCGGTAAGTCGTGCCACCAATGGTCGATGAATGTCGACTGACTGAAGCCGGGATATTCGAAGTGATTTGGTTCGGCGAATAAATACCCCCGATTCAACAATAAGTTCGTGATCTTTTTCATTTCCGGTGGAAACATGAAACGTAAATTTCCGCCAAGAAATATAGAAAATGAGTAAGAGGAATCCACTAAGTGCTACTGCGAGTGCCCCAATTATGACGGAAAAGCCGAAGGAGATGAGAAGTAGCGCGAGAGGTGCAATGAATTGCAGGGTTTGCAGGAGAGGTGTGGCCTTCGAAGTGTGTGATACGTCAGAAAAAGTGGGATCCATATTTTTAGAGGCCTGCTTGCTCGCCACATTTGTTGAGTGAGTCTCGCAGTGCGACTGCGCGCTCAGGGGTGAGACCTGGAATCTTTGCGTTAGTGGATGCCGAGGCGGTGTGCAACTGAACTCCGGCAATTCCAAGTAGGCGTTCAAGTGGACCAGCGGTGACTTCAACGAGCTGCATGCGGGCAAAGGGGACACTCACCAATTTCTGAAACAGAATTCCGCTACTCACTTCAAGTTCGCGGTCGCTCAGCCGATACCCAATAGAAGCAACCCGTCGGCCAATTAAGTAATTGAGCCATGCAGTGATAACGATCAGAACTACGACGGCGACGGACGCGGTAACAGGGGTGACCAAAGCGGTGAGTTCAGCGTTTTCTGTTCGTGTGACGACTAACCACACTGCAATCCCAATACCTACCAGGAACAATGCATTTAAAAGAAGTATCACCCTCCAGTATGTGGCGAGCCCGGGATCCACTCGTGTCCATCCCGCACTCGGTGGGGCTCCCGCACTGAAAAGCTGAGCGACATTGAGTGATCCCCGTGAAGCGGTGGACTCGGAATCGGTAGGGGTGCCTGATGACGTGTGATCCGAGTCCATAGGAGCACTGTAGTCAACGTCAGACCGGTCACGATGCGGTCCGACCTGCCCGCTTCCACGAGGGAATGTGAGAAATAAATAAAAAAAAATTGAAAATATGGCCTTCTCGCCTTGCGCTTCTGCACACATTACGTCTAAAGTCCGCGCGGCCATGAGCGAACCAATTGCTCAGCCTCTTGTTGAGGTTGAGGGTTTGTGGCTGAAGCGTTCGATGGAGCCCCTTCCATCGACATGAACGGAAAAGGAGAGCGGCCGTGGCGGCTCCACAGAATTATCTAGCAGTAATCAAGGTTGTTGGCATTGGCGGTGGCGGCGTTAATGCCGTCAATCGCATGATTGAGGTTGGTCTCAAGGGCGTTGAGTTCATTGCGATCAACACCGATGCTCAGGCACTCCTGATGTCTGATGCCGATGTCAAACTCGATATTGGGCGGGAACTCACTCGTGGTCTCGGAGCCGGTGCCAACCCTGAAGTTGGCAAGAAGGCCGCGGAAGATCACCTCGAGGAAATCGAAGAAGTGCTGCGAGGCGCGGACATGGTGTTCGTGACGGCGGGCGAGGGCGGCGGTACCGGAACGGGCGGCGCCCCCATTGTGGCGAGGGTTGCTCGTTCACTGGGTGCTTTGACGATTGGAGTCGTCACTCGACCATTCGGTTTTGAAGGACGGCGTCGGCAAGCTCAAGCGGATCAGGGAGTTGAGGATCTGCGTGCTGAAGTCGATACCTTGATCGTCATTCCTAACGACCGACTTCTGTCACTTGCCGACCGCGAAATCTCAGTGATTGATGCTTTCCGTCAAGCTGATCATGTGCTCTTGCAAGGTGTCAGCGGAATCACCGATCTGATCACGACTCCCGGCCTGATCAACCTGGACTTTGCTGACGTCAAGAGTGTCATGCACTCTGCTGGATCTGCCTTAATGGGGATCGGCTCTGCACGCGGTGAGGATCGGGCCATGCAGGCCGCTGAAAAAGCGATCTCGAGTCCGCTGCTCGAAGCCGGTATCGATGGAGCACACGGTGTTTTGTTATCTATTGCCGGCGGAAGCGATTTGGGTCTTTTTGAAATCAATGAGGCTGCCCGGTTGGTCGCCGATGCAGCACATCCGGATGCCAACATCATTTTCGGTGCTGTCATTGACGACACCCTTGGCGATGAAGTGCGCGTGACCGTTATTGCGGCTGGATTTGACGGCGGTGAGCCACCGACCAAGCGATCGGGCAGGCATGCCGAGGATCATTCGGGAACGGGGGAGATTCCGGCGTTCTCCCGTAATGTGCAACAGCCCAAGACTGTCGTGTTTGAAGAAACCGACGATGACCTAGATGTTCCTGATTTCCTGAAGTAATGATTCTTCCCCTTGCCAGTGGGGTATTTCCTACACTGGCACCTAGTGACCGCTCAGCAATCTGGGCGGTCACTGGTCGTTTAGGTGGTAAGAGTGAAGGACCGTTCTCCAGTGCCAACTTGGCCGATCACGTTGGGGATAATCAAGAACACGTCGATTCAAATCGAGCAGCATTGGCGGCACTTGTTGGTGTGAACCATTCGGACCTTTCCGTCATGGCGCCTGTTCACGGTGGCGAGGTTGCGTTTGTGGGCTCAGCGGGAACAGTGGAATCAGTTGATTCTCTAGTGACCGAGGAACCTGAAATTGGCCTCGTGGCCTTAGGAGCCGACTGCGCCACCATCGCGATGTGCGGATACCGAGATAACAGTCAGCCGATTATTGCAGTGGCTCATTGTGGTTGGAAAGGATTGTGCGCCGATATCCTCGGCAATACCGTGGAGGCCATGTCCGAGAGGGGGGCAGTAACTTTCCGTGCGATTCTTGGACCAGCTATTTGTGGGAATTGTTACCCGGTTCCGAAGGAACGCATCCAGCAAGTTCGTGACCGGTGCCGCGCGGATATTGCCGCTGCAGCATTAGGTGTATCGG
Source organism: Candidatus Nanopelagicales bacterium (assembly GCA_018401415.1). Lineage (GTDB taxonomy): Bacteria > Actinomycetota > Actinomycetes > S36-B12 > S36-B12 > UBA4592. The sequence goes on along the minus strand of JAGYKV010000017.1, from coordinate 709,805 downwards.
GGGGAATCGATGTTCGAGCAGGGCTTGAGGCCCAATTGGCTGATTTTGGAATTCCGTGTACATCAATTGGTGGTTGCACGGCTGAATCGAGTCATGAATTTTTCTCCTATCGACGCGATGGTCGTACTGGACGCCAGGGGCTCATAATCGTCTTGAAAGAATCCACCAATGAGTGATCCTGATTCGGCTCGTGTTGCTGTTGTCGCTGAAAATCTGCGACGATCTGAGCTGCGCATTGCCCAAGCCTGCCGCACCTTCGGTCGCGAGAATGACGACAATGGTAATTCGGTAACCCTTATTGTCGTCACGAAAACCTACCCTGAATCCGATGTAAAAATATTGCGTGACCTAGGGGTTCGCAATGTCGGGGAAAATCGAGACCAGGAAGCTCGTGCCAAGGCATCGCTGTCCCCGTTGGACATGGTCTGGCACATGATCGGGCAAATTCAACGTAATAAAGTCAACTCGATAGTTGCGTGGGCCGACCTAGTTCACACATGTGATCGGCTGGAACTTGTCCCGCCGCTGTCCAGGGCTGCGATTAACCATTCCAAAGAGGTAGGGGTTTTCGTTCAGGTGAACCTTGATCCATCTGCTCCTGCGAACCGTGGTGGGGTGCAGCCCATGGACATGTTGCCACTCGCCGCGCAGATCACGGAGGCACCCGGGTTGACACTCATGGGGCTGATGGCCGTCGCCCCACACCCCTCGACCGGCATAGCGGCCGGTGGCGCTTTTGAGCGACTTTCTGAGCTTTCACTCGTCCTCAGGGCCGAATTCCCCCATGCCTCGTTCATCTCCGCTGGCATGAGTAACGATCTCGAAGAGGCCATTGCTCATGGAGCGACACACGTTCGCCTAGGGAGTGCGATCCTCGGAGAGCGCCCCATGGTGCAGTAATGTTCAGTGGGGGAAGACTCGGAAATTACCCGCAGGAAAGAGACTCGTAATATCAACGTTCCTAATATTGAGACGATCTAGGAGGACATGTCATGGCTGGCGCGGTGCGCAGAATGGCTGTTTATCTCGGCCTAGTAGAGGACGACTCCGATAACGAGGTTTACCCCGCTGATACCCGTGAGTCACGCTCCTCCCAACGTGGTGGTGGGCGTCAGGGATTCTCTGAGGATTATGAATACGAAGAAGTTGTCGCCAACAGATCGGTGCGTCCCATTCAGGAGCCTCGCGGGGTTCGCACCATTCGTCGCGATGAAGAACTACCCAGTCGCGGTCGAATTCCCGAGTACAACCCACCGGCTCGCCAAATTGACTTCGCGAAAATTGAAACAATTCACCCTCGCTCCTATAACGACGCGCGTCGAATTGGCGAGGAGTATCGAGATGGAATACCCGTCATCATGAATTTGGGTGATCTTGATGACAGCGATGCAAAACGAATCATTGATTTTGCGGCAGGTTTGGTTTTCGGTTGCCGAGGAAGTATCGAGCGCATCACAAACAAGGTCTTCCTGCTTTCCCCGGTGAATGTCGACGTCGGCGACCAGGCTAGACAGCAACTCGCCCAAGATGGTTTCTTCAACCAGAGTTAGACTCAGGTTGAATCCACATAGTGCGTGATTTGCTGAGTTCTGTGTTTATCGAGTCTGTGAAGGTGATCATGTGAGTGAAGTTGGCAACATCATTGCCACTTTTTTGTCCATTTATTTGATCGTGCTTATTGGTCGATTGGTCTTCGACTTTGTTCAGATATTTGCCCGTGATTGGCGCCCCAAAGGCGTGATTTTGATTTTGGTCGAGGCGATCTACACAGTCACTGAACCCCCGTTGAAACTGATACGCAAAGTTGTTCCGCCAGTTAGAATTGGTCAAGTATCACTTGATCTGGGATTTCTCATTCTCCTCATCGGTATTCAAATTCTTATTGGGGTGTTTAGAAACCTGCAGTAGTTAGACTTTTTCCAAGGACATACTTAATTCTAACTCGGTTGCAATTTTGGGTCCCGCACCAAAATCGTCGGAGCGAAGTACTTCGGTGGCGAGGACTTCGTGCGCAATCTCAACCCCGTGGATTTCCCATGTTTGAATGATCATGGGGTCCGTACTCGTCCATTGGAGACTGACTCGGTCCGAAATCTCTAGTCCCGCATTTTTTCGAGCCTCTTGAATACTCCGAATCAACTCCCTAGAGAGGCCCGCAAGAGCCAGCTCATGGGTCACTTCAAGGTCTAAAGCAAAACTTTCACCCGCCTCGGATGCAACAGCCCAGCCTTCCTTTGGGGATTCGGTAATGACGAGGTCATCAAGAGTGATGACTGGATTGCTGTCGAATCCGTCGACCTCGAGTGTCATATTCCCATGATGCCGAATTTCCTCAACAACAAACTCAGGATCAAGGGCAACCACAGCTTGAGCGACCAGTGGGGTCTGTTTCCCATAACGCTGTCCCAGAGCGCGGAAATTGGGCTTAATGCTGATGTCCACGAGATGGCCGTCAGTTTGAGAAAGGGGAAGTAACTCGCGCACGTTCAGCTCCTGCGCAACTTCTTGAATTAGTTGCGGGTCGAGGTCTTCCCAACCAGATGCACTGATTAAAGCCCGCGATAGTGGTTGCCGTGTTTTAACCGAACTTGCTGATCGCGCAGCCCGACCCAATTCAGTTATTCGGCGTGCGAGATTCATGTCTTCACGAAGTTGGCTGTTCACTGGCATGGCAACTGGCCACTGGGCAAGATGGACTGACGCAGGGGCGGTGAGATCAGTTTCTCTGAACAGGTCCTGCCACACCCTCTCGGTGATAAAGGGTGTGAAGGGAGCCATGCACAGGGTGACAATTTGAACGGCCTCGTGGAGGGTTGCCAGTGCCGAAGGATCGCCATCCCAGAATCGTCTTCTGGTTCGTCTGACATACCAATTCGATAAATCATCAATAAATTCCGCAATCAGGCGACCACCTTTTTGAGTATCAAAATTGTCCAGAGCTTGGTCAACTCCGGAGGCCATTGCGTGGGCTTCATTGATCAGCCATCGATCCATGATGGGACGATCGCCAAGCGGCGGAGCTCCATCGGCGGGGGACCATGGTGCACTGCGTGCGTACAGTGCGAGGAATGAAACCGTGTTCCAGTAGGTCAGAAGCGATTTGCGAACTACATCGGCAATTGCATTGTGCCCCACTCGCCGGGATTGCCAGGGGGATCCGCTCGCGAGCATGAACCAACGGACGGCGTCCGCACCATGTTGATCCATCAGGGGAATTGGTTCTAGGACGTTTCCGAGGTGCTTGCTCATTTTCCGGCCGTCTTCATCAAGAATGTGCCCAAGGCACACGACGTTTTTATATGAGGATTCCCCGAATACCAGGGTTCCAATTGCCATGAGGGTGTAAAACCACCCACGAGTCTGGTCAATTGCCTCGCAAATGAAGTCAGCCGGATACTGCCGTGTGAACGACTCCTTGTTGGCCTGCGGGTAGTTCTGCGCCGCAAACGGCATGGCTCCAGAGTCGTACCAGCAATCGATGACTTCGGGGACCCTCGTGGACGTTTGTGAGCATTCAGGACAAGGGAAGGTTACCGAATCAATATACGGTCGATGCGGATCCAGATGCGTGACATCTTGTCCGGAGAGTTCACTGAGCTCCGCGAGTGACTCGATGGCGGTGAGGTGGTCGTTCTCGCAACGCCAAATTGGTAACGGAGTTCCCCAGTAGCGGTTGCGGGACAGAGCCCAGTCCACATTATTCGTCAGCCAATCGCCATACCTACCCCACTTAATGGTTTCCGGGAACCAATTTGTTCTCTCATTTTGGGCAATGAGTTGATCTTTGATAGCTGTTGTTCGGATATACCAAGATGGTTGTGCGTAATAGATCAGTGGTGTGTGGCATCGCCAACAATGCGGATACGCGTGTTCGTAGTTTTCGGAGCGAAAGAGAAGGCCACGCTGTCGGAGGTCATCGGTGAGATCGACATCTGCCTTTTTGAAAAATTGACCTCCTACAAGGGGTGTCGATATGTGAAATGTTCCGTCGGGTTCAATGGGATTGACCACAGGCAGGCCGTATACACGACAGGAAATGAGATCGTCGGCTCCGAACGCGGGTGCTTGGTGAACAAGTCCGGTGCCATCGTCTGTTGTGACATAGTCAGCCAGAATTACAAAATGTGAGTCTGGAATTTCAATAAGATCAAACGGGCGTTCGTAGACAAGACGTTCAAGGGATTCTCCGGTGAAAGTCTCCATGATTGAGTAGCGGGTAGCGCCATCTGAATTGGTGTCAGATCCAAAGAGTCTTTCTACAAGTTCTTCAGCAACCACAAACTGTTCACCGTCAATGTCAACAATGCAATAAATCGCATTTGGTTTTACCGCTACCGCGGTATTGGAAACAAGGGTCCACGGAGTTGTTGTCCACACGAGGAGACTGAGGTTGGGGTACTTGTCAGCGAGCGCCCCCGTCACAACAGGGAATCGCACATAGACAGAAGGGTCCACAACTTCTTCATACCCCTGGGCAAGTTCATGGTCACTCAATCCCGTGCCACAACGTGGGCAGTAGGGGGAGACGCGATGATCTTGGACGAGCAATCCAGAATAGAAAATCTGCTTGAGTGACCACCACACACTCTGAACGTATTGAGGGTCCATGGTCCAGTAGGCGCTATCCATGTCGACCCAGTAGCCCATCCGGTGGGTCATGGCCGTGAATTCGCTCACGTGTCGGAGAACTGATTCGCGACAGATGGCGTTGAACTCGGCTACGCCATAGGCTTCGATATCGCCCTTACCGGTGAAACCGAGCTCCTTTTCCACCGCGAGCTCCACGGGCAGTCCATGGCAATCCCAACCGGCCTGGCGAGGGACGTGGAACCCCTTCATGGTTCGGTATCGGGGGAAAATATCCTTGAAGGCTCTGGCCTCGAGGTGGTGGGCCCCTGGCGTGCCGTTGGCGGTGGGTGGTCCCTCATAAAAAGTCCATTGGGGGCGCCCTTCGCTCAGCCGCATGGATTCGGCAAATGTGCCCTCGCTATCCCAGAAAGTGAGTACTTCGTGCTCGAGTTCGGCGAGGTTCACCGTGGGGGGCACCGCTTTATACATGAAGGTTCTTTCTGTGGAGATAGGGCTGGCTTTCAGGAGGAGTTGCGTTACCCGGAGGGCACTTCACAACTTTAGTGGCTGGGCAATACCATTCGCACGTGCGCTGGAAGGCGCATTTTCACATACGCACATAATTGCGCATTACCCGCAAGGCAGAACAGACCGCGTTTCCTAAGGGGGCGACATACGTGGCAGTTGTTAAGAAGGCTTCGATGAAGAAATCAGCGACCAAAAAAATTATAAAAAAGGCAGTGCCTAAGAAGACCCCGGCTAAGAAGACCCCGGTGAAGAAGGCACCCGTTAAGAAGGCACCCGTTAAGAAGACCACGGTGAAGAAGGCGCCCGTTAAGAAGGCTCCGGTTAAGAAGGCTCCCGTTAAGAAGGCTCCCGTTAAGAAGACCACGGTGAAGAAGGCGCCCGTTAAGAAGGCGCCCGTTAAGAAGGCGCCCGTTAAGAAAGCCCCGGTGAAGAAGGCACCCGTTAAGAAGGTTGCTAAACCCACCACATCGAAGGTCACTGCGGCTTCTACTCGAGGGAGTAGCAAAGTAAACGACCCAAAAACTATGATTGATGTTGCGGAGGTACCAACTCCACCCGCTATCAAGAAGTTTGGCAATATCGTGCCAATGCCGAGGAAAAAGGCCAAGCCGGTTCCGGGGATCACAAAAGTGATTTCCCCACGGCCTTCAACTGCACCCAAGGTTCTTATTGTTCGGGAGGATGAAAGTCCCTGGACCAAGGCCGAACTTAATGAGATTCGCAAAGCACTTAATGCGGATGAAGTTCGACTCTTAGAAGAGATTGACACAGCGGAAATTGGGTTGGCCGACCTGATTCGCGATTCAGGTGACGGTGCAGGCGATGACCAGGCGGATGCGGGCAGTAAGACTTTTGAGCGAGAGCATGAAATGTCTCTGGCAAATAATGCCCGAGAGATGCTCCTGCAGGTACGTCATGCACTCGGTCGAATTGATGATAAAAGTTATGGTGTCTGTGAAGGTTGCGGTCGAGCAATCGGCAAACTCCGACTTCAGGCCTTTCCTCGAGCAACCCTGTGTATGGCCTGCAAAGTGGCTGAGGAGCGCTATTAGCAGAGAGGATTGACACCCTCGTATTCCGGCGGGTGGGTATGAATTGTGGCACGCGTAGAGTGGTCTAGTGGAAACCAGCGAAGATCAAGGGCAGATCGCGCCGAGAACTAACCGCCGTGAACTAAGAATTTTCGGTGTTACCGCATTCGTCATTATTATCGTGGATCAGATCACGAAATATTGGGCTCAGGAGTATTTACTTCCACGAAGGGAATCGGGAGAAGGTCCGATTGTTCTGCTCAATGGCCTACTCAAATTCACCTACGCGGAAAATACCGGTGCAGCATTTTCTATTGGCACAGGTCTCACTTGGGTCTTTACCACCATTGCATTAGTTGTTGTTGTGGTCATCTTTAAATACTCGCGCAAGTTGGGAAGTGTGACGTGGGCTCTTGCGCTGGGCGGTCTCCTTGGCGGCGCGGTCGGAAACCTTATTGATCGCATGTTTCGGGCGCCCGGACCATTCAGGGGCTTTGTCGTTGACTTTATCCAGCTTCCCTATTGGGCGATCTTCAATATCGCGGATATGGCCGTTGTTATTTCCGGAGTGACCATTGCGATTCTGCTCATTCGTGGATACAGCATCGATGGCACACATGGAGTGAAGTAGCCGGTGGTCAGCAGAGTGGTATCTATCCCCGAAGGGGTAGAAGGTGAAAGGATCGACACGGCCCTTACCCGCATCTTGGGTCTCAGTCGCTCGCAGGCCGCCATCATTATTGCGGCGGGGGGAGTGGCCTCTGGCACAAAGACCTTGAGTAAAAGTGATCGCGTCACCTCGGGACAGGTGATTGAAATCGATCTTGATGCTGCGCCACCTGCCGACCCTATTGAAATAGTTGCAGAACCGGTTCCCGGGATGCACATCGTTTACGACGACAATGACATCGTGGTTGTTGATAAACCACCCGGTGTCGCGGCTCATCCCAGCCGGGGGTGGGATGGTCCAACGGTCATTGGTGGTTTAGCGGCTGCGGGCTACTCCATCAGCACCTCGGGTGCGCCGGAGCGTGAAGGAATTGTTCATCGACTCGATGCCGGAACATCTGGGCTCATGGCGGTAGCAAAGAACGAATTGTCCTATTCCCGAATGAAAAACCAATTTCGAAACCGTGAAGTCCACAAGGTATATCACGCAGTTGCCCAAGGGTTACTGGATCCTTTGACCGGAACAATTGATGCTGCGATCGGGCGCCACCCCGGTCACGAATATAAGTACGCCGTGACCAGAGCCGGGAAACCGAGCCTTACCCACTATGAAACACTGGAAGCTTTTCGGCATGCATCCCTCCTGCGCGTTGTGCTGGAGACAGGCCGAACCCACCAGATCCGGGTACATCTGTCAGCGATGCGCCATCCAATTGTGGGCGACACAATGTACGGTGGAGATCCGGTTCTTGCGGACAGATTGGGCCTCATTCGTCAGTGGCTTCACGCTGTTGAGTTGTCATTTGAGCATCCACGTACCGGCGAACGAATTGAATTGACAAGTGAATATTCCCCCGACCTCGTGCGGGCACTGGGGATTCTTCAGGGTTAATGGGTAAGGCGCGACAAATCCCAATCGTGCCGGCAGAGAAAAGAAGGCAGTGAGTTGTGAGCAATCCAGGAGGCGCGCAGGGCTTTACTCATCTGCACGTACACACGGAGTACTCCATGCTGGATGGCGCCTCCCGACTTGACGATCTATTCGCGGAGGCCTCGCTTCAGGGCATGTCTTCGATTGCAATGACCGACCATGGCAACTTATTCGGAGCCTATGATTTTTGGAAAAAAGGACGGGCAACCGGAGTCAAGCCAATCATTGGACTAGAGGGCTATTACGCGCCACAGGGCCGTAGGGAGCGCAAGCCTTTTGACTTCGGAGGGGGCTTTGATGAAGGCACCCCCGAGGATCCAGGCGCGGGCAGGGGAAAACACAGCTACACGCACATGACCTTATGGGCTGAGAACACTCCAGGCATGCACAATCTTTTCAGGTTGTCGTCATTAGCTAGCCTTGAAGGGCAATACCACAAGCCTCGATTTGATCGGGAACTTTTAGAGCGTTATTCCGCCGGATTAATCGGCACCACCGGTTGTGCGAGCGGTGAAGTTAATCGCTGGCTCCAAGCCGGGAATTATGCGAAAGCCAGATCAGCAGCAGCGGATTTCCGCGATATCTTCGGTGCGGGTAATTTCTTTGCAGAAGTTATGGATCACGGTCTTGCAATTGAAAAGAACTTCATGCCAGACCTCATTAAAATTGCTAGGGATCTCGGTTTACCTTTGGTCGCAACAAATGATCTTCACTATGTCCATGCCCACGACGCTGAGACCCACGATGTTCTCTTGTGTATTGGCACCCGGACAACCATGGATGATCCTAAAAGATTCAGATTTGATGCCCGCGATTTTTATTTGAAGTCAGCCGCCGAGATGCGTGAGCTGTGGTCGGATTACCCGGAAGCGTGCGACAACACTCTGCTCATTGCAGAGCGGTGCAATGTTCAATTCAATGAAGGTGCCAACCTCATGCCCCGCGCAGATATTCCCCAAGGTGAGAGCGAAGAGTCATGGTTGGTCAAAGAAGTTGAAATTGGACTGAGCAAGCGCTATCCGCGGGGGGTTCCAGACAATATTCGCACGCAGGCGCATTATGAACTCGGAGTAATTGCCCAAATGGGCTTCCCCGGCTATTTTCTTGTTGTCGCTGATCTCGTCCGTCATGCGAAGGAAAATGGCATCAGAGTCGGGCCCGGGCGGGGTTCGGCAGCTGGCGCCATGATCGCTTATGCACTCGGCATTACTGACCTAGATCCCATTGCACATGGCCTTCTCTTTGAGCGATTCCTCAACCCTGAGCGAATTTCCATGCCAGATATTGATATTGATTTTGATGAAAGACGTCGTGGCGACATGATCCGTTACGCGACTGAAAAGTATGGCGAGGAACGAGTAGCTCAGATTGTTACCTACGGTTCAATCAAGGCTAAAGCCGCGATTAAGGACAGTGCCAGAGTTTTGGGCATGCCCTATTCATTGGGTGATCGAATCACAAAGGCCATGCCGCCCTCTGTCATGGGCAAAGACATTACCCTGACCGGCGCCTTTAATCGCAGAGATTCCCGTTACTCGGAGGCGGCTGAATTTCGGGCTCTGTATGACAATGATCCAGAAGTCAAGAGGGTTGTGGATACCGCAAAAGGCCTTGAAGGACTGAAACGCCAACCAGGAGTTCACGCGGCCGGTGTGATCCTCTGTCGCGAGCCACTCATGGACGTGATTCCGGTGTGGAAACGTGAGCAAGATGGAGCCATCATTACTCAGTTTGACATGGGAGCATGTGAAGCACTGGGGCTACTCAAAATGGATTTTCTCGGATTACGAAACCTAACGGTCTTGGACGATTGCCTGCTCAATATTGAGCGAAACACGGGAATGGTTCTCATTTTGGAAGAACTGTCCCTCGACGACCGGGCCACCTATCAATTACTTGCGCGCGGGGATACATTAGGGGTATTCCAATTAGACGGCGGCCCCATGCGTTCGTTGCTGAGATCAATGCAACCGGACAACTTCGAAGATATTTCTGCTGTCCTCGCTCTCTATCGACCGGGTCCCATGGGTGCAAATGCGCACAATGATTACGCAGACCGGAAAAATGGTCGTAAACCCGTTGTGCCCATACATCCCGAGCTGGAAGAACCGTTGGCCGAGATTCTTGGCGATACCTACGGCCTGATCGTTTATCAGGAACAGGTCATGGCTATTGCTCAACAATTGGCAGGGTACTCACTGGGTAAGGCAGATCTTCTTCGTCGCGCCATGGGAAAAAAGAAAAAATCAATTCTGGAAAAGGAATTCGTCCCCTTCAGCGAAGGAATGCGAGAACGCGGCTTTTCGGATCCCGCGATCAACAAATTATGGGAAGTTCTTGTTCCGTTCTCGGATTATGCATTTAACAAGGCACATACCGCCGGCTATGGTCTCGTTTCCTATTGGACCGCCTACTTAAAGGCCAATTACCCTGCCGAGTACATGGCTGCGCTGCTTACATCCATGGCAGATGACAAAGACCGATCCGCCATTTATCTCAATGAATGTCGCCGCATGGGTATCAAAGTATTACCGCCAGACGTTAATGATTCCGATGCCCATTACACGCCCCGCGGTTCCGACATCAGGTTCGGGCTTACCGCGATTCGCAATGTGGGCTTCAACGTCATTGAGTCAATTGTGACCACGAGGACCAGCGCCGGCCGTTTTGCTGATTTCCATGATTTCATTGCCAAGGTAGATGTATCAGTATGCAACCGACGCGTAGTTGACTCGTTAGTGAAGGCTGGTGCATTTGACAGCCTGGGGCACACCCGAAAGGGACTCTCGACGGTGCACGAGCAAATTATTGATACAGCCGTTGAAATCAAGAGATCAGAAGCCATCGGTCAATTTGATCTATTTGGGGGACTCGCCGATTCCGGTGACTCCAGTTTATTTGAACGACCTGAAATCGGAATTGCCGAATGGGAAAAAAGCGTGCTCCTCGCCCATGAACGTGACATGTTGGGTCTCTATGTTTCCGACCACCCACTCGTTGGGATGGAAACAGCTCTCGCTCAGTTATCTGATCGGAGTATCGCCTCAGTTGTTGTGGACGACAACCTCGATGGTGCGATCGCCACCTTGGGTGGCTTAGTGACCAGCGTGCAGCGTAAAACCACCAAAAAGGGATCAGCATGGGCCATCATCACCCTTGAGGATCTCGAGGGAAGTATCGAACTCATGGTTTTCCCCCAAAGTTATGCATCCTTTGGCGCACTTCTCGTCGAGGATTCGATTCTCGTTGTGCGTGCTCGGGTTGATCGAAGTGACGACGATGGACTTCGTGCTGTCGCATTGGAGATTTCCGCTCCCGACCTGTCTGAGGCACCATCTGGACCGGTTCGATTGTCGCTGGCTGCATCGCGTTGTGTCCCACCATTGGTGGCGAGGCTCAAAGCAGTTTTAGCCGAACATCCGGGGACCACTGAAGTGCAATTGCACCTCACTGGAGGCACAACGACCACAGTCATGAAACTCGATGATCAATATCGGGTCACACCAACTCCATCCTTATTCGGTGACCTCAAAGCACTCCTAGGCGCCTCATGTCTCATGTAGAAGGTCCGGCATCTGGGTGGCCGCACCCGCGAAGGACCCGCAATGCCTTCTCTGTCACAGGTGCCGGTGTGGTGGTGGGGTTGCTCACCGGCGTTGCCCTCGGTGTGCTGTGGTGGGCGCTGGCCCCTCGAGTCAGCGTCGTTGTAAGTGATCAAGGATTCCGCGCCAACAACTTTCAACCGCAGGAGTACTTGGCCTCGGACATTGCTTTTGGGGCTTTAGCACTTGTTGCAGGAATCTTTGTCACCACCGGATTGGTCTACATGCGCAGGGAGCATTTGGTTGCGACTCTAGGCGCAGCTTTACTTGCTGCAGTTATTGGATCCTTGGGCATGTGGTTCGTCGGCACGCAATTGGGTTCTGTTGATCTGGAGCAAGTGAGCCTGCCGGAACCTTCGGTCATTGAAGGACCACTTGAGGTTCATATGCCCGCAATTTTCCTTGTCTGGCCGCTCACCGCAGCCGTCATCATTAGCGTCTTGGCGCTGTCAGATTTTCTCGCTACTTGGAGGAATCCCGGGCAGCAATCGGGGCTCGAATTGCACCAATAACCTGAATAAATACATCAGGTGCGAGTTCAATCTCGAGTCCACGGCGACCTCCACTGACATAAATGGTGGCGAAGTTCCATGCGCTGTCATCAAGTACTGCCCGATGTAATTTTTTCTGCCCAAAGGGGCTTATCCCGCCGACTACATATCCGGTGACACGTTGCGCATCCTCCTTGGATGCCGTGTGAACCGTTCTGATTCCAAGGGCTTGAGCCAACTTCTTGGGGCTGATGTCATGTTCAACCGGAGCTATGGCTACCACAAATGAGTTTGAGTCATTGAACAAAATTGTCTTGAAAACTCGCTGGGGATTGATGTTCATTCTCAGGGTTGCCTCGTGGCCGAAATCGCGCTCCGCTGTGCTGCTGTACTTATGCAATGTGTACTCCACGCCATTGTCATCAAGAGTCCGGGTGGCCGGGGTAGTTGACAAGGCATATTTCCTTGGCAGTCAGTTCACCGAAGGTTGCGGTGAGAAGAGCTCTAAAGCGGGAATGCAATGGAGCGCTTCAATCAAAGCTGTTTCGCGGCGCAGAAACCCCCGAGCGAGAGTGAGGCGCTCATGTGCAGACATGGCACTGAGCATTTGCTGCCGTTCAGCGGTGGGGAGAACGACTGCCGCTGTTAAAAGGAAACTGACCACGCCCGGATCTTCTGGCATGTCGCTGATGGCAGCGATCGTCTCCTCTAGTTGGCCGGAAAGGGCTGCTCGATAGGAGACAAAATCCGCAACGGCTCTTTGAGTGAGTTGCTCTAACTCGGGTGAAGGAGGCTCTTCGAGGTCATTCACCCAGGTTATGTCGGCTCGGAGAAGTGGCGCACTCGTGTCCAACGAGTCAATATAAAAGCGCCTCGAACCAGTTGTCACGATGTCATAGCGACCATCTTCGGTCTCGTCAGCTTGACGCAGAATTGTTGCGGTGCCTACCCGATGAACCGCATCGAGGCCATCGCGCTCAATGCTGCGACCATCTTTCGGGGCGACAATTCCAAATTCCCGGCGTTCTTCGTCCTCAATAGCGAGAAGTTCTTGAACCATCATTCGATACCGTGGTTCGAAAATATGCAGCGGCAAGACAAGTCCAGGGACCAATACCGTGTTTAGGGGAAAGAGTGGCAAGGTCGTATTCATAGGGAGAGACTAAACTGATTCCTATGATCCGGCTGATTGATTTGCGTGACAACCACGCTGATCCTCGATTATTGGTTCCGCGGGCGCACATGGACGTGGCAGAAGCGCTTGACCGTATTACGCCGATAATCGAGGATATCCGGGTTCGAGGCGCGGAGGCGGTCAGTTTTTGGTCGGAGAAACTTGACGGCGTTACCCCGCCGACCCTGAAGGTCCCAACCGAACTCATGTCCGAATGTGCTCGCGCACTTGATCCCACGGTCCGTTTGGCTCTGGAGGAATCAATCCGTAGGGCACGCTTAGTTCACTCGGACCAGTGTCGAACCGAGGTTGTCACTGAAGTCGTGTCGGGAGGATCGGTTACAGAGCGCTGGGTGCCGGTTGATCGGGTGGGTCTGTATGTGCCCGGGGGGAAGGCCGTATACCCCAGCAGCGTCATCATGAATGTTGTGCCCGCACAGACTGCGGGGGTGAAGTCTTTGGTCGTGGTATCTCCACCACAAAAAGATCATGGGGGCTGGCCACACCCCACAATTTTGGCAGCCTGCCACCTACTGGGAGTTGAAGAAGTTTATTCGGTGGGTGGCGCGCAGGCAGTCGCCATGCTTGCCTACGGAATTGAGTTGCCAGGTGGAAGTTGCGCCCCCGTTGACCTTGTCACGGGGCCGGGAAACATCTATGTCACGGCCGCAAAAAGGGCGCTGCAGGGGATCATTGGTATTGACTCGGAAGCGGGCCCGACCGAGATAGCGATCCTCGCGGATTCAACAGCCGTGCCGTCACATGTTGCCATGGATTTGATCAGTCAGGCCGAACACGATGTCCTCGCAGCTGCGGTACTCGTGACCACTGATCCGGAACTTGCACACCTTGTTATTTCTGAGCTCGAAACCCGAGTCGCACAAACCAAGCACGTTGAGAGAATCAAGGAATCCTTGGGCGGTCAACAAAGTGCTGTGATTCTCGTGCGTGACCTTGACCAGGGACTCGCGGTAATAAACGCTTACGCTGCCGAACATCTTGAAATTCACACGGCACAGGCCCGTGAAGTGGCATTGAGAGTCACGAATGCGGGCGCAATCTTCATTGGAACCCATTCCCCGGTCTCCTTGGGCGACTACTGCGCCGGATCAAACCATGTGTTACCCACAGCTGGCTCAGCACGTTATTCATCAGGTCTTTCTGTGCAGAGTTTTCTGCGAGGAATTCATTTAATTGAGTACACGCACAGCGCCCTTGCTGAAGTAGCCCCCCATGTCATTGCCCTTGCTCAAGCTGAAGATCTACCCGCACATGGGGAAGCGATTGTTGTTCGGCAACAACCATGACTGAATTCGAGTTGCCCATCCGTCAGGACTTGATTGGCCACACTCCCTATGGTGCGCCACAGCAGGCCGTCCGAGCCAGGCTCAATGTCAACGAAAACCCTTTTCCACCAAGTATTGAATTGCGTGAGGCGCTTGCCGAGGCGGTCAGCTCAGCATCTGAGAATTTGAATCGCTACCCAGATCGCGAAGCAGTTCAATTGCGAAATTCTTTGTCTGCTTACATTGAGCGAGAGACGGGAGTCTCGATTGGGATCGATCGAATATGGTCGGCAAATGGATCAAATGAAATTATGTCGCAGATCTTTTCAGCTTTCGGCGGCCCTAGTCGCAGTGCATTAACTTTTCCTCCCACATACTCCATGTACCCGGAGTATTCGCGGAATTCATTCACCCAACTCCTATCAGTAGACAGAGATATCAATTTCGGAATAGACGTTGAAAGTGCCTGTCAGGCAATAGTTGAGCTGCGTCCAACTCTCGTCCTGATCGCATCACCCAATAATCCAACGGGAAATGCCATTGCAATACATGATCTTGAGACCATCATTGAGTGTGCCCGCGTGAATCAAGCACTCGTGGTTGTAGATGAAGCGTATGCCGAATTTCGTAGAGACATTGAGTCCACGGCCGTGCGCCTGATTGATAAGTATCCCAATGTCATTGTTACGAGAACCTTAAGTAAGGCCTTCGGATTTGCTGGAGGAAGAGTGGGCTATTGCCTCACCAGCACCTCTGAGATTGTCCAGACATTGATGTTGGTGAGACTCCCGTATCACCTCTCGGCACTGACACAGGCTGCCGCCGTTACCGCGCTGGCCCATGATTTCGAATTAAGGGAGCAGGTATCAATTCTGCGCGAGCAGAGAGATCGCATTGTGTCAGAGTTACACGCCATGGGGCTTGATGTTGCTCCAAGCGATGCGAACTTTGTTTTCTTTGGCACTTTTCCTGATCGTCATGCCATTTGGCAGGGCCTGTGTGATCAAGGCGTGCTCATTCGTGAGACCGGCCCGGATCATTGGCTGCGGGTTTCTGTTGGAACCCCGGAAGAGAATCTACTTTTCCTTGACTCCTTGCGCGAGGTTATTCGAGCGAGCCATTAGTCTGGAGCCCATGAGCCGATTTGCGCGAGTTGAGCGGAACACAAAGGAAAGTAACGTGGTGGTCGAGCTTGAAATCGACGGTACCGGGGTCAGCACGATTGATACGGGTGTTCCTTTCTTTGATCACATGCTGGCGCAACTGGCAAAGCACGGTGGATTTGATCTCGTGGTCAACACCAAAGGTGACCTTGAAGTTGATGCACATCACACGGTGGAAGACACCAGTTTGGCCTTAGGGCAAGCCCTGAATCAGGCATTGGGAGATCGTGCTGGTTTAACTCGATATGGAGACGCGCTCGTTCCACTTGACGAGTGTCTTGTCCGCTCGGCGGTGGATCTCTCAGGACGTCCGTATTTGGTGCACGAAGAGCCCGACATGGTGGAGTTGATCGGTAGTTACGACACAACCTTGACCAGGCATATCTGGGAGTCGATCGTTGCTACATCGCAAATCACATTGCACGTTGCCGTTCTCTCAGGCCGCAATGCGCATCATGTCGTAGAAGCACAGTTCAAGAGTGTGGCACGTTCGTTAAGGACAGCAGTTTCGAGTGATCCTCGTGTGGTCGGGATTCCTTCGACCAAGGGCACGCTCACTGCATCTCAGTGATCAAGTCGTGATGTGACCGTGTCCCCGTCTGTCGTAGTGCTCGACTATGGTTTCGGCAATGTCAGGTCTGCGGTGCGCGCTCTCGAAAATGTTGGAGCACAGGTTGTTTTAACATCCGATTTCGAAACAGCAATGGAAGCCGATGGTCTCGTTATTCCCGGGGTCGGAGCATTCGCCGCCTGCATGGCTGGAATCAATGCAGTGCGCGGGAGCCAATTGGTTGATGCTCGACTGATCGCCGATCGGCCGGTTTTAGGAATTTGCGTCGGAATGCAAATAATGTTCGACAGGGGGATTGAACACGGGGTGGATACCGCTGGGCTAGGGCAATGGCCTGGGACGGTAGATCAATTGCAAGCTCCGGTGATTCCTCACATGGGATGGAACACCGTCCATGTCCCGTCCGAGTCGGAACTCTTTAGGGGAATCGAAGGGGAGGAATTTTATTTCGTTCACTCCTATGCCGCCAAAACTTGGGCAATGTCTCGCTCGGACCTGTATCAGCCTGATCCGTATCAGCGACCGGCGGTGGTTTCTTACTGCGAATACGGTGAGTCCTTCATTGCTGCGGTGGAAAACGGGCCATTGAGTGCCGTCCAATTTCACCCGGAAAAGTCGGGGAATGCGGGGCTTGCGCTGTTAGGGAATTGGGTCTCGACCCTGTGAGGTATGCCCGCGCCTAGACTTCAGCAATGAACCAACACACCTCATTTGCACTTCTGCCAGCCGTCGATGTCTCCCAAGGCCAAGCAGTCCGACTTGTCCAGGGCAAAGCAGGCTCGGAAACGGCATATGGCTCGCCAATCGATGCAGCACGTTCATGGGTGAACCAGGGTGCCACCTGGATTCACCTCGTGGATCTCGATGCCGCTTTTGGAACCGGCACCAATGCTGATCTGATCGCCCACGTTGTTCACCAAGTTCGTGACTCTGTGCAGGTTGAGTTATCCGGCGGTATTCGGGATTCCGGGAGTTTGACAAAGGCTCTCGCTACCGGTTGCACTCGAGTTAATTTAGGAACAGCCGCTCTGGAGAATCCTGAATGGACCGCCCAGGTCATTAGTGAATACGGCGATCGAATTGCCGTGGGACTAGATGTCAAGGGTCACACATTGGCAGCACGTGGCTGGACAACAGAAGGTGGGGATCTCTGGGAAACCATTGGCAGGCTCGATGCGGCCGGTTGCGCCAGATATGTCGTGACCGATGTCCACAAGGACGGAACAATGCATGGTCCAAACTTCCATTTACTCAAGGAGGTTACCCACGCCACGCGTACCCCGATCATTGCATCGGGCGGAGTATCGCACTTAGAAGATTTGCATAAATTAGCCGTGATGAAGGGTATTGAAGGCGCAATTGTTGGCAAGGCACTGTACGAGGGGGCTTTCACTTTGCCAGAGGCAATTGCTGCGATAGAAGAGCGCTATGACCCATATCAGTGGGGTCCTCCGCAACCATGACCCTCGGTGCCCGCGTTATTGCATGTCTTGATGTTGATCAGGGTCGGGTTGTTAAGGGTGTTAACTTCTTAGATTTGCGTGATGCTGGGGATCCATGTGAATTAGCTCAGGTTTATAACGACCGAGGAATCGATGAACTTGTATTCCTTGATATCACCGCGTCACATTTCGATCGAGGAATAACTCTTGATCTAGTCCGGCGTACAGCAGACACCGTATTCATCCCGTTGACCGTTGGGGGAGGAGTGCGATCCGTTCAAGATATTGATCACCTTTTGCGTGCTGGAGCAGACAAGGTTTCTATTAATACGGCAGCCATAGCTCGACCGGAACTCTTGAAAGAAGCATCTGAAAGATTCGGTTCACAATGCATAGTCTTATCCATTGATGCTCGGCGCGACCCCGAAATGCCAAGTGGTTTTGGCGTGACCACACACGGCGGTAGGCAGAGCACTGGCATAGATGCCGTTGAATGGGCTCGACAGGGTGAAGCTTTGGGTGTGGGGGAGATTCTTCTGAATTCCATGGATGCAGATGGCACTAAAAGTGGGTTCGATCTCAGTTTAATTGCCGCGATTCGGGAAGCTATCACGATTCCCGTCATTGCGAGTGGGGGAGCAGGTGCACTTGAACATTTCCCTCCAGCAATTGAAGCAGGCGCAAATGCTGTTCTAGCAGCGAGTGTTTTTCATTTCGGGGAAATTTCTATCAGTCAAGTTAAATCCGAATTGGCGAAAGCCGGGATTCCTGTGCGACAAGTTGGGATTGATACCACATGAGCGAGTTTGAGGATTTCATTCACCAGGTCTCATTTAATTCAGATGGTCTCGTGCCCGTGATCGCCCAAGATGCAATCACGAAAGATGTCCTGATGCTTGCGTGGATGAATGAGGAAGCACTTCGCTTGAGTTGTGAGACGGGAAAGGGCACCTATTTTTCTCGGAGCAGGTCTCAGCTCTGGGTGAAGGGTGCGGAATCGGGCAATGTGCAACATGTGATGGACATTCGCAGGGATTGCGACTCCGATGCATTGGTCATGACGGTTCAACAACATGGGCCGGCCTGTCATACGGGCAATCAATCATGCTTTTTCAATATTGTGGTGGTGGCACGTGAGCAGCGGTAAACCAATGAATGAAACCGTAGATGCGTCGCCCAGCCTTGCAGTATTTAGGGAATTGGCGAATGAGCACCGCGTCATTCCGGTGACCATCAATGTCATGGTTGACCACCTCACCGCTGTGGGGCTTTTTCACGCTCTGTGTGGGGATCGCCCGGGCACATTTCTTTTTGAATCGGCTGAAGCTGGCGTGCAGTGGTCACGATACTCATTTATTGGAGTGCACAGCCATGCCCTTTTAACTGAAAAAAATGGTGTCGCATCGTGGGTCGGGCGAATCCCCGAGGGGATATCACAATCGGGTACCGGAATCGATGTACTCAGAGCGACACTCGATCTACTGCACACGGCGGTCTTTCGATCAGATTTACCCCCGTTGACGGGCGGGATGGTGGGTTACATGTCGTATGACATTGTTCGCCACTGGGAGAATATTGGAAATTCGAATCCCGACGAGTTGGAAATTCCTGATCTAGCGTTTCTTTTAGCCACTGACATGGCAGTTGTTGATCACTTAAATGGATCAGTCACATTGATTGCAAATGCAATCAATTATGACAATTCACCTGAACGCGTAGATCACGCATATGCAGATGCACTCGAGAGACTCGCAGGTATGGTGGGAGCAATCTCTGGCGCGCATGCCCCCGGCGCAACGGTTTTCCCTGATTTGGTCACCATCGATATTGAGGCCGAACCTGACTTTATTGCCAAAGTCGATCAGGTAAAAGAGTACATCCGCGCAGGAGATGCATTCCAAGTGGTTTTGTCACAACGTTTTAGTGCACCGTGCGCGGCTTCTGGATTTGATGTGTATCGAGTTTTGAGAGCAACAAACCCAAGCCCCTACATGTACATTCTGCGAATTCCGAATTCACATGATGACACAAAGACCGACTTTGAAATTGTGGGATCATCTCCCGAAGCACTGGTCACCGTTCAAGATCGAGCATGCACCGTGAACCCTATTGCGGGAACGCGGTGGCGCTCACCACTTCCAGAGGTGGACCGCGCATTAGCTGAAGAAATGCGCTCAGATGCAAAGGAACAAGCGGAGCACCTGATGCTGGTGGATCTGGGCAGAAATGACCTTGGCAGGGTATGTGAGCCCGGAAGCATAAAGGTTCATGACTTTATGCATGTCGAACGTTACTCACACGTCATGCATCTTGTGTCGACGGTGACCGGAACATTATTGAAGTCTCACTCCGCGCTTGATGCCCTCCAGGCAACATTTCCCGCAGGAACCCTTTCGGGAGCGCCCAAGCCACGAGCCATGCAAATTATCGAGGAGCTTGAAGTCACTCGCCGAGGCCTTTATGGCGGATGTGTGGGTTACTTCGATTTTGCCGGCAATATGGATATGGCAATTGCAATACGCACGGCGCTGATAAAAGATCAGGTGGCCTATGTTCAAGCGGGTGCGGGGATCGTCGCTGACTCGGTAGCCGAATCCGAGAGTGCTGAGTGTGTAAATAAAGCACTGGCGGTTCTACGTGCTGTGTCATCCGCCCAAATCATGTCCTCCCAAAAGTAAGTCTTGTGAACGCCAAACGATTGAACGCCAAACGACAGTTTGGCATTTTCATTGCGGCTCAATTGATTCTTGCCGGTGTCCTATTTTGGGCAGGATCAGCCACGTGGGTGGAAGAATTTCCTGATCCCGGAACTGGGTGGTCTGAGCATTGGAGTTGCCGAAACGGGTGCTCAGATGATTCCGCTCATCCCGGTGGCATCTGTTGTTGCCCTCATCGCGGTTCTAGGGGTTCTCGCTACGGGTGTGTGGGGACGGAGAATTATTGGGACGTCCACGACAATTGTTGCTCTCGTCACTGCTTTGGTCACTGCCTTCACCGTATTAAACATTAACGTCGAAGGGAGTGAAGGTATCGCGGGCTGGGCGGTTCTCGTTGTTGTGCTGTGCGGGGGACTGGTGTTGACCAGCCTGCAGTGCGGCGATCATTGGCGGCCACTGGCCACAATTGGGGACAAAATATCAGCGCGACTTGCCGGGGGAGATTCCCCGCGACCCCTGGAAAGCTCATGGACCAAGGAATCGACCCTACCATTGACCTTGGAGATAACCCGTGAAGTTGTACCTGGCGATAGTCAGTGAAGTGGATCGCAATTCTGTTCATGTGGTCGTGGTTAAATAGCGTTATGACCTCACATCCGAAATCCCGCGAAGCCATCCATGCCGATCATGGTTCTACCCCTGCAGCGTGGACGGCTGTTGTCATCATTACCTTGGCCTTCACCCTCGGCACATTGGCTGTCGTTTTCGCAAACTGGCTTCTTTTCTGGGTCGCGGCCGCGATGGTAGTCCTCGGTGCAATTGTGGGGAAAGTCATGTCCATGATGGGGTTTGGCAAAAAGACCCAATAGCCGAATGTGTGGGTTGATATCAAAGTTACGGGAACCGACTAATGCTGAAGGCAGGAACAGTTATCAATGTAGCCCGCCATTGTGGTGACCCACGTGTCCTCCATCTGAGCGCACACCGAAACTTGGTCTTTTCGTGAAAATTTTGATTGTCGAAGATGAATCGGCAATAGCAGATCTCATTAGTTTGTATTTGACCCGTGACGGATTTGATGTCACATGGGAACCCGATGGAGTGGGAGGATTAGCCCGAGCCCAACACGAGGATTTCGACCTACTTATTCTTGACGTCGGTTTACCGGGCCTTGATGGAACTGAGGTTTGCCGAATTTTGCGAGCTGAGCGAAATTGGACGCCGATTATTTTCTGCACTGCCCGCGATGAAGAAGTGGACAGAATCTATGGTTTGGAGTTGGGCGCTGATGACTACCTGACTAAACCATTTAGCCCACGGGAATTGGTTGCGCGCGTTAAATCGATTCTTCGCAGGAGCCACCAGCATGCGCAATCTGAAAATATCCTGGAAGTTGGATCAATCCGACTAGACACTGCATCCAGACGCTGCTGGAACGATGGCCAAACCGTCAGCCTGACGGCAATGGAATTTGACTTACTCGCTCATTTGTTTACAAAGCCGGGAAATGTTTTCACACGAGAGGAACTACTGGATCATGTGTGGGGTTACTCCGAGAGTTTAGGAACTCGCACCGTCGATGTTCATATTGCGCAACTGCGATCCAAGCTCGGCCAAAAAGCGCCGATTCGCACTGTACGGAGCGTTGGATACTCTGCGGAAGCCGAAGCCCGTGACTAGTCAGCGTCGCTATAGCATCGTCACTCCAACAGTGTTGTTAACCAGTTCCATTGCGGCCATCGCAATTATCATCGGGGCACTTGTCTCCTACCCATTAATTGTTGCTAGTTCACAAGATGTCGGCCAACGTAATCTCTCTCAGTTAGCAAATGTCACGGCCAACTCATTAGAACGCGGCAGTGGCGGTCGAGGATTGGGCTCGAGTTTGGTGTCAACTCTGCAGCGCGAATCAATTTCGGCATACCTATTCAGCCCAACCGCCGCACCAGGCACCGAGTTTGACGATTTGCCACTGGGGTTTTCCCAAGAACTTGCTTCAGCGCTCGTCAGCGGTGAAGTGGTGTCCGAGCGCGTGGAAACAGACGATGGCCAATTTCTCTTCGAAGGTCGGCCACTTGCCATAGGTGGAGCGGTTCTGTTGGTGCAACCCGTGTCGGTCGCAGGCGCAAGCGCAAGTGACCTGATCAGTCGACTGCTGTTGTCATTGGCAATCGGTTTAGTGATCGCGATCCCATTGGGCTACATGGCGGCCCGCAGGTTGGCGCGACCACTTCGAAATGCCAGCAAGGCAGCAAGTGTCATGGCTCAAGGAACTCGAGGCGTCCACGTTGCAACCGAGGGACCCCGCGAAATTTCAGACATTGCCCGAGCACTTAATTCCCTAGACACAGCTCTCGCTAATTCAGAGGGCAGGCAGCGAGAGTTCCTTCTTTCCGTGTCACATGAACTACGTACTCCTCTGACCGCGGTCAAGGGATATGGGGAGGCACTTGCGGACGGAGTAATGGATGGAGCCGGTGCCCAAGAAGCGGGTGCCGTGATTGCGCGCGAAGCACAACGTCTTGACCGGTTGGTCAATGATCTTCTCGATCTGGCACGCCTTGGCGCGATTAATTTTGCCGTGACTCCGGCAGTTATTGATCTTGCTGAATTCGTTGACCAAGTTTGTGAAGTATGGAATTATCGATGCACTGAATCAGGTGTTGTATTCCTCTGCAGTTCCGAGGTCGCAGGGAATTTCACGGTTGACCCACTCAGACTCCGGCAAATCGTTGATAATCTGGCTGAAAATGCCTTGCGTGTTACACCCCTGGGCGGGACCATTTCATTCACCATCTCCATGATCCATCAGTCACCCGATACTCGCAGTATCACCATCTCCATTGAGGACACCGGACCTGGCCTCACCACCGATGACCTCGCCGTTGCCTTTCAACCTGGTGCCCTATACGAGCGATATCGAGGTGTTCGGCCGGTGGGCACGGGTCTTGGATTAGCCCTAGTGCAACGGTTGTCTCAGGGACTGGGGGGAGTTGCTCAGGCCCAAGTTGGTCGGGACACCGGAGCCTGTTTCATTATTACAATCCCCGAAATGAATTCGGCCGAAAGTGACCTGGCCGATACCCCTTCCCGTGAAGTACATTGATCATGAATATCAAGGAGCCCTTGGTAATCGCACCAGTGGCAGTAGTGGCTGCCTGTTCACTCCTTTTGGTGGTGGATCCGGCGACGGGTGCTTATCCGCCATGTCCCAGCCAATTAATTCTGGGGGTGGACTGTCCTGCGTGCGGTGGACTTCGTGCAACCAGTTCACTGTTGCACGGTGATATTGGATCCTTTCTGGATCACAACGTGCTTCTAGTCATTATCTTCCCAATCCTCGTTTTAATGTGGGTGCTGGCCGTGTGGCAAAAGCGATATCCGCAGAGGAGTCTCAGACTGACGAGAGTATTAAAGAGTCAAGTAATGAAGAGTCAGACGATCAGACGTTCCCTGTTGGTTGGAGGTGCACTGATCCTCGTGATGTTTACAGTGGCCAGAAACATCTTCCCTTATCTGGGTTCCGGGATCGGCTGATTTATTGGCGGGGGTTACCCTTACCAACGTGACGGTCTTGGACGACATCATCGGTGGGGTTCGTGAGGACCTCGCGGAAAGAGTTGCGCGCACGCCCCTCGAGGATTTGAAAGCGAAAGCGGCTCGCGTTCGCGAGTCACAAGATGTCATCAGCGTATTTCGCGGGGAAGATGTTTGCGTGATCGCAGAAGTTAAGCGATCAAGTCCCAGCAAGGGCTCACTGGCCGCCATTGCGGATCCAGCCTTCCTCGCAAGTGAATACGAAGCAGGTGGAGCACATTGTGTGAGTGTGCTCACCGAACAGCGTCGTTTCGGCGGCAGCCTCGAAGATTTAGCAGTTGTTCGGGCTGCAATTGATATTCCAGTACTTCGCAAGGATTTCGTGGTCAGCAGTTACCAACTGTGGGAAGCGAAAGCATATGGAGCAGACATGGTGTTGCTCATTGTCGCGGCGCTAGATCAAACAGCTCTTGTTTCCTTGGTGGAGCGAACCCACAGTTTGGGGATGACACCCCTCGTCGAGGTTCACCATGAACAAGAGATTGACCGGGCGCTGGACGCAGGGGCAGTTGTCATTGGCGTTAACTCACGGGATCTCAAGACTTTAGAAGTCGATCGGAACACCTTCGCCCGAGTCGTCGACCGAATACCCACATCATGCGTTCGAATTGCGGAGTCCGGCATAAGAGACCACCATGACCTCATGGTGTATGCAGATGCCGGAGCCGATGCCGTGCTCGTCGGTGAATCCCTTGTGACCCGAAGCAACCCACGTGCGGCCGTCCATGAACTGGTTACCGCTGGGGCCCATCCGTCCTGTCGATCCCGAGGTCGCTCGTGACCACCTCAGAAAATCTCGTCTGGAGCGAGAATTCTGTTCAGTTGCCCGGTCACTTTGGACCCTATGGTGGCCGATTCGTACCCGAGGCTTTGACATCTGCCCTTGACGAATTAGACGCAGCTTTTCGTCTTGCCGCTTCTGAGCCTGCATTTCTTCAGCAACTTGCCGATCTCGAACGCGATTACACGGGGAGACCATCACCACTGACTCGAGCACTCAGATTCTCTGAATATTGCAATGGTGCTCGCATCTACTTAAAGCGTGAAGATTTAAATCACACAGGTTCGCACAAAATCAACAATGTTCTGGGTCAGGCACTTCTCACTAAACGCATGGGTAAATCACGAGTCATTGCTGAAACAGGTGCTGGGCAACATGGTGTTGCTACCGCAACTGCCGCGGCTCTCCTTGGACTCGAGTGCACGGTATACATGGGCGAGGAAGATACCCGTCGTCAAGCGCTGAATGTGGCGCGCATGAAACTGCTCGGTGCTGAGGTGGTTCCGGTAACTGCTGGAAGTAAAACCCTCAAAGATGCCATCAATGAAGCCATGCGCGATTGGGTTTCTTCGGTGGATCAAACTCACTATGTCCTGGGTACTGTGACCGGCCCCGCACCTTTTCCCGAAATGGTGCGCTACTTCCACTCGGTTATTGGCAGAGAGGCTCGCGAACAAATCCTCGCGGTAGAGGGTCGTCTCCCCGATGCTGTTGCTGCGTGTGTTGGTGGCGGCTCAAATGCCATGGGACTGTTCAGTGCATTCCTCGATGATTCGAGTGTCTCCCTTCGCGGCTATGAAGCAGGTGGCGATGGAGTCGAGACCGGCAGGCATGCGGCACGCTTTGCGGCCGGATCCCCGGGTGTTTTGCACGGCGCCCGCACCTATGTCATGCAGGACGAATGGGGCCAAACGATTTCATCGCATTCCATCAGTGCGGGCTTGGATTACCCGGGGGTAGGTCCCGAACATGCTTGGCTTCACGACACGGGACGCGCAATCTATGAACCCGTCAACGACTCTGAGGCAATGACCGCATTTTCATTGCTCTCTCGCACCGAAGGAATCATCCCGGCAATTGAAACCGCACACGGATTGGCGGGGGCCATGCGCCTGGGAGCTGAACTTGGGCCGGATTCCGTCATAATTGTAAATCTGTCTGGCCGAGGCGATAAAGATGTCGCAACTGCGGCTCGTTGGTTTGGTATTGATTTAGGCGATGTTGTTTCTGCGGAACTCGCAGAGGGTCGGTAATAGTTGCCGATGTTGGCGAGCACTGAGTCACGAGTCACTCAAGCGTTCACCCAAGCGCGTGCCGAGGGCAGATCGGTGTTAATCGGCTACCTTCCTGCCGGGTACCCCACTATTGAAAAATCCATTGGGCTGGTGCTTGCCATGATTGACCATGGCGTGGATCTAATTGAGGTTGGATTGCCGTATTCCGATCCGTTGATGGATGGCCCCGTTATTCAAGATGCTGTCTCGGTAGCTCTTTCGGGAGGCGCGACCACGGATTCGGTTCTCGAAGTCGTGGGAGCGATCACAGATCATGGTGGTTCATCTGTTGTCATGAGTTACTGGAACCCCATTGAACGCTACGGGGTCACGCGATTCACGGAGAATATGGTGGCACGCGGTGGCTCAGGGTTGATCACACCAGATTTAACAATTGAGGAAGCGGGCCCATGGATAACGGCTGCCACCGAATTCCACCTTGATCCCATTTTTCTCGTGGCCCCGTCCTCGACTGATTCGCGGATTTCGGCGATTGCACAACAGACACGCGGGTTCATCTATGCAGCCTCGACCATGGGTGTCACAGGTACCCGGGATCAGGTGAGCTCCATGGCTCCTCAGCTTGTAGAGCGGGTGCGTCAATTGACCGAACTCCCCGTGGCCGTGGGACTGGGAGTGTCATCGGGTGCCCAGGCAGCAGCGATATCCCAATATGCCGATGGCGTTATTGTCGGCTCCGCTTTTGTTCGAGCAGCGCTGGCCGGTGGGGTAGCAGCCGTGGGTGAGTTGGCAGCCGAATTAGCCCAGGGAGTTCGATCCCCGCTACGTTAAGATCCACACGCACCCGCTTTATCTAGACTGACGTACTATCGGTCCATTCGATTCCGTATCTGACCCACATGCGACTGGAGATATCAACATGAGCCAAAACGCCAAGAGCCGACGTGAACGTGCGGCTGAAGCCCGTGGCGCCGCGCAGTCTGCTGAGAAGCGACGCGAGCGAATTGTGCGAATAGTCGGTGGGGCCACCGTTGTGGTTGCCATGGTGGCGATAGTTGGAGTAGCACTCTACGCATCGAGCAATAGTGAGTCATCCAATGCCAACAGTTCGGCCGGCATTGTTGATCCCGATCCCAGTGCACCTGTTCCCGCAAATGTTTTTGGCCCCGATTCTGACATTCCATTTGGAGTTCCCTACGGCGTCGCAACTGCCGATGCCCCTGTGCTCGAGTTGTGGGAGGACTTCCAATGCCCAGCGTGCGGTGCACTGGAATTGGCAAATGGTGCGGGAATTGCGCAACTCGCAGAGGAGGGCAAGGTGCAATTGGTCTACCGGCCAACCGCTTTCCTTGACACCAATCTCGGTAATGATGCTTCCCACCGAGCAATCGCGGCGTGGGGCTGCGCAATTGATGAAGGACTTCTCAAAGAATTTCACGGCCAAATATACGCCAACCAGCCCACTGAAGAGGGCAACGGTTGGTCCAATGAGGAACTGATCGGTTTCGGAACAAATTCAGGGCTTACCGAAACAAGTCTGGAGTCATTCACCCAATGTGTCAGCGACGGTAAATACTTGCCGTGGGCGGCAAACACCACGGAACAGTTCTACATAAATCAAATTCCGGGCACACCGTCAGGGGTTTTGAATGGTGAAGTTGTCGGATCTGAAATTCTCGCTGACCAGGTGCAGCTCACCGAGCTCATCGAATCAAAATAAGTAAATATGTTGCTCACATCAATTCCAAGCCCTGAAACAGGAGTGTGGAATCTTGGTCCGATTCCGCTACGCGCATACGCGTTACTCATAATCGTTGGAATCATTCTTGCCGTATGGCTGGGGAACAAAAGATACGTGGCCAGAGGCGGAGCCCCGGGCGCGATTTTGGATATTGCGATTTGGGCGGTCCCCTTCGGAATTATTGGCGGGCGTATTTATCACGTTGTGAGCGACTGGCAGTTGTATTTCGGGTCTAATGGCAGTGGGCTCTCGGGTGCGATCCGAATTTGGGACGGTGGACTGGGCATTTGGGGCGCGGTCGCATTTGGTGCCTTAGGTGCCTGGATTGGCGCGCGTCGACTCGGAGTTGCGCTGCCCCCCGTCGCAGATGCCATTGCACCGGGTATCGCTCTCGCCCAAGCAATTGGCAGATTCGGTAATTATTTCAATCAGGAAATTTTCGGAGGACCTACTGACTTGCCTTGGGGTTTGGAGATCTCACCACAAAATCGTCCGGTGGGGTTCGAGGAGTTCCTGACATTTCACCCCACTTTCCTCTATGAATCCCTATGGCTTGTGGGAGTGGCCGTGGTAGTCATCTGGGCTGATCGCCGATTCACTCTTGGCCATGGTCGGGCTTTCGCCCTGTATGTCCTTTTGTACACCCTCGGTCGGGTCTGGATCGAGGCACTTCAGAATTGATTCCGCGAATGAGATCTTCGGCTTACGACTAAATATCTGGACCTCGGTCCTTGTCGGATTGGGCGCTCTCGTGTACTTGATCATCTCTGCTCGCCTGCGACCAGGACGGGAAACAATTACTGAACAGCGGGAACCCACGGATCAAGTGCGCCAATAGCGGAGGAGTCCCATTGGTGGTTCGGAAGCAAGTCCGGTAGTCTACATGCGGGCCAACGTCGTCCCAATCATTACCGGTAATTTCTTCAAGTTCGCTCGCGTGCAATTCATTGGCACGATATGTGAATGCACATGTAGGCGAACTGTGAGACGACGCAAGGAGCCAGCAATCATGGGACGTACATCTGACAAGAATCGACCCCTGTTCTCGTCATTGCCGGAGGCCCAGGGTCTGTACAGCCCGGATCTCGAACATGACGCATGCGGTGTCGCTTTCGTGGCCACTTTGACTGGCGTTCCGTCCTACGACATTGTGGCCAAGGGACTTTTGGCTCTGACCAATCTTGAACATCGGGGTGCATCGGGTGCTGAACCCGACAGTGGCGACGGTGCGGGGATATTAATTCAGGTCCCTGATTTATTTATGCGTGCGGTCGTTGACTTCGCGCTACCTGAAGCAGGTGCATACGCGGTGGGTTCGGTCTTCTTGGATCCAGAGTACGTGGACGTGAGTATTCGAGAGATCAATGCGCTGGCCGAACAAGAGGGACTCCGAGTGATTGGCTGGAGGGAAGTTCCCACAGAATCGAGCATGATTGGTGAGACGGCTCGTTCCTGTATGCCTTCTTTCTGGCAGGTATTCGTCACGAATGACTATTCGGTCGGTATCGCACTTGATCGAGCGGTATTCGGATTTCGCAAGATTGCCGAGCATGAATTGGGTGTTTATTTCGCATCTCTGTCTAGCAGGACACTGTTGTACAAGGGAATGCTCACGACTGGCCAACTTGAGCCATTTTTTCCTGATCTTTCAGATCCTCGAATGGAAAGTGCCTTGGCCTTGGTGCACTCACGTTTTTCAACCAACACTTTTCCTTCTTGGCCGTTGGCACATCCGTATCGTTTCATTGCTCACAATGGCGAAATTAATACCGTGCGAGGCAATCGAAACTGGATGACCGCACGCGAGGCCATGTTGACTTCCGATCTCATCCCTGGGGACATGACTCGACTGTTCCCCATTTGCTCACCGTCGGGCAGTGACTCGGCATCATTTGATGAAACCCTCGAGTTACTCCACTTGGGTGGACGTTCACTTCCGCATGCTGTCCTCATGATGATTCCGGAGGCTTGGGAGAACCACGCCGGTATGACCCCTCAACGTCGGGCTTTTTATGAATTTCATGCCACCATTATGGAGCCCTGGGATGGACCGGCGAATGTATGTTTTACCGACGGAACGTTAATCGGTTCAGTCCTTGATCGAAATGGATTGCGTCCCGGACGATTTTGGGTAACTCAGGATGGACTCGTGGTTCTCGCTTCGGAAACGGGAGTGCTTGATATCGATCCTGCGACGATCATCCGGAAGGGACGTGTTCAACCTGGAAAGATGTTCCTCGTTGACACGGGGGCTGGACGCATCATTGAAGATTCAGAGATCAAGGATTTATTGGCAGCCGAACATCCATATCAGGAGTGGCTGGATTCGGGCCTTATTCATCTCGATGCACTCCCGGAACGCGAACATATTGTGCATACCCACGAATCTGTCGCCCGTCGTCAACAGACTTTTGGATACACCCAAGAAGACTTACGAATAATTCTTGAGCCCATGGCGCTCTCGGGTGCTGAAGCAATTGGCTCCATGGGGACCGACACACCGATTGCCGCACTGTCTGATCGGCCTCGTATGCTCTTTGACTACTTCAGTCAGTTATTTGCTCAGGTCACAAACCCACCACTGGACGCTATCCGCGAAGAAATCGTAACGTCACTGGGAAGCATCATCGGCCCCGAGGGAAACCTGCTTGAAGCATTACCGGGACATGCTCGTCAAGTCGTGCTGCCATTTCCAGTGATTGATAACGATGAACTTGCAAAAATTTTGCACATCAACGCAGATGGAACCCTTCCGGAATTTGCCGCAGTTCGAATAAAGGGCCTGTACAACGTGGCAGGAGGTGGGGCTGCTCTCGAAAAGCGTATTGCCGAGATCTTTAATGAAGTTGATGCACTTATTCGGCAAGGCAAGCGATTCATTGTCCTCTCTGATCGGGACAGTACCGCCGCTCTCGCTCCTATTCCATCTTTGTTGCTGTGCGCTGCCGTGCATCATCATCTTGTGCGGACCAAGAACAGAACCATGATCAGCCTGTTGATTGAATCGGGCGATGTACGGGAAGTTCATCATGTTGCTTTGCTGATCGGCTACGGAGCCGCAGCCATCAATCCATATCTGGCACTTGAAAGCGTGGAGGATCTCGTTCGCCGCAATGTTATTTCTGGAGTTTCACCTGAGAAAGCAATGCGCAACGTGATTAAGGCTTTGGGTAAGGGACTACTGAAAGTCATGTCCAAAATGGGGGTTTCCACGGTCGCGAGTTATCGGGGCGCGCAAATATTTGAAGCAATAGGCCTGTCACAGGAGTTTGTTGATTCCTATTTCACGGGAACGACTTCCAAGTTGGGTGGTGTTGGTATCGAGGTCATTGCACAAGAAAACGCAGCCAGACACGCAGATGCCTATCCTGCATCTGGAATTTCACCCGCGCACCGAACACTTCGCGATGGAGGTGAATACCAGTGGCGTCGCGATGGATCACCACACCTATTTGATCCGGAAACTGTTTTTCGACTTCAACACTCAACTCGAGCTAAACGCATGGATATTTTCCGCGAGTACACGGCTGGAGTCAATGACCAGTCCGAACGTCTCATGACTTTGCGCGGACTTTTTGAATTTGCATCCGATCGTGAGCCAATCCCGATAGAGGAAGTTGAATCGGTTGAGGAAATCCTCACGAGGTTCTCGACAGGGGCCATGTCGTATGGCTCGATTTCTGCAGAAGCACATGAGACATTAGCAATTGCCATGAATCGGATTGGAGCAAAATCAAATACTGGCGAGGGTGGCGAGGACCCCAGTCGCTTTATCACCATGGAATCTGGGGATTCCAAGCGCTCTGCCATTAAGCAGGTAGCGTCGGGCAGATTTGGTGTCACCAGCGAATATTTGGTCAATAGCGACGATATTCAAATTAAAATGGCTCAGGGAGCCAAACCCGGTGAGGGCGGTCAACTTCCCGGGAACAAGGTGTATCCGTGGATAGCAAAAACTCGGCATTCAACACCGGGTGTGACCTTGATATCTCCCCCACCGCACCATGACATTTACTCCATTGAGGACCTTGCTCAACTCATTCACGATCTCAAAAATGCCAACACCGGCGCACGTATCCACGTCAAGTTGGTCGCAGAGGTCGGGGTAGGAACAGTTGCCGCCGGAGTGGCCAAAGCACATGCGGACGTCATCCTAATTTCGGGGCACGATGGCGGTACTGGCGCATCTCCATTGACCTCCTTAAAGCATGCGGGCGCTCCATGGGAGTTGGGCTTGGCTGAAACTCAGCAGACCCTCATGCTGAACGGTTTGCGGGATCGGGTAGTCGTCCAAACCGATGGTCAGCTAAAAACTGGTCGCGATGTCGTGATTGCAGCGTTGTTGGGGGCTGAAGAATTTGGTTTCGCAACCGCTCCACTAGTTGTCATGGGGTGCATCATGATGCGCGTGTGTCATTTGGATACCTGCCCCGTTGGTGTCGCAACACAAAATCCAGTTTTGCGGGAACGATTCACCGGTAAGCCTGAATTCGTCGAGACATTCTTTGAGTTCATTGCTCAGGAGGTTCGCGAGATTCTCGCTGAACTTGGATTTCGAAGCATCGCAGATGCAGTGGGCCATGTGGAGGCATTGAACCCTGAAAAGGCAATTGATCACTGGAAAGCATCCGGCATGGATTTAACCCCCATTTTGCACTCGGTTGCAGTCCCGAACGGGGTGGAGCGCCGGTGCGTCAAGGCACAGGATCATTCACTGGATAAAGCCCTTGACAATCAACTGATCGAACTGAGTCAGCTAGCTCTCACCGGTGGCGAACCGGTACGGATCCAGTTGCCGATTCGAAATGTGCACCGAACGGTGGGCACCATGTTGGGAAGTGAGATTACCCGGCGAGGTGGTCTACCCGATGGCGCAATCGAAATCACATTTACCGGCTCTGCGGGCCAAAGTTTCGGCGCTTTCATTCCTTGCGGATTGACTCTGAGATTAGAAGGCGATGCCAATGATTATGTAGGTAAGGGGCTTTCGGGTGGTCGTATTGTCATCCGACCTGAACGAGAGTCCATATTTGTGGCCGAGGATCACACAATTGCTGGCAACGTTTTGGCCTATGGAGCCACAGGTGGCGAAATGTTTATTCGAGGTCGAGTGGGTGAAAGATTCTGTGTAC
This sequence comes from Candidatus Nanopelagicales bacterium, assembly GCA_018401415.1. Classification (GTDB taxonomy): domain Bacteria; phylum Actinomycetota; class Actinomycetes; order S36-B12; family S36-B12; genus UBA4592. The sequence continues at coordinate 677,205 of JAGYKV010000017.1, read as the reverse complement.
GCAACTCAGGTGCCCACGCTGTCGTTGAAGGTGTGGGAGATCATGCGTGTGAGTACATGACCGGTGGCATTGCCGTGGTGCTGGGATCGACAGGACGCAACTTCGCTGCAGGGATGTCCGGTGGCATCGCTTTTGTCTTTGACTTGGATCCTTCACTTGTGAATACGGAGCTCGTTGAGCTGAACACAGTGTCGCCACAGGATTCAGAAATCTTGCGCACATTGATCATTGCCCATACGGAGAATACGGATTCAACGCGCGGTGCCGATTTGCTCTCCACCTGGGAAGCATCAATTAATCGCTTCACCAAAGTCATCCCGCGAGACTACAAGCGGGTTATGGAAATCGAGGAACGAGCGAGAGCCGCGGGCGAAGATCCCATGGCGGCAATCATGAGTAGTTTGTAGGAGGAGTGGTATGGGCGATCCCAAAGGTTTTCTCACGACAGCTCGACAGTTGCCAACTCGGCGTCCCGTCGATATTCGGATCCGCGATTGGCGCGAAGTGTATGAAGAGTTTGCGATTCGCGATCTTGAGCAGCAGGCGGGTCGATGCATGGATTGCGGTATTCCTTTCTGCCACAACGGTTGTCCGCTCGGGAATCTGATTCCCGAGTGGAATGACCTAGTTTTCGAGCGCGATTGGGGTCAGGCAATTGAACGCCTGCACGCCACCAATAATTTTCCTGAGTTCACAGGGCGCTTATGCCCAGCACCCTGTGAAGCTGCCTGTGTATTGGGAATCAATGCGGATCCCGTGACCATTAAGCAAGTGGAAGTCTCTATTGTGGACAAGGCATGGGAATCGGGATGGATCACGCCGGCCCCCCCAGATCGCCTATCAGGGAGAACGGTCGCCATCATTGGTTCGGGCCCAGCGGGGTTAGCCGCGGCACAACAACTTGCCCGCGCCGGTCACACGGTTGCTGTTTTTGAGAGATCCGATCGAATTGGGGGACTCCTGCGTTATGGAATCCCGGAGTTCAAGATGGAGAAGCACCATGTGGATCAGCGCCTCGCCCAAATGGAAGCTGAAGGGGTCAAGTTCCGTCCAGGGATAGAAATTGGGGTTGACATAACGGGGTCGGACTTGCGTCGTCGTTATGACGCGGTCGTTGTCGCTGTCGGTGCAACGGTTCCACGAGATCTCAATGTGCCAGGGAGGCAATACGAAGGCATCCATCAGGCCATGGAATTTTTGCCATTTGCCAACCGAGTGCAAGAGGGAGATCTTGCATACTCGCCACTTGATGTCGCTGGCAAAAAAGTAGTGATCCTGGGAGGAGGAGACACCGGTGCTGATTGCTTAGGAACCGCTCATAGGCAGGGAGCCGCATCCGTCACGCAACTGGAAATCATGCCTCACCCTGATACAACGCGCCCTGAATCACAACCGTGGCCCACCTACCCCATGGTGTATCGCGTGTCGAGCGCCCATGAAGAGGGTGGGGAACGAATATTTTCTGTGTCAACCCAAAAGTTCGTGTCCAAAGACGGACTCACCGTATCCGGGCTAGAACTTGTGGAAGTGGAATTGACCAATGGATCCTTTGCACCCATTACTGGCAGTGAACATGTGCTAGCGGCAGATGTTGTTCTGCTGGCATTGGGTTTCACCGGTGCTGAACCGGCTCCATATATTCAACAGTTGGGAGTCGAGGTTGACGCCCGGGGAAATATTGCCCGGAAGCCCGACTTCACCACCAATATTGAAGGGGTTTTCGTCGCCGGTGATGCCGGTCGCGGACAGTCCTTGATCGTATGGGCTATTGCTGAGGGCAGAGCCGCTGCCGCGAGCGTGGATTCGTTTCTGATGGGCTCCACGAATCTTCCATCGCCCATTCTGGCAACCGATCGTCCACTCACCGTCTAGACCAATGTCATCAATCTGTAATCGCTTACAAGTAGGGTGAGCCCATGCGTAGGGCAAAAATCGTCGCAACACTGGGTCCGGCCACTCACAGTGCCGAGTTAATTGTCGAGCTTGTGCAGTCAGGAATGGACGTGGCACGACTGAATCTGTCCCACGGCGATTACAGCGATCATCAACAGGCTTATAACTGGGTACGGGAGGCATCCGATTCCACCGGTCGGAGTGTGGGAATACTCGTAGATCTCCAGGGTCCGAAAATTCGGTTAGGTCGATTCGCCCAAGGACCTGTCGAATTAATTGCGGGAAATGAATTCATTGTGACCACGGAAGATTGCCCGGGCGATGCCACCATGGTTTCAACCACTTTCACCGGTTTGCCACAAGATGTTTCACCAGGGGACACGGTTCTCGTCGACGATGGCCGGATTGAACTACTTGTCACAAAAGTGGTCGGCCCTCGGGTGCACACTCGGGTGATTGACGGTGGCACGGTCTCCAACAATAAGGGGTTCAATCTGCCCGGTGTCGCGGTAAGTGTGCCTGCTCTCTCGGACAAAGACCGACAGGATTTACGTTGGGCTTTAGAGATAGGTGCAGATCTCATCGCTTTATCATTTGTCAGGTCTTCTGCGGATATTCACGATGTTCACCGAATAATGGATGAACTTGGTATTCGCGTACCTGTGCTTGCCAAAGTTGAAAAACCGCAAGCCGTTGAAAATCTCGAGGATATTATCTCCGCTTTTGACGGAGTCATGGTTGCTCGCGGAGATCTCGGGGTCGAGTTACCGTTGGAGCAGGTGCCACTGGTTCAAAAGAGAGCAATACAAATGTGCCGCGAAGCGGGCAAGCCTGTGATTGTTGCAACGCAAATGTTGGACTCGATGATCTCAGAAAATCGCCCGACGCGCGCTGAGGTCAGCGACGTTGCGAATGCTGTTTTAGATGGTGCCGATGCACTCATGCTCTCGGGTGAGACGAGTATGGGGGTTCATCCGGCCCATGCGGTTGAAACCATGTCCACCATCATTGCCCACCTCGAAGAAGAGGCTCTGGACCGGATACCTCCGTTACACGATGCTCCAACAGGTTCGACTGCGCGGGCTCTCACGCACGCAGCGGTGGACGTATCCGAGAGCATCGGGGCTTCATATCTCATTGCTTTTACCGAGACAGGGCGATCGGCCCGACTTATTTCCCGTTGGCGTTGCCAGGCTCCGTTACTGGCTTTCACTCCCAATCCACGGGTGAGGAGTCAACTTTCCCTGAGTTGGGGCGTTGAAACATTTCTGGTTTCGAATGTCCGTCATACCGATGACATGGTGTTTCAGGTTGATCGTGCCCTCCTCGAAATCGGTCGGGCAGCCGCAGGGGAGCGGGTGGTTATTGTGGCTGGGGTGCCACCCGGAGTGCCAGGCACAACCAATGGCATGCGGGTTCACAAGATGGGCAGTGCAGGCGATGGCGGTGGCGTGTAAGGTTCGAGGGTATAAGGTTCGAGCGTAAGATTCAGCATCCTTTAAAGCCCGTCCAGAGAGGCGGGGAAGGGGGCACCACGTGAGTATGCACAATTCTTCCTCACCGCCAGGCACCGGCGGGGTCCGCCATTTCGAATAGTCGCCGACCAGTCTGATATTGCTCGGGCTCTGCGGCGCATTGCGCACGAAATTGTCGAGAACCTCAAAGGGTCTACCGATTTGGTTTTGCTGGGAATTCCCTCGCGCGGGGTGCCACTCGCCGAACGCATTGCCGCCAATATTGCCGATATAGAAGGCACGACCGTCCCGGTTGGTTCCCTCGATGTCACCCTCTTTCGAGACGATCTTCGGATCCGTCCCGCCAAAGCATTGGCACGGACGGAACTTCCCACGAGTGGTGTGAACGGCAAGACAGTCGTGCTCGTTGACGATGTTCTCTATTCGGGTCGTACCATCCGCGCCGCACTCGATGCATTGAATGAATTTGGTCGTCCGAGAGCTGTTCAACTTGCGGTGCTCGTGGATCGGGGCCACCGCGAACTGCCCATTCGAGCTGACTATGTTGGCAAGAATCTTCCTACATCGCATGTGGAGAAAGTCTCGGTGGAGATCTCTGAAATCGACGAAATCGATCAGATCGTGATCCACGAATCATGAAGCATCTCGTTTCTATCGCCGACTTAACGAGATCCGATGCCATCAGTATCTTGGATACAGCCGCGCAACTTGATCAAGTTACGGAACAGGGAGCAAAAAAACTGCCCACATTGCGTGGCCGAACAGTGGTCAATCTCTTTTATGAAGACTCTACCCGTACTCGATTGTCATTTGAGTTGGCAGCAAAGCGACTGTCGGCAGACGTCATCACCTTTTCCGCCAAAGGATCCAGTGTTTCAAAAGGTGAGAGTTTGAAGGATACGGCGTTGACCCTCCAATCGATGGGGGCAGATGCCGTGGTAATCCGACATCCGGCATCGGGTGCGGCACATCAAATGGCGCACACGGGCTGGATCAGCGCTCACATCATTAATGCCGGCGACGGCACACACGAGCATCCCACACAGGCGCTTCTAGATGCCTACACAATACGTCGTCACCTTGCACCCGAGGGGCAAGATTTTGAAGGTCTCACCATTGGAATCGTCGGCGATGTCCTGCACTCGCGGGTAGCGCGATCGAATATCGCATTGCTCAGCTCATTGGGTGCCAAAGTGATCGTCGTAGGCCCGCCTACCCTGATGCCGGTGGGTATTGAAGAGTGGCCTTGTGAAATTCGCTACCAACTTGACGATTCATTAGCCGAACTCGATGCAATCATGATGCTTCGAGTCCAGCAGGAGCGCATGAGCGGTTCATTCTTTCCTTCAAGTGAGGAATACAGCCGCGAATACGGTCTCAATCGTTCACGAGCAGCGCGACTGCCCGAAGGCGCGATTGTCTTGCATCCAGGCCCCATGAACCGCGGAGTGGAAATCAGCGCCGAAGTTGCTGACAGCCACCGAAGCGTGATCACTGAACAAGTAGCAAACGGTGTCAAAGTTCGCATGGCGGTTTTGTACATACTTATTGGAGGAGATACACATGGCTAGTTCCCCTGGAATCCTCATTCAGCAATCGCTGTTGTATGGCGAATCAGAAGTTGATATCCGGATATCGAATGAACGAATAACTGAAATTGGACCTCATCTAGAGCATCAAGGTGAGGAATTGATTGCAGCACATGACCGAGTCTCACTTCCGGCGTTTGTGGATCTTCATACTCATCTGCGTGAACCCGGGAGGGAAGACGCAGAGACCATCAGGACCGGATCGATGGCAGCCGCACTCGGTGGATTCTCTGCAGTATTTGCCATGGCAAACACCGCTCCCGTCGCTGACACGGCCGGAGTGGTGGAACAGGTTTTTCGCCTTGGACATGAAGCTGGCTATGTTGATGTATTCCCCGTCGGCGCAGTCACAGTGGGGCTAGCAGGTGAGCGGTTAGCGGAAATGGGAGCCATGGCAAACTCGGCTGCGCACGTCCGAGTGTTCAGCGATGACGGCAATTGTGTATCGGATCCGTTACTCATGCGCAGAGCTTTGGAATATGTCAAAACATTTGGCGGTGTCATTGCCCAACATGCACAAGAGCCCCGTTTGACCGAGGGGGCTCAAATGAATGAAGGTGAGCTCTCTGGCCTGCTGGGGCTTACCGGGTGGCCTGCGGTTGCCGAGGAATCCATTATTGCTCGGGATATCTTGCTTACGTCCCACGTGCAGTCTCGATTGCATGTGTGTCATGTTTCAACTGCGGGAAGCGTGGAACTCATCAGGTGGGCTAAGTCGAATGGAATTGACGTAACCGCAGAAGTGACCCCACATCATTTACTTCTTACCGAGGACCTCATTCGTGACTATGACCCGGTGTACAAGGTCAATCCACCGTTGCGAACTCAAGCCGATGTTTTGGCTTTGCGCCAAGGCCTATCCGATGGCACGATTGATATCGTCGCCACAGATCATGCTCCCCACCCACATGAGTCCAAAGACTGCGAATGGAATTACGCGGCCTTCGGAATGCTCGGACTTGAGACTGCACTGGGTGCGGTCACCCTAGCCATGAAGAATCAGTCAGATTGGGATTGGCGCACGGTGGCGGAGCGTATGTCCATTACTCCCGCGCACATTGGCCAAGCCCGTGAACATGGCCGGCCATTGGAGGTTGGTGAAATCGCGAATATCGTGCTCATCGACCCGACGGCCGAGCGGTTAATTGACCCGCATAACTTTGCTTCGATTTCCCGAAACTCCCCGTACGCGTCCATGTCTTTACCAACAGTGGTAACCGACCTCATTCGTCGAGGGCATTTCATTGTTCGTGGGGGTGAACTCTGTGCCTGAATCCGCGCCCGTAACCGATTGGCCATTGCGCTTACTGCTTGTAGCTGGACTGATCGCCATCCTGGTGCTCATTTTTCTTCTCATGCGGCGCAGGTGGAAGCTCTTGACCGCAGGGGGAGAAGGCCGACATCAGGCAGTTGTAGAAAGTGCCCCTGAATCATTTGTGCCCACCGAGGTGGTTCCCGGGTTGTATTTAGGCACTTCACCGGCGAGTAACTGGATGCTCAGGGTCATGTCTCAGGGCCTCGGGGTGCGGTCACGAGCCACCTGCCAGTGGGCTCCGGAAGGCCTATTTTTTACTCGACAGGGCGCAACCGATGTCTACATCGACATGAGCCTCGTTCGAGATGCCGGCTTTGGTCGCGGGGTTGCAGGAACGGTCAGAGCGAAAGGTAGTGTGTTGGTGATTCGGTGGCAACTGGGCGAGGCGATACTTGACACAGGTTTTAGAGCCGACACATCAGAAGGCCATCACAAGCTCATGGAGTTGGAAAAACACGTGGAGAAGATCTTGGGACCCATTTCATGATGAACCCTGCAATTTTAGTGCTGGAAGATGGCTTCACTCTCCGTGGAAAGTCTTTCGGCGCACTGGGAACCGCCATGGGCGAGGCAGTATTTTCCACCGGCATGACCGGCTATCAGGAAACATTGACGGATCCTTCTTACTGCGGGCAAATCGTGGTGATGACCGCTCCCCATATTGGGAACACCGGGGTTAATTCCGAGGATCCTGAATCCCCCCGAATGTGGCCAGCGGGATTCATTGTTCGTGAGTACTCGCGGGTGGTTTCCAACTGGCGTGCTGAAGGCAATCTGTCCGATGCACTGGCCGATAACCACATCGTAGGAATGAGCGGGGTGGACACCCGAGCCTTAACGCGACATTTGCGCGAACGTGGTGCCATGCGAATGGGAATTTTCACCGGGGCAGATGCACAGCGTCCAACTGCTGAGTTGTTGGAGCAAGTCCTTGAATCACCACACATGACGGGTGCGAGTTTCACCGACAAGGTGTCTACCCGTCAGGCATACACAATTGAACCTGAAGGTGAAACGGTGGCGACCTGTGTGGCGGTGGATTTGGGTATTAAATCCATGACACCCCAGCGAATGGCCGAACGCGGAATCCGAGTGCACGTGGTTCCCGCAAGCAGTTCTTGGATTGATATCAAAGCCCTACAGCCCCATGGTGTATTTCTTTCGAATGGTCCGGGCGATCCAGCAACGGCTCACCACGCGATCGAACTGGTTCAGTCAGCATTACAGGAAAAAGTTCCAGTTTTCGGGATCTGCTTTGGCAATCAGATACTCGGTCGAGCCATTGGACTGGACACCTATAAATTGCAGTATGGTCACAGAGGAATCAATCAGCCCGTCATGGATTTGACCACAGGAAAAGTGGAAATAACCGCGCACAATCATGGTTTTGCCGTTCAAGCTCCAGAAACACCTGAATTTCAGACTCCCTATGGTCGAGCTCGAATTACCCACATCTGCCTGAATGACAATGTCGTTGAAGGTCTGGAGTTACTAGATATTCCGGCCTTCAGCGTGCAGTATCACCCGGAAGCTGCGGCAGGACCACATGACTCCGCATATCTCTTTGATCGATTCTTAGAAAAGATGCGCGCAGATGCCTAAACGTTCTGATATTTCATCTGTCATGGTGATCGGTTCGGGTCCAATCGTGATTGGACAAGCTTGCGAATTTGACTACTCGGGCACACAAGCGTGTCGAGTACTGCGGGAAGAAGGCATTCGTGTTGTGTTGGTTAACTCCAACCCGGCTACCATCATGACCGATCCGGAATTTGCCGATGCCACCTACATTGAACCCATCACTACTGAGTTCCTCGAAAAAATCATCGCTAAAGAGCGCCCCGATGCTTTACTACCAACATTGGGAGGCCAAACCGCTCTCAACGCAGCCATCGCCCTCCACGAAGCGGGAATATTGTCCAAGTACAACGTGGAACTTATCGGCGCTAATGTTGAAGCAATTGAGCGCGGCGAAAACCGGGAAAAGTTCCGAGAGATTGTGACAAAGATTGGTGCAGAAAGTGCGCGTTCCCGGATTTGCCACACACTGGAAGATTGTCTCGAAGGAGTCAAGGATCTGAGCTATCCGGTCGTTGTGCGTCCGTCATTCACCATGGGTGGAGCCGGGTCAGGTATCGCTTACTCCGAAGAGGATTTGATTCGGATCGCGGGCCTAGGGCTCCAAGCAAGTCCGACTGCGGAAATTCTTCTCGAGGAATCGATAATCGGCTGGAAGGAATATGAACTTGAATTGATGCGCGATCACAATGACAACGTGGTGGTTGTGTGTTCCATCGAGAATATTGACCCCATGGGAGTTCACACGGGCGACTCCATCACCGTAGCACCCGCGCTCACGTTGACCGATCGGGAATTCCAAAACCTGAGAAACGTTGGGATTGACATTATTCGCGAGGTCGGCGTTGATACGGGTGGCTGCAATATTCAATTTGCCATTAACCCTGACGATGGTCGATTGATTGTTATTGAAATGAACCCTCGCGTGTCAAGATCCTCCGCCCTCGCTTCAAAAGCGACCGGGTTCCCGATCGCCAAAATCGCAGCTCGTCTAGCAATTGGATACTCTTTAGACGAAATCACCAATGACATAACCAGAGAAACTCCTGCATCCTTCGAGCCAACATTGGACTATATTGTTGTGAAAGTTCCACGCTTTGCCTTCGAGAAATTTCCGGGGGCAGACACAACTCTGACCACAACCATGAAAAGCGTTGGCGAAGCCATGGCCATCGGGCGTAATTTCAAGGAGGCACTTCAGAAGGCATTGCGATCCGTTGAGCAAAAGTCAGCTATCTTCCAATGGGTTCAGCCACGCGACCCGCAGGAAATCGATTCCCTACTCAAGCGCATGCGGGTGCCACATGATGGCCGACTGAGTCTTGCCCAGCGTGCGTTGTGGTTGGGAGCATCCCTTGAGGAAGTCCACGAGGCTACTAATATTGATCCGTGGTTTCTAGATCAAATTGCTCAAATAAATGAACAGGCTGACTTGATTTCTTTGGCTGAACAACTTGATCGCGAACTGCTTTTTGATTCGAAATCCATGGGATTCTCCGACTCGCAGATTGCATCCTTGCGCGGAAAACAGGAACACGAGATTCGCTCACTGCGTCGTGAAATGTCACTTCATCCGGTATTCAAGACCGTCGACACGTGTGCTGCTGAGTTCGCGGCTAAAACCCCGTATCACTATTCCAGTTACGAGTTGGAAAATGAAGTGGAGCCCTCGAACAGGCGAAAGGTAGTCATACTTGGTTCGGGTCCAAACAGAATTGGGCAAGGAATCGAATTTGATTACTCGTGTGTGCACGCATCCATGACTTTGCGTGATGCTGGTTACGAAACAATAATGATTAACTGCAATCCCGAGACGGTCTCAACAGACTATGACACTTCGGATCGTCTCTATTTTGAACCGTTGACATTTGAAGATGTCATGGAGGTAATTGACGCTGAATCTCAGTGCGGCGAGATTGCCGGAGTTATTGTTCAATTGGGCGGACAAACTCCGCTGGGACTTGCCCAAGGCTTAGCCGATGCAGGTGTGCGCGTCGTGGGAACGGCACCTGAATCAATCCACTCCGCCGAGGATCGCGAAGAGTTCTCCAAGGTACTTGCACTGGCAGGTGTGCCGGCTCCCGCCCATGGAACCGCTCGCTCCTTTGAAGAAGCCAGGGTAATTGCTGATCGCATCGGCTATCCGGTTCTGGTGCGACCCAGCTATGTCTTGGGTGGCCGTGGCATGGAAATCGTCTATACCGATGACATGTTGAAGGAATACCTTGAGCGGGCAACAGAACTCAACCCAGAGCATCCCGTCTTAGTCGATCGTTTTCTTGACGACGCCATTGAGATCGATGTTGATGCACTTTTCGATGGCCAGGATTTGTACTTGGCCGGAGTCATGGAACATATTGAAGAAGCAGGTATCCACTCGGGAGACTCCGCATGCGCTCTGCCACCGATTACCTTAGGTGCCCAAGATATTGAACGAATTCGGGTGGCAACTCGGGCCATCGCTGAGGGACTTAATGTTCGAGGACTGCTGAATATTCAGTTTGCACTTGCGAGCGATGTTCTTTATATATTGGAAGCTAATCCTCGGGCGTCACGCACGATTCCTTTTGTGTCCAAGGCGACTGGAGTACAAGTGGCGAAGGCCGCCGCTCGAGTAATGCTGGGGGAGAGCATTGCAGAACTTCGAAGTGCCGGGCTTTTACCATCCTGGGGCGATGGTGGGACATTGCCGCAAGGCACACCGATGTCCGTCAAGGAAGCTGTTCTCCCATTCGGTCGGTTCCACGGGGTGGATACGGTCCTTGGACCAGAAATGAAATCTACGGGTGAAGTAATGGGAATCGATGCGAACTTCGGTATTGCTTTTGCCAAATCCCAGACGGCCGCCTACTCGGGCGGATTGCCCGTGTCGGGCACAGTTTTTGTGTCACTGGCGAACCGGGATAAAAGATCCGCAATTTTCCCGGTAAAGCGGCTTTCGGATTTGGGATTCACAATTTTGGCCACAGCGGGGACGGCCGATGTTCTCCGGCGCAACGGTGTTCCTACTCGCGTCGTTCGAAAGCAACACGAAGGACGTGGACCCCATGGAGAACCGACAACCGTCGATGAAATATTGGCCGGTCACGTCGATTTGGTCATTAATACCCCGTATGGAGTTGGCCCTCGAAAAGATGGATATGAAATTCGAACGGCCGCGGTTGCCCGCGGGGTCGCATCCATCACTACGGTTCAAGGATTGGCGGCCGCTGTTCAGGGAATTGATTCCATGATCAACGGAGAACCCACTGTGAAGTCCATTCAGGAGCATGGTCGTGACATTGAACGTCTCCGAGCCGAGGCATCCGCCCGGGATGACCACTAGATGGATAGCGTGAGCCTGTGAAAGGACACCCCACCCAAGTCATCGGTGAAATTCTCGACGTGAATCGATCGGGCTCGTATTACGTTATCTCCGTCACCGCCCCTGGAATTTCCGAGATAGCGGAGCCCGGGCAATTTGTAACGGTGGGCATGGGTGGCGATGAAACAAGCATGGTGCTGCGCCGTGCGTTCGCGATTCACCGTGTTCAATCACGTGGTGTCTATGGCGGAACTCTCGATCTGGTTATTTCACCTGTTGGCAAGGGAACGACCTGGTTATCCAAGCGCCGTCGACACGACACTGTCAGTTTGGTGGGTCCACTGGGTAAACCCTTTTCCTTACCTACTCAGCCGGTTTCCTGTGTGCTGATCGGAGGGGGCTATGGATCCGCACCGCTTTTCCTTTTGGCCGAAAAATTACGCGAACGCGGCTGTCGCGTTGACTTGATCATCGGGGCGTCTACCGAAAATAAACTATTCGGTGCACTGGATCTTAAGCGTGTTTCCTCCTCACTTGTTGTGACCACAGACGATGGCAGTTCGGGAGTGAAAGGGAGAGTTACCGATGTCTTAGACAGTGTTGTCACCGCTGGAAAGACGGACATTATTTATGCCTGTGGCCCCATGGGTATGTTGGCCAGTGTGGCCGAATTCGCCACAACGCACAAAATTTATAGTCAGTGCTCGGTTGAGGAATCCATGGCTTGTGGCATTGGTGTCTGCATGACCTGTGTGTTGCCTGTTATTGGCGAGGACTCTGTCACTCGCATGGTGCGCTCATGCGTGGAAGGACCAATTTTTCGAGGCGATCGAGTGCGGTGGGCAGACATTGGAACCGTACCTCCAGATGCTTATGGTGCTCCGCTGGAAGAAGTATCCACATGAACACACCTATAGTGTCGGCCAGGAGAGCAGGTGAAGGAAGTAACGGCGCCCGAGTCGATATGTTCACCGACCTAGCAAAAATGCACCTACCAAGTCCAGTTTTGACGGCGTCGGGATGCGCGGCTGCCGGTCGGGAACTCGATAACTATTTTGACATCACGACAATTGGCGCCATTGTCACAAAAAGCATCATGCTCGCACCGCGCTCGGGTCGAGCCACACCCCGCATGGCTGAAACGCCCAGTGGGATGTTGAATTCAATTGGGCTTCAAGGTCCTGGTGTGGATAGTTTTATCGAGCATGACCTGGCATGGCTGAATCAACGAGGCGCCCGAACAATAGTTTCTATCGCAGGCGGGTCGGCCGAAGAATTTGGCAAAGTTGCCGCCAAACTTCGCATCGCTGGTGGAGTCGAGGCGATTGAAGTTAATATCTCCTGCCCCAATGTTGCCGATCGAGGCCAAGTATTTGCCTGTCGAGCGGAGTCCGCAGCGCAAGTCATTCAGATTGTCCGAAGAAATAGCGATAACAAAATTCCAATATTCGCAAAGCTTTCACCCGACGTGACAGACATTGTTGAGATTGCACAGTCGGTTGTTGCGGCTGGTGCAACGGGTGTATCCGTGATAAATACCCTTCTGGGCCTAGTCATGGACACCACCACAATGCGTCCTGCGCTTGCCGGAATCACCGGTGGACTTTCTGGACCCGCCATTCGGCCTGTTGCGCTTCGATGTGTCTGGGATATCCGCCGTGCCATGCCCGATATCCCCATTGTTGGCATGGGGGGAATCCGTTCGGGTCACGATGCATTGGAATTCATTTTGGCGGGTGCGAACGCAGTGTCGGTGGGAACTTCCATCTTTAATGATCCTTCAGCGCCGGCCCGCATTCATGCTGAGCTCGCGCAGGAACTCGGAGATCGTGGTTTCCTTCGGATATCCGATGCAGTTGGTTATGCCCACCGCCCGCACACCTCCACGGTCGACTCTGAAGTGCAATCCTCAGAAGTCGAGTGGGATTTTATTACCGAGTAGTTGAATAGAAGCCAAAGATGACCTCCAGTGCAAATTCACCGTCGAGTTCTCAGCGACCAATGAAGGCTCCCATCGCGCTGGCTCTCGATGCACCTGATCTCGCCACCATGTCAAATTGGGTGCGCAGTACCGCTCCATATATCTCCACCATGAAAATTGGTATGGAAACCTTCTATCGCGATGGTGAGAGTGCTGTTGCAATCGTGGCCGATAGTGGGTGTGACTTTTTCCTAGATCTCAAACTCCACGATATTCCCAACACTGTTGCGGGAGCTGCCCGATCCCTTGCGCGCTTCCAGCCAGACTTTCTGACCGTTCATGCCTTGGGAGGATCCGCCATGATCGAGGCAGCCGCCTCCGCACTTCCAGATACCAAGATCACAGCGGTCACAATCTTGACCAGCCTCGATGATTCCGAGTTAGCGAATTTGGGAATTGCGACTCCGGCACGTGACGCGGTGGTTCGCCTAGCGTTGATTGCCGTACATGCTGGCGCTCGTGCAATTGTGTGCTCACCACATGAAGTTGCGGCCGTCCGTCATGCGGTTCCCCAAAACATAGTGCTGATTACACCCGGTGTTCGACCTGTGTCTTCGTCCGCGCAAGACCAAAAGCGTGTGAGCACTCCCCAAGATGCTCTGAAGGCAGGTGCAGACCTCCTGGTCATTGGCAGGCCCATTACCGCGGCCCCCGATCTAGCCAGCGCAGCGTTGAGAATTAGCCACGATATCAGCGGCCAAGGGTCCGCCATCGATCAAAGTGACTTAGATGCTCACTGACAAACTCACCCCGAATGCCGCAGACAATCTAGCTCCGCTGGTGGTTGTCTCTGGGCCTTCAGGAGTGGGCAAAAGCACAATTGTGCGGGCCGTCCTGGATCGAGATCCGGAAATCTGGCTCTCCGTGTCTGTCACGACCCGATCTCCTCGCCCCGGTGAATTGAACGGCATCGATTATCATTTCGTCTCCGATTCCGAATTCGAAGAGCTCATTCACACGGGTGGACTTCTTGAATGGGCCTCATATGCCGGCAATAGGTACGGAACGCCCGCCGAACCGGTCCACCAGATGCGGAGCCAAGGTCGACCGGTGCTTCTGGAAATTGAGGTCCAGGGTGCTCGTGCCGTTCGATCACGTGCCGAAGACGCCTATCTGGTCTTTATTACCCCTCCAGATATCGAGACCCTTCGCCACCGGCTCGCGGGAAGGGGTACCGAAGATTCCGAAGTTCTTGCCGAGCGAATGAACATCGCGAATTCCGAACTTGAGGCGGCGATTGAGTTCGACCGGGTCTTGGTGAACTCCCAGGTAGGGGAGTGCTCAACTGACTTGCTAGAGTTGATCTCTGATCTGAAACGAGTTACCTGAGAAATTTACGCTCCGGTAGATTTCTGTGAGAAGAGGATTAATGAACGAGCGGCCCGAGGGAATTACCCATCCTTCCATCGATGATCTCCTGACCAAGACAGATTCCAAGTACTCGCTCGTCAGTTACGCGGCAAAGCGTGCCCGTCAGATCAATGCCTATTACTCACAGCTTGGGGAGGGCTTGCTCGAGTACATCGGGCCGCTGGTTGAAACTCAGGTCCAGGAGAAGCCACTGTCGATTGCACTTCGTGAGATAGATGCGGGTTTGCTCACTTCGCAACCAACTTTCCCGGACTCAGCCATTGCGTCTGGTGGAACAGATAACGGTCTCACCGTTGAGGTCGTAGAGGACTAACTTGCCTCGGGTTGTTCTCGGGGTGTGCGGCGGGATCGCCGCCTATAAATCCGTGGAGTTGCTTCGCTTACTAAAAGAGTCAGGTCACAGCGTGACCGTAATTCCGACAGTCAATGCACTCCGATTTGTGGGGGCTGCCACTTTTGAAGCTTTATCTGGAGAGCCAGTAACAAGTTCCGTGTGGGACGGGGTTGATTCGGTTCGGCATATTCACATTGGCGCGAAGGCAGACATTGTTGTGATTGCGCCTGCAACGGCAGACTTTATTGCGCGCGCTTCGCACGGCATCGCGAGTGATCTCTTAACCAACACATTATTGAGCACCTCGGCAACCGTAGTACTTGCGCCGGCCATGCATTCACAAATGTGGGAGCATCCGGCGACCCAACATAATGTTGCCTTGTTGCGCGACCGCGGACACTTGGTTCTCAATCCGGATGAAGGCCGACTCACCGGGGAGGACTCCGGAATTGGGAGACTGCCTTCACCCCAATCGATTCTTGATTTCGTTGAAAATGCACTGGTTGGGACAACCCATTCGTTGGCGGGTCGACACATTGTGATTACTGCAGGGGGCACCCGTGAAAATTGGGATCCAGTACGTTTTTTGGGAAACCGCAGCAGTGGCAAGCAAGGTGTCGCCCTAGCCCGAGCCGCTTTGGCACAGGGCGCCGCTGTCACACTGATTGCGGGTTCCGTCGACATTGAGTTGCCATCAGGCGTGACACTGGTCCGCGTCGAGTCAGCGGAGAATATGTTGCAAGCCGTGCGACTCGCCATGAAAGAAGAACCAGACGCTCTGATCATGGCGGCTGCCGTCGCCGATTTCCGCCCCATTGCACCCCTCGAAGAGAAAATCAAAAAAGGAGCCGGTGTTCCCGCGATCGAGTTAACTCTCAACGAGGACATATTGGCTTCCGTGGCCCGCGAAAATCCGGAAACGGTCATTCTTGGATTTGCTGCCGAAACGGTGGATTCCCAGGAACAGTTAATCGCCGCGGGTCGCGAGAAACTGGCGACAAAAGGATGCACGGCGCTGGTGCTCAATAATGTTCACGGTGGTGGAATTTTCGGGAGTGAAAACACAGAAATAACCATCATTGACCGACGTGGCGGCCAGGCTTCCTTCACTGGATCGAAGAATTTCGCAGCACACGCGGTGCTCGCTCACCTGTCATACCTATTGTCCCCGCTACACTAAAGCGCTGTTCATTTTAGTCAGTTCGATTGATCCCACCTGAAAAATTGATACCACCAGAAAAGGGGAGTCCTGTGGCTCATCGTCTCTTCACATCGGAATCTGTTACCGAAGGTCACCCAGACAAAATGGCCGACCAAATCAGCGATGCGATCCTTGATGATTTACTGCGCCAAGACCCCAAGAGTCGAGTGGCGATAGAGACCATGCTGACCACCGGTCAAGTGCATGTTGCTGGTGAAGTGACCACAGAAGGCTTTGCCGATGTCATGGCACTCGTGCGTGACACCGTGCTGGAGATCGGGTACGACAGTTCGCTCAAGGGCTTTGATGGCGCTTCGTGCGGAATATCGGTATCCATTGGGCAACAATCACCAGATATTTCACAGGGAGTCAACGACGCCATCGAGGAGCGCGAGGGACATAGCTCAGATCCCCTTGATCGTCAGGGCGCTGGGGATCAGGGACTGATGTTTGGCTACGCATGCACAGACACACCTGAGTTAATGCCGTTGCCGGTGTCGCTGGCTCACAAACTAGCTCAGCAACTTTCTACGGTGCGTAAGTCCGGGCAAATGGAATACCTTCGCCCCGATGGCAAAACTCAAGTAACCATTGCCTACGACGAAAGCGATAAGCCGCTCTATATCGACACGATTGTTGTGAGCAGCCAACATGCAGAAGGTATTAACCTCGAGACACAGTTAGCGCCAGATATTCGCAAGTATGTTGTTGAACCAATTCTGGCCGATATTGATTTGGACTCTTCACACTACCGGTTGCTGGTGAATCCGACGGGGAATTTCGTGGTCGGTGGACCAATGGGAGATGCTGGGCTGACCGGTCGGAAAATCATTGTCGATACCTACGGCGGCATGGCTCGCCACGGTGGAGGAGCTTTTTCTGGAAAAGATCCATCAAAGGTGGATCGCTCGGCCGCATATGCCACCAGATGGGTTGCCAAAAATGTTGTAGCTGCAGGGCTAGCCACCCGCTGTGAGGTTCAGGTCGCGTATGCAATCGGGAAGTCACATCCGGTGGGCGTATTCGTGGAGACCTTTGGAACAGGTGTTGTCAGCGATGAAAAAATCCAAGAAGCGGTTTTGAAAGTTTTTGATCTGCGTCCCGCTGCCATCATTCGGGATCTGGATCTCTTGCGCCCGATCTATCGGAAAACCGCTGCATATGGACACTTTGGTCGGCCTGCTGACAACGGTTTATTCACATGGGAACGTGTGGATCGTGCTGACCAGTTGCGTGCAGCTGTTGGTCTGTAGTGGATCAGGGGAGCGAGCAACTCGTACTTGTTGCTGATCCCGGAAGTGTCAAGGCTCGAACTCGAGCCACCAAGAAGATCGCACCAGTGGCTGCAGACAACTTGCCCATTGCTCAGGTTCGGGTCGATATTTCCATCGCACACCTAGATCGCGATTTCGATTATCTCATTCCACGGGAACTCGACCACCAGGCTCAGGTGGGTGCGAAGGTGCGAGTCCGTTTCCACGGCAAACTCACCGATGCCGTTATCGTGAGACGAATCCCTGAGTCTGGTTTTGAGAAACTGCAACCCATTGAGCGGGTGATCGGCCCCGCGCTCACCTCTGAAACGCTGTCGCTGATTACCGCGGTCACCGATCGGTACGCGGGACTCTTTTGGGATGTAGTTCGGGCTGCTGTTCCCACGAAGCACGGCAGGGGACTTTCCCAAATGAAGCCTCAAGATTTGCGCTCACCATTTCCACTCTCACCATTTCCAGTCGCATCGGGGTCGTGGGATCACTACACGGATGGGGATCAACTTTGTGAAAGCCTTGGCGGTGAATCCGTCGTCCGGGCGTGTTGGGCATCTGCACCTTTTTCTGATTGGCGGCTGGAAATCCAAGAGCTTGTTCGCAGTGCATTGGGCGGTGAGGACAATCGGGGAGTACTCATTGTGCTCCCAGACGCAAAAGATGTCGTTGAGTTATCCGCGGCATGTCACGAGTTCTCGCCCACAATTCTCATGGCGGAACTTGGGCCGCAGGAAAGATACCGAGCTTTTCTTTCAATCATCAATGGCGAGAGTCGGTGTGTTATTGGTACCCGCTCTGCGGTCTTTGCTCCGGTTGCGAATTTAACCACGATTATTCTGTGGGACGACGGGAACGATAATCTCGCAGAACCCCACGCACCCTATTGGGATGCCCGCGAAGTTGCCGCACTCCGAAGTCACGAGAGTGGATGTTCATTCATTGTTGGAGCGCACAGTCGGTCTCTGGTAACCCAATCATGGTGTAACTCGGGGTGGAGCAGGGAGGTCAATCCCTCCGAACAGGTTCGACAGAGAGTGTTTGGCAAAGTTCGTGGCATGTCCCCGGAAGACTCTGAGCGTGATCCAGCCAAGGCTCGAATACCTCACGTTGCCTGGCAAGCGGTGAAAAAGGGAATTGCCCACGGTCCGGTACTCATCCAAGTCTCACGGCGAGGTTACATTCCTGCGTTCGTGTGCAAGGAATGTGGTGAGCGAGCAGTGTGTGATTGTGGCGGTGGTATCTCGATCACCCGTCACGGCACCTCACAGATGATGTCGTGTTCGAGGTGCGGAACAACTACATGGAAATGCCCCTGCGGTGGCCGTGAGGTTTCCGCGCTGTCGATTGGGGCAGAACGAACCGCCGAAGAAATCGGAAGAGCATTTGCTGGAACTCCCGTCTTGTGGTCGCAGGCTGAGCGCTTGATAGCAGAGGTGGATGACCATCCTCGAATAGTTGTGTCAACTCCGGGTGCCGAGCCAACTGCGCTCGGCGGTTACCGAGCAGTTATTGCCCTTGATGCCACAACGGGTGCAATTTCCCTGATGGCTCAGGAGTCATTGATCAGAAGGCTTTTTGGTGCTGCGGTACTTGCGGCTCCGGATGCAGAGATTGTGATCGTGGCACCATCTGAGGACCGCGTAGTGCAAGCGGTAAGCCGATGGGATTCCTCTTGGGCGGCACGGCGTGAACTCCTGGAACGAGGCGAGGCACATTTACCGCCCGTGTACCGGGCCATCCGGCTTGACGGCTCTCGCACAGACGTGGAAGCCGTCACGGCGCAGATTCATTCAATGCCCACACTTCGGGTTCTGGGGCCTGTTGATTCGGTCGATACCAAGAAGGCATATACCTTTCTACTTGTTGCGCGGTCGGAGGGTTCGCAACTTACCCGAAAGTTAATGGACATCACGCGAGTGCGTTCCGCTGATCCAAAAAGTCAACATGTTCAGGTTCGTGTTGATCCTCGTGACTTCTAATCGAGTAATTCCTGGTCGGCACATCCATGTCCTAGACTCTTATCCATGACGATTCAACCCATTCGCATTTTTGGCGATCCTGTTCTCAGGACGCCCGCTGCAGAAGTAGTTGTCTTCGACAAAGAGTTACGCAAACTCGTTTCCGATCTCACCGATACCATGATGGATGCTCCGGGGGTGGGACTAGCAGCACCACAGTTGGGGGTCTCACTTCGAGTTTTTACCTACTGGGTGGACGACTATCTGGGCCATGTCGTAAACCCAATATTGGATTTATCAGAAGATCAACAAATCGGTGAGGAAGGTTGTTTATCTCTACCCGGATTATCATTTGACACACCTCGGTCCATGAGCGTGGTGGCAAAGGGGTTCAACATGCATGGGGAGCCGATTGAACTCATTGGTTCCGATCTTTTGGCCCGTTGCGTTCAACATGAAACCGACCACCTAGACGGCATTATTTTCATTGACCGACTCGATCCGGAAGCCCGCAAGGCAGCCATGAAAGAGATTCGAGCCGCTGAGTGGTTTGGTGAAGACACAATCATTAAATCCAGTCCACACAATCGCTCAGCCAAGTGGCTCTAGGGTGAAACTGGTTTTTGCTGGAACACCGACTGTGGCTTTGCCTTCTTTAAAAGCATTGCTGGATTCCGACCACGAAATAGCCGCAGTCATTACCCAGCCGCCGGCACCTACCGGCCGCGGAAGGAAAATAACTCCGAGCCCGGTTGAAGATTTTGCCAATTCCCATGGGCTTCCTGTTCTCGCCCCTCATTCGATCTCCGAAATCGCCTCGGAACTTCGCCAGATCAAACCAGACTGCATCCCAATAGTGGCGTATGGCCAACTCATTCCGAGAGAACTCCTGTCCATTCCACCATCCGGATGGGTGAATGTGCACTTTTCCCTCTTACCGAGTTGGCGTGGGGCGGCTCCGGTTCAGCATGCAATCTGGGCTGGCGATCACATCACAGGGGCAACGACTTTTATTCTCGACTCCGGCATGGACACGGGTGCGGTACTTGGTTCGGTGACCGAAGTTATTCGACCCCGTGACACGGCAGGTGAATTATTGGAGCGGCTGGCCGAGACTGGCGCGGTGCTGTTACGACAATGCATCGATGCCTTGGCTGTGGGTGCATTACAACCTCAACCACAAGGATCCGAAGGTATTTCATATGCTCCCAAGATCACCAAATCCGAATCCAGAGTTAATTGGCAGATGCCGGCCATGGAAATAGATCGACGTATTCGGGCCACAACCCCGACTCCCGGTGCATGGTCAACAATAGATCGAGTCAATCTCGAACCGGAGAGAATCGGATGCGGCCCAGTTATTCCAGTTGGGCCTGAGTTATTCCCAACAGGATCCATTGTGCCGGGTGAAATCGTGGTTGAGTCCAAGAAGATTTTTGTTGGAACACTGACTCTTCCCGTTGAGTTGACCACGGTGACTCCACAGGGCCGAAAAACCATGGCGGCATCGGATTGGGTGCGTGGGCTTGCTGAGACTCCAAGGTTTTTCACATGACCATCATTGATAATTCACGGTTAGCAGCACTCGATTTACTTCGACTTGTACGCGATGAAGGCGCCTATGCAAACTTGGCGTTATCTCAGGTCCTGAAGACACATGCTCTCAATGGGCGTGACGCAGCCTTTACGGTGGAGTTGGCCTACGGAGTGCTTCGAAATCAAATGCTCTATGACACCTATATTGAACAATGTTCGGAACGAGACATTTCCGTCATTGAACCTGAGATTAAAGACATCCTTCGGATGGGTGTTCACCAAGTCGTTTCCATGCGGGTGCCTGACCATGCCGCGGTTGATTCCAGTGTTAATCTCGCACGCGGTATTTCACCGGGTGGACAATCACAAGCGCGTGGGGGTTTTGTCAACGCGATTTTGAGGTGCATTGTCCGCAACCACAAACTTCGCGCGGACGATCTTGGTTCCGACACTCAAACAGACTTGAGTATCACGTACTCGCACCCACAGTGGATTATCGATTCCTACCGGGATTCAATTATGGCGGCCGGTCGACACGAATCTGAGATTGAGGCGCTACTCCAGGCCAATAACCTTCCCGCCAAACCCGTAATTGCCGTGCGTTTCGGCGACAGCGAGATTGAAGGGACCAGTCCTGGTCGCTGGAGTAAGAATGCCAGGGTCTTGGACACGGTCATTCCCCAGGAGCTGGTCAGCGGGAACATCAATCAGATCATTGTGCAAGACGAAGGCAGTCAACTTGTTGCTCAAGCTTTCCTTTTGGCGAGCCCGGGTGGACCCGAGTCTGCGTGGTTAGACATGTGCGCTGGTCCAGGTGGTAAGGCAGCATTGATTTCAGATTCGGTACCACCGGGTGTGACCTTCACCGCCGTCGAATTACATGATCATCGGGCTCGGTTGGTCAGGCAAATAATGTCAACCACGGCAACGGTTATTGTGTCCGATGCCCGAACTCGACCGTGGGGCAATCTCTTTTTTGATCGCGTTTTGGTCGATGCTCCGTGTACAGGATTGGGCGCATTGCGGCGTAGACCCGAGGCCCGCTGGCGCAAGAAGGCATCTGATCTTCCTGGACTCAACACTCTTCAAGAAGAACTTATTCTGGCGGCACTTGACAGCACAAGGAGTGGTGGTGTGGTGTGTTATGTCACCTGCTCACCGCTCGTGGAAGAAACCCGAGACATTCTTGAATCCGTCCTCGCAGAGCGACCCGATGCCCAATTGGAAGATGCTCGGCCACTTTTCCCAGGCGTGTCCGATCTTGGTCCCGGACCCACCGTCCAGTTGTGGCCCCATGTTCATGGAACCGATGCCATGTTTTTCGCCCTCATCAGGAGAAACTAGTCACTTCCGGTGGAGATGAAGGCTTGGTTAGTCTGAGCACATGGTGCCGTTGTTGGTCTCTCCCAGTGTTCTCAATTGCAATCTGGGGCAGTTGAGTGCTGAGATATCCCTCGTTGAGGGGGTGGCCGACATGATTCACCTCGATGTCATGGATAACCATTTTGTTCCCAATCTGACATTTGGCCTTCCCGTGGTGGCAAGTGTTATTGAGCAGACAAGTCTGCGAGCCGATATTCATCTGATGATCGACGATCCAGATCGTTGGGCACCCGCGTATGCGGATGCCGGGGCATATTCGGTCACTTTTCACATAGAGGCATGTCGGGATCCGGTATCACTTGCCCAAAACATTCGAATGGCAGGTGCGCGATCTGCGGCGGCACTCAAGCCGGCCACCGATCTCATGTCGATTGAGTCACTGCTTCCACATTTAGACATGATTCTGATTATGACCGTCGAACCCGGATTTGGTGGGCAACCATTTATGCGCGATATGTTGCCGAAAATCCGGCAAGCACGCGAGATTTCCGGGGCTGATATGTGGATAGAGGTGGATGGCGGAATCAGTGCGGAGAATATTCTGGAGTGTCGCGATGCTGGAGCTAACGTATTTGTCGCAGGGTCGAGCGTGTATCGATCCGCAGACCCCGCTGTTGAAGTGGAGAGGCTGTCCAACCTGATTGATTCTTCATAATGCAAAATGACGCCCGCCCTTACATGCTGCGCGCCATTGAACTCGCTCGAGAGAGCCCGATCTCAGATAATCCCCGCGTGGGAGCAGTCGTTGTCAGCAATCATCGAGTTGTTGGTGAAGGATTCCATCGTGGTGCCGGAACTCCCCACGCAGAAGTGGAAGCAATTGCCCAAGCAGGTGCATTAGCTCGGGGTGCACAGATGTTTGTCTCACTTGAGCCTTGCTCACACCATGGTCGGACAGGTCCATGCACCGAGGCGATCATTGCGGCGGGTATCCAATCGGTGACATTCGCTCAGTCGGACCTCACCAGCACAGCTGCCGGCGGGGCACGGTTGTTAAGCGATGCAGGCGTACGCGTCACGGGTGGGGTTCTTGCCTCCGAAGCTGAGCGGCTCAACAGGGCGTGGCTTCATTGGATAACAACAGGTAGACCTTTTGTGACATGGAAATTTGCGCAATCCATTGATGCGAGAGTCGCAGATCGTCATGGAACTCGTACCGCAATCAGTGGTAACCAGGCTCAGGCATCGACACACATTCTTCGTTCAGAAGTGGACGCTATCGTCGTTGGCACACAAACAGTGTGGATCGATAATCCCACACTTACTGCACGTGATCCCCATGGTGAACTGATCCACCGGCAACCGCTGAGAGTCGTTGTCGGTGAGTCTGATATTCCGTCCGGCGCAGCACTCTTCACCAAGCCCGGAGGTGAAGTGCTTCATCTCCGAACTCGCGAAATTTCTTCCGTGATCAAAGACTTATCTGAGCGGGGAGTGAAGCACATTCTTGTGGAAGGCGGCCCCACGTTGGCAGGCGCTTTTCTCAAGGCCGGTGCAGTGCATCAGGTCATAACCATTATCGGTCCCGTAACATTTGGTGCGGGTCCATCTGCACTCAACACCCTCCTCCAGCCTTACTATTCTGTCACTGAAATTCATTGGGAGCGGGTCGCCCGCGACTTGGTCATTAGCGGAACTCTCGTTTATCGGTAGAGTCACGCTATGTTTACGGGAATTATTGAAACCCTAGGGTGGGTTAAATCAATAGATAGGCGTGAAGACTCAGCCCTCATCTCAATCCAAGGCCCTGAGGTCCTCGCCGATGCTGGGCCCGGTGTGTCAATCTCTGTCAATGGCGTATGCCTCACTGTTGTCGATTTCAACGAAGAATCTTTTTCCGCCGATGTCATGTTGGAAACTCTTAATCGTTCAACGCTGGCGTCATTGAATATTGGCGACCACGTCAATCTTGAGCGGGCAATGCCGGCCAGCGGTCGATTTGGCGGCCACATTGTGCAAGGCCATGTTGATGCAAGAGGTTCCATTCTTGAGGTGGTGCAAGAACCCGACTGGACAATCATCCGCATATCTGTTTCAAGGGATATCGCGCCATTCATTGTCGAAAAGGGATCCATTACCGTCAATGGAGTCTCCCTCACCGTCGCAAATGTTTCCGAACCCCAGGCAGCCACTCAAGAGTTCAGCGTCTCATTGATTCCAACGACTCTGCGTGAGACGAATCTGGGTGCGTTATCTGTTGGCGATCCGGTCAATATTGAAGTGGATGCACTCGCGAAATATGTGCAACGCCTCATGGCATTTAAGCAGGTGGAGACCACATGAGCGGTGCAAATGCCCCCACACTGAAACTCGATGCAACGGGTACGAAGGTGGCCATTATTGCCAGTCTGTGGCATGAAACAGTGATGAATGCCCTTGTTGCTGGCGCGGTTGCCGCATGTGACAAGGCTGGCGCCACACATCAGTTGATTCGGGTACCGGGAGCTTTCGAGTTACCTCTGGGTTGTCAACGGGTTGCTCGATTACGGAAAGTCGATGCACTAGTGGCTTTGGGTGTGGTGATTCGGGGCGGTACCCCACACTTCGAGTACGTGTGTCAAGCCACGACCCAAGGCTTGCTTCGGGTGGGTCTTGATGAAAGCATCCCCATTGGTTTCGGTCTTCTCACGGTGGAAAGTGAGCAGCAGGCACTCGATCGTGTTGGGCTTGCGGATTCCAGCGAGGACAAGGGCGCCGAAGCAGTCGAAGCGGCAATCTCCATGGCTCTGGCTCAACGAGTTTCAGAGAGCCCTGTTGGCTTTCGGTAGACTCGCCACATGCCCGATCCAGAAGGTAACAAAACATTCGAAGAACTTTTCCATGAACTCACCGTTCGAATATCTTCGGGGGATCCCACATCGCGAACTGTCGAGTTGGTGTCGCAAGGCACCCATGCAATTGGGAAGAAGATCGTCGAAGAAGCCGCTGAAGTCTGGATGGCTGCCGAATATCAAACACCACAACAGCTTGCTGAGGAAATCTCCCAATTGCTTTACCACTTGCAAGTTCTCATGCACGTCCACCAGATCACCCCCACCGAAGTTTATAAATATCTGTAGATTTAATGAATAGCCATTTTCCAATTGCTAAATGTAAGTGAGGAAAACCCAGTGGTGCTTAAAGTCGCGGTTCCGAATAAGGGACAACTTGCTGAACCCGCTCGGCAAATGTTGAAGGAAGCGGGTTATCTATCTGCGAGTAACCCCCGCTCACTTGTTGTGCATGACTCCCAGAACGGCGTCGAGTTCTATTTTCTGCGCCCAAAGGATGTAGCCATCTATGTGGGAGCTGGGACCCTGGATCTCGGGATCACGGGCAGGGACATGCTCATGGACAGTGGGGCCCCAGCGCGCGAACTGATGCAACTGGGTTTCGCCCCATCTACATTTCGAATTGCAACACCTTTAGGTAAATATTCATCGATTCAAAGCCTTGAGGGAACCCGGATCGCGACCTCCTATCCGAGGTTGTTGGCCGAATGGCTTGTCAAGAATGGTCTGTCCGCGAATGTGGTTCGCCTTGACGGAGCAGTTGAGAATGCTGTTGCACTCGGAGTCGCCGATGTCGTTGCTGACGTCGTGGCAACCGGTGCGACATTGCGCGCGGCCGGGCTGGAAATCATGGGGGATCCCATTGTGGAGTCGGAAGCCATTCTGATTTCGTCGGATTCGGCCGAGGTTTCCAGCGCCCAAGAGACCTTTGAACGCAGGTTGCACAGTGTTCTGGTCGCTCGGAGTTACGTCCTCGTTGATTACGACATTGAGAACAAGCACCTTGATCGTGCCTGTCAGATCACGCCGGGAATCGAGTCACCCACCGTGTCAGCTTTGCAGAATCCAGCGTGGTCTGCGATCAGAGCCATGGTGCCGGCAGCCGATATCCACCGCATAATGGATGAATTGTTTGTGTTAGGAGCCAAAGGCATTTTGGTCACCGACATTCACGCGTGCAGGCTTTAGTCAACAGTCAAGCCAACCCCTCATGCATGTTCCCTGAGTGGTGGGAACAATCGGAAGTTTCCCCCCTTAGGCTCAAGTCATGAGCGGCAAAGTCGGGGGAAATCAGTATTTTGAAGACCCACAGGCAAAATGGCGTCATGATCAAGGATCTGCGGATTCGAATTTGATCAGAGCACTGCAGCAAGGGGACTCGTGGCTTGTTGTTGAGGCGTTGATTTCGGCGCGGGTGCTGGTGGCTTTGGCAAAGTCCACCCTCATTCCATCTGTTCATGAGAATGACGGTGGCAAGACATCTGACATGTCGATCGTGTGTCTCACGGCATCCGATGGCCGAGTTGGACTTCTCGTATTCACGTCGGTGGAATCGTTGAACATGTGGAACACCGAGGCAAGACCCATCCCGATCACGGGAAGAGATGCCGGTATCGCTGCGCTGGACGAATCAGCGAGTGCTTTGATTATTGATCCCGCCGGACCCATTCCATTTACGCTCACCTTGCCAGATCTGGTGGCTCTTACCGGGGTAGACCAGCGTTGGCGTGCGGTGATTCTTATTGAACAGGTTCTCGAAGCTGCTGAAATTGACCCGCCGGTATTCACTCTCCCCGAGAAGGGCCCACTTGTTATTGGTGCCCGCGCCGGTTTGGCCGAGCGGATTGCCCGCCTTCTGGACGGGAGAGGAGATATCCATGCATTTACCCCGCATGGAATTGCTATTGAAATAACTGGTGGCCCGGATTAAGCAGGGAATCAAATAACAGGGAATCAAATGACCGAACCGGTGAGCGCTTCGCCTGGACCCATGCCCGGCGGATCAGCGACGGCAGAGGCCTCCCGAAAGGCAAGTTGAAGGCTCTTGAGCCCATCCCGCATGGGCGCCGCGTGTATTGAGCCGAGGTCAGGGGCGGAAGCCGTGACCAACCCCGCGAGGGCGGTAATCAGTATCCGAGCCTCAGCCAGGTCAGCCTCACCGTCATCTTCGGCGAGTCCACAGGCAATGGCTGCCGCGGTCATCAGGTGCATGCCGACGGTCAGCACCACCTCAATGGCAGGGACGTCGGCGATATCGAGGGCGGGGGAGTTCTCATTGGTCACGGCTGTTACCCTTGCACCTCCTTGGTCCGGCAGCAATGTCGGGTCTGGCAAGCGGAGCATCGGCTCCCACCTCCCGGCGACAATTTTTATTTGTCTCACCTCAGAGGTCAATGGGCTTAAACACCCATGGTCATGCGGTAACGCATGCTGCCGATACCTCCGCCTGCTCGCGCACCGGAGGTTTTTTGGTGAGTGGGGAGGCACGAATGACCACCAGTCCCAAATGTGATCGAGTAGATGAGGAGGCGCCATCAGCGTCGAACCCCGGATCAATGACCGGATACGTGTCCCCGAAGTTCGCCTAGTCGGCCCGGCTGGAGAACAAGTGGGAATTGTCCGTATTGAAGATGCACTTCGTTTGGCAGTAGAGGCGGACCTCGACCTTGTTGAGGTTGCACCACAGTCAAAGCCTCCGGTGTGCAAACTCATGGATTTTGGCAAATTCAAATATGAAGCAGCACTGAAAGATCGTGAATCACGCCGAAATCAGTCACATACCGTGATCAAGGAGATGAAACTTCGCCCAAAGATTGATTCACACGACTATGAAACAAAAAAGGGTCACGTGATTCGATTCCTCAAAGCAGGTGACAAGGTCAAGATCACAATCATGTTTCGAGGCCGCGAACAAAGCAGGCCCGAGTTAGGTATCCGCCTACTCGGTCGCCTGGCCGAAGATGTAGCTGAAATTGGATTCGTCGAGGCCGCCCCGAAACAAGATGGCCGAAACATGTTGATGGTGCTCGCGCCACTGCGCCGAAAGGCTGACGGTAAGAAAGCAGAGGCACCTGCTGAGGCAGGCGCTGACATAGAGACTTCCGCTTCAACGCAAGCGGACTGAAAGGACAGATAATGCCGAAGCAAAAAACACACAGCGGTGCTAAGAAGCGGTTTAAAGTGACCGGCTCAGGGAAAATCACCCACGAGCAGGCAAACCGTCGCCATCTCCTTGAGGTAAAGAACAGCAAGCGAACACGACGCTTGATGGCAGACGAGCAGGTTGCTCCCGCTGACCTCAAACGCGTTAAGCGCCTACTCGGCCGTTAGTCGTCCCAATAATTTAAGAATCTGTCACTAGGAAATCAGGAGAAGTCATGGCACGCGTCAAACGCGCAGTAAATGCGCACAAAAAGCGTAGGGAAATTCTGGAAAGGGCTTCCGGTTACCGTGGACAAAGGTCCCGGCTCTACCGCAAGGCTAAAGAGCAAGTCACCCACTCGATGGTTTATGCGTATGCAGATCGACGCACCCGAAAAGGTGACTTTCGTCGGCTTTGGATTCAGCGCATTAATGCTGCAGCCCGCGCAAACGACATGACCTATAACCGATTTATTCAAGGACTGAAGGCGGCGGAAATCGAAGTGGATCGTCGCATGTTGGCCGAGTTGGCGGTGAACGATTCGGCGGCGTTCAGCGCACTCGTCGAGATTGCTCGTGCGGCAGTTCCTGCGCAAACCGTTTAACGGCCCACACCATGCGGACCATTAGTTCACGCAAATCAGATCGCGTGAAGGAACTGGTTCGCCTTCACAAAAGATCCGAGCGTTACACAGCAGGGCTCTTCCTCGCGGAGGGTCCTGCTGTCGTTCGAGTGGCAATGGAATACGCCCCGGAAAGCGTCACGGAAGTCTTTGCAACAGATGATTTTGTTGACGAATTTCACGAACTCGGAGCACTGGTAACCCGCTGCACCACTGAAGTTATTGAAGCCCTTTCTGGGTCGGTGACTCCGCAAGGTGTGGTTGCCCTGTGCCAGATTCCCAGGGTGGAAATATCGGAAATATGTGATCGACCCGGAGCTTTAGTGATCGTGGATAACATCTCCGACCCTGGGAATTTGGGGACCATTCTCCGAACCGCCGATGCCACTGCAGCTGCAGGTTGTCTCATCTTTGGAAACTGTGTGGATCCATTTAATGACAAAGTCGTCCGGAGTAGTGCAGGGTCGATCTTTCGCGTTCCGGTCACGAGGTTAGCTGCGGTATCTGAACTTCCACGAGACCGCAAAATCTTCACTCTTAGGGCTGACTCCGATCTAGACATCTCTAACATTGACTTTGATTCCTTGCCCGTGACGTGGGTTGTGGGCTCGGAGGTTCACGGGGTGAGTTCTGACTGGCAGACTGGTGGAGTGCAGGTCACTCCGGTGCGAATTCCCATGGCTGAAGGGGTTGAGTCACTCAATGCGGCGGTCGCTGCTGCAGTCTGCATGTACGTCGGCTACCTCAAGGGAGTCAGTCCAGCTAAATAGATGCTCGACATCACGCTCCAGGTTCGGACACATTGTGAGCAAGTACGCAGTGCAACACGCCCCGGAGTGAGGGATTCCTAGGTGTCGAGGTGAGAAACTAGGGAGGCACCAGATGATTGGTGTCGGAGCGCAAAGTTCACCGAACTGGAGATTTCATGAGTTACATTAAAATGCCGATTCTCGAGGAATCCGGATTCGCGGTTGTTGATTCTTACAACCAGTCAGCAGACCCTCGGGAGTGGGAGAACTTGGTTTATGTTGACTGGAAATCATCCGGTGACACCCGGTTTGCCCCGCTGGCAAGCGCATATGGAGACATGGAATGCGATGGATTCTGGAATCACACCCCTCCCAAGACGGACAAAGACGGAGTTTGGGTCACCGAAAACGTTGAAATCGCCCCACTCCTGACCGACCGCGCTCAAGAAGTCGGCGCCAATATTGGTCGTTGCCGGGTAATTGAACTCCAGCCAAACACCTATGCCGATTCGATTTTCAACTTGCACAGGGACGACAACAACCGGCTCAACCCGGAGGGAACGGGGTGGATTGTTCGCTCTTTCTACAACCTCACCGACAACCCCGATTCGGTCATGATTCTTCGGGAGGATCGTGATGACCCCGCCACCGAGGTTCGGGTGCCGTTGCCCGCGGGTACACAGGTGGTCATCGATACCCAACGCCTCTATCACGCGGTGTGGCATCCCGGCAATGAGCCGAGATACTGCCTGATCACCTCCTATGAATCGGGGCCGAACCTCCAGAAGTGGATCGATTCCAGGAATCCGGTCACCTCCATTGAATCTCCGTACATGGATCCTGCCGTTATCGATGCTGGTAACACAGATGCCATCAGGCGTCGGGCAGAGCGGGAGGCCGCCCGTTTAGGGTCCACCGATACCGGTGCCGCAGAATCCGGCTCCATGGGTACGGAAG
This sequence comes from Candidatus Nanopelagicales bacterium, assembly GCA_018401415.1. Taxonomy (GTDB): domain Bacteria; phylum Actinomycetota; class Actinomycetes; order S36-B12; family S36-B12; genus UBA4592. The sequence continues at coordinate 646,778 of JAGYKV010000017.1, read as the reverse complement.
TTCTCTCTGAAGCGTGAGCCTTTAGGGTTCTATTACGCGAGGGAATTTCATCTTCAAATCGTTGCCAGAGCTAGGAAAGGTTGTGTTCAGTGACCGTGACGGTTCCGTACTCCGCGGTGCTTGATGAACTAGAAGCTGAGGCCATCCATATCTATCGCGAGACAGCGGCTGCTTTCCGCAATCCGGTTCTCTTATACAGCATCGGTAAGGATTCATCTGTTCTCCTCCATCTAGCGGTCAAAGCTTTTTACCCGGCTCCAGTGCCTTTCCCTGTGATGCACATTGATACCTCGTGGAAGTTTCGTGAAATGATCGAGTTCCGAGATAAGCGTGCTGCTGATCTCAATTTGGATTTGCGTATTGCCCAAAATAAGGCTGCTTTAGCGGATGGTGTTACCCCGTTTAATCATGGAACCCATGAATACACCCGCATCATGAAAACAGTGGCTTTACGCGAGGGCATTGATCAGCACGGCTTCGATGCCGCAATCGGTGGTGCTCGCCGCGATGAAGAACGCAGTCGTGCCAAGGAGCGAATCTTCTCACTGAGAGAGCCAGGGCACCGCTGGGATCCTCGTAAACAACGCCCTGAGTTTTGGCGCACGGCTAATACCCAGCTTTCACCAGGTCAATCCATGCGCGTGTTTCCGCTTTCCAATTGGACCGAGTTAGATATTTGGCGCTACATCCAGCGGGAGGGCATTGAGATTCCCACCCTCTATTTCGCCAAAGAGCGCCCCGTTGTTGAACGCGATGGTGTTTTGATCATGGTGGACGATGATCGTTTTCCTCTCAAGGAGGGCGAGGTTCCAGTCATGAAATCCGTCCGTTTTAGAACGCTGGGGTGCTATCCGCTTTCCGGGGCGGTGGAATCCACGGCCGATAATCTTGTTGACCTCATTGCCGAGATGGAATCAAGCAATGTCTCCGAACGTGCTGGTCGCCTGATCGACGGCGAGGGTGGCGGCTCCATGGAGGCGAAGAAGGCTGAGGGTTATTTTTAATGTCTGAATTAACTCCTGTATTACACCTAGTGACCTGCGGTTCCGTTGACGACGGTAAGTCGACGTTAATCGGTCGACTCCTGGCTGAAACAGACAGTGTGCCCATCGATCAACTCGAATACGCCCGCCGCACGCGCCGTGGTGGCTCAACGGTTCCGGTGGGGGACATTGATTATTCACTTTTAACCGATGGCCTGGAAGCGGAGCGCGAGCAAGGCATCACGATCGATGTTGCCTACCGACACATGAATCTCCCAAATGGTCGAAGGATTCTGATTGCTGACTCCCCGGGTCACGAGCAATACACCCGAAACATGGCGGTTGCTGCATCCAATGGCGATGTTGCCGTTCTCTTGGTCGATGCTGCCCGTGGAGTTCGCCCGCAAACGCACCGGCATTTGACCGTGTGTGCCCTCATGGGCGTGGAAACAATTATGGTCGCGGTAAACAAAATGGATTTGGTGGATTACTCCCATGAAATATTTGAGAAAATCATGGGTGAAGTTCGAGTTACGGCAGCCCGACTCGGCGTAGAGGAAATCTTCGGTATCCCAGTCAGTGCGGTTGCAGGCGACAACATCACCACGGTTTCAACCAACATGCCCTGGTATCACGGCGAAACTCTGCTGGGTGCTTTAGGCGTGTGGGAGCCCATGGTCAAGCCTGAAAATGAAGGGTTCAGGTTTCCGGTTCAATTCATTGTGCGTGCTGAAGGAAATTTCCGCGGTTACGCGGGCACAGTTGTGGCGGGCAAAGTTTCCGTCGGCCAGGAAGTAACCGTTGCGGATTCGGGTCGCACTGCGAAAATCGACAGGATCGTGACGGCTAACGGTGATCTTGACACCGCAATCACCGGTCAAGCTGTCACCCTCACCTTGGATCATGAAGTAGACGTAACCCGTGGTGACATCCTCGCCTCAGGTACTTCCTTGCAGCCCGCAGATCGGTTTGCGGTGGACATGGTGTGGCTTGGTGAGGAACCCCTTGCCCACGGACGCTCCTACCTTCTCGTGTCTGGCTCGCGTTCAGTTCCAACCACCGTGACAAATGTGCGGCATCGCCTAGATGTTGTGACCGGTCACGAGCACGCTGCGCGAATTCTTGAAATGAACGATGTCGGTCGGGTGGAAATTGCAACCGATCGACCTATTCCCATGGATGCTTACCGCGATTGTCGGGATACGGGTGGATTCCTCCTTGTGGATCGGGTCAATGCCGACACGGTGGCCGCTGGACTATCTCGCCATGCCATGCGACGCGCCTTCAACGTGGTGCCGCACACCTATGACGTGGACCATGCGGCTCGCAGTGCGCTCATGGGACACCCCGCACGAGTCATCTGGTTAACGGGGCTTCCTGGTTCGGGAAAATCAACCATTGCTGATTCCGCGGTGAGGAAACTGCACTCACTGGGTGTACACACGTATGTCCTCGACGGCGACAATGTTCGCACAGGGTTGAACAAGGATCTTGGGTTCACACCCGAAGACCGGGCAGAAAATGTTCGTCGAGTTGCTGAAGTGGGCAAACTCATGCGAGACAGCGGGATAGTTGTTTTTGTTGCACTTGTTTCCCCTTATCGCACAGATCGCGAGAGCGCCGCGCGTCTTTTCGGGCCGGGTGAATTCCTCGAGGTGTACGTGGATACCCCCGTTGAGGTATGTGCCGAACGAGACCCCAAAGGCCTGTACGCCAAAGCTGCTGCGGGGAATCTACCGAACATGACGGGTGTGGGACAGTCGTATGAAGTTCCATTGAACCCCGACCTCGTACTTTCCGGCAGTGGCGATCTAGATGCCAGCGTTGACCTCTTGGTCAACCTCGTTCTGGACTCTGAATCTGGAGCTCAGGGTGTCGGCGCCGAATAAGGAGTACGACCCCAAACAGGTCACAGATCTCAGTGAAGAATCTGTCAATCGAATGGTTGCAGAGGCGCTCGCCGCTATGAATAACGCCGGTAACCTCGCGGAGTTGAAGGAAGTGCGACTCGCCCATTTTGGTGACAGGTCACCACTTGCATTAGCGAATCGTGAGATCGGCGCACTGCCGCCAGCCGCCAAAGCTGAAGTCGGTAAGCGTGTTGGCCAAGCTAAGGCTCAGATTAAAGATGCTCTGTCGAACCGTGAAGAAGAATTGGAAGTTTTGCGAGATCAGCAAGTGCTTCTGGAAGAAACCGTCGACATCACGGTTCCGACCGATCGTGGGTGGGTCGGCGGTCGTCATCCACTCACCACACTGATGGAAGCGATGTCCGATGTTTTTATAGCCATGGGCTACTCCATAGCCGAGGGACCAGAACTGGAAGCAGAGTGGGTGAACTTTGATGCTCTGAACGTTCCAGCCGACCACCCGGCGCGAACAATGCAAGACACCTTCTATGTCACATCACAAGACAGTGGTGCGGTGTTGCGCACCCAGACTTCACCCATTCAAATCAGGGCCATGCTCGAACACAAACCGCCGATTTATGTTGTTGCCCCCGGTCGCGTGTACCGAACCGATGAACTAGATGCCACTCACACTCCTGTCTTTCACCAAATCGAAGGCCTGGCGGTGGATCGTGGCCTCACCATGGCGGATCTCAAGGGAACTCTGGATCATCTTGCGGAGCAAATGTTCGGTGCGGGAATTGTTACGCGGTTACGTCCGTCGTATTTCCCATTTACCGAACCGAGTGCTGAAGTTGATCTTCAATGTTTCATCTGCAGGGGAGCATCCGTTGGTAATTCCGGCACGCCATGTCGCACCTGCGGAAATGAAGGCTGGATTGAATGGGGCGGTTGCGGAATGGTGAATCCCAGAGTGCTTCGTGCTGTTGGAATTGACCCACATGTTTACACCGGTTTCGCGTTCGGCATGGGCATTGAACGGACTCTCATGTTCCGCAATGGCGTCACCGACATGCGCGACATGGTGGAGGGCGATTTACGCTTCACTCGGGCATTTGGGGTGGAGGCGTAATGCGCATTCCCATTAGTTGGATTTCTGAACTCACCGGTGTAACAGCTTCGGGTCGTGAAATTGCTGAACATTTGATTGCCGCCGGACTCGAAGTTGAAAGTGTTCAAACAATTGGTGAGGGTTTGAGCGGTGACCTCGTGGTTGGTCGCGTGGAGGAAATAGAAGAACTCACCGAGTTCAAAAAGCCAATCCGGTATTGCCTGGTAGATGTGGGTGCTGATCACGGTGGGATTCGAGGAATCATTTGCGGTGCCCAAAACTTTGTCGTGGGTGACCTGGTCGTGGTCGCTGTTCCCGGAACAATCCTCCCCGGTGGTTTTGAAATTTCCGCACGTGAAACCTATGGCAAAGTGTCAAACGGCATGATTTGCTCGGAGCGAGAAATGGGCCTCGGTGAGGACCACGAGGGCATACTCGTTCTGCCACCGGAAACAGCCAGTGCAGGTGCCAATGCCAAACCAATTATTGGATTGGCTGACGAAATTCTGGACATTGCAGTAACCCCGGATCGTGGTTATGCACTGTCGGCTCGGGGTATCGCTCGCGAAGTGTGCATTGCTTACAAAGTTCCTTTCAGTGATCCCATCGATCGCGTGGTTCATGTTCCGGCACCCTCGGGGAGCACGAAGCCAGCCGAGTGTGCCTCCGATGATCTGGAGGCATGTGATCTATTTACATTGTCGACTGTTGTTAATTTCAACCCATATGCACCCACGCCCCAATGGATGAAAAACCGACTCAGGGATTGTGGCATGCGCTCGGTCTCACTCGCTGTGGACATCACAAACTACGTCATGCTCGAGTCGGGGCAGCCACTACACGCATTTGACCTAGATAAATTGCAGGGAACTGTTCGCGCCGGTCACCCAATTGAAGGGGAGTTATTCGAAACCCTTGATCATGTCGAGCGCACATTGTCCGCGAGTGATTTGGTTATTCTCGATGACCGCGGAACCATCGGTCTCGCCGGTGTCATGGGTGGACTCGATGCTGAGATCTCCGATTCGAGCACAAATATTGCTCTCGAAGCAGCTCATTTTGACTCAATGGCGATTGCTCGAAGTTCTCGCAAGTACAAACTATCCAGCGAGGCATCGCGGCGCTTTGAGCGTGGAGTTGATCGCACCATTGCACCCTATGCAGCTTTGCGAGCCATTGAACTCATGCTCGAACTTGGTGGCGGGGAGTACGTCGGCATGAACGCCGTGGAGGCTCCCATGCAGGTAACCGTGATCACCATCTCCAATCAACTTCCTGCTCAAATTGCCGGCATGGAGATACCTGCTCAACAGGTCGTTGATCTCTTGACCGCCGTGGGGTGCCAGGTAACCCAAGAATCTGGCCAACTTCACGTTGCTGTTCCTTCGTGGCGACCAGACATCACCGATCAAGCTGACCTGGTGGAAGAAGTTATTCGACTCATCGGTTATTCCAATCTGCCGAGTACCCTGCCGGTCGCTCCCGCCGGACGCGGTGTGACTCACTCGCAGAAGTTACGTCGCCGGGTTGGTACGGCGCTCGCTCACGCTGGCCTGTCTGAGGTATTGAGTTACCCCTTTGTTGGTCCGCAGGACCTCACCGCGCTCCGGATCCCCGCACAGGATCCACGTCGCGATATGCCAACCTTGGCCAACCCGCTCTCAGATGAACAACCATGGCTCCGTTCATCGATTCTGTTCACCCTTATTCCGACTGCTCGCCGCAACCTCGGTCGCGGACACACTTCTATTCCCATATTCGAGATCGGCTCCGTGTTCCAAGGCGGGATGGACACCGTGGCTATTCCTCACATGAATGTGGAACATCCACCAACGCCCGAACAGTGGAGCGCTCTTGAAAATGCATTGCCAAATCAACCCTTGCATGTTGCTGCTGTCCTGATTGGCGAGGCCCAACCTGCCGGTTGGTGGGGAGGCGCTCGACCATTTGATTGGTCGGACGCCGTCGATTCAGCACGCATCCTTGCGGAAAGTTGCGGTGTGACACTTGCCGTTTCCCGCGGTGCCGACCCCATTTTCCATCCGGGTCGATGTGCGCAACTTTCCGTGACCGATGCTGACGGCGCCAGTCACGTTGTCGGTGCAGCGGGCGAACTCCACCCTGCCGTGTGTGAAAGTTTTGGATTGCCCCCTCGTTCCTGTGCAATGGAGATCAATCTCAATGCCGTCATTAAATGTGCACCACTTGTCATGCCTGCACCCGTGTTCTCCACGCAGCCCGTGGCGAAAGAAGACCTCGCCGTAGTCGTTGATCAGAATATGGACGCGGCACTTGTGGAGCAGGCGCTGCGCGAGGGTGCCGGGGACCTCCTCGAGTCGGTGCGACTTTTTGATGTCTATTCGGGGCCGCAGGTTGGCGAGGGAAAGAAGTCACTGGCTTTCGCCTTACGATTCCGTAGCCCCGATCACACCCTGTCTGCCGAGGAGACCGCGAGGGTCCGCGAGGCTGCACTGCAGAGAGCCACCCATGTGTGCGGGGCAGTTCTTCGCTAGATAGTGGACTAGTCACCTCCCTGATCAGGCGGCCCAAGCTCTCCCTCGACGGTTAGGGAGGGTCAGGTGCGATATAAATATGCGCGTATGCGTATATTTATGCCATGACCACCGTTGCCGTCGCTGGGGCCTCCGGCTATGCCGGTGGTGAGCTCCTTCGTTACCTCGCCCAGCACCCGAATCTTGATCTGGTTGCTGCGTGCGCTGCTGGCCGAGCAGGGGAGTCCTTAGCTGCCGTCCATCTGCAATTCACTGGCACATCCTGGGCGGATCTGCTGCTGGTTGAGACGACTGCGGATGTTCTGGGCCAGGCGGACCTCGTGTTCTTAGCCCTACCGCACGGAGAGTCGGCCGCAATCGTGGCTCGATTGCCGCTGAGCACAATGATCGTCGACCTGGGCGCCGACTTTCGGCTCCGCAGCGCAGATGCCTGGGCCGCCTTCTATGGCGGCGCGTATGCGGGCAGTTGGGTCTATGGGCTTCCCGAACTTCCAGGTGCCCGTTCGCAGATTCGTTCAGCAACAAGGGTTGCCAACCCAGGGTGCTACCCCACGGCGGTTGCACTGGCGCTAGCCCCACTAGCACAAGCTGGGATTATCGAACTGATGGACATCGTGGTGGTGGCAGCATCGGGAACCTCGGGAGCGGGTCGTAAGGCCAGCGACTCATTACTTGCAACAAACGTCATGGGATCCATGTCCGCATACAAAGTAGGTGGTGGGCATCAGCACACTCCTGAAATGGAACAGTCCATCGCAATAGCGGCAGGAGTGGGTATCACTGACGTGTCTCTGTCCTTCACTCCACTACTGGCTCCCATGCCCCGCGGCATTGTTGCCACGTGCACTGCATTGTTGAGCAAACAGGTGGATCCGCGAAAGATTCTGATGGATGCATACGCAAATGAACCATTCGTGAGCGTACTGCCGGAAGGTCAATGGCCCCATACCGGTGCGGTCAGTGGTACCAATACTGCACAGATTCAGGTTGCCGTCGATCATCACACTGGTCGCGTGGTTGTTGTTTCGGTTATTGACAACTTAGGAAAAGGTGCGGCTGGGCAAGCGGTTCAAAATGCGAATCTAATGCTCGGTTTCGACGAAGGCGCTGGGTTGGACATCATTGGGATTGCGCCATGAGCGTCACGGCTGCCCAGGGATTTCGTGCTGCAGGTGTGCGCGCGGGCATTAAGCAATCAGGTAATCCCGATGTCGCCGTGATTGTTAATGATGGTCCCAGCGATGTCGCAGTTGCGGTATTCACCACCAACGCATTCGCTGCTGCTCCGGTGATCTGGTCTCGCCAAGTTTTGGCGGACGGAACCGCGCGATTGGTTGTGGTGAACTCGGGTGGGGCTAATGCATGCACGGGTGCAGATGGCTTCGCCGATACGCACGCCACCGCAGAACACGCTGCAGGATTAGTTCAGGCCGTAGGGAAAGATTTTGGTGCTGGCGAAGTTGTGGTGTGCTCCACCGGTTTGATCGGTGAGCGGCTACCCATGGCGAAATTGTTGGGGGGAGTTGACTCAGCATTTGCTGCTGCGAGTGCTGAGGGCGGGGATTCGGCCGCAACAGCAATCATGACAACGGATTCAGTTCCTAAAGTGTCTGTGGCTCACGGATCTGGTTACACCGTTGGGGGAATGGCAAAAGGTGCGGGCATGCTTGCACCGGGGTTAGCAACCATGCTGGTATTCATCACTTCTGATGCTCTAGTTACTCGCGAGGTTGCAGACTCAGCACTACGCCAAGCGACCGCACACACATTTGATCGAATTGATTCTGATGGCTGCATGAGCACCAATGACACCGTGCTCCTGATGACGAACGGAGCCTCAGGTGTTGCACCCGAGACTGCTGAATTTGCCAGTATTGTGCGTGAGGTATGTGCCGACCTTGCGCGGCAATTGATTGCCGATGCAGAGGGCGCTTCCAAGGACATAGCGATCACTGTCAGCGGAGCTGCGGCGGAAACTGATGCCCTGGATGCCGCTCGCGCCATTGGGAGAAGCAATTTATTGAAGTGTGCGATTCACGGTGAAGATCCCAATTGGGGTCGGGTGCTTTCTGCATTAGGCACCACGTCTGCATTATTTGACCCTGCTTCGGTAGATGTTGCTATTAACGGGGTGAAGGTGTGTAAAGGCGGTGGCATTGGCGATCCCCGTGACCTCGTTGACATGGGGGCCCGAGAGGTTTTCATTGATGTGGAACTCAACGCGGGAGCATCCACTGCGACGATTTGGACTAATGATTTGACGGCAGATTATGTTCACGAGAATTCGGCGTACTCCACATGAGGAAACCATGACATCAACAAAACAAGACGAATCGGAATCATTCGCAGAGATCTTGCCCCTGTTACGGCCTTTTGTGGGGGCAACTGTTGTTATCAAGTATGGCGGAAATGCGATGGTGGATGTTTCTTTGCAAAGGGCGTTTGCCCAAGATGTTGTATTCCTCCAAGAAGCAGGACTACACCCCGTTGTTGTTCACGGAGGAGGACCACAAATCAATGAAATGCTTGACAAGTTAGGAATTACATCTGAATTTGTTGGTGGATTGAGGAGGACAACACCAGAGATCATGGAAGTTGTAGGCATGGTGTTGGTAGGACAAGTACAGCGCGAACTCGTTGGCTTGATCAACGAATTTAGTGCTCGTGCTGTTGGCGTTTCCGGTGAAGATTCCCGAATGCTTCTTGCTGAGAAGCGCGACGTATCTGTCGACGGAGAGCTCGTTGACATTGGGCTCGTTGGTGACATTGTTGAAGTACACACAACTCTCGTAGAAACCCTAGTGAGCAATAACTTTATTCCGGTCATCTCGACAGTTGCAAAGGACAGAAATGGCATGACCATGAACGTCAATGCCGACACAGCAGCGGCGGCTCTAGCTGAAGCATTGGGCGCAGAAAAATTCGTGGTGTTGACTGATGTTGAAGGTTTGTATCGCGATTGGCCGCACAGCAGCGAGGTCATTGCATCCATTACGACTGAAGAATTAAGCATACTTTTACCGTCTTTAGCTTCTGGCATGGTGCCCAAGATGGAAGCGTGCCTGCGTGCTGTTGAGGGGGGAGTTCCCCGAGCCCACGTGATCGATGGCCGAGTACCGCATGCGCTCCTACGTGAAGTCTTCACCGATGGTGGGGCAGGAACTGTTGTGGTTGGCTCCCATGAATAACAATGAAGTGGGAACCAACCCACCATGGGAAAAGCGTTGGAATCACAGCCTTATGTCCAACTATTCGACACCTCCACTCATGCTCGTGCGAGGCCAAGGCTCACTCGTATGGGATGACACATCTAAGGAATATGTCGATCTGATTGCCGGGATCGCTGTCAATGCACTTGGTCATGGTGATGGTCGGTTGACGAATGCATTAACAGAGCAAATGGGCACCTTGGGTCATGTCAGTAATTTATACGCTCATTCGGGTGCTATTGACGTTGCGGAGAGATTGGCGGGGATTCTTCAATGGCCCGATGCGAAAGTGTTCTTCTGCAATTCCGGTGCGGAAGCGAACGAAGCTGCACTGAAAATATCTCGGCTCACGGGTAAGACTCACACGGTTGTTGCCGAAGGCGGATTCCACGGACGCACCATGGGTGCACTTTCATGGACAGCGCAACCGGCCAAACAAGACCCATTTCGTCCGCTGCCGGGCGATGTCACGGTTGTCCCATTTGGCGATACTGAAGCTCTTGCGCAATCGGTAACGGATCAGACCGCCGCAATTGTGCTCGAGCCGATACAGGGTGAAGGTGGGGTGAGGGTGGCTCCACCCGGGTATCTGCGTGCAGCGCGTGAAATTGCGGACAAACACGGAGCTCTATTGATGCTAGATGAAGTGCAGACAGGAATGGGGCGTACAGGGGATTGGTTTGGATTCCAGCATGACCTTCCAGATACGTCGTCACAACCTGACCTGATCATGTTGGCCAAAGGATTGGGCGCAGGAATCCCTATTGGCGCCGTCGTTGCACGTGGTCGTGCTGCAGAGTTATTTACTCCAGGCATGCATGGATCGACATTCGGAGGAAACCCACTGAGTACACGTGCCGCTCAGGTTGTGATGGATGTTGTTGAGTCAGACAACCTCATGCTGCGAGCCCAGGAGTTGTTTCACCGCTTTGCCACGGAGTTGCCCGAGCGAACCGGTGGAGTGGTGACAGATGTTCGCGGTCGGGGATTGCTTCTTGCAGCGGAACTCACTGGTGTGGCTTCACAAGACTTCAACGTCATGTTGATGCAGTCCGGTGTGTTGGCAAATGCAGTGACACCGACGGCGATCCGCATGGCTCCCGCGTTGACAATCTCCGACGCCGAGGTTGAACAGGCATTAACCGGATGGCAGTTGGCTTCGGAAAAGGTGAGGGCTGGTACCCCATGACATCTCCACACACGATGCGCGCCCGAAGAGCGATTGTTGCTGATCTCATTGCAAGTGATTCAGTGACATCGCAAGATGAACTTCTGGAGTTATTGCACAAGCAGGGTTTTAAGGTCACGCAAGCAACTGTTTCGCGGGATCTCGATGCCCTCGGGGCGGTAAAGCAGATCGATGCTGGTGGCACATCTCGATATGTAATTGTTGACCGGATCGCAATGGACACTTCACTACCTTTGGGGGGTTCCGAACAGGAACTTGTACGCGTCTGTGGGGAAGTTTTGCTGAGGGCGCAGTCGGCGGCAAATATTGCCGTCCTTCATACCCCACCGGGCGCCGCGCAGTACCTGGCCGGTTACCTCGATAGAAGTCGAATCTTCGATAACGTGGGGACGGTTGCCGGCGATGACACGATCATGATCGTGATGCCCGATTCGAAGGCAGCAGATGACTTGTGCAATACCGTATTGGTGTGGGCTGAGGCTCACAGATGAAAAGGACTAGTAGTTCATGACTAATGAACAGCCAACTCGCTTGTGGGGTGGACGGTTTACCGCTGGTCCATCTGATGCAATGGCAGCTTTGAGTGCATCAACTCATTTCGATTGGCGTCTTGCCCCGTATGACATTGCTCAGACCAAGGCTCACGCTGAAGTGCTGCACACTGCTGGATTACTTACCGATGCTGAATTAGATCAGGTGATTACAGGTCTTGATCAGTTGCTCATTGAAGTCCTCTCAGGTGATGTGATACCTGATCTAGCCGATGAAGATGTGCATACCGCGATAGAACGTAATCTGATTGAGCGACTTGGTGAAGTGGGCGGCAAGTTGCGCGCCGGACGCAGTCGTAATGACCAGGTGTCCACTGACTTTCGACTCTATGTTCGTGATCAAGCTCGATCAATTGCTCGGGCGGTGATTGAACTGGAACTTGCCCTCCTGACCCAAGCTACTGTCCACGTGGACACATATTCACCCGGGTTCACTCACTTGCAACATGCCCAGCCGGTGTCTTTTGGCCATGAACTTGCCAAACATGTCCATGCACTAATCCGAGACCTTGAGCGCCTGGCTGATTGGGATCAGCGTGCGGCGCGATCACCCTTGGGTGCGGGTGCACTTGCGGGCTCAAGTTTGGGTGTGGATCCGCAGGCGGTTGCAATTGCCTTGGGTTTTGATCAAGCGCTGAGCAACTCCATTGACGCGACAAGTGATCGGGATTGGGTCGCAGAGTTTTTGTTCGTCGCGGCCATGATTGGTGTCCACCTTTCCCGGTTAGCTGAGGAAGTAATCCTGATGTCTTCACGGGAATTTGGTTGGGCAAAGCTGCACGACTCCTGGTCCACGGGTTCATCAATCATGCCTCAAAAGAAGAACCCCGACGTTGCTGAGTTGGCCCGTGGTAAGTCAGGCCGACTTATTGGAAATCTGACCGGACTTCTTGCCACACTCAAAGGTTTACCCTTCGGTTACAACAGGGATCTGCAGGAGGACAAAGAGCCAGTATTCGATTCGGTTGAACAACTGCTCCTCGTCCTCCCCGCGTTCTCGGGCATGATTTCAACCCTTGAGTTCAATACAGAGTTAATGAAGGCCTCTGCACCTGAAGGATTTGCGCTCGCCACTGATATTGCCGAATGGCTAGTGCGCGAAGGTGTTCCATTCCGCGACGCGCATGAAATCGCTGGCGCTTGCGTGCGAGTTGCGGAGTCGCAGAGCATCGAACTGTGGGATCTCACTGATTCGGATCTGCAATCTATTTCAGCAAAGCTGACTCCACGCGTCCGAGAAGTCCTTACCGTGAAAGGATCACTGGACTCCCGATCAGCTTTTGGTGGTACTGCTCCAGATCGAGTTCGTGAACAGTTAAGTGATCTAGAGAAAGTCATTGCTGAGCAACGCATTGCTTGGAGTGAATAGTTGGTTTCCAGCCGACCGTTGCTGTTTGTAACTCGCATCGGTTTTGCTCTTGCAGTTTCGGTGACCATCTGGCTGTCTCTTGTGCCAGTATCTGAACTTCCTTCCACTGCGTCAATTTCAGATGTCTTGTCACATTTCATTGGCTATGCAGTTTTGGGGGCACTTGCAATTGCAAGTGGGTTCCGTCCTTTGACTGCATTTTTCTCACTCGTTGCCTTTGGGGCATTACTTGAAGTAGTTCAAGGTGCTTCTGGTGTCAGGTTTTTCGAATTCAAAGATATTGCGATGAATGCGCTCGGTTTATTTGCGGGAATTGCTTCGGTGGTCTTTGTAAGACGCATGATTCACGGTTCGCGGGTGTAATTACCGGTTCGCGATTTCACCAGGTTTGACTGTCGCCATCAATTATTCTCCAGCAATACCACGCTGCCACACTTCTGTATGGTGTAAAGATCTCACCGAGGTCATCGAGATCCTTCGGATCTATGTACTCGGGAAGTCCGTGGATCTGTTCCCATCCGCGTCGCATTGCCAGATCACCCGTGGGCCACACATCCAATCGATGAAGGGCAAACATCAGGAACATTTCGGCGGTCCAGCGGCCAATTCCCCAGAGTTTTGTGAGTTCGTGGATTACCTCGTGATCATGAATCTGGGGGTTGGAAAAGTCATAATCATTCACATGCCACGCTTGAGCCAGCTCCCTAATTGTTCGAGTTTTTGCACCAGAGAGTCCGGCCGCACGCAAGTCAAGATCAGTTACATCGAGTATTCGATGTGGGCTTACTTCTCCATCAAGCTTCTCGGTCACTCGAGCTGTAATTGTGTCCGCTGCCTTGACGGATACCTGTTGAGCAATCACTGAGTTCACCAGAGCTTGAAAGTGGTCCACCTGTTGATCCTTCTTGCGACCGATATTGCACAGGGGACTCTGGTCAATGATGTCGGTGAAGGCTGGATCGACGGCTCGAATGTGCTCAGCGGCTTTGCGCATTTTCTGTGCTGAGTGAGCCATGAACGTATCGTCCCACCTTGGTCCCGTGCGTTGCAGGCGTGGTGGTCATGAATATGGCTACTCGGTGCGCCAAGATAGGCGGGTGGCCATCGCATCTGAAGGGATAATCGAGGAACTCACCTGGCGTGGGCTCATTGCACAAAGCACGGACCTAGAGGCGCTCACTGAAGCAACCAAGAACTCCATAACTTTGTATTGCGGTTTTGATCCCACTGCTCCGAGTCTGCACCTGGGAAACTTGGTACAAATTTTGACCGTTCGCAGATTCCAATTATTTGGCCATAAACCGTTAGCTCTTGTCGGTGGAGCTACCGGATTAATCGGTGACCCCAAACAATCAGGGGAGCGGAATCTAAATTCCAAGGAGCTGGTAACCGATTGGGTGGAGCGCATTCGTCATCAATTGACTCAGTTTTATTCCTTTGAAGGCGTGAACGCTGCCGAGGTCGTCAACAACCTTGATTGGACAGCCGACATGGGAATTCTTGAATTCATGCGAGATATCGGTAAACACTTCAGTGTTAATCGGATGCTGGATCGCGAGGCGGTCGCGGCACGGTTGGCAAAGGACGGAATTAGTTTTACCGAGTTCAGTTATCAGTTATTGCAGTCTTATGACTACCTTCAACTGTTCAAGCGCCATGGTTGTGTCCTACAAACAGGAGGGTCTGATCAGTGGGGGAACATCACCGCAGGAGTTGATCTCGTCCGCCGAGTAGAGCAACAGAGTGTCCACGCTCTCACGACACCCTTAATCACCAAGGCCGATGGCACCAAGTTTGGTAAAACCGAGTCTGGAACGGTGTGGCTTGACTCAGAGTTGACCAGTCCTTATGCCTTCTATCAGTTTTGGTTGAATGCTGATGACCGTGACATCTCATCGCTTTTGCGCATATTCAGTTTCAAAACTCAATCGGAGATTGAAGATCTCGAAGCTCAATCCATTGAAAAGCCTCAGGAAAGGGCCGCTCAACGTGCTTTGGCTCAGGAGCTCACCCAACTTGTGCACGGCAAGGCTGAGTGCGAGGCTGCCGAAGCAGCAGGCCGTGCACTGTTCGGGAGTGGCGAGTTGGCCGAACTTCCCGAAGCCACGATCTCGGCAGCATTGACCGAAGCTTCCCTCGGAGTCGTGGCTGTGAACGAAGTGATTGATGGTCTTTTGCCACCGCTAGACGAACTCTTAGTGCGCGCTGGACTAGCGTCGAGTAAAAAGGCGGCGCGTCGCACCATCGCTGAAGGTGGCGCCTATGTCAACAATGTTCGAGTCGAGCAAGAGGACTATCAAGTGCCTGCAGGGGATCTCCTATATGGCTCATGGTTAGTATTAAGGCGCGGTCGTAAGGCTTTTGCCGGAGTGGTCGTCAAATAGTTCCTTGAATAATCTTGGTTCTATCCGTATGAGTCCCATCCCAGCCGTAACTACTGCAGGTGCTGGTCTCAAAGCATCTGATTGGTAATCATGACTACTTTTCTCGACCTTGGTGTGTGCAAACCACTCGCCAGTGCACTTTCCCATTCCGGTTTCGCAGAACCATTTCCTATCCAAATAGCGACATTGCCTGATGCAATTGCTGGTCGCGATGTTCTCGGTCGTGGCCGCACCGGCTCAGGTAAAACACTTGCATTTGCTTTGGCATTGCTGACTCGCCTTGACAATCGCAAGGCAAAGCGCGGACGTCCATTAGCAGTGGTGCTTTCGCCAACTCGTGAATTAGCCATGCAAATCAACGCAACGATTTCACCTCTGGCGCGCAAGGTGGGATTGTCATCCGTGCTTATTGCAGGAGGCATGCCATTCGGGAAGCAACTCCAGGCACTTGATCACGCAGTCCCGATTGTTGTTGCCACACCTGGTCGCCTTATTGACCTCATGAACAGGGGCGCCGTTAATCTGGGCGATGTTGAAATCACAGTCCTCGATGAAGCAGATCTCATGAGTGACATGGGATTTATGCCTGATATGAAAGAGATTTTGGACACTACGAACCCCAGCGGTCAACGACTTTTGTTCAGTGCAACATTGGATCGCGATGTGGACACTCTTGTGAAAAAGTATTTGCGTGATCCTGTTGAACATTCTGTCGAAACTGGTGAGACAGCTCACGGCGCCATGGAGCACCATGTGTTTGTCGTCAAGCAAGAAGAGCGCGATCAAATGCTGGCTCGGATTGGTGCTCGCGAAGGTCGCACGATCATGTTTGTGCGAACGCAGCGCGGTGCAGATCGACTTGCCGAGAAACTACATTCTCAAGGTGTGGCTGCAGGAACACTGCACGGTGGTAAAGCACAAGGTGCCAGAACGCGAGCTCTAGACGCATTCAAGAAGGGGACTACTCCCGTACTTGTTGCGACCAACGTTGCTGCCCGTGGGATCCACGTTGATGATGTCAGTCTGGTTGTGCACGCTGATGCCCCGACAGATCCAAAGGACTACCTGCATCGTGCCGGGCGAACAGCGCGAGCAGGGGAGTCTGGCACGGTCGTGACCGTGGCTCGCATGAATCAGCAAAGAGAGATGAAAGCGCTTCTCAAAAGGGCGTTGGTCGAAGCATCGTTTGCTCATCTGGATGCCACCAGCGCTGAAGTTGACCGAATCACCGGCGCCCAGACACCTTCGGGGGTTGCATGGTTCCCCGTCACCGAACATGCACCAAAGAAAAATCGCAGATCGCCTCGGCCCGGAGGGCATGCAGGCGAAGGCGGTTCCGGAGCGGCGGGTCGGAATAAGGGTCGCCGGAAGCAAGCATTTGGAGGTTCATCACAAAGAGCCGGTGGCGATACTCCTCGGCGCGCGCGATCTGAAGGATCGTCAACTCCGCGCTCAAAGTCGGACTCAGGGCAAGGCTCGCGGGCAGCTTCCAAATCAGGCTCATGGGCAGGTTCTAGAACGGGTACCAAGGCAGGTACCAGGGCAGGTTCCAGGGCAGGTTCGGGCAGTTCGGCACCAGGAGGGGCATCGCGCCCCGGTGGGAAGAAACCACGACATAC